>MGTD01000025.1 GCA_001799285.1 Deltaproteobacteria bacterium RIFOXYD12_FULL_56_24
ATCAAACTCTCCAGTTTAATATCTGAACAGGTTCCGTAAAACCCACTCTTCTTTAACAGAGATTCTGATCTCTTTACTGCAATAAAAACTCCCGAAGCCGAAACTCCGGTTTCTTGGGGCCCATCTTCTACTTTGCTCACTATTCAGTTTTCAATGATCGCTGATCCAAGGGGTCTGACCAGAAGTCAGTCTTGGCCTCCATCGTTGCGGAGAGCGGCAAAGTAGTCGATCCCGTCCCCTCCGTCAACCCTATTTTTTACTTTTTATTCACCAACCGGCAAAAACCACACTATTCCGTTGAAATAAACTGAAAATTTTCTTGTTGACCACCCTTCCTCGCTTGTGACTTAATATAACATAGACCCTTTTCCCATAACACCTAACCCAAAAATAAAGGCCCGTCGCCTTGAAGGATGACCATGCATGAAGCGCTTTTTTACATTAAGCCTGCCGATCACCCTGGTCATGTCCGCTGTCTGCTCTGTCGCCACCATTGCCTGATCAGTGAAGGCCACCGGGGAATTTGCAGAGTCCGGGAAAATCGAGGGGGAATTCTCTACAGTCTCAACTACGGTCGCTTGATCAGCGAAAATATCGACCCCATCGAAAAGAAGCCCATCTTCCATCTGCTGCCCGGCTCCCTTTCCTATTCCATTGCCACGGTGGGCTGCAATTTCCACTGCAAACACTGCCAGAATTACGAGATCTCCCAGTATCCCCACCTTCATCCGGATATCCCCGGCACCCTGCGCACCCCGGCGGAAGTGGTCGAAACCGCGCATCGATCCGGGTGTCAGTCCATCAGCTATACCTATGTGGAGCCCACCATCTTCTATGAATTCGCCCTTGATACCGCCAGGCTGGCCCAGGCGGCAGGCCTGAAGAATATCTTTGTCAGCAACGGCTACACCGGGCCGGAAGCCAACAGGGAACTGGCTCCGTATCTTGATGCCAACAATATAGACCTCAAGGCCTTTACCGACAAATTCTACAAAGAGGTCTGCGGCGCCAGGCTGCAACCGGTCCTCGACACGATCCGGCTGATGAAGGAACTGGGGGTCTGGGTGGAGGTCACCACCCTGGTGATTCCTGGCTGGAACGATTCGGACGAGGAACTCACCGACATCGCCAGTTTCATCAAAAGTATTTCCGCCGACATCCCCTGGCACGTCAGCCGGTTCTGGCCCACCTACAAGATGAACGACCGCCCCCCCACCCCGCATTCCACGGTAATCCGCGCCAGAGAAATCGGTCTGAACGAGGGGCTGCATTATGTCTATGTCGGCAATATCCCCGACGATACCGGAGAAAACACTTACTGCCCAAACTGCAAAAAACTGGTCATCGAACGGACCGGCTTTACCATGACCAGGCAGGAGATGACCGGCGGAAACTGCAACCACTGCCAAGCGCCCATCGCCGGCGTTTTTTAGGGGCTGTTACGAAATAATAATTTCGTTACAGCCCCTTATGCCGGGAGATAACATCCAAAATCCAATTTCTTGTTTTGCAAGACGGCTTAGGGGCTGTGGCAAAATGATCAGATTCGTTATGGAGAGGCCAGAGGGTCAAGGTTTTCCAGGACAAAGTCTGCCGAGGCCAGACAACCACAAGCTGCGGGATTTATACCGGCTGCTGTTCTGATATCAGCTTCCTACTCTACCCTCTCTTATCCCAGCAATTTAAGCAAAAAAAATGGCACCTATTTTAGCGATAGGTGCCATTCCATGAATCATATAGAGGAAGAAGGTTAATCCCAAAACTCTTCTGGTTTGATAGAAAATCGTCTTAACGCAGCATTAATCACAGGGATATATATTTCTGTTCCGTCCCCGTGATGTTTAATTGGGTATTGGAGACCCTTTTTCGAGCCAGGCTCTTCTGGCAAAAGAAGTATAACCTCTGAACCCTTACCTCTTTTTGCCATAGAGACTATTCCATATGGTTTTAGCCTTTCAAGTAATTCTCTGAACTTGAGAGGTCTTTTAGGCATGGCAAGCAGTTGCCATGTTGCACGTCCTAGCAGTTAGCCATGTAGGTAAAAAAGATTTCTGGTTGGCTTCTTCAAATCGTTTTTCTATCTTATAGCGCATTTCTTTTTGTTCTTTGCAGGCAAAGAACTCAGACCATACACTGGGTGGAGCTGAATGCAACAAATTGTCAAGATTGTCATGTGCAAATGCGTATTCTATTTGCGCACAGATTAAAGATATACACTCACGTTGCGCTTGGTCAGCGGTATCCCCAGTCGCTACGATGTCCATTTCTAGGCAGTGAGCAATGAAGATGTCATCTTCTTTTTTTATAAGGATATTCGCGTTAATAGAAATATCCCCGTTTTCGCGGATTAACTCGCCCATGGCGGCCTCCAATATTTACTTATCAAAAATGAGAATTTTTTGTTGATAAACCAGTTGCTGGCCCTGTGATAAATGAACAATTATTCATTTTTTAATTAGAAAGAAAATTTTCTTACCCTAACTATGAGGCTTTGTCAACAAGGAAGTCAAGTGACATTTTTTATCGGTTCTGATGGTTGTCTACAAGGCTTACTATCTCTTAAGGAGCCCAACGCCAGGGTAAGCCTCCCGGCGACTCCCCCTCAATTTTTTGACTGAGTGCTCCCTGCTCACCGCACTCTCCTCCCCGTCCCAAAATCGACGATGTACAGGTTTCCGTGCGACCTCGGCACGTAGGATGCTGCTGCTTCTCGAGCGATCATCTCCCACAACGGATACACCTCCGTCAAGATGAAGTTCTGCACAGTCAGCGCCCGGTCGATCCAGGCCGTCGGCGTCAGCTCTTCCGCCCACTCGCCGAGGGTCTTGTCTGCGTCCGACTTCTGCAAGGACGCGCCGATGACGGCCGGCGTGCAGTTGAACGACACTGGAAATTCACCAGTATCTCCTTCATACGACCTTAGCGCTTCCAAGGCCTCGGCGATGCACAAAAACTGAATGTTCCAGACGCCGGGCATGTTTATGTGCTCAGCACAGAACGGGCCGACCATCTGGCCTTGATGCAGCACTGAATACGCTTCTTTCGGTAGGGGGCTCCAGATCAGGCTCATTTTAATTTCTCCTTTGTCGGTGCATTGTCATTACAGAAAAACTGGACAGATTTTTTCCACATTTATTGCCCCCTTCCCTTATGCCACCGAGACAGAGAAAATACGGGCAACGACATTCGTTGTCCCATGCATAGTATGCAACAACTTCCCCGAGATCGCTCGGCTGGTTTCAAATTCGGTCTCCTGCTTTGCCTTCAGTACAATTTGAGTCTCTAGGAGGGATCAAAACAGGATCTGAGAAATTCGCCAACGCGCCAAAACCTCGGCTATCTTGCGGTGGAAACAAGACGATATTGCCCCCTCCACTGAAGGCCGCACTCGCATAGGTCATGCCGTCAAGTGGACTTCCGTCATTCAGCCGAAAGATTTTGGCGAAGTACTCGGACACAATCTGTGAAGGAATATATTCGATGTGTTCCAACCCGTCCTTCTTGACCGGTTTACTGATTTCGTTAGCGAAGGAAATCAGGAAAAGGGCCGATTCATACTCGGAACGACGTGCCTGGTCAAAGATGGAGGGAATTTGTGGAAAATTGGCCAAGTCAAGCAATTGCAAATCTCGGCGGAGTGTAAACGACGCCATTGCGATTTGGCGTGGCATGATGCTACGCTCCACCTCTGCAAGCACCGTTTCTTGTTCCTTGGCCAGATAGAAATAACTGATACCGGCTGGATTCATCCGCTGCGTCAGGGCTTTCTCGTTAGGCGGCGCACCCAATTCCTTGGCGTCAAGCGGCCAGGTTGCATCGGCCTCCCGCTTGCGGCCACGGAAAAGTTTTGTCCCTGCCGACCATGGCTGAACCATTCCCATTTCTGACACCATCTGCCCGATTTCTGCCAACATTTCAAGTGGCGTGTAATTGGAAGGAAATTTTTGTCCAGTCGAGGCCAGGGTCGAGAAAAAGAAACGGCTTTCGTGTTTTATGGTCTGGGAAAATCTTTTCCACTCATTGGACAAAAATTCGTTTTGGTGTTCCCCTAGCCAGACTCCACCGCTAGCCTCCACCCAAAGCATATCATTGCCGATCGATCTGGCAATATCAGCAAACAGCACATCATGGCATTTCAGGTTGATGGCCCAAAGGCCATCTTCTGCCCTGATATTCGGGGAAATGGCATAGCCGCCTTCATCATAAGGGACACCGGCATGGTCGGGGTCGGCATAATAATAGTGAAAAGTCGGGCCAATGTGCTCCATGATTGCCGCGACCGGGGCGGCGATGTTTCCTCTCCCACCCCGACCGCAGTAGTCGCACTTCCGTTTGGCCAGGTTCTGGGCGATTTTCTCCTTGAGAAAGCTGTCTGCCACGCAGCCGGGGCAGACAAACTTGTCAGGCGGCGACCAGCTGCGTCCCATAAAATCTTCATCCATTTGGTTGTCGTGTCCCATGGAAAGTTGAAAGTCAGTTGGGCAAGCCTATTGAAACCTCAACCACAGTAACATACACCAAGAGCGTTACACCAAGGGCAACGTGTAGGGCTCTGGTAGGGCTCTGACCGTGAATGGGGCTCTGTTGGTTGTTTGAGGTATTTGCCCACATCGAGGACGCTCAATCCGAACGCCACGGAAAGGCGATCGAATTCATCCTTCCTCACTCCAGGGACATCCAACCTCTCCGGTATTTCCAGTTTTTTCGGCTGGAAGCAGAACCAGGAGGCGTTTTTGTGCGACAGGAGGTCTTGTTCCAGTTGCTGATAAAACTTCATTCGGCTACCACCTCCACAAAGGTACAGCGGCATCCCTGCAAAATCGGAGAGTTCTGTGACCTTTTCACGTGCACCTTTCAAAGTTTTGGCAAGCACCTGATATTTGAGCCGTTTTTCATAGAACATATGGTCCGGATTTCCCTCAGAACTGCGAAATAACAATTCAATTCCATGAAAATAATCGTCGATCTTTTCAGGGACGCCATGGAGTTTGTCAGTTGAGGTTGCAAGAGTGTCAAGATCCAGGGGGATCTGTTTCAGGATATCCTTTGCCGTGAATGCTTGCCTGAGCCATTTGATCCGTTCTGCATGGAGGTTTGCCACGCCGTTAAACTCGACGATGTTCGAACAGAAATTGAACTGAAGCTTTTTCCCCCTGCCTTGGGTGGCATAAAATACCGATGAATCAACGGTTCCGGCTCCGACATCAACCATCATGAATATGTTCCGCGCCTGTTCGTCGAATTTAGTGGAAGTCAGGAACCCATACAACTGCGCGGAAAGTTCCGGGGCAACACTGAAAATTGTGTCACTAATTTCAGGGTTCTCAGAAAATCGAGCAAAATCTTTCTCGTGCGCCTTGCGGCATACTTGTTTGACGATTTCCTTGGGAATATTGGCTGATTCGAGGCCTGCAATCAGCCAGGCCGAGGCGGCCAATTTCTTAAACCGTTCCACCAAGTCCTTATCCTCATAAGTGGCCGCTGGGAGTCCGAGAGTCAACTTCCAAAAAATTTTAATTTTCTTGTAACTGTCAGCATACTGAGACAAAAACCATCCTCTTGACCTTCTGACAACGAGAGCAAGAAAGGCTGCGGCATCAGCAAAACAATCCTCATTGCATGCATGAGCGATCATCAGGCTCAGTTTCAAATTGCGCCTCGGAACGCCCTGTTCAGAGAGGCTATAACCGCCATCACCGAGCCAAACCCGACTTGGCAGCAGATAGGCGGACAAGCCCATGTCGTCCGAGAAGGGGATAGCGAATGACTTCCCGCTGGCTTTGTCGCTGATAACGACCTTTACGCATGCAGTGCCAAAATCCAGTCCGATGACAACTTCCCGCTCATCGTCAACCTTGGTCGTATGGAGCTGTTCGTTTCTCCCGTCGCTTTCCGGGATAAGCAGGTTGCCCATTTTTGGGGTCGCAGTCAGGAGCGGATTGGCAGTTATGTCGCCCTCAATCTCAATCGTATATGGGACTGGCTGAGGTGGAAGTGAATCAGTGCGTTGTTCTTTAACTGGATTTACGGTTTCGCTCGCTTTCGGTTGAGTTGGCTGTTGCTGTTTTGCGGTTACGGTCTCGACCTTCGTTGTCGGTTGTTTCGGAACGATCGCCTTCTCTTCTTTCTTAACGACTGGGTACTCAAATATTACCACTCTCTTTGCAGATGATTTGGGCGGGGCAGTGGTGTTAATTTCTTGTTGCGCACCAGGCCCCCTGCTTTCGAGAATCCGGGTTTTATTGAACTGTACGGCCCCAACTCCTGCCTCTTTCATATGGCCGCAGAAAGATTGTTCCTGCTGTTGCGCTTGAGGTGGTAACGGTTTAGGCGCGTTACCGCTGCCAGCATTTTCCCGGTCGGTGTTGTTGCCACGCTTCTCCTGTGGTTGCGCCTGATGCTTCTTCCCCTCCGGGAGACTTATCCCGGCCTTTTGCATCGCCGCTTTCAGGGCATCATGTAAAGAATTACCCATAACAATCCCTCGCAACAGTTAATAAACGCGGATCACTCCTCCTGAAACATTCCCTTCACCGGACTGAATGACTTGTTTATTCGAAAGTACGGCGATCTTCTCATCTATCTTGTTGTTGAGCTTCTTGAGTTTTCCCTTCTCCGCCGGGATGAGCTTCATTTTCCGTTCGTCGCCGCTCTGTTCGTGTATAAAAATACGATCTTCAATCTTCTTGCTTTGCGATCTCCGGTGCCTTTCCAAGGTATTGATCATCATATTGATACGGTCATTGTTCTCCCGTTGAATGTCCCCTTCAAAATCACGGAATCGCGATTCAAGATCTTCAAGGCAGGCATCGTATATTCTTGCGATTTTTCTGTGCTCCAGCACGCCCTGCGCGCCGAACCAGTCCCGCCCCTTCATCGCAGCAGTGTTCACCAGGCGTTCAGCCAGGACATTGTCAAGCCGGTCTCCGGTATCCATCCGTTTTACCGAATATTCCAGCCGTTCAATATCCCGTGCGCCGGAGATCGACCATCTGGCTATTGCATAGACATATATTCCCGCTTCAACATTGGAGAAAGTCAGTCTATTCACCTCTATGGCGGATACGGGAAAGTAGCCTCCGATCTTTCCCTTGGCTCGGAGTTTTTCACTGACAAATCGAATTAGGGGGTGATATTGTGAAATTATTTCAACACGATGCTTCCGGATGCCGACCTGATTCTCAAAGAGAATAATGGGATTTATGTCTCGCAGTATTCTGGTTTTACCGCTGAGATGGTGTGTGTCGAGAAATTCCCCAAAGCGCACCTTGGCCTCGACGGACAACTCTGCGATATAATATTCCTCATCGCCCTCCTTCTGGACAAACCGGCTTCCTTCGTACTCCTGCACAAAGAAGTCACGCACATAACGGGAAAGATCCTCCCCGGTTACATACCTGCCGATTTCCTGGGCGGCCTTCACCTGGTTCTGGATATACTCGCCATGGGCGATCAGCTGGGTTGCTTCCTTTTCGAGAGTTTCCTGGGTGCGGTTCATGGTTTCAAGGGCAAGGGCAGTCTGGTCAATGCGCGCAGCCTCCTCTGCCGCAGTCAGTTTGTGTACTAGGAGGTAGTATCCCAGCTCTCGGATCTGGTCGCCAAGCATGGCCTCGATAGTGCCGAGCGCCTGTTCAAAGATATTGAGGCGCACCAACAGCCGATTATAGATCCGTTCATCAATAGTATCCGCATAGAGGAAATTCCAGATCAGGATGCGCTCAGCCTCCTGGCCGATACGGTCGATACGTCCGATGCGTTGCTCAATACGCATAGGGTTCCACGGCAGATCGTAGTTGATAAGCAGACTTGAGAACTGGAGGTCCACACCTTCCGCCGCTACTTCCGAAGAAAGCAGAATATTTGGGCCGGACGGGTCCGCAAAACTATTAATGGCAGCATGTTTGTCCATTCCTCCCATAACGACGATGGCGATAATTCCATCTTCCTCAAGCCGTTCATGCAGGTAACGGAGGGTCCCGCGGTAAAAGGAAAAGAGCACCACCTTCTTGCCCGGGTTTTCCATCCAGTAATTTTTGAGCGACTTCACCAGCTCGTTGTACTTGCTGTCAACCCGTCGCAGTTCCCGGTAGTTGCCGATTTCACTGGTTATGTCGATTAGGGCTCTCGTAAGGGTTCCGAGGTTGTCTGCATTGCCGCCTTTAGCATTCTCATCGTCACCCCCATATGCTTCGTAGATGGTCTCCTCAAGTTCATCGTCATGAACAGTTTCTCCACCCCAGGCCCTGCAGGCGGCAGCCATGCAGCTTGCCATTTGGGTCTGGGGGATGGTCAGCATGAAACCGGCGTGGATGTCCATCCCTTCGCAGAACTCACGGATTCCTGCTGTAACTGCTGCGTAAAAATCCGCTTCGACTGGTGTCATCTCAGCCCTGACAAGGACGGGACAGCGGACAACACGCATCTCCTGTACATCCCGTTTCCTTGTCCTGGTGATGACCTTGGCCAGCGGGTTGATCCGGTCGAGTTTTTCTGCAAGCAGCGACCTGCCCTGATGACTGTTCAGTTCCTCGTTGGTGGGGGGGTACTTGATGAGATGATTGATCTGCTGGCTGTCTTCAAAAATTCTCCAAATGAGAGCCGATTGAAGTGCTTCCAGAAAATCTTCCCTGGAAACTGCTCCCCGCAGCAAGCTGTCACGTAGCTGGATAATAGGCCTATTTGCCTTCAGAGTTTGCTCAAAGGAATAAGGATAGGGAAAAGCATCTTCATCCAGCAGGTTCAGCAACGAAAACAAATCACTGCTCCGCATTTGAATCGGGGTAGCGGAAAGCATGACTAAGTTATCGCAGATGGGGCGCAACAGTCTGCCAAGCTTGTGGGTCTGAGTGCCAGGGTTCCGTAAATAATGGGCCTCATCGATGATGACCATGTCGAAAACCGGATCGTCAAAGGCCTTTTCTTCAAGAAAGGCAGCGAGCTTAGCCGTGGACCGTGTGGAAGTCTTTTCATCCTGGCGGCCCTTGGGGGGGCGAAGGCCCTGGATACTCGTAATCAGGGCGAACTCTTCAAACTCACCCCGATACATACGCTGTACGATGTGTAGCATCTCTCCTGCATCACAGATATCAGCCTTGATGCCAAACCGGTTATTGAGCTCATCCCGCCATTTTTCCCGGAGCATGGCCGGGCAGACCACCAATAGCCGCCGAGCATCGAGTCGCGCCCGGAGTTCGGTCCAGATCAATCCCGCCTCGATAGTCTTACCCAGACCAACCTCGTCGGCGATCAGGATTCCACGACATGGTGAGTCCAGAAACTGGAGAACGGGCTTGAACTGATAGGCGAAAAACTGGGTGTTGGTCGTGTTAAGGCTGTATATCAGGTTGGCAAGCCTGCCGCTCAGGCGGTAATAGGTGATAGCCCCGCGCAGATCATTGACGGTACCGTATCGCCCGCTTTCAATCAGGGCATAGGGTCGAAGAGAATCGCCGGTCACTTTTTCCAGCGAGCCGATAAGGACGAACTCCTCATCGCCGTTTGTAAAGCAGACCAGAACCCGCCGTCGGTTGGGCGGCCCATCGTATTCATCGGTGAGGGTGCCGACGCGCGAGGGACTTGCCCGTAAGCGTACCCTGTCGCCTGGCTTCATCTCTTCTCTGATTGCCACGCTACAACCTCGGCATTTTATGTATTTTTTTGATTTGCAACTGACCCCCTGACCTCATGTGCTACCTCCCTCGACAAAACATATTTTAAAACAGCCTGTTTATTGCGAATGAAATAAGCACCCAATTCACCCCGCCCGCAGCCTCTGCCTGAAATCCACCCGCACCACATTCCCGCTGGACGGTATATAGCTTCCCCCATCCACCAGCGCTACTCAGCCGGGCCAGCGCCTCGATTTCTGGATAGCTCTAAGGCCTTGGGCAAGATCATTGTCATGCCCACATGGAGTTTTATACCATGCCACCTGGGTCAAATAGTGTCCTATGTCCATCTTTTTTCTGGCCACCATGTTTTTTTCCCCAATCCCCTTCTCCCCCAATTCAAGAATAATCCACAAACAAAAAGCTTAAACCGCAGGGCAAGAGGATTGCCCAGGCATTGCAGGTTATAGGCACGAGCAATGAAACCATGTAGAAGTCATGGTAAACGGAACAACCATGCCAAGATGCTAACAAAAAGCAGCTTCGCAAACAAGGGAAACATCAGAGGAACGTCAGGCGTGCGGGTGATAGGCGCTATTCCCCGACGGGGCGAAAAGTCGGACTTTTGGCCCTTGACTCAGAGAGCTACATGCGGCGGCAGGACATGGGGATGATACTTTGCAGCCATTGAGTATCTCCACCTGTAATCTCGTCGGCCTGTGGGAAAAGGCGGGGGGCGGTGGTATCTGTTTTTCTGTTGCACCTTCTGCCACCCCAACCCCGCCTGTCCAGAATGGCATTAACAGGGGGCACTTTGGAAGTCATCGTAGTCTTGAAAAATCATATTTCTGGGTTCCCCGATGCATGGTGAAATCGAGAATCCTCCCAAACTCATCAAGACGAAGCATGCAAAAGGTGTAAAAAATAACCTGCTCTTGTCAAACCATTTTATGTTAGGCCAAGTGAAAATCTTTTCTTCTGTTTCTCCCGTCGGTTTTGTTATGCTTAAAGAAAAGCACATCCTTCAACAAGGGAGCACAACCATGAAACTGACCTTCCACGGCGCGGCGAAAACAGTTACCGGCTCGCAGCATTTGCTCGAGGTGAACGGCAAGCGCATCCTTCTTGACTGCGGGCTTTTTCAGGGCAAGCGTAAGGAGGCCTTTGAGCTGAACCGCAGCGGCTTTGGCGCGGGCAAGGATATTGACTGTCTGGTCCTGTCCCATGCCCATATCGACCATTCCGGCAACATCCCCACCCTGGTCAAAAGAGGGTTCCGCGGCGATATCGTCTGCACTTCGGCCACCCGCGATCTCTGTGCGGTCATGCTCATGGATTCCGCCTTTATCCAGGAGAAGGACGTGGCGTTTGCCAACAAGCTGCGTCGGCGCAACAAGCAGAAGGAATTTGAGCCGCTCTACACCAGGGAGGATGCGGTTGCGGCCATGGATCAGTTCGTCGGCATCAGTTACAACCGCCGGCGGGAGATCGTGCCCGGGGTACACCTCACCCTGGTGGATGCTGGCCATATGCTGGGCAGTGCCAACGTGATTCTCGACATCCATGACCAGGAGCAGGGTCGTGATATCCGTCTGGTCTTCAGTGGGGATATCGGCCGGAGCGGCATCCCCATCATCAATGATCCAACGGTGTTGAGCGAAGGGGCGGATATCCTCATCATGGAGAGTACCTACGGCAACCGGCAGCATCCGCCTTATCCCGAGTCGGAAAAAGAACTGGAACGAATTGTCAATGACACTTATCGCCGCGGCGGGGTGCTGTTGATCCCGGCCTTTGCCGTGGGGAGGACCCAGCAGCTGGTCTATGCCCTGCACAAGCTGTTTTTGAAGCGCGACATCCCACGGCTCCCCATCTATGTGGACAGCCCGCTGGCCACCAGGGTTACGGATATCTTTCGGCTGCATCCGGAAACCTATGACAGCGAGATCCGCGAATTCTTATTGGCAGGCAATCACAGCAATGCCTTCGGCTTTGACACCCTGAGTTACACCCAGTCCGTGGAGGAGTCCAAAGAGCTTAATTTTTTGCGTGAGCCGGCCATTATCATCAGCGCCAGCGGGATGATGGAGGGCGGCCGCATTCTCCATCATCTGCGGCGGCGCATCGGCGACCAGAAAAACACCATCCTGGTCACCGGCTGGCAGGCGCCCCATACCCTGGGGCGTAAAATTGTCGAGGGGGAGAAAACGGTCAAGATCTATGGCGAGGAGTTCCCGCTGCGGGCCAAGGTGGAGACCCTGACCGGCTTCAGCGGCCATGCTGACCGGGATGAGCTGCTGGCCTGGGCCGGGGCCATGCGGAAGAAACCGGCCCGCACCTTTGTGGTGCACGGCGAGGAAGAGGCGGCCACCGCCCTGGCCGAGAGCATGCGGTTGGAGCTTAATTTCCCGAGTGTTGAGATTCCCGAGCCGCACCAGAGCTTTGAGGTGTGAGGCCGGCCATCCATCGTTATCGCTGAAAATTTTTTCCGCAGGCACTTTCTGAAATCTCCACCGGATCTCTCCTGCGATCAGAAATAATACCAGATGGTCTCGTATTCCGAGACGCTCTCCCCGTCTTTGCGCAGCCGTTCCAGGTAGTCGAGCAGGGGGACATCGGTGGTGATGAAGGTGCTTGCTTCCTGGGAAACCTTCCGCTCCCAGGAGTGGAATTCATAAAGTCTGCTGCCGTTGGGGAGAATGCTGAGCAGGTTCCGGTAGCCGCGATCCCTCAGGTAATTCTTGCCCTGGCGGGGGACGTTGAAGACCGCCTCGTCGGTGCGGGTCAGGCCCGGCATCAACCGGGATTCCTCCTGTTGCTCCTGGAGGAGCCGGGCAATGGGCACCCGGTAGGCCAGGGTCTCGTCCTTGCCCTTGGTGTTGAAGGTGTAGTAGGGATCGACCCCGATCAGCCGGAGGTGGCGGCGCAGGGCCGCGGCCTCGAAACGTTTGGAGGTGTAATAGGTGTAGACCAGCTGGTTGTAGACCGGAATTCCGCGCAGACGGAGGCGATCGATCGCGGCGGCGGTTTCGGGGGTGATTTCGTAGGGATGCTGGATGTGGGTCATCAGGGCGATCTCCCGCCGGCCCGGTTCGCGGTATTGGGCAAGCAGCCCCACCAGCCCCTCGCTGATCCGCATGGGGATGGTGACCGGGGTCCGGCTGCCGATCCGGATCCGTTCGACGGTGGGGATCTCCGCCACTTGAGCCAGAATCGTGGCCAGGGTTTCATTGCCCATCACCAGAGGGTCACCGCCGGTGATCAGCACCTCGTGGATCGACGGGTGTTCGTGAATCCATTGAATGGCTTCGTTTATCCGCTCCATGCCGGCAAAGGCGCCGCTGGCCATGACATCGTCGATCTCCCAGTTGCGCTGGCAGTAGACGCAGATCTGCGGACAGGTGTTGTAGGGTTTGAGAATGCAGATCGCCGGGTAGCGGCGGGTGATCAGGTCGCAGGGGGAGGTGTCCTCTTCGCCCATGAAATCGAGGCAGGAGCTGTCGTCGATCGTGGCAATCTCCCTGACATAGCTCATCGGCGGCAACACCTGAGCCCGGATCGCCGCGTCGCGCCGGCCGAGTTCGTCATCCATCAGGGAGAGGTAATAGGGGGTGATCCCGAAAGGGAGCTTGTGCTCTTTGGCCGCCTTGATCGCGGCGCGCTGGGAGGGGCTGAGTTTGACCAGCTGCTCCAGGGTGGCCAGATCGCGGATAATGTTGCGTATCTGCCAGCGCCAGTTGTGCCAGTCATCGAGATTGCCGCCCAGCCCGGCAAGGATCTTCTCCCGCCGCCTCTTGCGGCGCTTGATCGCTTCCGCTCCGAGGCCGGTCGGGAAGGCGTTCATCCGCCGGTCCACCTCGTCCCAGAGGCTGTCGAGCTGGCGGGTCCGGATCAAGGCCGCCTTCCTGCCGCTGGCGCTGATCGCCGCAAGATGGATTGCGTCGAGGGAGCCGCGGGGTCCCTGACCTTTGACTCCCAGCAGCAGGTGGAGCAGGTCGGCGTAAAAGGCCGGGGTAAGTTCCGGCCGCGGCAGATCGTGGCCGAGATCCCAGAGAACCTGAAGGATGCTGAAGCCGCCGGCGGCCTGCTCCGAGCCCGGTTTGAGCATCCCGCGCAGGATGATGCCGCAGTCGCGGATCCGGGCGGCGAAGCTGGCGTCTTCGTGGCTCGCTTCCTCAAGGGCTTTCTGTTCCGCCCCGAAGCTGTAGTCGATGATTCGGCCCCGGAGATCCTCGGGGTCGGCCGCCTGACTGATCAGCCTGAAAAGTCGCGGGTTGGTTTTTTTCAGATATTGCGGGGTGAAAATGGTCGGATCCATGGGCTGAGCCTCCGATGGGGTTGTGGGGCATGGTGCCTGGAAAGCCGGGAGTACCGTCCGGAAATGCCCTGAACCGTGGGGGGGGGAACAGAGGGAGAAACAGCGGGGCGCGGGAAAGTGCGGAAGCGGGACGGATCCGAAAAAGGCGTCTTTCTTGGGAGACTAACCGAGATATTCGACCAGGTCAAGGGGGCGTGCCGACCGTGATTCACCAGGAGAACACCATTTCGCTCACCGTCCGGCGAGGTTTTTTTACGAAAAATAATTATTTTTTCTCGTGTAATCACAAGGCGTTGAACGCTTCATGCTCTCCTTGTCCCGTGAAAAGATTATTTTTTCCTGTTACCCTGAAGGCTCCATGACGGAATCGCCACTTTTCGCACGAAATTATTACCGATGAACTCGCGGCACCTCAAAAGAAGATGATATTCCGTCATTCCGGTCTCCTTGCCGGGGATAACCTCCGGCCGAAAGCCAGTGTTCTTGCGCAGTCGCAGTAAGGCCGGATCCCGGTCTTCGCCGAAGTGGTGAGCTGTTTCGGGGTAACTGATCACAGGGTAGGCGACCAAGTGCAGCACCGTATCCCAACTGTAAGCGATTGCAGGGTGCGGCAGATGCGCGACAGAGGCCTGAGAGCTATCCCAGCGAAGCTGGATAAAAGCCCCTAAGCCCGATTCTCGGGCAGGGGCTCTAAACATATGGTATGCAAACAGGCCGATAACAAAGCAGATGCTGTGCCCTGTGATCGCTTACGTTTCGGGCGCATCACGACATGGAGGTAACACATGAAATCTTCAGGATTGTATGTCCAGCTTTTCAGCATCCATGGCTTGATCAGGGGAAACTCGCCGGAGCTTGGCCGCGATGCCGACACGGGCGGGCAGGTGAAATATGTGCTGGAGCTGGCCCGGTCCCTGGCTGCCCACCCGGAGGTTGCCCAGGTTGATCTTATAACCCGCCTGATTGTCGATAAAGCCGTTTCATCCGATTATTCCCGTCCCCTCGAGCCGCTCTCCGACAAGGCGCGGATTGTCCGGATTCAGTGCGGCGGCCGAAAATACATCCGCAAGGAGCTGCTCTGGCCCCATCTTGACGAGATGGTGGACAAGACCCTCAAATTCATCAAGGTTTCCGGCCGGATGCCAGATGTTTTTCACGGCCATTACGCCGATGCGGGCTATGTCGCCGGCGAACTGGCCCGCATCTTCGGCTCCCCCTTCATTTTCACCGGCCACTCCATGGGAGCCCACAAAAAAAAGACCCTGCTCGAAGAAGGTTTGACCAGCGAGGAGATCAACCATCGTTACCACATCGACCACCGCATTCTGGTGGAAGACCGGATCATCAAAGATGCCGAGCAGATTTTCGTCAGCACCAACCACGAAATCGACAAGCAGTATTCCCTGTACGCCAATTTTAAGGCCGGCCGCTATCAGGTGAATCCGCCGGGGATCGACGTGGAAACCTTTTATCCCCACTATGCTCCCCAACTGGACGCGGATGCCGGTGACGAAAGCACCAGGCAGGCCAGGGTGGTGCTGCTCCGTGAGCTCCACCGCTTCTGGGTGTCGCCGAAAAAACCTTTCATCCTGGCCCTCTGCCGACCGGATCAGCGCAAGAATATTGCCGGGTTGGTCACGGCCTACGGCGAGGACAAGGAGTTGCAGGCCATCGCCAACCTGGCCATCTTTGCCGGAATCCGCAAAAACATCGCCGAGATGGAGGAAAATGAACGCAATGTGCTAACCGAGATGTTGCTTCTCATGGACCGCTACGATCTCTACGGCAAGCTGGCCATTCCCAAAAAACACAATTTTTCCATCGAGGTTCCCGAATTGTACCGGCTCTGTGCCGACAGCTATGGGGTTTTTGTCAATTCCGCCCTGGTGGAGCCCTTCGGTCTGACCCTGATCGAGGCGGCCTCCTGCGGCCTGCCCATTGTCGCCACCCGGGACGGCGGGCCGACCGATATCATCGCCAACTGCGACAACGGGATTCTGATCGACCCCACCAACAGCCGGGAGATTGCCGCCGCCTGCAAAAGCATCCTGGTGGATAAGGATGTCTGGCAAAGGTTTTCGCAAAACGGCATCAACCGGGTCCAGCGCCATTATTCCTGGCTCTCCCACTGTGAGCGGGCCCTGGCGGCTATTAAAAAAGTGCGTTCCGAGATGCCCGCCGTGATGCAATCCCCGACGAGCGCCGGAAAAACCGTTATCGGCAAGCGGCTCACCTCGGTAAAGCGCATGCTTATCAGCGATATCGACAATACCCTGATCGGCGATGCCGATTCGCTTAAGGAACTTTTAGCCCTGCTCAACGCCAATGCCGAGAATCTATGCTGGGGCGTGGCCACCGGTCGCTGCCTGATAAAAACCCTGCAAATTCTTGAGGAGCATGCGGTGGAACGGCCGGATATCCTTATCTGCTCGGTGGGCACGGATATCTACTATGGGGCGACCCTTTCCCCGGATAAAGGCTGGCACCGCCATATTGCCTATCGCTGGCGGCCGGAGGAGATCAGGGAACAACTGGGGAGGCTGGATTTTCTGGAATTGCAGGAGCCGGAAAAGCAGATGCCCTTCAAGGTCAGCTATTACCTGGAGGACGATCCTGAATTGCTGGTCAGGGTACACCAGACCCTCCAGGCAAAAAAAATCCGGTACCATCTCGTTTATTCCCACGGCCAGTTTCTCGACATCCTTCCCTACCGGGCCTCCAAGGGCAAGGCGATCCGTTATCTCAGCTACAAATGGAACATCCCCCTGGCCGATATCATGGTCTGCGGGGATTCCGGCAATGACGCCTCCATGCTCCGGGGAGACACCAACGGCCTGGTGGTGGCTAATTACAGCAAGGAGCTGGAGGTTCTCCGGGGTCTGCGGCGGATTTTTTTCAGCAAGCGCGAGTATGCGGCCGGAATAATCAACGGGATGCAGCACTACGATTTCATAGGAGGACAGGGTGATGACTAATACGCTCAGCAATTTTATTGATGAGCAGGAAATCCCTTTACTGCTGGAATTCATTTTTTCCATCCCAGCGCCGGAAACCTCGATCCTGCTGCGAAACGACATCCTTCTCGCCTTTGAGACCTGGGTTGGGGAAGGGGGGCAGACGGAATTGCTCCCCGGCTCCTGGCGGTTTTTGCGCAAGGTCCAGGAGATCCTCTGTCTGCCGGAAGAGCGGATTGTGGTCTATCGTCACCGCAAAGCCAGCTGCCGGCTTTTTGCGATCCAAAGGGACAAGAAAGAACTGTCGCGCCTGAGCGCCCGGGATTTTCTTTCCATCAAGGAACGGCTGGTCAGGCCCGATCTGCCCGCCCAGCAGAGAACCATGGAGCTGAACCTCGCTCCGTTTTACGATTATGGGCCAAGTCTGAAGGATCCAAATATCATCGGGCATGGCATCAGGCACCTCAACCGGTATCTTTCCGCGAATCTGGCCAGTCAGCCGGAAAAATGGCAAAAGGCTCTGTATGAATTCCTTAAGCTCCATCAGTTGCACGGGGTGCAGCTCCTGCTGGACGGCGCCATCATCCGGGACGTCGGGGAACTGGAAACCGCCCTGGAATACGCCCTTGATACCGTGGATCGTTTTTCCGGCCAGCAGGATGTGAGCCGTTTGAAAGGCAAGCTGCAAGCCCTCGGGTTTCTCGATGGCTGGGGCAGCAGCCCGGCCCGGATTCTTGAGACCATGAATCTATTGCAGGACATCCTCGAACAGCCCAACGAAGAAACCCTGGAGGAGTTTTTGGCCAGTATTCCCATGATTTCCAAGGTTGCCCTGATCTCGCCGCACGGCTGGTTTGCCCAGGAAAACGTCCTCGGCCGTCCGGACACCGGCGGACAGGTTGTTTACGTACTTGACCAGGCCAAGGCCCTGGAAAGGTTTCTTGCCCAGGATCTAAGGAATGCCGGGTTGGATATTGACCCGATGATTCTCATCGTCACCAGGCTCATTCCTGAAGATGAAGGGACCACCGCAAACCAGCGGCTGGAAAAGGTCTGGCAGACCAAAAATGTCTGGATTCTGCGGGTGCCCTTCCAGAAAGAAGACAACGAGGTGGTGCCGCACTGGCTTTCCCGTTTCCGGGTATGGCCTTATCTGGACCAGTTCGCCATCGATGTGGAGCAGGAGCTTCGCCAGGAATTCGGCGGCAGGCCCGATCTTATAGTGGGCAATTATTCGGACGGCAATCTGGTGGCTACCCTTCTTTCCCAAAGCATGGGGGTCACCCAAAGCAACATTGCCCATGCCCTGGAAAAGTCCAAATATCTCTTCAGCGATCTCCATTGGGGAAATTTTGAGGCTGAATATCATTTTTCCGTGCAATTCATGGCGGACCTCATGGCCATGAATCTGGCGGATTTTATTATCTCCAGCACCTCCCAGGAGATCATCGGCACGGATCAGGTTATCGGCCAGTATGAATCGTATCAGTTTTTCACCATGCCCGGCCTGCTCAATGTGACCAACGGCATCAACCTGTTTCATCCCCGCTTCAACGTCATCCCTCCCGGCGTTGATCCGGCGACCTTCTTTCCATATACCCAGCGCAGCAGAAGGGAAAAGAAGACGAGCCGTGAACTTGAAGACCTCCTCTTCAGTCGGGAGGATCAAGACTGCTTCGGGCATCTGGCCCGGCCGGAGCTGCCGCCCATCTTCTCCATTGCCCGGCTGGACCGGATCAAGAACCTGACCGGCCTGGTGGAGGCCTACGGCAAGGACCGGGAGCTGCGGGCCAGGGCCAACCTGGTTGTCATCGCCAGCGTCCTGGACCCGGAGCGCTCCCGGGACGGAGAAGAGGCGGAGGAAATCCGCAAGATGCACCGGCTGCTTGCAGAGTACGATCTCCACGCCAGCGTCCGCTGGATCGGCAAGCTGCTGGGCAAGGAGGCTACCGGCGAGGCTTACCGGCTGATGGCCGATCGCCGGGGCATTTTTGTTCAGCCCGCCCTGTTCGAGGCCTTCGGCCTCACCATTCTGGAGGCCATGCACTCTGGTCTGCCGGTCTTCGTCACCATGTTCGGCGGGCCGGGGGAGATTGTCGAACACGGCAAGTCGGGCTTTCTTATCAACCCAACCAATCCCGAGGCAATGACCGCTTGTCTGGTTGATTTTTTTGCGGATTGCGCCAAAAATCCCAAGCACTGGCAAATAATTGCCAAAACCGGCATGAAAAGAGCCCAGGGCCATTTCACCTGGGAACTGTATTGCCGGCAATTGACCAGGCTCGCCAAGGTGCACGGGTTCTGGCGGTATTCCCAATCCGCCCAGGCAAAGATGCGCATGGCCCAGTGCTGGCATCAGCTTTACCACCTTTACATCAAGCCGAGATCTGCCGCTGTTTCCTGACCTGACAATGGCGGGATGGAGGAAGCGCTCACCATCAATGCGCCGGAACATGTTATGAATCCGGCAGCTACATCAGGGGACAAGGAAAGATGGAATTGTTAAACGAATATCTGGGAGTCATTGAGTGGAAAGCGATCGCCCAGACCTGCTTCCGGATTGTGTTCATTCTCTTTATTGCCTGGTTTTTCAAGTCTCTGCTCAACAAGCTGCTGGGCAGGTTGAAGACCCGCCTTCACGAGCGAGTCCAGGCCGCCCGTGAACCGCAGCTCGAATCCGGCAAGCGAATTGAAACTCTGATCATGCTGGTTCGGCAGGGAGCAATGTTCGTCCTGGGTTTGATTGTCGGCCTTTTGTTTCTGAAGGAAATCGGGGTCGAAATCGCTCCCTTTCTGGCAAGCGCCGGAATCGTCGGCCTGGCGGTGGGGTTTGGCGGCCAGAATCTGGTTCGGGATGTAATTTCCGGTTTTTTCATCATCCTGGAAAATCAGATCCGGGTCGGGGATGTGGCAATCATCAACGGCACCGGCGGCCTGGTCGAAGAGATTAATTTCCGCACCATCATCCTGCGGGATCTCGGCGGGGTGGTTCATATCTTTCCCAATGGCGCGGTCACTACCCTCAGCAATCTCACCAAAGAATGGTCAGCCTATGTTTTTGAGATCGGGGTGGCCTACAGGGAAAATACCGATGCGGTGGTCTTGATCCTGGCGGAGGTTGGGCGTAAACTGAAAGAGGATGCGATTTTCGGCCCGATGATCCTGGAAGAGCCGGAGATTTTCGGGGTGGACAAGCTGGACAATTCGTCCGTGGTTATCAAGGGCAGGATCAAAACGGTGCCCATCCAGCAATGGGCCGTGGGTCGCGAGTTTCTGCGCCGGGTAAAGCTCGCTTTTGACGCCAAGGGCATCGAGATCCCCTTTCCCCATCAGACCCTCTATTTCGGGGAGGCGAGCAAACCGTTTGCGGTGCATGTGCTTGAACGGAAAAAAGAAGAAGAACAGCTCGGGGAAATATTAAGTTCTGAACCAGAGGCTGTCCGGCGAGATCGAAGCGGAGCAACAACTTAGGAGCCGTGCGAAAATAACCTGTACTTTTTTATCCCGGTTGTACGGCTCTTTATGCTGTTTTTGCCGGAGTTGATGTTCAAGTTGTTTTCACTCAACGGCTTAGAAAAGGAGAGCGGCCAAGATGAAAGTTCGTACTCTGTTATTACTGATTGTTCTGATTGTAATTGCTGCTTTTACCGCCCTCAACTGGGGGGTGTTCATGGCGCCGGCCACGCTTTCCCTGGGGATTGCAACTGTTCAGGCGCCGCTCGGCCTGGTCATGCTTGGGATGCTGGCCTTTCTCGTGGCCCTATTCCTGGTGTTCGTGGTCTATTTTCAGACCTCGCTGCTCCTTGACACTCGCCGGAATGCGCGGGAACTGCAAGTCAGCCGGGAGCTGGCCGACCAGGCCGAGGCTTCGCGTTTTACCGAACTGCGCGGGTTTCTGGAGGAAGCGTTGAAAAAACAGGCCGATACGGACGCCGAGACGAGGGCAGCCGTGCTGGCACGACTCGCTCAGCTCGACCGGGATCTGCGCGCAGCGATAGAAGAGTCGGGAAACACGATCAGCGCCTACATCGGTGAACTGGATGACCGGCTTGAAAGAACCAAGGGATGATGTGGGGGAAATTTCCGGGAAAGTCTTTTTTTAGGAAAATCCGGGATGGATCATAGTCGTTGGGGTTCAGTGCCCATCCTTTGTTGGCTCCTTTTTGCCGGCAACAAAGACCCCCACCGTCATGATGAGATTGGTGAAGATAATGATGGCGAAGGTCAGGTCCGTGAAGTATTCGCTGCCCCTGATGTCGGCTGATGCCGGCAAGGTCGCCAGAACCGCGGAAGCAAGCCCGCGGGGGAGCATGGACATCATCAGGCCCCGGTCGCTCTTTTTCTCCGGGTAGAGCGCAACCGTAACCCTGACGCTCATATACCTTACGACAACTATGATAAGGAGCAAGGCGAGACTGCAAAGCACGAAGTCCAGGTCGATCCAGGAAAAGGAAACCATCATGCCGATGTAGACAAAAAAGAAGGTCCTGATGAAAAAGGTCATTTCCCCATGGAAGAATTTGATGGTGCTGTTCACAAGGGAAGTGTCCTTGATTTTCAGGAATTTGCTGAAGTCATGGCTGTTGCCGAGGATTATCCCGAAAACGAGTATCGCCATGGCGCCGCTTCCCCCCAGGAAGCTGACCGCGCCGAAGGTTGTGAGCACCGCCGCCAGGGTGAACATGTATGAATATTTTCGTGCGCTGAAGTGATTGAGCACCTTCAGCCAGAACAATCCTGCGACAAGGCCCAAAACAATGGCGATGGAAAATGAGCTGAAAATGGTGCGAAACGGGGTTTTGATTCCGATGTAGCCGAGGGTGATGATTTCTATCAGGGATATGGTGCAGATGACGGCAAGAACATCGCTGAGCGCCGATTCGATGGAAAGAATGGTCTTTGTTTCTTCCTTGATCCCCATCTTGTTGATGATGGGAATGACCACCGGGGCACTGGTGCAACCGAGGATGGCGCCAAGGAGAAGGCTCAGTAACAGATCCCAGCCCCTAACAAAATGGAGAAAGCAGGCCAGGGAAACGGTCGAAAGGGTAAAGGACAAGAGGACCAGGAGCGAGGCTGTGCCGAACTCCTTGATCAGCTTGTCAATATCCATGTCCATCCCACCCTCGAAGAGGATGATGATGAGGGCGAGGGTGCCGAAATATTCGGCGAACGGCGCAAGGATCTGCGGTTCTATAAGGCCGAGCACGGGGCCGAGAAAAATGCCGATGCAGAGAAGCAGGAGGACATCAGATATTTTTGTTTTCTCGAAAAAAACATTGCCGAAGAATCCCGCCATGATGATTATCCCGGTAATGAGAAAAACGAAAGCAACGTCCATCGGTGCGCCTCATCGTGTGGTTTGGCGAAAATGCCTGAATGAAAATCTTTCCCCAAAAACCGTTTTTTTCGGGGTTACCTGATTCCGTTGTCTTTCCTCAATCCGCGTGCGGCAGAGGCTATGCGGATTTCTCGCCGGGCCAGGGCAATGGCTCCGCAGATGCCGGCGTCGTCCCCAAGAAGCGGCGGCACGATGAAACGGTCGATATCCTCTTGCAATGCCGGAGAAACGAGATAGTTGTTCAGGGCGATTCGCACCCGCGCGCGGACCATCCGGAAAAATCGATCCTGGCCAAACCGGCCACCCTTTCTGACGCTGCCGCCGATGATCAGCCGTTGCGGCGATAACACGCACACCAGGTTGGCAACGGCGTAGGCAATGTACTGCGTCTCCCTGTCCCAGGCTTCATGTTCCGGCGGAATCGCTTCCGCCGCCATTTTCGCCCGCGCCAAAAGCGCCGGGCCGGAACACAGTCCTTCCCAGCAGTCGCCGTGAAACGGGCATACCCCGGCAAAGGTGTCACCCGGTATGCGAGGCAGCCGCAGGTGTCCCATCTCGGAATGGACAAGCCCGTGCAGGAGCTCTCCTCCCACCATTACTCCCCCGCCGATGCCCGTACCGATGGTGAGATAGACGAAATCGCGCAGGCCGGTGCCGTTGCCCCAGTGAAATTCGCCGAGGGCGGCGCCGTTCACATCCGTGTCGAAGGCTATTGGAATATCCGGGAATGCCCTTTGCACCGCGCCGAGAATGTTGGTGTTTTTCCAGCCGGGCTTGGGGGTTGAGGTGATGTATCCGTAGGTCGGAGAATTCTGGTGGAGATCGATTGGTCCGAACGAGGCGATCCCGATGGCTTGGAGCAGCCCGCGCCGGCGTTGTTGCTCGCCAAACCAGTGCGTGACCTCGGCAAGAACATGCTCGGGATTATCTCCGGAAGGAAACTCGGTTCGGCTGAGGTCTTGCGGACAAGTGCCGACCGCGCAGACGAATTTGGTTCCCCCGGCCTCAATCGCCCCCACCAGGGCATTTTTGAGGGGTTTGTTCATGGGCTTCTCCTTCGATGGGGCCTCGGTCTCTCAGCCGGGAGGGCATTGCCGGCAGGGGGAGAATCTGTCGCTTCCCCTGCCATGCCCCCTGTGTCGGGCGGCATGGTTTTGAGGTGGATATCCCTTTGCGGATAGGGGATCTCCATGCCCTCTTTCTGGAAGTTCTCCCAGATCTTTAACAGCACATCGCTTTTCACATTCTTGACCCCGTTGACCGGATCGTTGATCCAGGCACCCAGCTCCAGATCGATGGAGCTTTCACCAAAGCCGACCAGCAGGCACTGGGGCGGCGGGTCCGTGATGATCCTCTCCGTCTGCCGGGCCGCCTCTTCGCAGAGGGCCATGGCCTTGCGCACATCCGCGCTGTAGGCGATGCCCACCGGAATTCTCAGGCAGACCGTGCTGTTGCTGAACGACCAGTTTTCCACCTGCTGGGTGATGAGATCCTCATTGGGGATCAGGAATTCCTTGCCGTCCGGGGCAATGAGCGAGGTGTAGCGGGCGCCGAGAGAGTTCACCCAGCCATAGGTTTCGCCCACGGTGATCACGTCGCCCGGCTTAATGGACTTGTCCAGCAGGAGAATGAAGCCGCTGATCAGGTTGGAAAAGATCTTCTGCAGGCCGAAGCCGATGCCCACGCCGACCGCGCCGGTGAAGATGGTGAAGCCGGTGAGGTCGAGGCCGACGCTCCGCAACCCCACCAGGATGGCGGTGGCAATCAGGGTAATCTTGGAGAGCTTGATAAACAGCACCTGGATGGAAGGAGAGAGCGCCGAGTTTTCCCGGATCCGTTTTTCCAGAAGATGGGAGAGGAGCCGCGCCCCCCAGAGCAGCAGAACCAGGGTCAGGAAGCCGGTGAGCACAGTGAGCAGCGAAATATGCATCTTACCGAACTTGAGGGCGAAACGGTCGAGCAGCTTGATGGTCGGTTCCAGCAGATCCAGGATGTTGAGGGCGGCAAGGGTCCAGGCGATGACCGTAATCAGCCTGACCCAGGCGGAATTGTCGAAAAACAGGGAGGTGGTTCGGATAATGATCCAGACCGCCAGCAGGTTGACGACAATGGTAAGCAGATTGTGTGGCCATTGGGCTTCCACGGCGACCAGCAGCGAGATTAGCTGCAAAAAAAGCCAGAGCAGGGGCGAGGCAAGGGGCAGCAGGCCGGAGAGGATCTGAGCGAAATATTTCTGGGGCAGCTCGGGAGCTGAAAATTTCAGCCTGATTCTTCTGTCGATCAGAAAGGCGATCAGCAGGGCGCAGGCGATAACCAGCGCCTGGACAAGATTATCGTAGGTCAGGACATAGCTGAGCAGCCAGTCGTGGACAACCGACAGGTTTTTTTCGCTGAGAGCGGAAAGCCAGAGGCGTTTCATACGGGTAGTTCCCTGAAAGAGGTGGGTAAGGAGCTGTAACGAAACAGACATGATACCGTGGTTATCTGGGCCCAGCTCCTAAATATAACAGCAAAACCAGAACAAGCAGGGAAAAAAGCGTGATCGGGATGCCTGCCCGGGCGTGTTCCTTAAAGCTGATCTCGATCTTAAATTTCCTGGCCTGCTCGATGACGATGAGATTGGCGATGCTGCCGATGATGATGAGATTGCCGGCAAAGGTGCTGGACAGGGCCAAAACATACCACTGTTCCGGCACGCGAGGGTCGAGGAATTGGACGAGGAGCATGGCGGCTGGCACATTGCTGACCAGGTTGCTCATCAGGGCGGAGATACCGGTGAGGGCAAAAAGGTTGGTGATGGTCAGGCCATGTTGACTCATGGCCTCCATGAGCAGGCCGGGGATGTTGCGGGCGGTAATGCCGTGAACCACGATGAACAGGGCGCAGAACAGGGTAAGAAGGTGCCAGTCCACCAGTTCCATGATCCGGCGGGAGTGCATCTTTCTGCTGCACAGCAGGATACCGGCCACGGTGATGGCGGAAAGCTCTCTGGGGATGGGAGTGAAGAAAAGAGCGACCAGAACCAGCATGGCGAGTAATCCCTTGCTGCTTTGCCAGCGGTTGAATTCGGGCCAGGCGGCGGTCTGCTCCAAGCTTTGGGGAACCGTGGGCATGGCAAAGCGGCCCTGGTAAGTGCGGCAGAGGATGAAGTAGGCACCAGCCAAGGCGATGACAGTGGGAGGCGCGCACCAGAACAGGAAGCTGCCGAAATGCAGCCGGCCGACCTGGCCGATCAGCATGTTTTGCGGGTTGCCGATGATGGTGGCGGCCGAGCCGATATTGCTGGCCGCTGCCAGGCCCAGAAGAAAGGGCAGAGGGTTGAGCCCTTTTTTCAGCAGGACGAGACAGAGGACCGGGGTGAAGGCCAGACAGACAATGTCGTTGGCCAGCAGGGCGGAAAGCAGAGCCGCCGCCAGCATGCTGGTCAAGAGAAAAAGCCGGGGCCGGTCCAGCATCCCGGTAGTGCGCTGGATGACCCAGGTGTAGAAGCCGCCCAGCCGGAGCTGGGCGGAAAGCACCATCAGGGCGTAGAGCAGGATGATGGTGGGCAGGTCAATGGCCCCCATGGCTGACTCGAGCGGCACTGCGCCGCTGGCGATCATGGCGATGGCCCCCAGCAGGGCGATGCCGGTCCGGTCCAGCATCAGGCCGGGGATTCGGCCAAGGGCTACGCCGAGATAGGTTATAATGAAAATGAGCACGGCTGGATCGGGCATGTGCTATCCTGAGTATGGAGTGTTAAGGGACAAGCTCTATATATCCTTGAGAGCTTGGGTAAGGCAAAGGGTATGTGGGTCGGGTGGGTAAATTCTTTCCCCATTTGTCCTGCCGCGCCTCGCAGACGGGGGCGGAAAAGACGCGGGAACTGTCTGAGGGCGAAGCCCGAGTTTTTCCGCGTCCCGCCCTCGGCGAGAAGTAAGGGAAGCCCGCAGGGCCAGGACTGGCCGGGGTGCCTTTTTCTTGTTTCTTCTTTTGGGCACGCAAAAGAAGAAAGGGAGAACAGCAGAAAGGCTATTTTCTTCGCTTCCCTCAAAATTACTGGAGGAGCCAACAAATCCGGCGCAATCGCCTCTGTCAAAAGATTGACAAATCCGCCCTTGACAGTAGCTGGGGGCGAGCTTACGGTTAGTTGCAGTACAGAGCGGGGCGCTTGGGTGTCCCTTTTTCTTTTAGCTTAAGGAGTAACCGCTATGCAATTTGACAAATTCACGGTGAAGTCTCAGGAGGCGGTGCAAGCTGCCCAGAATCTGGCCCAGGGCAAGGGGCACCAGGAGGTGCAGCCCGAGCATTTGATGAAGGTTCTTCTCGACCAGCCCGAGGGGATTGTGGTCCCCATTCTTCAGAAGATGGGGGTGGCTCCGGCCCAGCTGAGGCAGGAGATGGAGGCGCTTTTGAGCAAGCTGCCCCAGGTGAGCGGCGGCGGCTACACCCAGGCCTATGCCGGGAAACGGTTTCAGGCCCTGCTGGACCGGGCTTTCAAGGTGGCCGGGGAGATGCAGGATGAGTACGTCAGCCTGGAGCATCTGGTGCTCGCCGTGCTCGACGACCGGGATTCCCCGGCGGCCCAGGCCTTTAAGCGCAAGGGGGTGAGCCGGGAGGCCTTTTTGCAGGCTCTGGTCGCCATCCGCGGCAGCCAGCGGGTCACCGACCCCAACCCCGAGGAAAAATATCAGGCCCTGGAAAAATACGCCCGCAACCTCACCGATGTGGCCAGGCAAGGCAAGCTTGACCCGGTAATCGGCCGGGATGACGAGGTGCGTCGGGTGATCCAGGTACTCTCCCGCCGCACCAAGAACAACCCGGTGCTGATCGGTGAGCCGGGGGTGGGCAAGACCGCCATCGTCGAGGGGCTGGCGCAAAGGATCGTCAACGGCGACGTGCCGGAAACCCTGCGCAACAAGCAGGTCCTCTCCCTCGATCTGGGGGCGCTGGTGGCCGGGGCCAAGTACCGGGGCGAGTTTGAGGACCGGCTCAAAGCGGTCTTGAAAGAGGTGGAGAAACGGGCCGGCGAGGTGATCCTCTTCATCGACGAGATCCACACCCTGGTCGGGGCCGGGGCCGCAGAAGGGGCCATGGACGCCTCCAACATGCTCAAGCCCGCCCTGGCCCGGGGCGAGCTGCACTGCGTCGGCGCCACCACCTTGAACGAGTACCGCAAATACATCGAAAAAGATGCCGCCTTTGAGCGCCGTTTCCAGCAGGTCCTGGTCCAGGAGCCGTCACTTGACGACACCATCGCCATCCTGCGCGGGATCAAAGAAAAATACGAGGTTCACCACGGGGTGCGGATCAAGGATTCGGCCACCGTCGCGGCGGCGACCCTGTCCAACCGCTACATCACCGACCGCTTCCTGCCGGACAAGGCCATCGACCTCATCGACGAGGCCGCCTCCCGGCTGCGGATCGAGATCGATTCCATGCCCACCGAGATCGACGAGGTGGAGCGCAAGAAGATCATGCTGGAGATCGAGCGGGAGGCCCTGAAAAAGGAAAGCGACGCCGCCTCCAAGGAGCGGCTGGCCAAGATCGAGGCGGAGCTGGCCGAGATCAATGAAACCCTGACCGGGATGAAGGGCCACTGGCATCTGGAGCGGGACATCATCCAGAAGATCCGCACCATCAAGAGCAGCATCGACGAGGCCAGAGTGGCCGAGCAGCAAGCTGAACGCCAGGGCGATCTCAGCCGCGTGGCCGAGATCCGCTACGGCAGAATCGTGGAGCTTGAGAAACAACTGACCGGCGAAAACGCCCATCTGGCCGAGATCCAGAAGGATCGCAAGATGCTCAAGGAAGAGGTGGATGAGGAGGACGTGGCCCAGGTGGTGGCTAAGTGGACCGGCATCCCGGTGGACCGGCTGCTTTCCGGAGAAAAGGAAAAGCTGGTCCACGCCGACACCGAGCTGGCCCGCCGGGTGGTGGGTCAGACCGAGGCGATCACCGCTGTAGCCAACGCGGTGCGCCGGGCCCGGGCCGGGCTCCAGGACCCCAACCGGCCCCTGGGTTCCTTCATCTTCTTAGGCCCTACCGGGGTGGGCAAGACCGAGCTGGCCCGGAGCCTGGCCTATTTCCTTTTTGACACGGAAAAGGCCATGATCCGAATCGATATGTCCGAGTTCATGGAAAAACATTCGGTCGCCCGTCTGATCGGCGCGCCTCCGGGCTATGTGGGCTACGAGGAGGGCGGCTATCTCACCGAGGCGGTGCGGCGCAGGCCATATTCGGTTATCCTCTTTGACGAGATCGAAAAAGCCCACCCGGATGTGTTCAACGTCCTCTTGCAGATCCTCGACGACGGCCGGATGACCGACGGCAAGGGGAGGACCGTGGATTTCAAGAATACTATCCTGATCATGACCTCGAATCTCGGCAGCCAGATGATCATGGAGATGGGCGAGAGCCGCCGCGCCGAGATGCAGACCCAGATCGACGCCATCCTTCATGCCCAGTTCCGGCCCGAATTTCTGAACCGGATCGACGAGATCATCATCTTCCACTCCTTGGGCCGGGAACATCTTGCCCGGATCATCGACATCCAAGTGGAGCTGCTCACCCGGCGGCTGGCCGAGCAGAAATACAGCGTCAGCCTGACCGAACCGGCCAAGGAGTACCTGATTGAAGTAGGCTACGACCCCAGCTTTGGGGCCCGCCCCCTCAAGCGCGCCATCCAGCGCTATGTTCAGGACGGCCTGGCCATGAAGATTCTCGACGGCACCTTTGCCGAGGGCGACACCATCGTGGTGGACCGCGGCGAGGCCGGGCTTACCTTCGGCAGGGGATAAAGGCAGGGCAAAGGGAAAAGTGTAAAGGCTTAAGGTGAAAAGCCGGTCGGGATTGTGAATGCTCCGGCCGGCTTTTTGTGTTATATGAAGTGGTTGCTGAAAGGGCGGTGATGCTTCGGCTTGGTGTTTTTGGCGGCCTTTTTATCGCCTCGGTGGCACTGTCCAAGAGTTCAAACCATCACGATAACGAGGATCACCAATGCTTCCTGCCGTTTCCCCTTTCCTGGATTTGTGCACCCGAATTCCCGTGCTCGACTGGTTGGCCTTGCTGCTTTTCGTGCTGGCGGTGCTTGGCTACCGCTCCTTCCTGGGCTTGATGCTCCGCGCCCGGCCCGATCGGCTTTATCTCGGCAAGCTTCAGGCCTACCGCAACGCCTGGATCGCTGTCCATTCAGGCGACAAAAACAGTCTCGTTACCGTGCAGACCCTGCGCAATAACATCATGACCGCTTCTTTTCTGGCTTCCACCTCCATCATTCTCATCATGGGGGCCTTCAGTCTTTTGGGCAATTTGCACGGCCTCTTGGAAACATTGCGGATTTTCCGGCCCGGCCCGCCGGCGGAACCATCGGTGGAGTTGTTGAAGATCCTGCTGATCATCGTTACCCTGTGGTATTGCTTTTTCAACTTCACCAGCCATATCCGGGAAGTGAACTATATGTCCCTCGTCCTCAACATCCCCAAAGAAAAGCTGGACGAGATAGAGGGCGGCGATTCCACTCTCCTGCTCTCCCGGATATTCCGTTCTTCCGGGATCCATTTTTCCATGGGCATGCGCGGTTATTATTTTCTCGTTCCCTTGTTCATGTGGATATTCAGCCCGGTTCTCATGATTTTCGCCACTCTGCTTATCATGCTGACCCTGCTCAAGCGCGACCTGCGGCGCTAACCGGGATTGTGGATGATTCGGCCGGTCTTTTGTGTTATATGCGGTGGTTGTGCCGATGAGAGCGAATATTTCCGTAAGCGATCACAGGGCACCCCATCTTGTGGCGATCGGTCCGGCTCACGTACCAAAGTACGCATCGCCGTCCCGCTTGCCGCAATCTGCGGTACCCTGTGATCGCTTGTTCTGTGGTTATTTGACCTTTGTGGGTTTCCCCATGATCGGTTACATATTTCCGGCTTGGGCCGGAGTGATACGTTTTGAACATTCAATTTTTGATCGTGGATAAAGAATGAAAAATCAGGAAAGCGCGGCCGACATCGTGGCGCTGTTTGGCCAGCGGGCGGGCAATATCTATGAGGCGCGGGGCTACTGCTGCTCCGAGGCGGTTATTTATGTACTCAACCAGGCGTTGGGCGGCCCCATGAGCGAAGAGGTGGCTGCCAGTCTCGGCTCCGGGTTTTGTCACGGCATGGGCGGGGCCGGATGCGTTTGCGGCGGTCTGGCCGGGGCGGGCATAGGCTTGGGGCTGTTTCTTGGTCCGCGTCGGGCAGGGGGAATGAATAAAAAGGAGTTCAAGCCTCTGGTCAAAGAGTTGCACGACCGCTTCAAGGCCCGCTTCGGGGTCACCTGCTGCCGGGTTTTGTTGCAGCGTCAAAAGGAAAACAAGGGGGCAAGCTGTCAGGAACTGACCGTGGGCGGCGCGGAAATCGCCATTTCTCTTCTCCTCGAACAGCGGCCGGAGCTGATCGGGCAGGTTGATCTAGATTTTTTGCGTGAGCGCGAGTCAAAGCTCGTCGGGCTGGTCAAGCGAATCTTCAACCAATGAGCGGCCCCATTCGTCTGCGCGGTCTGGAGATTTCGCCGCCGCTTCTGCTGGCCCCCATGGCCGGTCTGACCCACTCGGCCCTGCGTCGGCTCATTCTCGAACTGGGGGGCATCGGCCTCTTGTCCACCGAGATGCTCTCCGCCAAGCGGCTGCCCATGGAAAACCCGCAACTCTCCCCCTATCTGGTGCGCAGCCCCCAGGAAACCCCCCTCTCCTATCAACTCCTGGTCAGCCGGGAGGAGGAGGTCGCCCCGGCCATCGCCAAGCTCCACGCCCTGGGAGCCGAGGCCATCGACCTCAACCTGGGCTGCCCAGCGCCCACCGTGCGCCGCATGGGCGCGGGAAGCCGACTCATGGATGAGCCCGCCTTGGTGCGGGCTCTGGTGGCTGCGGCGAGAAAAGAAACCGACCTGCCGCTTACCGCCAAGATCCGACTGGGTGAGACCCTGGATGAAGAACGGCTGCAAGATTTCTGCCGGATGCTGGAAGGCGAGGGGATTGATCTGCTGAACGTGCACGCCCGGCTGCGGGGCGAGCCCTTCGTCCGCAAACCGCGCTGGCCATGGGTCGGCAAGGTCAAAGGCTGGGTGAATATCGCGGTGGTGGCCAACGGCGGGATCTTCTCGGTGGCGGACGCCAAAAATTGCCTGGCCCAGTCAGGGGCGGATGGCCTCATGATCGGCCGGGCCGCGGCGATCCACCCCTGGCTCTTCGCCGAGCTGGCCCATGAGGTGTATGGTCTCGGGCCGGGGATTGGGGAGCTGAACAAACCGGCGCTCTACCTGCGCTTCATCGAGCTGCTTGAGGAAAGCTTCCTGCCGGAGCGGAGGCTGGGCCGCCTCAAGGAGTTCAGCCATTATTTCGCCAAGAATTATCCCTTCGGCCATCACCTGGCCTCGGCTGTGCAATCAAGTGACAATTTGGAAGAAGCCAAGGAGCGGGCCTGCGCTTTTTTTGCCAAAAACGAGGCGGATGTCAAGCTGACTTGATACATCCCCGCTTCCCCTTGCGGGAATCTGCCCGGGACAATACGGTGACTCCTGGCAGGCAGGTCAGGAAACGCGGGTATTTTTCATGATTTTGTATGCGGCAACCCTGCTTGTCACCACCGAGATGCCGCGCGTTTCAAGCTGCTTGAATACGAAGGCTAAAGCCTCGTCTTTCACGGACGCATCCCACCCGCCGGGGGAAGAAAGAATAAAGCGTTTTTTGTCCCCCTTGAATACCATCGTACCTTCCACTTCTCCAATCTCAACGCTGGATACTTCGTTCCAGCGAATGTGCCAGACGCCAAACGATGACCTGTGGGTAAGACCATCACCGTCGATGTCGAAGCTGCCGGAACCCAGCACCATATATCCCCCAAAGAGTGCGGCAAGCGCACAGCCTGCCCCGAGCCAGTTGAACTGAGACAAAAATGCCGTGATCATGGCGAGAGCGCAGATCACAAGCCACCCCCATCCGATGATCCGGGAGGAGCGCATGTCGATGTGGGAATTGTTCATAATAAAGGCCGTCCTGATAGGTTATCCTGCGGTATTAGCCATCTGACACATCATGCCCTATAGTGGTGATGAGGTTTTATTCAAAGCGCATTATCCTGTCAGGGTTCACCGTATTTCACCAGGCATATTCCGGCAAGCACAAAGTGATTACCCGAAATTTTTCAGTACCCCTATCCCAAAATTTCTCTCCCTTTATCGTAGTGCTTACCACCCCGCCGGGGAAGAAAACGGAAAGATCACTCCCCGCAATTCCTGTTGACGAAAAAGCCGCGATCAGTTTTAATACTTTGATTTTTATCTGAGGTCTGTAACAGGCATATTTTCTCGCACAGAAAGGGCCCCTTAATCCTTGCTATATACTCTGTATCAACTCTTCGGCTGGCTCTTTTTCATTGTCGTTTTTCCTTTTGCCTGTGTGTATCTTGCGTTTTCAGACAAACATCGCCAAGGTCTGAGGCAACGCTTTGGCCAGGTGGAAGATGTGCAGCTTGACGAAGACAAACCGGTTCGCATCTGGCTGCACGCTGCCTCGGTCGGCGAAATCCAGGTCGCCAGGGCGTTGATTTCCGAGATCAAGAAACAGTTACCCGAGGCATCCATCGTTGTCTCCACCGGAAATCGGCATGGCATGGCGGTGGCGGCAAACCAGCTTCCGAACGATGTGCCCTGTTTTTTTGCCCCGTTTGACCTCATCGGTATTGTCAACCGGACCCTGACGACGATCCGGCCTACTATATATGTCTGCCTGGAAACTGAACTGTGGCCGAATATCATCCGGCAGGCGCAACATCACGGGGCAAAGCTGTTTTTGCTGAACGGCCGCCTTTCTGAAAATTCGTATGCCGGCTACCGGAAGATAAAGAGCCTGATGCGGGATCTGCTCGCCTGTTTCACCAAGATCTCGGTTATCCAGGGTGGTGATGCCAAACGATTCAGAGCCTTGGGCGCAGACCCAACCAAGATTCGCATTCTGGGCAACGCCAAGTACGACCAATCAACCACTTCGCCAGACCCGAATATGGTGGAGCGCTATCGGCAGATGCTGGGTATTCATCACCGGCAGCCGGTACTGGTCACCGGCAGCACTCATACCGGCGAGGAAGCGATGCTGATCGAGGTGTTTCGCGCCTTGCAACAGCGTCTCCCGGATCTTGTCTGGATCGTTGCCCCCCGGCATCTCCAGAGACTAACTGAGGTGGAAAAACTTTTCGAGGAACAGGGAATCGCCACCATGCGGTTGCGTCAGGTTCAGGAGCAAGGCCGGAGCGCCGAGGTAGTTATAGTTGACACCATGGGGGAACTGGCCGGCCTCTATTCCATGGCCACCTATGTCTTCTGCGGAGGAAGCCTGGTGGAACGCGGCGGCCACAATGTTTTAGAGGCTGCGGCCTGGGGAACCCCTGTTTTTTATGGACCGCACATGGCGGATTTTTCCGACGCCAAGGCGTTGCTTGAAGCAGAAGGCGCCGGTTTTTGTGTAAAAACTCCAGGGGAACTCGCCGACAGACTGCTCTATTTTATTGAAAAGCCGGAAGAATATGCCGTGGCAGGGCGAGGAGCCCTGAAGGTCGCAAACAGGCAACAGGGATCGGCCCAGAAACAGATTGCGCTCATCAAGGAAGTTCTGCATTCCATACCGCAGTCATCCTGCATGTATTCTACAATTTAGAGTTTAGGAAATTTCTATGAAAGCACTTATCGCCCTTGAAGACGGCACTATTTTTGAAGGGAGATCCTTCACCGGCTCCGGAGAAACCAGTGGCGAGATCGTATTCAACACCGGGATGAGCGGCTACCAGGAGGTACTCACCGATCCGTCCTACAAAGGACAGATCGTCACGATGACCTATCCGCTCATCGGCAACTACGGCGTCAACCCCGAGGATATGGAGTCGGACCGGGTGCAGGTCGAAGCGTTCCTTATCAAGGAATACCATGCTTTCCCCAGCAACTTCCGTTCAACCGGCAACCTGGCCGATTTTCTCAAAAAGGACAACATTCTCGGGATCGAGGGCATCGACACCAGGGCGCTTACCCGCCACATCCGTAATGCCGGGGCGTTAAAGGGCATCGTCTCCACCGAGGATCTCGACCCACACTCTCTTATCCAGAAGGCCAAAAATTCCCCCGGTCTGGTCGGCCGGGATCTGGTTAGGGAAGTGACCTGCGCCGAGCCTTACGGCTGGAGCGACAACCGTCCCGTCCCCGGCAGCAATTTCAGCACGAGCGCGCCGGGGAAATACCGGGTAGTCGCCTATGATTTCGGCCTGAAATATAATCAACTCAGACTCCTGGCCGAACGAAACTGCACGGTGCAGGTTGTCCCCAGCACCGCCACGGCCGAAGAAATCATGGCCATGAAACCAGACGGAGTCTTTCTTTCCAATGGCCCCGGCGATCCAGCCGCTATTCCGGGGGTTGTCGAAAATATCCACGCCCTCTTCGGCAAGGTACCCATCTTCGGCATCTGCCTGGGCAACCAGCTTCTCGGGCTTGCCTATGGCGGCAACACCTACAAGCTAAAATTCGGCCACCGTGGCGTCAACCAGCCGGTCAAGGACCTCCTTACCGGCAAGGTAGAAATAACCTCGCAAAATCATGGCTTCTGCGTTGACTCCGCCACTCTGAATCCGGAGGATATCGAACTGACCCATATCAACCTCAACGACAACAGCGTCGAAGGCATGCGGCACCGGAAATACCCGATATTTTCGGTGCAGTATCATCCGGAGAATGCCCCCGGCCCGCATGACTCGCTCTATCTCTTTGATCGTTTCATCGACATGATGCAGCAGTAGTGCGCTGGTTATTATTAAACAACAACCCAATTGACATAACCACAAGCAGGTAAAAGAACCCGATGCCTAAAAGAACTGACATTAAAAAAATTCTGATCATCGGCTCCGGCCCCATCATCATCAGCCAGGCCTGCGAGTTCGACTATTCCGGCACCCAGGCGGTAAAAGCACTGAAAGAGGAAGGCTACGAGGTCGTCCTCATCAACTCCAATCCGGCCACCATCATGACCGACCCCGAGATCGCCGACCGTACTTACATCGAGCCGATCACTCCGGAGATGGTCGCGAAGATCATCGAACGGGAACGACCGGACGCGCTCCTGCCCACCCTGGGCGGGCAAACCGCCCTCAACACTGCCATCAAGGTGGCAGAGCTGGGCGTCCTGGAAAAGTACGGGGTGGAATTGCTCGGGGCCAATATCGCGGTGATCAAAAAGGCGGAAGGGAGGGATTCCTTCCGGGATGCCATGCGCAAGATCGGCCTTAAGGTCCCGGAAAGCGTCATCATCCACACCCTTGCAGAGACCAAAGCCGCCAGCAAGCAGATCGGCTTCCCCATCATTGTCCGCCCCAGCTTTACCCTGGGCGGCACCGGCGGCGGCATCGCCTATAACTCCAAGGAACTCGACGAATTTTGCAAGGCCGGCCTTGACCTGAGCATGAATTCCGAGGTCATGCTGGAGAGAAGCCTGCTGGGCTGGAAGGAGTATGAGCTTGAGGTGATGCGCGACAAGGCCGACAACGTGGTAATCATCTGTTCCATCGAGAACGTTGACGCCATGGGGGTGCATACCGGAGACTCCATCACCGTGGCCCCGGCCCAGACCCTGACCGACCGCGAGTATCAGGAGATGCGCAATGCCGCCATCGCCATCATGCGGGAGATCGGGGTGGAAACCGGCGGCTCCAATGTCCAGTTTGCCGTGAATCCCAAAGACGGCGAGCTGATGATCATTGAGATGAATCCCCGGGTTTCCCGGAGCTCCGCCCTGGCCTCCAAGGCCACAGGCTTCCCCATTGCCAAGATCGCCGCCAAGCTGGCCGTGGGCTACACCCTGGACGAGCTCAAGAACGACATCACCCGAGAAACCATGGCGGCCTTTGAGCCGAGCATTGATTACTGCGTGGTCAAGATTCCCCGCTTCACCTTTGAGAAATTCCCCGAGGCCGACGACTTTCTCACCACGGCCATGAAATCAGTGGGCGAGACCATGGCCATCGGGCGAACCTTCAAAGAGGCCTTCCAGAAAGGGATGCGCTCTCTCGAAATCGGGGTGAGCGGCTTTGGCGCGGACCCCAAATTCAACCTTCAGGCCTTGGAACAAGAGGATCTGGAAAACGGCCTGCGCAAACCGAATTCCAAACGGTTTTTCCAGGTGTTCGAGGCCCTGCGCCGAGGCATGAGCGTTGAGAAGATCTACGAAATCTCCTTTATCGACCCCTGGTTTTTGCATAACTTCAAACAGCTTGTCGAGATGGAAGCCCGCATCCGGGAAAAGGGCTTTAACGGCCTGGACCATGACTTTCTCAAAGAGGTCAAACAGCTGGGTTACTCCGATCGCCAGCTCGCCTTTCTTACCGGCACCTCGGAAGAGGATGTCTGGGAGCTGCGGGAAAAACTTGACGTGCAGCCGGTATACAAGCTGGTCGATACCTGCGCCGCCGAATTCGAGGCCTACACCCCCTACTATTATTCCACCTACGAGGTGGAAGACGAGGCCCGCGAAACCACGGGCCCCAAGGTCATGATCCTCGGGGGCGGCCCCAACCGGATCGGCCAGGGGATCGAATTCGACTACTGCTGCGTCCATGCCGCCTTTGCCCTCAAGGAAATGGGCATCGAGTCCATCATGGTCAACTCCAACCCGGAAACGGTCTCCACCGATTACGACACCTCGGACAAGCTCTATTTTGAGCCGCTGACCAGGGAAGACGTGCTGCATATCATCAAGAAAGAAAAGCCCGATGGGGTCATCGTCCAGTTCGGCGGCCAGACTCCCCTGAATCTCGCCGTGCCCCTGGCCAAGGCCGGGGTCCCCATCCTCGGCACCTCTCCGGACTCCATCGACCGGGCGGAAGACCGCAAGCGCTTCCAGCAGTTCCTGCACAAACTGAACCTGTTGCAGCCGGAAAACGGCACGGCCCAGACCGCGGAGGAAGCCTTGGTCATCGCCGCGAGGATCAGCTATCCGGTGGTGGTTCGTCCCTCCTATGTTTTGGGCGGCCGCGCCATGCGGATCGTTTATAATGAAAGGGACCTGACCTCCTATATGAATTCGGCCATCGATGTCTCGCCCGACCGGCCAATCCTGATCGACAAATTCCTCAAGGATGCGGTGGAAATCGATGTGGATGCCATCTCCGACGGGGAAAACACCATCATCGGCGGGATCATGCAGCACATCGAAGAGGCTGGCATTCATTCCGGCGATTCCGCCTGCGTTCTGCCGCCGCACAGCCTTTCCAAGGAAATGATCGAGACGATCAAGAGCGCGACCCGGGCCATGGCCGCCGAACTCAAGGTCAAAGGGTTGATGAACATCCAGTTTGCGGTCAAAGAGAACACGCTCTACATCCTTGAGGTTAACCCGCGCGCCTCGCGAACCGTCCCCTTTGTCAGCAAGGCAACCGGCGTTCCCCTTGCCAAGCTGGCCACCAAGGTCATGCTTGGCAAGACCTTGCCGGAGCTGGGCCTCACCGAGGAAGTCGTGGTGGCGCACTATGCGGTCAAGGAAGCGGTTTTCCCCTTTGATCGCTTTGAAAACGTGGACACCCTGCTGGGGCCGGAGATGAAATCCACCGGCGAGGTAATGGGCATGGATGTCTGCCTCGGTCTGGCCTTCGCCAAAGCTCAGTTAGCCGCGGGTCAGAAGATCCCCACCGAAGGCAATGTTTTCCTGAGCGTACGGCACAGCGACAAACCGGCCATCGTGCCCATTGCCAAGAAAATCATCGCCCTGGGTTTCAATATCCTCGCGACCCGGGGCACCGCCAAAATTCTGGCGGAAAACGGGGTCGCCTGCGCCAGCGTCCACAAGGTTTCCGAGGGCCGACCACATATCCTCGACAAGATTCAGGACAAGCAGATCCAGTGGATCGTCAACACCTCGCTCGGCACCAGAACCACGGAAGACGCCTATACCATCCGGCGGGCGGCCCTGAATTACCACCTGCCCTACACCACCACCATTGCCGGGGCCGAGTCCATGGTCAAGGCCATCGGCACCATGCAGCAGGAATCCATGGAGCCCAAGTCGGTGCAGGAGTATTTCGAATAACCCGCAGAAATCGTGCAAAAAAAAGAGCGCACAGGGCTGGCCCTCTGGACTTTCTCCTGCGTCTGGCTTATGGTGGAGAGAGTAAAAAATACACAATCATTTTCGCCGGAGTTTTCTGCGACTTGTCAATAATGATGACCTCGTAAAAAGGGAAAAAGGCCACAGGTCCGCTACACAAAATCAAATGGTTACGCAGCGGCAACCGTTGTAATCGCGGCTTTTTGCGATTTCAACAATAATGAGGGAGGTTTTGCTTGAACAGTTTTTATAAAAATTTGGCCATGTGGCTGGTAATCGGCCTCACCATGATCCTGCTTTTCAACCTGTTCAACAAGCCGCAAACCTCCGTGGTGGAAATGAGCTACAGTGATTTCCTGACCAGCGTTGAATCCGGCCAGATCTCCTCGGTAAACATTCAGGCGGATGAAGTTACCGGCAAGGGCAGCGGCGGCAAGGAGTTCAAGGTAGTCACCCCCCCTGCCGATTCGGAGCTTATTCCCATCCTGCGCAAAGCCAAGGTCAACATCCTGGTCAAGCAGAAGGAAGAATCGCCCTGGTACGTCACCGTCCTTGTTTCCTGGTTCCCCATGCTTCTCCTCATCGGCGTCTGGATTTTTTTCATGCGCCAGATGCAGGGCGGCGGCGGCAAGGCCATGAGCTTTGGCAAAAGCAGGGCCCGCCTCCTGGACAAGGATCAGACCAAGGTCACTTTTGCCGATGTCGCAGGTATTGAAGAGGCCAAGGAAGAGCTTTCCGAGATCATCGATTTCCTCAAAGACCCTAAAAAATTCACCCGGTTGGGCGGCCGTATCCCCAAGGGCGTTTTGCTGGCCGGGGCCCCGGGCACCGGCAAAACCCTCCTGGCCAAGGCGGTCGCCGGCGAGGCCGAGGTTCCTTTTTATTCCATCAGCGGCTCAGATTTTGTCGAGATGTTTGTCGGGGTCGGCGCTTCTCGAGTGCGTGATCTGTTCATCCAGGGCAAAAAAAACGCACCCTGCATCATCTTTATCGATGAGATTGACGCAGTGGGCCGCCACCGTGGGGCAGGACTCGGCGGGGGCCATGATGAACGGGAACAAACCTTAAACCAGCTGCTGGTCGAAATGGACGGCTTTGAATCCAATGAGGGAGTTATCATTATCTCGGCCACCAACCGTCCAGATGTACTTGACCCTGCCCTGCTCCGGCCCGGCCGCTTTGACCGGCAGGTAATCGTGCCGGTGCCGGACGTTAAGGGAAGGGAGAAAATTTTGGAAGTCCACGGTCAGAAAAAGGCCATCTCTGAAGATGTCAATTGGGAGGTAATCGCCCGTGGCACCCCAGGTTTTTCCGGGGCCGACCTGGAGAATATGGTGAACGAAGCCGCACTACTCGCAGCCAGAGCCGATGCGGAAAAAATCACCATGATCCACATGGAACAAGCCAAGGACAAAGTGATGATGGGGGCCGAACGACGCAGCATGATCATCACCGAGAAAGAAAAAGAGATCACCGCCTATCACGAGGCAGGTCATGCCTTAGTGGCTATGCTCCTGCCCGGCACCGACCCGATCCACAAAGTAACCATTATCCCCAGGGGCCGCGCCCTCGGCCTTACCCAGCAGTTGCCGGTGGACGAAAAACACACCTACGCCAGATCCTTCCTCCAGCACAATCTTTGTATCCTGCTCAGCGGCAGGGTGGCGGAAGAGCTGATCTTTGGCGAAATCACCACCGGCAGCGGCAATGATATCGAACGCTGCACCCAACTAGCCCGGAAAATGGTCTGCGAATGGGGTATGAGCGAGGAGATGGGTCCCCTGTCGTACGGCAAGAAGGAAGAACAGATATTCCTGGGGCGTGAAATCGCCCAGCACCGTGACTACAGCGAATCAACCGCCATTCGGATTGACGATGAGGTAAAACGCATTGTCCTGAAAGCCAACGAAAATGTCCACCAGCTGCTTTCAGAAAATATTGCGGTTTTGCGGTCCATTGCCCAGGCTCTTCTGGAAAGGGAAACCCTCGGTCTTGAGGATATCAAAGCGATCATGGCGCATGACGACAAAATGTTATCTCAGCCGGAGATTTAAGAGCCGGTGCGAAATAACCTGTAAATTTTTTTGTTGCTTTACGGCTCTTGAAGCCGCAAATACTCTTGCAGTTCCGGCAATTCAGACGACAAAATTATTTGCCACAACGACTTTAACGGACAACCGCCGTCCACACTTTTGCTTGCCAACAAACCGAGTCCTTTAGCGGCCCACCCGCTTAAAGGACTCACGTATTTTCAGGCCGCCTCTTGCAGATCACAAGCAAAAATAAAACCATAGCCTTTGGCTCCCGTCCTTTGGTAATGGGCATTCTTAATGTTACCCCGGACTCTTTTTCCGATGGCGGTCGCTTTACGCAGGCTGAAGCCATCTCCGCGCAAGTAAAGGCCATGCTGGCCAGTGGTGCTGATCTCATTGATGTGGGGGGCGAATCAACCAGGCCCTATGCCGAACCGGTCTCGGAGGATGAGGAACTGCGCCGGGTTATTCCCGCCATTGCCTGTATTCGCGAACTGCATGACAGCATCCCTGTTTCCATTGACACGACCAAGGCGGAAGTGGCGCGCCAGGCATTAAAAGCGGGCGCGGATATCATCAACGATGTAAGCGCCTTGCGCTTCGATCCCGCGATGATCAGAATCGCCGTCACCCATGAGGCGCCGGTGATTCTCATGCATATGCGCAAAACTCCCAAGGATATGCAGGACAACCCGCTGTACGATGATGTTATTCAGGAAATCATGAGTTTTCTGACTGAACGGATATCCTGGGCAACGGGACATGGCCTTGCCAGGGAACGAATTATTATTGACCCCGGCCTCGGATTCGGCAAAACTGTAGCGCATAATCTGACAATACTTAAAAATCTGCATATGTTCAAAAATCTGAGCTGTCCGCTGCTTATCGGGCATTCACGCAAGGGTTTCATCGGCACGGTCCTTGCCCTCGAAACCCAGAACCGTGAGCTGGCAACAGCCTTACTTTCATTATATTGCGCTACGCAAGGAGCGGATATTCTCCGGGTCCATGACGTAGAAAAAACCATGCAGGCGGTTCGTCTGCACGAAGCCATACTCCAGGCGCCCTGACAGGAAACACCGTCCCCATGGATAGCAAGCATCAACCAGCTGCAAACACCTTTCAACAAAAGCTGACACGTTACCTCGAATATAATGAGGAGCGAAAGGCCAAGGCGATGCTTTTCAACACAAACCAGGGCAACCTTTTACTCAAGGTTATCCCCTATCTGCTCCACTGCAATTACCCGGACCTTCCCGGCTTTGTTGATGATGCTGAGTGCCCATACGGAATCCACCTCTTCAACGCGAAAGAATTTTCCCACGAACTCTTTCTTCGCTTTTTCCCCACCTCGACAACCATACGGACCGACAAGACTTCCCCTTTTGCCGAAAAGCCCTGCATCCACTCCCTGAAAACCATCGGCAGTGTTGGCACCATCGCTCAGTCGGCTATTTCCGACTGCGATTACTGGGTAAGCATCCGCAAGGAAGAGCTCGGCGAAAAAGGTTTGCGCCTTTTACAGGAAAAATGCAAAGGGATAGAGGAATGGGCGCTGAAACGGGGCTCGGAAGTCCACTTCTTCCTGATGGACACTGAACAGACCAGAAAGAACAACTTCGACGCAGAAACAGACGAGGAGTCGGCAGGCTCCGCCATCAAACTCCTGCTGAAAGATGAACTTTTCCGTACCCATATTCTGGTGGCCGGCAAGATTCTCCTCTGGTGGTTTATCCCCCCGGGGCTGACCGAAGGCGAATATCGAAATTTTGTTCATAATCTTGTTTCGCACAACAAACTCCGCCTCGATCACTTTGTTGATCTGGGCTACCTCTCCGACATTCCCAAAGCGGAGATTTTCGGGGCCTGCCTATGGCAAATGAATAAAGCCCTGGACAGCCCGTTCAAATCGGTGATCAAATTTGCCTATCTCGAACTCCTTCTGCGCGGGGAGGCAACCACCCTCCCCCTGTTCTCAAACACGATAAAATGCCTGGTTACCTATCCAGAAAAACTTGCCGCAGCGGAACAGGTAGCCTTGGATTTAGCCGAGATTGACCCATACATCCTGCTGGCTCGTGATATCATCGCCTTTTACACGCAGGATAAAACCGAACAAAAATGGGCTCCGCTGATCAGGGAATGCCTCTTTCTCAAGACCCTTGAAGGGGTAGAATCACAAAAAAATACCAAATCAGGTCAGGCCGGTCATCTGAAAGCAACCATGAAAATGATGCATACCTGGCATCTTCTCCCTGAAAATTTCAGCCAGATCCCGCACTTCCACGAATGGAAATACAAGGATCTCATTACCTTCGGCGCCAAGGTTCACGATTATCTCACCGAAACCTACAAACGGTTGCGGGTAATATTTAAAAGCTTTGATAAAAACACGGGCCTGACCATTACCGAACGAGACATCTCCATCTTAGGCCGCAAGCTGTTCACCTTCTATGAACAAAAGGAACACAAGATCGAATATATCCGCAGCGTTTCCCGCGACCTGATGGCGCAGGAACATCTCACCATTCATATTACCAAACACCAAGGCGTCTTTCACTACTATGCCTTCCAAGGCCAGCATGACCACGAAACGGTTAAAAGCCATGTGGATTCGGTGATCAAACGGGAAGACGGCCTGATTCGGCTTGTTGTCTGGCTCTTGGTCAATGGCATCCTTTCCGCCAAAACCCAGCTCTATCTAACAAAAAATTTCCTGCCCATCGACCTGGTGGATATCCAAAAACTCACCGATGTTCTGATAAAGGCCTTTCCCATCATCCATTTTTCCCGCATTTCGCCGACAAATCTGCTCAAGCGGGAAACCGTGCTGCGGGCTCTGGTCATTGTTAATTTCGAGAAAGAACCGGCAAAAGGCTCAAAAACCCTCAAGTCGACCATGGTTACGGAAAACAGCTACGGCGAATATTTCATTCAGGAATACACCACCTTGATCCAGCTCAAGAACGCGATGCGCACCCTTCTTACCCAACATTATGTGAGCCGCTGGAACAACAATCTGGAGATTTTCATTCCGGCGCAAAACGAGCAGATCTACATCAAAACCCTGATTGAGGGATAACTCCGGAGAGCCTAGCGAACGCCATGAAAATAGAACTCTTCCGCACCATTCTCTGCCCGCGTTGCCTATTCGTAAGCCGCATCCTGAAAAAGATCGTTGCCGATTCCCCGCACCTCGAACTCGAAACCATTGAGGTCGCCACCAACCTAACGCAGACCCGCCAGGCCGGGATCAAGACCGTGCCGGCAATCAGGATCGGCAATGATGTCCTCACCGGGATCATCCTCACTCCACGGATGATCCGCCGTTTCATCGACCAGCATCTGCCTGATGATGCTGCCGGACAAAACCGTCCCGGTCATTGAATCAAACGCCGCCTGAGAAGATACCCCGCCAGCCATACCGCGCCGCCGGTAATCAGGAGAGAGCCGATAATTTTCAGCAGGACCGGTTCGCCGAACCGCCCATAACAGAGAATGCGGGCCAGGCTGACGATGGGGGTCAGGGGCAGCATTGCCAGAATCCCCTTGACGGGCTGGGCCATGGTCTCGACCGGAAAGAATATGCCGGAGAAGAGGAAAAGCGGGGTAATGACCAGCGAGGTGAAGTAGTTGAAAAAATCATAATTTTTCGCCAGCGCTGTCATGATCAGGCCAAAGGCGGCAAAGAACATGCCGGAGATAAACAGCACCGGCAGCAGGGCGATAACCCAGGGAGAGGGAACCACCCCGAACAGGGGCAGGGTCAGCAGCATGATGACCCCGGCCAGCAACCCCTTGCTCGCCCCCCAGACAATCTCCCCCAGGACCAGATCAAGAACGCCGAGGGGGGTCATCAGAATAGCCTCGTAGGTTTTCTGCACCGTAAGCCTGGTATAAGAGCCGTAGGTTGTTTCAAGGGCGGCGCTGTACATCACCGCCGAAGCAACCAGACCCGGAGCGATGAACTGCAGGTAGGTCAGACCCTCCACTGCCGCCATGTCCCGGCCAAGCCCGTAGCCCATGGCCAGGAGAAAGAGCAGGGGCTGGCCCAGATTGCCGATCAGAGTGGCGAGGATGTGCTTTTTCCAGACCCGCCCGTTACGCAGCCAGATTGTCCAGAAAGAAAATCCGTTCATGCCTCCCTCAACGACCTGCCGGTAAGCTGAATAAATAGATCCTCCAGGTTGGCCGGACGCCGCACCCAGTTGGCCGCTTCCCCCATCACCTTTGCCAGGCGGGAACAGTCTTCCCTGGCGTAGACATACAATTTGTCCCCCACCCTCTCCAGTCTGGCATTGCACTGCTTAAAGGAAGCCTCCAGAGCATCAAGCTCGGCCGGGGTTCCATCCACCTCGAAAACTTCCAACCCGACCAGATCGGTGATAAGCTGCCGCGGTTCGCCCTGCACCACGACATGACCATGATCAAGGATCAGCACCCGCTGACTCAGGCGAGAAACCTCGTCGAGATAATGACTGGTCAGAAGCATGGTGGTTCCCTTGGCCTGGAGAATGGCAAGACGTTCCCAGATCAGATGCCGGGCTTGAGGATCAAGGCCGATGGTGGGCTCGTCCAGAATCAGCAGCTCCGGTTCGTTGATCAGGGCGCGGGCCAGAAGCAGCCGCCGCCGCTGGCCTCCGGAAAGATGCTCGATGATCTCCTCCCGCCGGTTATGCAGGGCAAAAAAATGCAGAAGCTCTTCAACCCGCTCCCTGGCAAGGCGGCGCGGAATGCGAAAATACCCGGCATAGGTGTGCAGATTCTCTTCCACACTCAGGTCCGGATCAAGGCTGTCCGCCTGGGGCACCACCCCGATACGGGCCTTGATCTCCCGGTGAAAACGGGGCGTCTCCAGATCAAAAATCCGGATCTCGCCGGCGCTTTTTTCCACCAGGCCGAGGAGCATGTTGATGCAGGTGGTTTTCCCCGCCCCGTTGGGGCCGAGAAAGCCAACGCACTGGCCCCGCTGGAGATCAAAAGAGATGTTGTCCACCACGAGCCGTTCGCCGAAGCGCTTGCTAAGGCCGGTCACGGAGACAACCGTTTGCGCGGCGAAATCCTGCATGGGTTCCTGTCCCCTGGATGTTCTCTTTTGAATTTATGGCCGAAATTTCTTTAAGGCGATTTCTTTGACGATTTTGTAGTGTTTGTCGTTGCCTGTTAATAATGGCATTCCGTAAGATGCTGCTGTGGCACCAATTAATGCGTCGGCAATTTGCATGAAGTGGCTCAGGTAGTGCTGTTCAACATAGAACATGGCTTTGCTTGAGATTTCTTCACTTATGTAGATAATATTGCAGTTCCAGCTCTTTAAGGCCTTGCGGAGTGCTGTTAATTCATTATTGTTTCTCATTCCTTGGACTAGTTCCATGTAGGTAACGACGGAAATAGAAAAGCTTTTATGCTTTGCTAATTCATCTAATGCCTTTGTGTTCCCTCGCATGTACCAGATGAGCACATCGGTATCAATCAGCATCGAAACGCCCTTTTCTGATTGTTTTAATGTAGTTTTCTACATCTTCTGTTTGAGCGTTGTCCTTCCAAATGCCAAACAATTCGTTGGTTTCGGGAAAGGCTATTTTTTCTCCTCCTATGGGGACAAGCTTGGCACAAGGCTTTCCTCGGTATGTGATAACTACTTCTTCGCCCCTGTTTACAGTGTTCAATAATTCTTTGGAGTGGAATCGAAGGTCTTTAGCTGTAGCTTGCATTGTGTTACCTCTCAAGTCTGGTTAAGTTTATACTCTAGACTATAAACTCTGCGACAATGGGAGACAAGTTTTTTTCTTAAAGCCCCTTTTGTCCCTTAAAATGGTGCCTTCAAGGCAAAATATGGCCAATTTTTCGTATCCTTATTTCATTAAATCGACCAGTTGCTTTGGTCCGACACCACATTCACTCCCCAGAGGATGAAAAAACCGACGATGCAATTCGCAGAGCGACTCGTACCGGTCGGCCATTTGGTTCTGAGAGTTTTGTAGATTTGTTGAAATTTCAGCTCCAACAGCCCTTATAAGCCCAAGAAAAGGTCGGCCTTAAAACAAATGGGGAGTGTCCCTATTAATCTCCGCGCGGGGGGCGACTTGACCGTGGTAGTTGCAGACTTGAGCGCACTGGTTGTTTCAATCCACGCCCCCGCGCGGGGGGCGACACCCCCTGATCAACATCTGGCAAGCTGAAACCGAGTTTCAATCCACGCCCCCGCGCGGGGGGGGACACTGGCCTTTATTTCTTCCGCGGTCGGCTCTTGGTTTCAATCCACGCCCCCGCGCGGGGGGCGACCCTTTTACGGCGGGTACAAGATCGGAGAATGGTTGTTTCAATCCACGCCCCCGCGCGGGGGGCGACAGCAGACACTCGGCAAAATGGCAGAGCTTGTTACTGTTTCAATCCACGCCCCCGCGCGGGGGGCGACGTTAAACTAGCCTCAGTAATGCTATCGCCTGATGGTTTCAATCCACGCCCCCGCGCGGGGGGCGACGCCGACCACCGTCGGATCGGCCAGGATGTAGGCCAGTTTCAATCCACGCCCCCGCGCGGGGGGCGACAGCCGCTGTTTGTCGGCCGGGTCATCGGGCAGCCGGTTTCAATCCACGCCCCCGCGCGGGGGGCGACCATCGTGTGCCGCCATTCGTTGTGCCTTGCCAGATGTTTCAATCCACGCCCCCGCGCGGGGGGCGACCGGGACGGTTAAGGCCGTCTGTTTTCGGAGCACCAGTTTCAATCCACGCCCCCGCGCGGGGGGCGACCGCCCGCTTGAGCCAGCGCATGCCCTTGGTGACCAGTTTCAATCCACGCCCCCGCGCGGGGGGCGACCTTAAAGTTGAGGCGCAGCAGGCAGATCAGCAGAAGTTTCAATCCACGCCCCCGCGCGGGGGGCGACCAGAACGAGGTGGATCAGAAAAAATATGTACGGTAGTTTCAATCCACGCCCCCGCGCGGGGGGCGACCCACGGTTAATGAGGCGTTGCCGATGGTGATTATGTTTCAATCCACGCCCCCGCGCGGGGGGCGACAACAGCTTCCCCGCAGTCGCAGTCGAGGATGCGTGTTTCAATCCACGCCCCCGCGCGGGGGGCGACGTTGGCGACAATCGTGCCATCGTTTTTGTAAAGCGTGTTTCAATCCACGCCCCCGCGCGGGGGGCGACCTGGTTTGCTGCCAGTGCAAACCCTGTTTTATCGGTTTCAATCCACGCCCCCGCGCGGGGGGCGACAACAGCAAATATTACTGGATATGGATGGTGGAAATGTTTCAATCCACGCCCCCGCGCGGGGGGCGACATTCCCGATAAAACCATAACACACACTTGGCGAGTTTCAATCCACGCCCCCGCGCGGGGGGCGACCCTTCGAGCCAGCCCGCCCAAAGGTTTTCATGGTGTTTCAATCCACGCCCCCGCGCGGGGGGCGACCTTTGCAAGGACTGCCACAAAAAAGAGGGGGAGATATGTTTCAATCCACGCCCCCGCGCGGGGGGCGACCCTGCTGGCCGCGCTATCCTTGCAAAGCTGTTTATGTTTCAATCCACGCCCCCGCGCGGGGGGCGACTCAAGTTAGGGTACCCAGCCACAGCAGTAATCCTGTTTCAATCCACGCCCCCGCGCGGGGGGCGACTACAGACAGCCCACGGAGTAAGGGCGTATTGGATGTTTCAATCCACGCCCCCGCGCGGGGGGCGACAAAGCAAATCCGGCATCAAGCCGTTGCCTCATTATGTTTCAATCCACGCCCCCGCGCGGGGGGCGACTTTTTGGCTCAACGAGTAGAGACCAGACCAACAGGGTTTCAATCCACGCCCCCGCGCGGGGGGCGACCAAAAACTTATACATCGCTGGTACATATTATAACGTTTCAATCCACGCCCCCGCGCGGGGGGCGACGTCTTAATTACCTTGCGGATAGCCCACATGAGAAGTTTCAATCCACGCCCCCGCGCGGGGGGCGACCGGGTTGTGACGCCCATGGCCTTGGCGGTTAAATTGTTTCAATCCACGCCCCCGCGCGGGGGGCGACCAAAAGGAGTTACGGATATGAACCTTGAGGAATTGTTTCAATCCACGCCCCCGCGCGGGGGGCGACTATAATAGGGGGCAAATGGGGGGTGGGTAAGCTGTTTCAATCCACGCCCCCGCGCGGGGGGCGACGAGGTTGGCCAGAGCCAGAGTGAGGGTCACCTCCTGTTTCAATCCACGCCCCCGCGCGGGGGGCGACCGCCTCGAAGGTGGTGCCTTTTTCGAGGGCTGCCTGTTTCAATCCACGCCCCCGCGCGGGGGGCGACGGCCCTTTATCGACCTCAACTTCGGCGCCCAGGAGTTTCAATCCACGCCCCCGCGCGGGGGGCGACGATGTTGCCCGGCACTTTCTCCGGCGCTGCACCTGGTTTCAATCCACGCCCCCGCGCGGGGGGCGACCCCTGATTCGCGCGCCCAACAAGTCAGGCAAGCCGTTTCAATCCACGCCCCCGCGCGGGGGGCGACCAGATCAGTCCGAAAAGAAAGGCGACCAGGGCGATGTTTCAATCCACGCCCCCGCGCGGGGGGCGACTCAGGTTGTGGGCGATCACATGCAGCGGATCGCCGTTTCAATCCACGCCCCCGCGCGGGGGGCGACGGGTGCTCTACGGCCAGTACAAACTGGCCGGCAATGTTTCAATCCACGCCCCCGCGCGGGGGGCGACTTGATCCGGGGCATGATGTACCTGCAGGACGAGGTGTTTCAATCCACGCCCCCGCGCGGGGGGCGACAAATCGCTGGGGGTGTCATACACAGCGTATGCAAGTTTCAATCCACGCCCCCGCGCGGGGGGCGACCGCAAAGATCAGCGGCGCGATACGGGCTGAACATGTTTCAATCCACGCCCCCGCGCGGGGGGCGACACATTTCAGACGCCTACCTGACCTTTGCCAAGGAGTTTCAATCCACGCCCCCGCGCGGGGGGCGACGACGATCACCAGCGTACCGCCCGTACTCTCAAACGCGTTTCAATCCACGCCCCCGCGCGGGGGGCGACAGCGGCAACGGGCTGTTGGTATTCCGCCGGCCATCGTTTCAATCCACGCCCCCGCGCGGGGGGCGACGCCGGATGATATGGCTGGCGTTATAGCGGGCATAGTTTCAATCCACGCCCCCGCGCGGGGGGCGACAGCTATATGGTGATGAGGCCCAGCGTGTAACAGGGGTTTCAATCCACGCCCCCGCGCGGGGGGCGACGAGGTCGCCCGTTTGGGACCACAAAAGACCGCGTGTTTCAATCCACGCCCCCGCGCGGGGGGCGACTCGGCGGTCAGGCGCTGGCTGAGGCGTTCGGCCAGTTTCAATCCACGCCCCCGCGCGGGGGGCGACTTGAGCCAAAGAAGGCCGCCGCTTTATCCAAAAAGTTTCAATCCACGCCCCCGCGCGGGGGGCGACCTGTTGAGGTTTAAGTATTATGCTCAGGGCCGCAGGTTTCAATCCACGCCCCCGCGCGGGGGGCGACCTCTGAGGAGACCGAAAAGATGACTGCTTACAAGTTTCAATCCACGCCCCCGCGCGGGGGGCGACGTATCGCCTGCATGGGCTGATGATGATGGCGGAGTTTCAATCCACGCCCCCGCGCGGGGGGCGACTGCGTTGCCTCCGTTCTGGATATAGGCCTCAATGTTTCAATCCACGCCCCCGCGCGGGGGGCGACTAACCGATTTTTTCAGATACTTATCTTGTTACCAGTTTCAATCCACGCCCCCGCGCGGGGGGCGACCCGGTAATCCACGCCGCAGCGCTTAAACCTTGGGGTGTTTCAATCCACGCCCCCGCGCGGGGGGCGACACCGAAAAACCCCAAACCCTTGCCGCCGTAGCAGGTTTCAATCCACGCCCCCGCGCGGGGGGCGACGGGGGGATTTTTAAGGAGACGCGCAATGCGAGTGTTTCAATCCACGCCCCCGCGCGGGGGGCGACTTTTCAGCAGTTTGTCATTTATGCTGCTTCAAGCAGTTTCAATCCACGCCCCCGCGCGGGGGGCGACGCAATGCGTGTAATATGGTCTTAACGGGCAAGGGTCTTTCAATCCACGCCCCCGCGCGGGGGGCGACTTTTCCCGGCGGCGAGAGTCAGGGTGCCGGTGGTGGTTTCAATCCACGCCCCCGCGCGGGGGGCGACGTATTTCCCGCTGGTTGCATGCTCGACCATGTCGTTTCAATCCACGCCCCCGCGCTGTCAATGGTCATGCAATAATGTACCAAAAATGGTCAAGCAAAGTGTACCACCTATGAAATGTAATCGGTGATTATCTTCCTGTAAGGAGG
>MGTD01000026.1 GCA_001799285.1 Deltaproteobacteria bacterium RIFOXYD12_FULL_56_24
TGATTCCAAAGAGTAAGAAGGATGAGCTGAGGTGGGTCAATTTTGAACGCCGATTATCCCCCCAGGTGGGTCATTATTGCATGCCGATTCACAGAAGACCCCAGGTGGCACGAAAAGATCGGCGATATTCACGCCCTGCTTGAGCGCGTCAAGATCAGCGAGGAACAGTCAGGCGATGTGTTGCATTTGCGTAAGCTTAATCGCATCCTCTCGATTCACGCATCCACCGCCATCGAAGGGAACCAGCTCACCCTGGGCCAGGTTACCGATGTCATCAACGGCAAAGCGGTCTGGGGGCCGCCCAAGGACATCAAAGAGGTGCAGAACGCTTGGCATGCCTATAACGAAATGACCGGCTATGAGCCCTGGTCGGTGGCCGACTTGTTGAAGGCCCACGCGCACCTGACCGAAGCACTCATCGGGGAGTCGGGCCGGTTCCGCACGGTCGGCGTTGCCGTCGTGCGCGGCGACGGCTCGGTGATGCACCGTGGCTCCCCGGCGGAACAGGTCCCCGCCCTCGTTGAGCAGCTCCTGCACTGGGGAAAGAGCAGCGAAGCGCATCCGCTCATCAAGAGTTCCGCCGTCCACTACATGCTGGAATACATCCATCCCTTCCGTGACGGCAACGGCAGAATCGGGCGGCTGTGGCAGACGCTGATTCTTTCCGGATGGAATCCGTTGTTCGCCTGGATGCCGGTTGAAACCCTGGTTCACCACAATCAGGCGCTCTATTACAAGGCGCTGCAAGATTCGCATACTGCCGCGGTGGATTGCCGTCCGTTCATCGGCTTCATGCTCGATGCCATAGCAAATTCGCTGTACAAGTACATTGACGTGGCGACGGAGACGTTAGCCGATGTCCCTGTAAATGTCCCTGTAAATGTCCCTGTAAGCGAAGTCTCAGGCAAGATTCTGATGGTGGTGCGGGCCAATCCCAAAACGACGGCGCAGAAGATGGCGCTCGTGCTGGGCGTGTCCGACAAGACCGTCAAGCGCTATCTCAAAACACTCCGTGAGCAGGGGCGGCTCATGCGTGTCGGCTCCGACAGGGCCGGCCATTGGGAAGTCATCGAGAGGCCGTCATAAGAGCACCATTCGGGACAGAGCATGTTTGTTCGGATAAGCAATGAGCCGGTGTTGTTTGCAAACGTGGTCTGACCCCGATTGACCCCCGAATAAAGTTTCCTGCGGAGTTTGAGGGAAAATATTAGCTTCCCACCGAATGACAATGTACAATACAAATTACATCAATCTGTACTGAGAGGTATTCGTATGCAACAGGCAACTTTTTCCGAATTGCGCAATCACGCCAAGCGGTATTTCGACATGGTCGAGGCAGGGGAGCCAGTGCGAATAATGCGCAACGGCAAACCGATCGCGGATATTGTTCCGCTCACTCCCGACCTCCCGTCCTGGAAACGCAGAACCGCGCAGCCACTGGTCATAGAAGGCTGCGCCTTGAGCAAAATAATCCTTGAAGAGCGCGGGACAACGGTCTGATGCTGGTCTTTTTCGACTCTTCCGCCTTTGTCAAACGCTATGTCCGCGAAGAAGGCACGGACCTTGTCATCTTCTGGTGCGAACAGGCCACGGAGCTATGCGTTTCCGGTATCGCCCTTCCGGAAATTGTCTCCGCCTTTTGTCGTCTGCTCCGGGAAAATCGTATTACTTCTGAGCAATACACTCATCTCAAGGGTTCTCTCATGGCTGATATAAGCGATGCCGCGATCTGTGATCTTACCCCCGAGGTTATCCGCCTCTCCCTTATTGCCCTCGAAAAGAATGTGCTGCGCGGAATGGATGCGATCCATCTTGGCAGCGCGCTTGCGCTCAAGGCGGACATATTCGTTTCGGCCGACACCAGGCAGTGTGCCGCCGCCGCGCAAGCCGGGTTAAAGGTCATTCAGGTATAAATATGTTGGGCGGGACGCTCTTAAGAAATTAACCTCATAAATTCGGGACATCTCCCATATCTCGTAATATTTTATGTAAACTGTAAAAAGCTTTGACAAATTGCATATAATATAGGTAAGTCATGGTATGATTCCACGGGATAGTGAGCAGACCATCCGTACCCTGTTGCGCGGCTTTCCGGTCATCACCTTGACCGGGCCGCGTCAATCCGGCAAAACGACCCTTGCCAAGGCTATTTTTGCCGACCGCCCTTATGCCTCGCTGGAAGATCCCGATATTCGCCGGGCTGCCCAGGATGATCCCCGTTCGTTTCTGGAACGTTTTCCCGATGGCGGGATACTCGACGAGGTTCAGCGCTGCCCGGAACTTCTCTCCTACCTGCAAACCATCGTTGATGCCGATGGCAGGATGGGTCTCTTTATCCTGACCGGCTCCCAGCAATTCGGGCTGATGTCCGGCATAACCCAATCTCTGGCGGGCCGGAGCGCCTTTGTTGAACTGCTGCCGTTTTCGCTTCCCGAGTTGAGCCGGACCGGTAAACTGGTTCCGAATGCCGATGTCATGCTTCTCACCGGCTGCTATCCCCCGCTTTACGACCGCGAGGTGGCGCCGACTGCCTGGTTTGCCGCCTACATGACCGCCTATGTTGAACGGGACGTGCGGCAACAACTCAAAATTCAGGATCTTGACTCATTCCAACGCTTCGTTCGTCTCTGCGCCGGCAGGACCGGGCAACTTCTTAATCTCTCCTCCCTTGCCACGGAATGCGGCATTACCCACAACACCGCCAAGGCCTGGATCTCGGTACTTGAGGCAAGTTTCCTGGTTTTTCTGCTTCGTCCGCACCACGCCAGCTTCAACAAACGGCTGGTAAAAATGCCTAAACTATACTTCTACGACACGGGGCTCGTTTCATGGCTGCTTGGCATCAGAACGCTGGAGCAGATGGAAACTCACCCGCTGCGGGGGAATATCTTCGAGAACTTCGTTATTGCCGAGCTGGTAAAATCGCAAAGCAACCGGGCTGAACCGCGCAATCTATATTTCTGGCGGGACAGCAATGGAAACGAAGTGGATGTCATCGTCGAGCACGGCGCTAAGCTGATGCCCATAGAGATCAAGTCCGGGAAAACCGTGAACCGGGATTTTTTCAGCGGCTTGGAAAGATGGTTGTCCCTTGCGGGCGACAGCGCTTTTTCCCCGCTTCTGATCCACGGTGGAACCGACGCCCTCTATCATCACAAAGGAATACAGGTGAGGGGCTGGCAGGAAAGTGGCGCAATCCTCTCGTAACCAAGCCTGGGAGGGGACCGCCTGCGGCGGGGATGTATCATAACAGTTACATTAAAGTTACTTGGAAGAACACTCGGAACAATCCATGAAATTTGTTGACGAATACCGCGATCCGGCGCTGGCCGGAGGTCTGCTTGAAGAGATCCGCCAGACCGTGACCCGCCCCTGGGTGATCATGGAGATCTGCGGGGGGCATACCCATGCCATCATGAAAAACGGGCTTGATCAACTGCTGCCCGCCCAGGTGGAGCTGGTGCACGGGCCGGGTTGCCCGGTTTGCGTGACTCCGGTGGAGACCATTGATCGGGCCGTGGCTATCGCTGCCCGGCCTGAGGTGATTTTTGCCAGCTTCGGCGACATGCTCCGGGTGCCGGGCAGCGTCTCCAGCCTCTTTATGGCAAAATCCGCCGGGGCTGATGTGCGCATGGTTTATTCGCCGCTCGAAGCCGTGGCCCTGGCCCGGCAGAACCCGGAGCGGGAGGTGGTTTTTCTGGCGGTTGGTTTTGAGACAACGGCGCCGGGCAATGGTATGGCCCTGCTTGCGGCCCGGCGCGAGGGGCTGACTAATTTCAGCCTGCTGGCCAGTCATGTCCTGGTGCCGCCCGCCATTCGGGCCTTGCTCTCCTCGCCCGGCAACCGGGTGCAGGGCTATCTGGCGCCGGGGCATGTCTGCACGGTCATGGGTTGGCGGGAATACGAGCCGCTGGCCGAGCAATTTCGGGTGCCCATCGTTGTTACCGGTTTCGAGCCGGTTGATATTCTCGCCGGTCTGCTAATGGTACTCCGTCAGCTTGAGGCGGGTCGCTATGTCGTAGAAAATCAGTATGGCCGCTCGGTGAGTCGGGAAGGCAACCTGGCAGCGCAACGGGTTTTGGCCGAGGTATTCGAGGTGCGTGACCGCCCCTGGCGGGGGATCGGGGTTTTGCCCGCCAGCGGTCTGGTGATCCGGGAGCATCTCGCTGCCTATGACGCCGAGCGGAAGTTTGCCGTTACCACCATCAAGGTGCAGGAATCGACGAAGTGCAAGAGCGGCAGCGTGTTGCAGGGCATGCTCAAGCCCGATGGCTGTCCTGCCTTTGGCCGGGAATGCACCCCGGAACATCCCCTGGGGGCGACCATGGTCTCGGGCGAGGGTGCTTGCGCCGCTTACTATACTTACCAAAGGATATCTCATGCATAATGTGAATCCGGAAGATTTCAGCTGCCCCCTGCCCATCATGGAATATGAGACCATTCAACTGGCGCACGGCAGCGGCGGGCGTCTCTCCGCCGAGCTGGTCAGCCGGTTTTTTCTCCCCCGCTTCGGCAATGAAACCCTGAACCGGCTGGAGGATCAGGCGGTGGTCGATTTTTCTTCGGGCCGTTTGGCCCTGACCACCGACTCCTTTGTGGTTGATCCCCTGTTCTTCCCCGGCGGCGACATCGGCGATCTGGCGATCAACGGGACGGTGAACGATGTCTGCATGAGCGGCGCCACCCCGCTTTATCTGGCCGCCGCCTTCATTCTCGAAGAGGGACTGCCCCTGGCCACTCTGCACCGGGTGCTGCTCTCCATGGAAAAGGCGGCAAGAGCCGCCGGGGTGCAAATCGTGACCGGGGACACCAAGGTGGTAAACCGGGGCTGTTGCGACAAACTCTTCATCACCACCACCGGGGTGGGTCGAGTACCGGAGGGGGTTAACATCTCCGCCGCCAACCTAAGGCCGGGAGACAGGCTCATTGTTTCGGGAACCATTGCTGATCATGGCATGGCGATCCTGACCAGCCGGGAGGGGCTTTCCTTTCATTCCCGAGTGACCAGCGACACCGCCTCCCTTAACGGTCTGGTCGAGGCGATGCTGCTGGCGACCAGCGATGTTCACGCCATGCGCGACCCAACCAGGGGCGGGCTTGCCACCACGCTCAACGAGTTTGCCGCAGCCTCCCGGATCGGCATCCTGCTTGACGAGGCGGCCATTCCGGTCAGGCCCGAGGTGCGCGGGGCCTGCAGCGTGCTGGGGATCGATCCGCTGTATGTCGCCAACGAGGGCAAGCTGGTGGCCGCTGTCCCGGCGGCGGTTGCGGCCAAGGTTCTGGCCGGGATGCGGCGCCATCCTCTGGGGCGAGAGGCGGCGATCATCGGCGAGGTTGTTGCGGAAAACCCTGGGATGGTGGCCATGCGCACCGCGTTTGGCGCCACCCGCATCGTGGACATGCCGGTGGGTGAGCAGCTGCCGAGAATCTGCTGAACCTGGATCTCCGGGGAGAGGAAGACCTTGTCGTGCTGCGAGCAATTATCACTTGTTTTGCAAGTGATAATTTTTCCTGAAAATAATATATTTGTGGTATTCTGGCCGCTGACTGGAGTCGAACAGCGATTCCGGTTTATTGCCTTTCTGTTGCAAACCCCGGGGAATTGTTGTGGCTTTTCCTTTTTTCTCCATAAAGAGACTTCCTGTCTTGCCGCAGTCCTTGGCGGCCTTGACACTTTTTTTTCTTTTAGGCCTGCCTTTTTTTGTCGGGACCGGGCTGCTGGCTGTCCCGGACATTCCCCCTTTTAGTTTTTACTCAGCTCTTCACAGCGCGGTTGAAATTTTCACGGTGGCGGTGGCCATCCTTGTTTTTGCCATGGGTTTTCATCTCCTGGAAAAAAAACGGCCTACCGCCCTGTTTGTTTTGGCCAGCGCCTTTCTCGGCGTGGCCCTGCTTGATTTTCTCCATTTGATCTCCCACTCCGGCCTGCCGGATTTTTTTACCACCAATACGCCGCACAAGGCCACTATCCTCTGGCTGGCCGCCCGCCTGCTCGCCGCCGGAGCTCTGCTTGCCTGGGCGTTGCTGCAGGTTATCCAGCCGGTGAAGGCGGTGTCGCGTTATCTGCTCTTGAGCGCCAGCCTTGCCTACACGTTTTTTTGTGGTTATGTGGGTGTTTTTTATCCTGAGTGGGTTCCGGCCACCTTTGTGCCGGGTCAGGGCCTGACTCCGTTCAAAATCGGCATGGAGTGGCTGGTCATTTTGCTGCATGCCGCGACTCTGGTTGTGCTGGCAGGGTGCCGCCATCGTTATTCCCGGGGCTGGTTATCCTTTCTTGCCCCGGCCCTGTTGCTGCTCATTGCCAGTGAACTGTTTTTCACCCTGTATGTGCAGGTGAACGACACCATTAACCTTTTGGGACATGTCTACAGGCTTTTTGCCTATCTGCTGATCTATCGGGCCATATTTATCGAAGGCGTGCGTCAGCCGTATATTCGCCGGGAAGAAGCCTTGCGGTTAATCGAATATGGCAGGCAGGAGTGGCGGCAAACCTTTGACGCTATTTCCGATCCCATCTTCATGCACGATACGGACTTTCGGATCACCCTGTGCAACCAGGCATATGCCGGAGCAGTCGGCCTGCCTTTACACCGGATCATCGGTCGTCCGTATTATGAAGTGTTGCCCCGGAGCGACGGCCCGCACCTCGAATGCCGGGAGGCACTGGCTCTGGGTGAGGAAAGAGAAGCGGATCTGCTGCCGGCCGACGAAGGAGTTATTTATAATATTCGTTTCATCCCGGTCAGGTATGAGGCAACAGGCAATTTTCATTTCCTGCTTATCATGCGCGACATCACGGAGCGGAAGCGGGCCGAGGAAGCCCTGCGCTTTCAGCTCAGTTTTCAGAAACTGGTGGCCGATCTTTCCGCCGATTTTGTCACCACCTCCCGGGAAAGAACCGATCTCGCCGTTAACCATGCCCTTGCCCTCTGCGCCGATTTTTTTCAGGCGGACCGCAGCTATGTTTTTCTCTTTGCCGATTACCGCCACACCATGAGCAACACCTACGAATACTGCGCCGAAGGCATTGCCTCGCATATTGAGGCGATTCAGGAGGTGCCCCTCGCCGCCTTTCCCTGGTTTTCCAGAAAGATTCTCATGCAGGATGTGGTGCATGTGCCGACGTTGGCTATCCTGCCGCCGGAGGCTGTGGCGGAAAAGACGGAATTTGCCCGGCAGGACATCCAGTCTCTGATCTGTCTTCCCCTGGTGGGAGATGGCCACCTGCTCGGCTTTTTCGGCCTGGACGCGGTCAGAAAAAGCACGACCTGGAGCAACGACCAGATCGCCTTGCTTGCGGTGGTGGCCGACATTATCGCCGTAGCTTTGGCAAGGGCTAAGACCGAACTGCAGCTCGAACAAAATACGGCCAGGCTGGAAAACGCCCAGCGTATAGCCCATATCGGCAATTGGGATTGGGATATCCTTAACAGGACCCTTGTCTGGTCGGACGAGATTTATCGGATTTTCGGCGTTGCCCCGCAGGAATTTGCCGCCAGCTATGAGGCATTTCTGGGTTACGTGCTTCCCTCTGACCGGCCAATGGTGGAGCAGGCGGTGCAGGAAGCCCTGGACGAGAATCAGCCTTACGACATCGAGCATCGGGTCCAGCGGCCCGACGGTGGGCTGCGCTGGGTGCGTGAACATGCCGAGATTATCAGGGATGAAACAGGCCGGCCTCTGCGCATGTCCGGCACTGTTCAGGATATCACCGAACGCAAATCTTTGGAGGAGCAGATTCTCCAGGCCCGGAAGATGGAGGCAGTCGGGGTGCTGGCCGGCGGGATCGCCCATGATTTCAACAATATTCTTACTCCCATCATGATGCATACCCAGATGGTGCTGATGGATACTCCCGCCGGCACTTCCGCCCATCACAGCCTGGAACAGGTGCAGAAAGCGGCGGAGCGCGCCAGGGATCTGGTCCGCCAGATTCTCGATTTCAGCCGCAAGGGGAAGTACGAGCCGCAGCCCATGAAAATAGGGCCGGTCATCAAGGAGGGGCTGAAATTTCTGCGTTCCACCATTCCTATGCACATTGAGCTCGCGAGCAAAATATTTACCGGCCGTGATCTGGTGCGGGCCGACCCCACCCAGATCCTGCAGGTGGTCATGAACCTGACCATCAACGCAGCCCAGGCCATGCATGAAAAAGGCGGCAGAATCGAAATTACTCTGAGCGAGCAGGATGAAGAAGGCTGGCTTCCCCCTCCCGGCTTGCCTTTGGGGGAGAAATATCTGAAGATGGTGGTCAGCGACACGGGCGTCGGCATCCCCTCGGAGATACTGCCCAGAATATTCGAACCCTATTTTACCACCAAGGGCAAAGGGGAGGGCACGGGGATGGGGCTTGCCGTGGTGCATGGGATGGTGGAAAAACACGGCGGTGCTATTACGGTTAAAAGCGAACCAGGCAAGGGTACGGATTTCGAGATATTTTTACCGTTGGTTGCCGGGGAAGCCGCCACTATTTCTGATTTCAACCAGCCTTTGCCCGGCGGTCGGGAACGGATTCTCCTCGTAGACGATGACCAGGCGGTGTTGGCGGCTGTGGCGCCGGCTCTTGCCCGGCTCGGCTACCGGCTGACCACGAAAACAGACAGCCTTGAGGCCTTGGCTGCCTTTCGGGCCGATCCTTCCTGTTTTGATCTGGTTATTACCGATCAGACCATGCCGGGGATTAACGGTTCGGCCATGGCGTCGGAAATGCTGCGGCTGCGGCCGGAGTTGCCAGTCATCCTCTGCACCGGTTTCAGTGGAAAAATCAACGAGGAAATGGTAAGAACCCTGGGAATCGCAGCCTTGGTCGCCAAACCTTTCGGGATGGAGGATATTGTCCAGGTCATCCGCAAGGTGCTTGGTAAAGAAAGAGTAAGAGATCCGGAGAGCATGAAATGGCCAGAATCCTGGTAATCGATGACGACACCATGATCTGCGAAACCATGGCAACCCTGTTTCGTTCCCGGGGTTATGAAACGGACTATGCCTTAAGGATACGGGACGGTAAGAAGCTGCTGGCCGAGAAATCTTATGATCTTGTCTTTCTCGATGTGAACCTGCCTGATGGCGACGGTCTTCAGGAGGTGGCAGCCATCCGGCAGTCAGCCTCATCTCCGGAGGTGGTGATCATCACCGGCGAGGGAAGCGCCGATGGCGCGGAACTGGCCATCCGCAGCGGCGCCTGGGACTATGTTCCCAAGCCTCTTTCGGTGCAGCAGGTATTGTTGCCGTTGGCCCGCGCTCTTCAGTTTCGGGAGGAAAAAGAGTCAGCCCGCGTGGTATCCGTGCCTGTCAGCCGGGAAGAGATTATCGGCAACAGCCCGGCAATCAACCGCTGTCTGGCCCTGATGGGCAGGGCCGCCGAAACCGAGGCCGGGGTGTTGATCACCGGTGAGACCGGCACCGGCAAGGAACTTTTTGCCCGGGCCATCCACGAAAACAGCGCCAGGGTCGGCGGTAATTTTGTGGTGGTCGATTGCGCCGCCCTGCCGCCGACTCTGGTGGAGAGCGTTCTCTTCGGCTACGAAAAGGGAGCCTTCACCGGGGCGGAGCAGGCACGGGAAGGTTTGATTCGCCAGGCGCATGGCGGCACCCTGTTCCTCGATGAGGTGGGAGAATTACCCCTGGACATCCAAAAGGCCTTTCTCCGGGTTCTTCAGGAACACCGTTTCCGTCCTGTGGGCAGCAGTCGCGAGCAGGAAAGCGATTTTCGGCTGGTGGTCGCCACCAACCGGGATCTTGACAAGATGGCGGCAAAAGGAGAATTCAGGAAAGATCTGCTTTTTCGTCTCCGGGTTTTTACTCTGGATTTGCCGCCTCTCAGGGAAAGACGCGAGGATGTTCCGGATCTGGCCATTTTCCGGTTGTTCAGGTTGTGCAAGCGGCAGAGGCTGCCCATGAAAGGGTTATGTCCGAGCTTTTTGAAGGTGCTTAAGCAACACGACTGGCCGGGCAACGTGCGGGAACTTTTCAATGCCGTGGACACGGCCTTTGCCCACGGACGGGATGGTTCGACTCTTTTTGCCATGCACCTGCCCGCCGATCTCCGGGTTGCGGCAAAACTTAAAGAATCCGGGCTCCTGGAGAATCCGCGACAAAACCAGCCAGCCGGCATCAATGTCACTCCGCTGGCCCAAATAAGGCAGGTAAGGGATGAGGCGGTCAGTTCTGCAGAACAGGACTATCTCGCCACCTTGCTCCGGCTTTCGGCCGGGGATATGAAAAAAGCCGCCGAAACCGCAGGGCTTTCCCGTTCTCAGCTTTATCGATTGCTCCAAAAACACGGCATTAATTCCTGAAACTCTTTGAGGTGCCGGCCGCGATAAAAATGTCGCGTGTAATGCGAAAATTTTGAGCATCAGGCGCGACTTTTTCACCTCCTTTTCTGGTTTATTCCTCAAGTCGACTTTTTGCCATCTTCATTATTCATTGTTTTATCGATCATTTTCATTGTTTCTAGTTTTTGCCTTCTTTGTAACCTTCTGCTGGCACATCCTTTGCTGTATCGCAAGGGTCAGCATGCCGTTGCATGTTCACGGCATACTGTGCCCATACAGTTAAACGGGAGAGGCCGCTATGCGAGTTATTGTCTACAGCAGGGAGAAAAAGGCGGCACTGGATCTGGTGGAGGCCATCCACTCGCTGGTTCCGGCCACAAAGGTGGAAAGCTGCGCCAGTTTTCCCCTTTGCGAGGCGATGCTGGTCGAGACCGGAACAGGTGGGGTTGTGATGGTTGCCCTGGTCGCCGACCGGGAGGAGCTTGCCAGCCTTTTTCTTTTTCGGGAGCGGTTTATGGACATCCAGTTGATTCTGATTCTTCCCGAGGACAGCGCGGCAACCATCTGTCTGGGCCATCGACTTCAGCCGCGTTTTGTCGGATTTCGCGACAATGGTTTTCGTGACGTGGCGGCGGTGGCGATGCGGCTGCTGGGCCGGATGGATTATCCATGCCAATTGTGCAATTGACCGGGAGAAAGGCATCTGTTATGCGCCAAAACATAGACCTGAAAGCCGGCAGCCTTTCTTATGCAACACTGGGGCTGGGCTTTGTTGCCTCCCTGCTGCCTTTTCTTGCCCTGATCGGGGTGGTGGACCTGCACGCTTTACTGCCGGCCAGCCTTGTCGTTTTTTTCCCTCCCTTTCATGTAGCGGTGGAGATGTTCACCGTGCTGGTGGCCATCCTGATTTTTTCCACCGGCTTTCACCTCCCCAGCGAACAGCGCCCCCTCTCCACCTTGCTGATGGCTGCGGCCTTCCTCTCTGTAGGATTGCTGGATTTTTTTCATCTGCTTTCCTATCCTGGCATGGCCGACTTTCTGAGCATCAACACCATGCGCAAGACCATCATCCTTTGGCTGGCGGCCAGATTTTTATGCGCAGTGTCCCTGTTGACCTATGTTCTGCTTCCCGCCTTTTCCGGCAGGGGCCGGTGGAACAGGCCGCTGCTTCTGTCCGGCAGTCTGGCTTACGCCCTGTTTTTCGGTTACGTTGCCATCTGGCATGCCGAGTGGTTTCCGGCCACCTTTAGCGAGAGCGCGGAGTCTGCGCTCTTTAAGCTTAAGGCGGAATGGTTGTTGATCGGCCTTTATTTCAGCACCCTTGGGGTTATTGCCGTCCGGCATTCCGACCGGGATCTGACCATGGTCAGGATGCTGGCCCCGGCTTTGTTGCTGCTGATCGCCGGAGAGCTATGCTCCACCATCTATGCCACCCCAACTGATACGGTCAGCATGCTGGCGCATGTTTACAAGGCGCTGGCCTACCTGCTGCTCTACCGGGAGATGTTTGTCGAAAGCGTCCGCCTGCCCCTTCTTCGGCTTGATCTGACCCGCCGTGCCGTGGCCCAGGCCAAGAAGGAATGGGAGAATACCTTCGATTCCATCTCCGATCTGGTCTTTCTCCATGATGCCCAATTCCTGGTCATCCGCTGCAACCAAGCTTATGTCGAGGCCTCCGGCCTGCCTTTGGAAGAAATCATCGGTCGACCTTACTTTGAGGTCTTCCCTAAAGGAGACGGGCCGCAGGAGGCCTGCCTCGACGCGATCAGCAGCAACCAGGAGCGCGCCCAGGAAATATTCTTGCCGGAGCTGGGCCGTTACTACCAGATCCATTTTATCCTGGTACACAGTGATGATGGCAACTATCTCCACTCCCTGCACATCATGGCGGACATCACCGAGCGCAAGCGGCAGGAGGAGCGGATACTCCATCAGGCCAACCATGACGCCCTCACCAACCTTCCCAACCGGACCCTGTTGCAGGATCGCCTGTCCCAAGCCGTTGCCGCAGCAGAGCGAAATGGCCTGGGTGTTGCGGTCATGCTTCTGGATCTGGATAACTTCAAGGTAATTAATAACAGTTTCGGACACGCGGTTGGGGACGAACTCCTGGTGGAAGCGGTCCGCCGCCTCTCCAGCGCGCTTCGGGGCGACGATACAGTGGCCAGGCTGGGGGGGGACGAATTTGTCATTGTTCTTCGCGATGTCAAACGTCCTGAAAAGGTGGCCCGGGTGGTGGAAAAGGTGCTTGGCATCTTTGTCGCGCCCTTTATGGTGGGAGACGGCCACGAGGTTTTTTCCGGCGGCAGCCTGGGGGTGGCCATGTATCCCGAGGATGGCCGGGACGAGCAGACCCTGCTCCGCCATGCTGATTTGGCCATGTACCAGGCCAAACAGGCAGGGCGGGGAACCTATGTTTTTTTTACCGATCAGCTCGATCAGCGCCTCCACGAGGATTTTCGCCTGCACGGCAAACTTAAGCATGCCCTGGCTGATAATGCCCTGGCCCTCCATTACCAGCCCCAGATCGAGTTGGCGAGCGGGAAAATGAGCGGGGTCGAGGCATTGCTCCGCTGGCATGATCCGGAACTGGGCAATGTCTCTCCGGATCGTTTCATCCCGATCGCCGAGGCCACCGGCCTGATTCTTCCCCTGGGCGACTGGGTGCTTGCCACCGCCTGCCGTCAGATTGCGGCCTGGGAAATGGCCGGCACCCCGACCGTGGTGGCGGTCAATCTCTCGGCCCAGCAGTTCCGCCAACACAATCTGGTGGAAAAAATCGCGGCCGCCCTGGCTGAAACCGGCGCTTCCGCCCGGCTTCTCGAGCTGGAAATCACCGAGACCGCGGCCATGGAAAACGTCGAGCTTGCCGTCCGCCAGCTTGTCGGCCTTACCTCTCTGGGCTTGAAGGTGGCCCTTGATGATTTCGGCACCGGCTATTCCTCCCTGGCCTACCTCAAGGCAATGCCCATTGCCAAGCTAAAGATCGACCGCAGCTTCATTAAGGATATAGGCAAGGACGGGGATGACGAGGTGATTGTCCAAGCGGTGATCGGCCTGGCCAGAAATCTGAATCTTGGTCTGGTGGCCGAGGGGGTCGAGACCGATATCCAGCTGGATTTTCTCCGGGAACACGGCTGCGGGGTGGTGCAGGGGTGGATTTACGCCAAAGCCATGCCAGCGGCGGAGCTGGAAAACGGTTTTTTGCGGATGGACAATCCCAAAAACTAATCAGAGAAATTCAGCAAAAATGTTATGATATACATTATGACAAACTCCAGCCGCAGGCGAGATGAGGTGCGAAAAATCGTTTTTCCCGTCTCTCTCGTCTAATCAGAGGAGTGAATGAATATCCTTGCTGGCAAGCGGGATCGGTCCGGCGATCCCCTTAAACTTAAAAACTGGATCATCCTGCCGGTGGCCGTGGTCTTGCTAAGCAGCATGGCCCTGGGGATGTTTTTCAAATACCGTCAGAGCCTGGAACAACCGCGCCGGGAAATGGGACAGCTCATGGTCAGGGGGCATTCCGCCTGGCAGCGTCTGGTGACCGCCGAGACCAGGGTGCTGCGAACCCACCTGGCTTATCTGGCGGCTGATTCCGCCCTGATTGCGGCCTGGAAAAATCGCGACCTGGCCCGGCTCACCGACCTGGCCGTTCCCCTGGCGGACCGCCTGCGGCAGCAACAAAAAATCACTCATTTCTATTTCGTCGCCCCGGACCGGAAGGTAGTACTTCGGGCCCATCTGCCCTCACGGCGGGGTGACCGGATCGACCGGCACACCATGCTGACCGCGGAACGAACCGGCGAAGAGTCCTGGGGCTTGGAACTCGGCCCTCTGGGCACTTTTACTCTCCGGGTCGTGCGGCCCTGGCGGGTGGAAGGGGAACTGCTCGGCTATCTGGAACTGGGCATGGAGGTAGAGTACTTTACCCGGGAACTGGCCACCGCCCTCGGGGTGGAACTGCTGGCTGTGGTGCGCAAGGAGTTCATCACCAGAGACCAGTTCGAAGCTGGTCGGGCATTGTTCGGGTTTATCGGGAAATGGAGCGATTATCCGGAATTCGTGGTGCTCCACCAGACCATGCCCGAGTTGCCTTCGGAGCTGATGGCCAGCCTCAGCCGGGGCCATGATCCCCTGGCCGCCATGGCCGCGAAACCGGTGCGCCGGGGAGAGCGCTGGTGGTGGTGCGGTGTGCTGCATCAGCCCGATGCGGCCGGGTGTGATGTGGCGGACCTGATTCTGCTTCTGGACGCGAGCGGGGAAGTATGGGTGGCCCGGCGTGAACTTTTTCTGGAAATCGGCCTGGGCCTGCTTCTTTCAGCCGGACTGCTCACCCTGCTCTGGGTTGTGACCGATCGGATCGAAGGGCAGTTGCGGGCAAGCTTCGCCGCGCTGCGGGAACGGGAGGAGCATCTGGCCACCACCCTCAATTCCATCGGTGATGCGGTGATCGTTACCGATGCCGGCAGTCTGGTGACCCGGATGAACCCGGTGGCCGAACGGCTCACCGGCTGGTCATGGCATGAAGCCATGGGCCGGCCCTTGACCGAGATCTTCCGGATCGTCAATGCCATTACCCGCCATTCGGTCGATGATCCGGTGGCCCGGGTGCTGGCCACCGGCGAATTGATGGGGTTGGCCAATCACACCACTCTCTTGGGCCGGGCCGGGGCTGAATACCAGATCGCCGACAGCGCCGCCCCAATTCGAGACTCGCATGGCCGTATCGGAGGGGTGATCCTGGTTTTTCGAGATGTGAGCGAGGAATACCGATCGCGGGCGGAAACCGAACGCATCCGGGCCAGCCTGGAAAATGCTCAGCGGATTGGGCAAATGGGCAATTGGGAATGGGAGATCGTCGACAACAAACTTTTCTGGTCCGATGAAATCTACCGGATTTTCGGCGTCGAACCCCGGCAGTTCGGAGCCAGTTACGAGGCCTTTCTGGGCTATGTTTATCCTGACGACCGGGCTGCAGTGCAAAAGGCGGTGGCCGAGTCCATGGCGGATGATAAGCCTTACAGTATTGAGCATCGCCTGATCAGGCCCAACGGCGAAGTGCGCTGGGTTCATGAACAGGCGGAACTCATCCGGGACGAAAACGGCTGTCCGCTGCGGATGAACGGCACCGTGCAGGATATCAGTGAACACAAGACCTTGGAGGAACAACTGCTCCAGGCCCGCAAGATGGAATCCATCGGGGTGCTGGCCGGCGGCATTGCCCACGACTTCAACAATATCCTCACTCCTATCATGATGCGCAGCCAGATGACGATGCTGGAGGCCCCGCCCGACAGTGTCATCCATCAGAACATGGCCGAAGTTTGCCGGGCAGCGGAGCGGGCCAAGGATCTGATCCGTCAGATCCTCGATTTCAGTCGCCGGGACCGCCATGAGTTGATGCCCATGCAGTTGGGGCCGGTGTTGAAAGAGGCGGTTAAATTGCTTCGCTCTACGATCCCACCCATGATCAGCCTGGAAACCAGGCTGGATGCCAGGGAAGATACGGTGCTGGCCGATCCGACCCAGATCCTGCAGATTATCCTTAATCTGGTGGTGAATGCGACCCATGCCATCCCGGAAAGCGGCCAAATCACAATAGCTTTGAGCGATGCGGGTCCGGCAGAGCTGCCGCCGGAGTTCAGCCGAAAAATGTCGCCGAACCATTGCTATCTTAAACTTGCGGTGAGTGATACCGGTGAAGGAATCGCCCCAGAGAATCTACCCAGGATTTTTGAGCCGTTTTTCACCACCAAGGCCAGGGGCCAAGGCACCGGGATGGGGCTGGCGGTGGTCCACGGGCTCGTGGAAAACCACGGCGGAACGATTACGGTACAGAGCGAACCGGGCCGGGGCACCACCTTTACCGTATTTTTGCCCAAGGCTACCGCCGAGGCCGTTACCGAAGCGGCGGCTTTCTGCCTCTCTCTTCCCGGCGGCAGTGAGCGGATCATGCTGGTGGAGGATGATCCGGCTATTCTGGCCGCCGGCGTATTAATCCTGACGCAGCTCGGCTATCGGGTCACCGGCCTGACTGGCGGCGCCGAGGCCTTGGCCTCCTTCACAGATTCGCCGGCGGACTTTGATCTTATGATCACCGATTATGAAATTCCGGAGATGACCGGAGTTGTCCTGGCCAAGGAGGTCAGAAAAATCAGGCAGGAATTACCGGTTATTCTCTGTACTGGCTTCAGTGAAAAAATGAACGAGGAAAAAGCCGAAGAAATGGGGTTTAGCGCTTTTCTGACAAAACCCTTTGCCCTTGCCGAGTTCACCGCCACCATTCGCCGAGTGCTTGATCCAGGCAGGAAATAGTGGAGACAAAACCGTTCAGCCCGAGTCCGCCATGTTTGCACTCGCCGCCGCCGATGTTCGTCCGCGCCCCAGGTTTTGACATTTGCTTCGCCACTCGGTACACTGATGGCAAATCCGGGGTTAAGTGCCTGCGAAGAACATACTTCCCGGAATAACTCCCTGTCCTGGCGGAAAATTGGTAAGCGGTTACAGGGTGCCGCAGGTTCCGTGGTTATTTGACCTTTGTGGGCTTACCCCGTGATTGGTTACGAAAATTTTATGACGCCTAGTCAACTGCTGTCCACCATCCTGGTAATTCCGGGGATCATTTTTCTGCTTGCCGCGGTGCGTCTCTGCGTGCGGACCAGGCGCCAGGTTCCTCTTTTTTTGGCCGGTAAATGGCAGTTTTTAACCAGCCTGATCGTCTTTTTTATAGCCGGTTATCTCGTTTTTCTCGTCATTCAGATCAGGCAGCTTCTTTTCCCCGTGGAAATCGTCACCGGACTGGTTTTTCTCGGGGGCTCCTTGTTTGTTTTGCTGGTCATCGGCCTGTCCGGACTCACCATTGCCAAGGTTAAGGAGGCAGATAGGGAGACCGTCCGGGCCAACGCCTCCCTAATGCGGAAAAACACGGAGCTGGAAAAGGAGATTGTCGCTCGGCTTGAGGCGGAAGGGAGGGCCAAGGCCAGGCTCCAGCATCTGGCTACCCTGCACGCCATTGATCTGGTGATCACCGCGAGCCTTGACCTTCGGCTGACCATGAAGCTTTTTCTGGAACAGACCGTCTCGCAACTGGGCATGGATGCAGGGGCCATTCTTCTGCTCAATTCCCATGCCCAGATCCTGGAGCATGGGGCGGACTGGGGGTTTGCGGGGCAGGGCATCCGCAAGTCCAGAGTGCGGCTGGGCGAGGGCGCGGCCGGGCTTGCCGCCTATGAGCGGCGGGTTTTTCATATTGTCGATCTTGCCGAGCCTGCTAATCAGTTTCTCCGGCAGGAGCTGCTCGAAAACGAGAAATTTATCAGTTACTACGCTGTTCCTCTCATTGCCAAAGGGCAGGTGAAGGGGGTTTTTGAGATTTTTTGCCGGCAGCGGTTTGAGGCCGAGTCGGAATGGCTCGATTTTTTTGATGCCCTGGCCATCCAGGCGGCAATTGCCATTGATAATGCCTCGCTTTTTCGCAAGCTCCAGGAATCGAACGTCGAATTGACCATGGCTTACGACACCACCATCGAGGGTTGGGCAAAGGCTCTGGAATTGCGCGATTCGGAAACAGAGGGCCATACCCAGCGGGTGGTTGAACTCACCATGAAGGTAGCCCGAGCCATGGGTATCCGGGAGGATGAGTTTGATCATCTCCGCCGCGGCGCCTTGCTTCACGATATCGGCAAAATGGCGGTGCCCGATGCTGTTTTGCTGAATACCGGGCCGCTCAGCGCAGAAGAGCAGCAGATCATGCGGCGACATCCGGCCTTTGCTTTTGAGCTGCTGTCTCCCATTCATTATCTGCGTCCGGCCCTGGATATCCCCTATTGCCATCATGAATGGTGGGACGGCAGCGGCTATCCGCGCGGCTTGAAAGGTGAACAGATTCCTCTGGCGGCGAGGGTCTTTTCCATCGCCGACACCTGGGATGCCCTGGTCTCGGACCGCAGGTACCGGGAGGCTTGGCCAGAGGCCAAGGTTGCCGAGCACCTCCGCTCTCTGGCCGGAACCCAGTTTGATCCTGGCCTGGTGGATCTTTTTCTGGCGCAGGTGCTTTGACAAACCCGGCACGAACCGGATATATATGTTGTAATCCTCCACTTTGGCGGAAAGGAGAGCAACCATGACCGGCCACATCGTTTCTAAAGCACCGCTGCCTGTATCCATCTCTGGCCTTGCCCGGAACAACCCGGCCGGTTTGACTGCCCAGACTCCGGAAACGCCCGGCAGTTTTCAGGAAATGCTGGCCAGGGCAGCCGCCCCTTTGAGCGCCCTGGTGGCGGAGTGGCCCGGAAACAAGGGTGATGCCCAGGTGGGCAAGCAGGGTACGGAAACGGCGGAATACACGATCCGCCGGGGCGATACCCTCTCGGAGGTGGTGGCGGCGGCCATGCGGCAACAAGGGATCAGTTTTTCCCGCAGCGAGTTATACAATGCAGTCGACCGGGTCGCCGCCGCCAACGGCCTGGCCAACCCGGATTATCTTCTTCCCGGCCAAAAAATCCGTCTTGCAGGCCTGGCCTCGGCTCCTGGCCGGAGCCAAGACTTGGCACCCTTGTCCCCGGCAGGAGCGCAAGATGAGAGTCAGAACCTGCAAGTGCCGGCCCACGGACGGCTTTCCTCGAGTTTCGGCATGCGGATCCATCCGGTGTTCGGCAGGGAACAGCACCATGCCGGGATCGACATTAGCCTGCCGATCGGCACCCCGATCAAGCCGGTCGATGCCGGCACGGTCACTTTTGCCGGAGAGAGGGGGGGCTACGGTCTGCTGGTGGAAATAGACCACGGCAACGGCCTCACCTCTCGTTACGCCCACCTGAGCGAAATGTTGGTCAGCGCAGGCGAGAAGATCCTCCCGGACCATCCCCTCGGCCTGGCCGGCCAGACTGGGCTGGCCACCGGCCCCCACCTGCATCTGGAAATACGGCGCGACAACCAGCCGATCAATCCGCTATTGATGCTCAGTCGCGAAGGGATCGAAACCGAGGGACGCAGGAAGATTGGTTAACCGCTGCCTGCGCTTGCCGTAAACATCCCTATCCGAAGGAGGTAGCATGAGGATCATCAAGGAATTTAAGGAATTTGCCGTAAAAGGTAATGTCGTCGATATGGCTGTTGGGATCATTATCGGCGCCGCCTTTGGGAAGATCGTCTCATCCTTTGTCGGGGACGTGATCATGCCTCCCATCGGAGTACTTCTGGGTGGAGTTGATTTTTCCAACCTGGCGGTTATCGTTAAGGAAGCTTCCGCGGAAACACCAGCGGTTATCATCGGTTATGGTAAATTTATGCAGACGCTCATAGACTTCACGATTATCGCCTTCGCCATTTTTATCGTGGTTAAGGCGATCAACTCACTGAAGAGAAAAGAGGAAGAAGCACCGGCTGCTCCCCCGGCGCCATCTGCGGAAGAGGCCTTGCTCACGGAAATACGCGATTTGCTGAAAGAGCGGAAATAAGCCGTTCTCGTCACAACATCCAAATCCCCCTTAATCCTCCTTTGCAAAGGAGGATTAAGGGGGATTTTTTAGGCGCGGGATACATCTTTTCTCCGGATATTGCTGAATCGACAGAGAGGATAAATTTTTGAAAATCACGGTGATTGTAGCGGTGGTTGTCTGGTTGGCCCTTATAGCGTATGGCCGGGGAATGCCTCTGCCCAAGGGCCTTTCCCTGGAAGGGGAGCCACGAGCTGTCTCGGAGATTGAGTTTCTGGCTGATTTTACCTATCAGCGGGATGGGCAGCCGGTGCGCGAGCAGGCCATTTTCAAGCGGATGTGTCGGATTATCGATGAGGCCGAGCGTTTCGTCCTGCTCGACCTTTTTCTCTTCAACAGCGTCCGCGGCCAAGGGGAAAAATTCCCCGCTCTGGCCGACGAGCTGGCCCGCAGGCTTATGGAAAAAAGGCAGCGTTCGCCCCAGGTGGATCTTGTGCTCATCACCGATGCAATCAACCGGAGTTACGGAGATGAGGAGCCGGAAAGGTTTCGGCGGCTGCGGGCCGGCGGGGTGCGGATCATTTACACCGATACCAGCCGGCTGCGTGATTCTAATTTTATTTATTCCGCTTGGTGGCGGCTTTTCTGCCAGTGGCTCGGCACGAAAGGGGAGGGCTGGCTGCCGTCGCCCTTTGCGCCGGACGGCCCGGCCATGACCATGCGGGGGTATCTTAGCCTGTTTAACTTCAAGGCCAATCATCGCAAGGTAGTGGCCAGCGAAAAGGAAGCGCTCATCACCTCCGCCAATCCCCATGATGCAAGCGCCCATCATTCGAACATCGCCTTTGTCGCCCGGGGCGCGGTGGTGCAGGATGTTGTCGCCACGGAAGCGGCGGTGGCGGAACTTTCCGGGGAGGCGCTCCCCAGGTGGGAGATTCCGGTGCGGCCCGAATCCGGCGGGATTCAGTTGCGCCTGCTCAGCGAAGGGAAGATCAAGTCGCGGCTGCTGGCGGCTCTTGCCCGTTGCGAGACCGGCTGTTCGGTGCGGATGGCCATGTTTTATCTCTCCGATCGCGAGGTCATTGATGCGCTTCTTGCCGCAGCGGCCAGGGGAGCCGAGATACGGCTTCTCCTTGATCCAAACAAGGATGCCTTTGGCCGCAAGAAAAACGGGATTCCCAACCGGCCGGTGGCTCATGAGCTTGATGAAAAATCACAGGGCAGAATCTCAGTGCGCTGGTATGGGACGCATGGAGAACAGTTTCACAGCAAGCTGACTATTATTTCCCTGCCTGGACAAACAACGATTATCGGCGGCTCGGCAAATTTGACTCGGCGCAATCTTGACGATCTGAATCTGGAAACCTGTCTTGAGGTGACGGCTCAGGCGGATTCGCAGGTGGCGCAGGAGTCAGAATGGTATTTCGAGCGGCTCTGGCAGAATCGGGGTGGCAGTTATTCCCTTGATTTTCAAGAGTTTGCCGAGGAATCGCCGTTTAAATACGGCTTGTATCGTTTTCAGGAGTGGAGCGGGATGGGTACATTTTAGAAACAGTCAGGAAAAGATGGACTCGTTACAACTAAAAAACGTAACGCCAAGACGCAGAGGCGCAAAGGTAACATGTTTAAATTGAAAGATTAAACCTTTGCGACTTTGCGCCTCTGCGTTAAAAAATTAGTTATTGATGAGTTCATCAAGAAATAATTTGTTCGCCTTGCGGTGAAGCAGGATGTGCTACAATGAAAAAAAGCTGGTCGGAATGGAGGCTGCTTGAGGCAGAGGGATTCGGTGCCGCCGGATAGTTACAACGACAGAGGATCTTATCCTGACAGATGCGCAAAGGTATCCTGAATATCCTGACTTTCCTGGCAGGCGCGCTGCTGTTGCCCTATCTCTTTCTGTGGCAGGGGGGTCGTCCCGGCCACGAGTTTTCTTTGCGCACAGTCTTGTTGCTGTTGCTGGGCGGCCTTGGCGGGATATCGGTGCGGTTTTGGTTGTTGCAGCGGTGGCGGAGCAAGGAGCGGGAGGCCAATCTTGCCCTGGTTGTGCGGATCATGCGCCGACTCCATCTCCTGCTGGCCGAGAGAATGAGCCGTGACGAGCTGCTTGATAGTATCTGCCGGATCCTGGTGGGTGAAGGACATTATTTTAGCGCCTGGCTTGCCGTGATAAACAGGGATGGAGCGCTGATCGGCTGCGCTGAAGCCGGCCTGGGAGAAAAATTTTTTCCGATGCGGCAGGGCATGGAGAATGGGGTTTTTCCTGTCTGTGCAAAAAAGGCCATGTCAGGGCATGGGCTGGTGTTTAGCGATCAGACAAGCCGCTGTTCGGGTTGTATTTTTGCGAGGGACGAAACGGACAGGATTTGCCTTACCGTCAGGCTGAGCTATCACGACCAGGTCCACGGTCTGTTAAGCGTCTCCACCCCGGCGCTCCGCGAGCACGATTTTGAAGAACAGAGGTTGTTGGGGGAAATAGCCAGGGATGTGGGCCAGGCCCTCTACCTGCTGGAGCTTGAGGCGCAACGGGCTACTACCGAAAGCAGGTTCCAGGAGCTGGTGGAGAACTCTCTGGCCGGAATTCTCTTGATTCAGGACAATGCGATCATCTATCGCAATCCCGAGCAAAAAAGGATTTTCGGGCCTCTTCCCGCTCATTTTCGGCCGGATGTCTTTACCGGGGTTCATGCCGATGATCTGGAAAAGGTTAAGGATGCCTATGGCAGGGTCAGCCGCGGCGAGACGGCCTCGGTGGATCTTGACTTTCGTTTTTATCCCCAGCCGGAGATCGACGGCGTCCTGGTTATGAAATGGGTCTTCTGCCGAGCCAGCCGGATTGACTATCAGGGCCGGGAAACTCTGCTGGTCAACATGATCGACATCACCAGGAACAAGGAGCTGGAACAGATTCTCCAGGTTCAGGACAAGATGTCTTCCCTGGGTCGGGTGGCTGCGGGCATTGCCCATGAGATCCGAAACCCCTTGTCCGGCATCAATATTTATCTTGATACCCTGGCCATGATTTATAAACGGGGGGGGGATCTTGAAGAGGTGAGTGAGATTATCACCCAGGCGCAGGCAGCCTCGGGAAAAATAGAATCGGTGATTCGGCGGGTCATCGATTTTTCCAAGCCGGGTCAGCCGCGGCTGATGCTGGCTGATGTCAATCAACCGGTGGAAAACGCGCTTTCTCTGTGCGCCATCGCTTTGGCCAGGGAAGGGGTGGGTCTGGAGAGAGAGCTGGCCACCGTTCTACCCCGCTGCCGTATCGATGCCAACCTGATTGAGCAGGTCATGCTCAACCTCTTGACCAATGCGTTGGAGGCGTCGCGTCACGCGGAGGTGAAAAGAATCTCGGTGCGGACCGCCCTTGCCCAGGAGGCGGTGGTGATCCGGGTGGGCGATTCGGGGCCGGGAATTTCGAAAGGTTTGCGGGACAAGGTTTTTGAGCCGTTTTACACCACCAAGAGTGACGGGACCGGCATCGGGTTGAGCCTGTGCCGGCGGATCATCAATGATCATCATGGTACACTGACCGTGGCGGAAAGCGTCTGGGGCGGCGCGGAGTTTGTTATTGCACTTAAGATTGAATCAGAGCAGAAGGAATGAAATCCTGAAGGGTAACGGATCACGGGGTATGCCCCAAGAGGTTAAATAACCACGAGACAAGCGGTTACAGGGTGCCGCAGGTTGCGGCAAGCGGGACGGCGATGCGTAGTTTTGTACGTGAGCCCGACCGATCGCAGCAAGATGTGGTGCCCTGTGACCGCTTACCATGAAGGAGGGCGGTATGGACCTGTTTGCACAATTGCAGGGGATGAAGGTGCTGCTTGTTGAAGATGATCAGTGGGTTCGGGATTCGCTGCGGCGTTTTTTTGCCAATGAAAATTGCGTCCTCATGGTGGTTGAAACGGGAGAAGACGGCCTGGAGATCGTCAAGAACCATGACTGCGATATCATCATCACCGATTATCGGCTGCCCGGTATGGATGGCCTGGAATTTTTAAAAAGGGCGCAGGAACTCAACCCCCGGTTCAAAAAAATCCTGCTCACCGCCTATATGAGCGAAGCCGTAATTTCCGAGGCCTTCCGTCTCGGGGTGCATGAATTTATCGAAAAACCGTTTTCCATGGAGGATATGGAGGAAGCCCTTTGCCGGGTTCTTGAAAAAAAGGTGCTGGTAAATGGAGATTGCCACAAAGGGCAGGGGGGGTAATTATTTCTTAGGAGGTGCACCATGATGGATCTTATCCCAAGGAAGTCATTTTCAGAGCTTGGCGCTGTGCGCAACGAAATGGACCGGCTGTGGACAGGTTTCTGGATGATTGGCCATTGCCGGCCGTGTTCAGCAAAGGGTGGGCGCCGATGGCCGACCTCTCGGAAACCAAGGACAAGCTGATTGTCAAGGCCGAGCTTCCCGGTCTTGACCCGGAAGACATCAAGCTGAGTCTTTCCGGCAACCTGTTGACCATTGCGGGTGAGAAGAAAAAAGAAAAAGAGGAAAAGGACGAACAGCATTATTCCCTGGAGCGGTACTGCGGGGCGTTTCAGAGATCCTTTCGGCTGCCGGTGGAGGTGCTTGAAGACGAGATCGACGCCAAGTTCGACAAAGGCGTGCTTACCATCACCATGCCAAAGACCGCCAAGAGTCAGAAAAAGGAAATCAAGATCAACAAGGCGAAGTGAAAAAGCCTGCCCCCCCTGGGCTTTGTCTCTCTCTCTCTCCTGTTGGGTGCTCCCCGGCCTTGTTCAGCAGAGTTATGGTGTCTGAGGCCGCTCTTTTTTCAGAGAATTATTTCCCTTCTGGTTTGCCGGTTCTGTTTTGCTCCGGTACTGGGCCAGGAAATCATCAATATCTTCCTTCCTGCCTATCTGGCTCTCTTTTTCCAGGATCGTGCCGATCAGGTATGCCCCTTCAAGGTCAGTCCCGGACAGAATTGCCCCGGTAAGGTCTGCCTTGAAAAGATCAGCCCCGGCGAGATTGGCTCCGGTGAGATTGGCCTGGCTGAGGTTTACCCCTGCCAGGTCTGCCGCCGCCAGGCTGGTTCCTGCAAGGTTGGCCCCGCTCAGGTTTGCCCCGCTCAGGTTTGCCCGATTCAGGTTCAGGCCGGCAAGATCGGCCCCTGCCAGATTGCAACCGGGGCAACCGTTTTGGGCGATCAGCCGCTCAATTTCCGCCGTGGTTTTCGAGGGCAGGGGTGTGTCTGGTGTTGTCGAAACCGGAGCGGGTCCCATGGGTTCAAGGTCTTTCGCGGTGGAGGCGGCTGCTTTAAGAGAGGAGAACGCCAGGTACAGAGAGCAGAGTAGTAGGGCGATCGCAGGGGTTTTTTTGGTTGAATGGGTCAAGGTTGCTGATCTCCCTGCCATCTTTCCCGATGGCGCAATGTTTTCATTATTCATCAGAATCTGATTACCTTCCCGGTATGGACTCTGTCAAGTCAAGATGAACACCTGTGCTGCCCCCATGGATATATCTCCTTGTATTTTCGATAACCTCCTGTTTTTTCTCCAGTCATGAATTTTCGGAGCAGCCACGGGGTAAGTTTGTTTAAATCGCAAAAAAAGACGCGATTACAACAGTTATTGCTTGGGAACTCTTTGATTTTATGTTACGGACATTTGGCCTCTTTTAGCTGAGTTGAGCAGCTTGTCTGCTCAAAACGAAACTTATACCCGAAGGGTGATTCCGTGGTTATTTGACCTTTGCGGGGTTGCCCCGTGATCGGTTACGTCAAATGGGGTGAAAGGGCCTTTATCAGACCTCGGCGATTTTTCCTCAAAACAATGGGCTAGAGAACACTATGCTGGTTAAAGATATTCTCGACAACAACCGGTTTTCTTTCAGTTTTGAATTTTTCCCCCCCAAGGATGAACCTGGCTGGGAATCTCTTTTTGCCAACATTTCCGACTTGATGCCCCTGAAGCCCGCCTATGTCAGCGTGACTTACGGGGCGGGCGGCTCGACCAGGGACCGGACCCATAAGCTCATTGTCAGGATTCAGCAGGAGACCAGCCTTACCGTGGTCTCCCATCTTACCTGCGTCGGCGCAAACCGGGAGGAAACCGCGGAGATCCTCAGCAGCTATGCCGCCAGCGGGGTGGAGAATATCCTGGCCCTGCGCGGCGATCCTCCCAAGGGCCAGACGGATTTCGTCCAGCCCAGGGACGGTTTCGCCTATGCCGCTGATCTGGTCGCCTTTATCAAGAAGAATTTCCCGCAGATGGGCGTAGGGGTGGCCGGTTTCCCGGAGGGTCATCCCGGTACCCCCAACCGGCTGCTGGAGATGGATTATCTCAAGGCCAAGGTTGACGCCGGGGCGGACTATATCGTGACCCAGCTCTTTTTCGATAACCGCGATTTCTACGATTTCCGGGACCGCTGCGCTTTGGCCGGCATCACCGTGCCCATCATTGCCGGGCTGATGCCTATCGCCAGCAGGAGCGGGATGGTGCGGATGGCTGAGCTTGCCGCCGGGGCCCGGATCCCGGCCCCGTTGTTGCGGGCCCTGGAGCGGACCAGAAACGATGAGCAGGTGGAAAAGGTCGGGGTACACTGGGCCACCGAGCAGGTCCGCGATCTGCTCGACAACGAGGTGCTGGGCATCCATTTTTACACCCTGAATAACTCCCGGCAGGCCCTGGATATTTATCAGACTCTTGGCGTGGATGATTCCCTGCAGCTGGGCGCTTGAGCCTGGGTGGTCAGCTTTTTTCCTGGGGCCGACGGGGCCACCATTTGAAGATGCCGTAAATGGAGAGCAGCAGGTAAACCGAGAAAAGGAAGGCCTCGGCCATCATCCCCTTTTGGGAAAAGCTGACAATCCAGCCAAGATTGGCGATGGTCCAGATAACCCAGCCGGCGACATGTTTCTGCAGGTTGAAGATGGTGCCCAGGATGCTGAGCCCGGTGAGAATCCATTCGTACATGTAAAGTCCTTTGCCGCTTAGCTGCTATTTGGAAAGAGGAAGCACTCTGCCAACTTAAAGGCAAAGAAGGTGCTTAGGCAAGCATCATTCTTGAAAAATATCCAGCCCAGGATTGTGTTTTTCGATAAATATCGTAGTTTCATGAAGATATAGACGAGTTTAGCAGCTTGTCTGCTCAAACGAAACTTATGCCCTTTGGGCGAAAAATCCCGTTCAGGGAAAAGGCAATAAGGAGAAGAATATGTCACAGGCCAAAAAGGGAGATAGCGTCAAGATCCATTATACCGGCACGCTGGAGGATGGGACGGTCTTCGATTCCTCTGCCGGGCGTGACCCCCTGGCGTTTACTCTCGGAGGTGGTCAGGTAATCGTCGGTTTTGATGAGGCTGTCCTGGGCATGAGCATCGGCGACAAGAAAAAGGTCACCATTCCCGCGCATAAAGCCTATGGCGAAAAAAATGAGGAGATGATTATTGAAGTGCCGTTGGCGCAGGTTCCCCCGGATCTCGAACCGGAGGTCGGCCAGAAGCTGCAGATGGGCGGTCCCAACGGGGAACTGGTTGTGGTCACGGTGGTGGAGGTCAACGAGGCGGTAGTCGTCCTGGATGCCAATCCGCCCCTGGCAGGCAAGGATCTCACCTTTGCCCTGGAACTGGTGGCCATTTCCTGAGCCTGGGGAGAAATTGATCTGTCTAGATGCCCTGGTAATTTTTTTGCCGGGGCATTTTTTTGGGGCTGGTTGTCGGTATTCGGGGTACTGTTTTGAGTGCTGAGTGCTGAGTGCTGAGTGCTGAGTACTCGAACTGTTCTTGTGTTTATGGATAATGAGGATCAGGTTTGGCCATGCGGAAAGATATTGACCACGGACGGTGGGGGGGCGTGAAACAGGGGGGCTTAGCCGTCTTGCTGTTAGTGGCCGCTTTTTTCTCGCCGGGGTGCGCTTCGCTGGTGATCCAGCCGATGGTTGGTCCGGTGGTGAAAAACCTTAACCGCCAGGCGGATCTGGAACTGGTCTGTGACGGGGCACCCTCTTACTTGCTGCTTCTTGACAGCTTGCTGGTTTCCGAGCCCGACAACGCCCGGTTGCTGCTGCATGGCACCCAGGCCTATACGGCCTACGCAAGTATTATGCCGGAGTGTGGCCGTCCGGAACGGGCTGTGGTGCTTGGGGAAAGGGCCAGAGCCTACGGCCTGCGCCTGCTTGGGACGTACAAAAGCCTTGCCGGCGCAGCCAGTCTTCCGTTGGCCGTATTCAGCGAGGCACTGCAATCAGCCGGACCTGGGGAGGTGGAAAAATTGTTCTGGGGCGGCTACAGCTGGGCCACCTGGATCGGTTTCAGCCAGGGGGCGCCTGCGGCGGTCGCTGATCTGCCCAAGGTCGAACAGCTGATGCTGCGGGTGCTGGCTCTGGATGAGACTTTTTACCATGGCGGCGCCCATCTCTTTCTTGGGGTCTACTATGGCTCCCTCCCGGTGATGTTGGGCGGCAGACCGGAAGTGAGCCGGACCCATTTTGAAAGAGCCCTGGCTATTGGGGAGCGGCGTTTTCTCCCGACTCTGGTGGCCTATGCCGAATATTACGCCCGGCAGACACTTGACCGGGAGCTCTATGTCCGTCTCCTTGAGGAAACGATGGCTTTTGACCTTGCGTTAGCCCCGGATTTGACCATGGCCAATGTCCTGGCCAAGCGTCGGGCCCAGAGGTTGCTGGCCCAGGTTGAGGATGTTTTTTAACTCTTCAGCAGCACCACCTCTGCTTTATCGGCACTGCTGCCGATGATTGACAGTCATCGGTCTGCTCATGCGCAATAGCACACTTCGCAGACCTCTTGGTCGGACACTTCTGCCGACAATTGACACGCGCATCTGTGGCACTGCTGAAGAGTTAAAATTTGAGGTTTTTGTCCATTATTGACATCATGTGAGATGATCACGATTTTTTGGGGAGGAATACATGAATCGCCTGCTACACCAGATCTTCTTTGCCATCACCTTTCTGATGCTCATGGCCCCTCCGGGCGCCCAGGCCGCGCCCCGTTATCTTTTCAAGATCGCCACCCTTGCCCCGGACGGCAGCGTCTGGGCCAGACACTTTCAGGAGTTTCAGAAAGAGGTGATCGCCAAGAGCAATGGCGAGATCGGTTTCAAGCTCTACCTCGGCGGGGTGATGGGCGACGACCGGGCCATGTCCCGCAAGATGCGGATCGGCCAGCTCCAGGGCGGGGGCTTCACCATGACCGGGATCAGCGAGACCGTGCCGGATTTCCGGGTCATGGCCATCCCCTTTCTCTTTCGGTCCTATGCCGAGGTGGATCGGGTTACGGAGGGGTTGTTCCCCCTTTTCCAGAAGGCCTTTCTGGAAAAGGACCTGGTACTGTTGGCCATGACCGAAGTCGGTTTTGTCTACACCATGTCCGGCGCGCCTGTGACCACGGTACCCCAGTTGCGGGCGAGCAAATGCTGGGCGCCGGAAAATGACCCGCTGAGCCGCGGGTTTCTGGAGGATATGGGGATCACCCCCATTCCTCTTTCCATTCCCGACGTACTCTCCTCTCTGCAAACCGGCATGATCAATACGGTGTTCAACGGTTTTTACGGTTCCATTGTTCTCCAGTGGTTTACCAAAACCAAATATATCACCGATACACCCTTTGGCTACGCCTATGGCGGTCTGGTTTTTTCCAAAAGCGCCTTTGCCAGGTTGCCGCCTCAGCATGCCGCCCTGATGGAGGCTGCCGCGAAAAAACATTTCGCCGGCCTGTTGCTCGACACCCGGCGCAGCAATGAAGAAGCGCTTGTCACTTTAAAAAATAACGGCATCCGGCTGGTGGCTGCGGACAAGGAAACCCTGCGGCAGCTGCTGGCGGTGCGCGACCAGAAAACCGTGCCGCGGATGGTGGGCACCGCTTTTTCCAGGGAGATTTACGAGGCAGCGACCAGACTGCTTGCCGATTTTCGGGCAAAGTCGGCCAGCGCGGCGGGCGCGAAATGAACGGCCTTGTTTCCCGGTTTTCCGGGAGCAGTCGGCAGCTGAGCCGATTGCTGGAGCACCTGGAGGAGGCGGTTCTCCTGCTGCTGATTGCGGCGATGATCGTCCTGTCCTGCCTGCAGATCGCGCTGCGCGATGTGTGGGGCGGGGGTCTGTCCTGGGCTGATCCGCTTCTGCGGGTCATGGTTTTATGGGCCGGCCTCCTCGGGGCCGTGGTGGCCACCAGAATGGACAAGCATATCGCCATTGATCTTGCCTCCCATCTCCTGCCCCGACCGATGCTTCGCTGGCTGCAGGTGTTGCGCCACGCCTTTGCCACGGTCGTCTGTGTGGTGCTTACCTGGATGGCGGTTTCTTTTGTTCGCCAAGAGGCGCTTCAGGGTGTGGGGCAGGAGATGGCCGGGCTCGCCTCCTGGCAGCTTAACCTGATTTTCCCTTTGGCTTTTGCCGGGATCACTTTCCGTTTTCTGCTCGGCGGGGTGCGTAGTCTGCGCGCCGCCCTGGCCGGGGAGGAGGGTTGATCTTTCGTAACTGCTCAGCAGCACCACATCTGCTTTGTCATCGGCCTGCTCATGTGCGAACAGCACACTTCGCAGGCCTCTTTGTCGGACACTTCTGCCGACGACTGGCACGCGCATATGCGGCACTTCTGAGCAGTTACATTCCGTGGCTTTTGTTCAATTCCGGCATCAAGCTGAGTAGTTACGATCTTTCGATGAAAGGGTCAGGCTCCTGATATGCAGCTTCTGCAACTGATAACCCTCGGCCTGGCCGTCCTTGGCAGCCCGCTGTTTGTGGTGATGGCCGCCATGGCCATCCTCGCTTTTCACGGCGCGGGTATTGATCCCTCGGTGGTGATCATCGAGATGTCCCGCTTGGCCGAAACCCCCATGCTGCTCTCCCTGCCGTTGTTTATCCTTGCCGGGACAATTCTTTCTGAAAGCAAGGCGCCGGTGCGGCTGCTGGACCTGTCCAATGCCCTGCTGGGCTGGCTGCCCGGCGGGCTGGCGGTGATCGCCCTGGTGGTCTGTTCGGTGTTCACCGCCTTTACCGGCGCCTCCGGGGTGACCATTTTTGCCTTGGGGGGCTTGCTTTTTCCGGCCATGCTCAAGGATCGTTACCCGGAGCAGTTTTCCCTGGGCCTGATTACCACCTCTGGCAGTCTGGGGCTGCTGTTTCCACCCAGCCTCCCCCTTATCCTTTACGGGGTCATCGCCGAAACCCGAATCGACCATCTCTTTCTGGCCGGGATTTTGCCGTGCCTGTTGATGCTGGTTCTGCTGGCTGCCTACAGCATCAGAAAGGGCGCGATAACCCGCGGCCCCCGGCAGCCGTTGCCGGCAGGAGAAACGCGGCGGGCCCTGCGCGCCGCCGCCTGGGAGTTGCCTTTGCCGGTTATTGTGCTGGGGGGGATTTACGGCGGTTTTTTTGTCGTGGGCGAGGCGGCGGCGGTGACCGCCCTTTATGTGCTGATTGTGGAACTGGTGGTGCATCGGGATATAACCCCGGCGCGACTCTCCGGCATTGTGGTGCGGAGCATGGCCTTGTTCGGGGGGATCTTCGTGGTGCTGGCCGCTTCCATGGCTTCCACCAGCTTTTTGATCGATCAGGAGATTCCGGCCCGGATCTTTGAATTTATCCGGGGGCATATCTCAAGCAAGTATACTTTTCTCCTGCTGCTGAATATCTTCCTTCTCATTGTCGGCGCCTTGCTTGATATCTTTTCCGCTCTGGTTCTGGTGGTGCCGCTCATCGTGCCCATTGCCCTGGGATATGGGGTTGATCCCACCCATCTGGGCATCATCTTTCTGGCCAATCTACAGATCGGCTACTGCACTCCGCCGGTGGGACTCGGTCTTTTTCTGGCCAGCTATCGTTTTGAACGGCCCATTGCCGAAATCTACACCGCTACTCTGCCGTTTTTGGCGATCTTGTTTGTTGCCCTGGGCATCATCACTTATTTCCCGCTGCTGAGCCTTTTTCTGATCGGGCTGTTCGGGTAAATCTTCCCCGGTTGCGGCTGGGCGATCAGGCTTGCCCTTTTCCGGTGAAGGGGACAAAGGCCACGGAGAGAATGCGCCGGCTGTTGACTCGGTGGCCTGATTTTTCCACCAGCAGCAGTTCTTGTGGCAGATGGGGCTTCCCCACCGGAATCACCATCCGGCCGAAAGGCGCCAGCTGCTGGATCAGGGCTTCCGGGATCCTCGGCGCCGCAGCAGTGACGATGATTCCGTCATAAGGGGCATGCTCATGCAGGCCGGAAGAGCCGTCGGAGGCAATGATCTCCACCTTGTCATAGCCAAGCCGCTGCAACCGATCGGCCGCTTGTTCGGCCAGGGCGGGAATGACCTCCAGGCTGTACACCTGCCTGACCAGCTGGGACAGAACGGCGGCCTGATACCCGGAGCCGGTGCCGATTTCTAAAATGATATCGTCTGGTTCCGGCTCAAGCAAATCGGTCATCAGCGCGACGATGAAGGGCTGGGAGATGGTCTGGCCGTTGCCGATGGGCAGGGGGGTGTTGTCGTAGGCATAGGGTTTGAGTTCGTCCGGGACGAATTCCTCGCGCCGCACCGCGGCCATGGCGTTAAGGACCTCCTGGCGAAGGGCGTAGCGCCCGGTGAGGCCGCCGGTAAAGCGGCATTCGTCCTCAATGGTGCGGAGCATGGTCTGGATTTTTTCCGCACTCATAATCACCTCCGGGTAAAGAGGATGGGATTGACTGCCCAAGAATATCTCCTGTTACCATGATCGCTCATTTTGTCGACGTAAGTCAAAGAGTTTGGTAAATATCCAGTAGCGGCATTATTCCACTCCTATGAGGAGGTGACGGACAGAATGGATTTTTTCATGATACGGGTCGGATTTCTTTTCGACTGGGTCGAGCTGCATCTGGAAAGCAAGCAGGGTTTGAAATTTTTTGCCACGGCGTTGGTGAGTTTCTTCGTCGTTTCCGTCATGGTGATTGAGCTCAACCGGCGACAGTTTCTGCCCGAACCGCTTGCCTCGCTTTTTTCCCGTTCCCATCTTGCCGCCATCGAGCATGCCTTCAACCTGCTGCTGGCTCTTGAAGTAGTAACGCTTATTCTCAGCCTGTCTCATTCGGTGACCAAGTCGGTGGGCAAACAGTTTGAGATCCTTTCCCTTATTTTTCTGCGGGATACTTTCAAGGAGTTTTCTCATTTCAGCGAACCGCTGGTCTGGACTGAAATTTTGCCATCCCTGGGGAGTATTGTCGCCTCCGCGGTCGGAGCCTTGCTGATCTTTATTATTCTGGGATTTTTTTACCGGGCGCAGTGCTCTCATCCCATCACTGCTGACGAGAAAATCCGCAGTCACTTTATTCTGGCCAAAAAAATGATCGCCTTGCTGTTGCTTGCTTCTTTTGCGGGCATCTGTCTTGTTGATCTCTGGGGCTATTTAACCCTTGGTTTACCGGAAAATGCTTTCGCTTCCTTTTATACCCTGCTTATCTTCAGCGATGTGCTGCTGGTGCTTATTTCGCTTCGTTACAGCACCCAATATCAGATATCCTTTCGCAACTCCGGCTATGCAGTAGCCACGGTGTTGATCAGGCTTGCCCTGCTTGCCCCGGTTATCATCGGCGCGGTAATCGGGGTGGGCACCACTCTTTTCGCCCTGGGGATCAGTCTGGCTTATAATGCCTTCGCGCCCACGCTGGAAGAGTCTGGCTGTAAAATCTGAATGTAATCTTAAGCGTTTTTTTGCTTGTCTGGCTGCATAAAAGGGGGGTGTTATGGGGATATGTCGCATAGTGCTGGCGGATGATCATGCCCTGATCCGGCATGGGGTCAAGAAAATGATCGAAGAAGACCCCTCTCTCAAGGTGGTCGGCGAGGCGGCCGATGGCCTGGAACTCATTGAGTTGCTGAAAACCACCCCGGCTGATCTGGTCATTCTTGATATTTCCATGCCGAACCTGCGCGGGATTGAAGCAATCCGGGAGGCGCGCAAGATCTGTCCGAAGATCAAGGTATTGATGCTGTCCATGCACAAGGGCGAACAGTACCTCTGCTCTTCCTTTGGCTCAGGAGCGGACGGGTATCTGCTCAAGGAAGATTCCGACACCGAGCTGCTGCCGGCCATCGCCAAAATAAGGCAGGGCGAGTTTTATATCTCGCCCAATCTCTCCAGTGAATTCCCGGAAGACGTCATTGCCTCCTGCCACCGCTGGCGGGAAGAGGCCGGAGACATTCTGACCCCGCGGGAAAGGCAGATATTGCAACTGGTGGCCGAGGGGGTCATCAGCAGGGATATTGCCGACAAGCTCGAAATCAGCAAACGGACCGTTGAACACCACCGGGCCAATATGATGAAAAAGCTCAACATCAAACGCGTCGCCGACCTCATCAAGTATGCCATCGGCAGAGGTCTTTCGGACACGCCGCCAGAGTGAATTTGCTGACTGCCCCATTTGGCCCTCAGTGCTTGATAGCCCGGTTTTGTTCTTTTTTCCAAGGAGGTATGATTGTGCGTTTCCCAGGAATAAGCAAGAAACAGATTTTTTACGAGTTGCTCGAAAAGCAGGCCCGGGCCGCGGTGGATGCGGCCAATGAATTTCAGACTCTGGTCAACGACTTCGCCAATCTTGCCGCACACGCGGTCAGGATCAAGGAGATAGAGAGCGAGGCCGATCACATCACCCATGAGCTTGCCAACCTGATCGACGCCACCTTTGTCACCCCGCTCGATAAGGAAGACCTGCATGGTCTGTCCAGCGCCCTTGATGATATAACCGACTGCATCGAGGCCTGCACCGGCAGGATGGCGCTCTACGAGCTTAAGCAGCTGCGCGCCGATCTGGCCGGGCTGGTAATGCTGCTGGTGCAGATCACCGAAGCCACGCTGAAGGCGGTCAAGACCCTGCGTGACAAGCCATGCCGGGACAAGGTGCAGGATCTTTTCATCCGCATCCACCAGATCGAGAACGAACACGACGCGGCCTTCCGCAAGGCCCTGGCCAGCCTGCTCAACGCCCCGGATGCGGACCCGATCAACGTCATCAAGTGGAAGGCGGTGTACGACCGGATCGAAGTGGCGGTGGACAAATGCGAGGCTGTTGCTCATATCATCGAAAGCGTGGTTGTGAAATATGCTTAGTATTTCGCTGCTGCTCGTGCTGGTTGTGGTCTTTGCCCTGGCCTTCGACTACATCAACGGCTTTCACGATACGGCCAATGCCATCGCCACGGTGGTCTCCACCCGGGTGCTTTCGCCGCGCAAGGCGATCATCATGGCGGCCTGCCTGAATTTTGTCGGCGCCCTGGCTTCCACGCAGGTGGCGATCACGGTGGCCAGCGGGCTGGTTGATACGGCGCGTTTCCAGGCGATTGATCTCCATCAGCCGGCAGCCCTGGCCGGTAAGCTAAAAAATCCCGCGGAACCGCTATCCCAATTTCTGGCAACGCAGCTTTCCCCGGCAACCCAGGGGCTGCTCGGACAATACCCGGCGGGGTCTGCCGCCTCCCCGGAGTTGCAGGGCGCCCTGGTGGCTGATTTGAACCGGATCATTACCCAAACCGATCTCTACTCCCCTGAACGGTTCGCCGGGATCGAACTCAAGGCGAAGACGGCGGCAAAGGCCGAAAACTCCGGCAAGCTGAAGCCGGAAGAGCTGGCCAACATCAACCGGGCCCTGCTGGAAAAGGGATATCCCCAGGAGCTTGATTCAAACCAGCAACCCTTCCAGGTGGTTATCTTGGCCGCCATTCTCGGGGCCATCGTCTGGAACCTGATCACCTGGAAATACGGCATCCCCAGCAGCTCTTCCCACGCCCTGATCGGCGGCCTGTGCGGGGCGGCCATCATCCACGGCGGGCTACCCACGGTTCTCTGGGGAGGGATTGTGAAGAAGGTGCTGATTCCGCTGGTCGGTTCTCCGGCCATGGGCTTTATCCTCGGTTTTATTCTGATGGGTTTTATCTTCAGAACTCTTGCCCATGTGCATCCCGGCCGGGTGAGCGCCAGCTTTCGCTACCTGCAGATTGGTTCCGCTGCGGCCATGGCCTTTACCCACGGCCTTAACGACGCCCAGAAGAGCATGGGCATCATCACCATGGCCCTGGTGAGCGCCCGGATAATTCCCGAGCCCGTGGTTCCCACCTGGGTGGTGTTGTCCTGCGCCGTCGCCATGGCCCTGGGCACCTCGGTGGGCGGCTGGCGGATCATCAAGACCATGGGGCACAAGATTATCCGCCTGGAGCCGGTGCACGGCTTTGCCGCCGAGACCTCCTCCGCCATCGTCCTCTTCGTGACCAGCCACTTCGGCATGCCGGTAAGCACCACCCACGTCATCTCCGGCAGCATCTTCGGGGTCGGCTCCAGCAAGCGGTTGTCCGCCGTTCGCTGGGGTGTGGCCCAGAACATGGTCATGGCCTGGATCTTGACCCTGCCTGCCGCCGGGCTGGTGGCCGCGCTTTCTTATGAGTTGTTGATGCTTTTGGGGCTTGGCAGGTAAGGAAGGGGGGGAAGGGGAGGGTTCATTTGCAGGGAGCGGGACGATCACTGGAGCGGATTGCTCTGTCTTTTTTTGTTTATTGTCCCCGCTTGGGAGGGTTAAAACCCCCACCTTTAGGTGGCAGCTTTAGCGTATAATTGCTAAATTTCGAGTCATGACATA
>MGTD01000027.1 GCA_001799285.1 Deltaproteobacteria bacterium RIFOXYD12_FULL_56_24
AGGAAGATAATCACCGATTACATTTCATAGGTGGTACACTTTGCTTGACCATTTTTGGTACATTATTGCATGACCATTGACAGCTATCCACCACCCGATGCCGGTCAATAACGCAGCGCGGCGCCAGTTGGGCCAGGCGGTCAATGGGGATCAGGGTCTCGCTTGGATCGCCGTTTTTACGATTTGTAGCCCGAATGCCATCAAGAAGTCCGGCAACTCCGTACACCCAGGAACCGGTACAAACACTGACCAACAGGGTTCCCGAAGGCAGGGCGGTCACGAAATCGAGCAGCCGCCGGTTGTGGATTTCCGCCCTGGTCCCCAGTCCGCCCGGGATCAGGAAGGCATCCATGGCCGGCTTGTCGTTCAAGCCGTACTTGGGCAGCACCCGGAGGCCAGCGGTGGCCACAATCGGAGTCAGGGTGTCGGCAATCAGAAAGGTGTCGAGTTCCGGGTCCATGCGGCGGGCAACTGCAAAAACTCCGGTCGGCGCAGCCCAGTCAATCACCTCTGCGTTGTCGAAGATGTAAATTCCAAGTCTTTTCCCCATGTTGTTCCCTCCTCTGTTGGTGTTGTTGAGCGTCCGCACAGACAAGTCTGTCTGGCGGTTGGCAAAAAAATTGTGGCTATTCAACTCAATGCCGAAAATGCCCACAGGCACCGGGCCGTAACTATTCAGCAGTGCCCCAGGTTGCGGTAAGCGGGACGGCGAAGCGTACATTGGGTACGTGAACTGGCCAGATCGCCGCAAGATGGGGTGCTGCTGGATAGTTATAAAATCTCTTCCACTGCGGCCTGGGCTGCGTCAATGGGCCAGGTCTCATGGTAGTTCTGGCTGGCCACGATGGCGCCCTCGACCAGAACATAGACGATGCCTGCGAGTTTATCCGTCTCAAGGCCCTCGCCTTTTTTCACCCGGGCAATTTCCTCGATGATCTCCATGAGATACCATTGCAGCGCGTCTTTGTGGCGAATGACCTCGCCACGGATTCGAGAATCAATGGTCGGCACCTCAGTGGCAATGTTCAAAAATGCGCAGCCCCGAAAATCGCTATTTCGCATCCACTGCCTGAGAAAGTCGAAGACTCCGAGCAACCGTTCCTGGCCATGGGGATGCGCTTCCACGATGTCCTTGAGCCAGCCCATCCAGCGGAGATGCCGGGCTTGCAGATAGGCGATGCACAGGTCTTCCTTGGAGGGAAATTGGGCGTAGAAAGTTGCTTTGGCCACCTTGGCCTCGGCGATGATCTGATTGATGCCGGTGGCCAGGTAACCTTGCCGGTAAAAGAGGTCCAAGGCAGTTTCGATGATCCGCTCACGAGCGGCGCTTGATTCGTTTGTGCTCATGCGGCCATGATAAACCAGACAGACTTGTCTGTCAATAATTTTGTTTCCTCCGATTTTCCTGTGGGTTGGCGGTATACAGATGAAAAAACCCCAGTTTCAGGCAAGCCAGTTTTTTTGATGCTCGCAAGGCTTGCGAGATAAACCACCAGGTACGCATCGCCGTCCCGCTTGCCGCAACCTGCGGCACCCTGTGACCGCTTTTAGCTGAGTCGAGCAGCTTGTCTGCTCAAAACGAAACTTATACCCGAAGGGTGATTCCGTGGTTGGTTATCATTCATGTTTGGTCAAGCAAGGCTACGGTCTTAACCTGCACCCAGACCTCCCGTTCCACTTTCAACGCCAGGGTGTCCACCGCTCGCCTGGTCAGTCTGGAAAGAAAAGGCGTCTTCCCAACCTGTACCCGTATCAGGGCCAGGCCTGGGTGTTCGTCGTTGGCGATCGCCTCGATCCGGCCGGCCAGCAGATTTTGTACACTGCTGTCTTGAGGCCTGCTCAGGCTTATCGCCACATCCCGGGCCAGAACTCGGACCCGGACCCGGCTTCCGAGCAGCTGCCCGGAATCCCGGCACCAGAGGATGTTTTCTGCGCCAAAACCCAGCCGTAGTAACTGCCAGGAGCTGTCCCGCTCGACGATGACCGCTTCTACCACCACCCCGGCCTCTTCGCCCAAGCGAACCGGCAAATCGGTACGGGCCAGGGTTTCGGCCAGTGGCCCGTCGGCTACCACCCGGCCTTCGGCCATGACCACCAAGTGATCGGCCAGACGGGCCACCTCGTCGGGGGCATGGCTGACATAGAGGACCGGAATCGCCAACTCCCGGTGGAGCCGTTCGAGATAGGGCAAAATTTCCTGCTTGCGGGTGAGATCGAGTGAGGCCAAGGGCTCGTCCATCAGGAGGAGGCTGGGGGCGGTGGAAAGTGCCCGGGCGATGGCAACCCGCTGGCCCTCGCCGCCCGAGAGCTGGGCCGGTTTGCGCTCAAGCAGATGGCCGATCCCTAAGAGTTCGATGGCTGCATCGAGATTAACCTGTCGGCCGCAACTCCGCTTTGCGCCATACTGGAGATTGCCTGCCACGCTCAGATGCTCAAGCAGATTGGCATCCTGAAAGACATAGCCCAGAGGCCGACGGTGGGTCGGCAACCAGGTGTCCTCATCCTGCCAGACCTGGCCCCGGAAGGTGAGCCGCCCATTTTCGGTGCGGGCAAGCCCGGCAATGAGCCGAAGCAATGTGGTCTTGCCTGAGCCGGAATGGCCGAACAGGGCGGTAATCCCACGACCGGGCAGGTGGAGGTCCACATCGAGGTTGAAACCTGGATAGGTGAGGGCAAAACGGGCGGCTATCTCTTCCATGTTCAGGCTCCTCCCTGCCCATTTTTGGGCCGCCAGCGCTGCAAGATCATGAGAACCACAAAGGAAAAAATCAGCATCACCGCGGCCAGCCGGTGGGCCTGGGCATATTCCAAGGCCTCGACATGGTCGTAGATCTGGACCGAAACCACCCGGCTCACCCCCGGCAGGTTGCCGCCGATCATCAGCACCACCCCGAACTCGCCGATGGTATGGGCAAAGGTCATGATCCCGGCGGTGAGCAAGCCTGGCCGGGCCAGGGGCAGAGCCACGGTGAAAAAGGCGTCGAGCGGTGAGGCGCCCAGTGTGGCCGCCGCTTCAAGCGGCCTCTCGCCCATGGCGGCAAAGGCGTTCTGGACCGGCTGCACCATGAAAGGCAGCGAGTAAAAAACCGAGGCCACCACCAGGCCCGGGAAGGTGAAGGGGAGCAGGCCAAGGCCCAGGGCCTCGGTCAGCTTGCCCACCGGCCCATGCGGCCCCATGGTCAGCAGCAGGTAGAAACCCAGCACCGAGGGGGGCAATACCAGCGGCAGGGCCACCACCGCATTGATCGGCCCCCGCCACCGGGATCTGCTGCGGGCCAGCCACCAGGCCATGGGAATCCCCAGAAAGTACAGGATGGCGGTGACCAGGGCCGCGAGCCGCAGGGTGAGAAAAATCGACTGAATATCGCTTGCCGAGAGGAACATTTGTCGTCCTTCTTTTTACTTTTCGGTGTTTTCACCGTAACCGTTCACCGGGGGGGCATCAAATTACCAAAACCACCGGACTGTAACCGTTCAGCAGTGCTGCAGATTTGGACAAGCGGATCGGCGCTGCGTACCTCGTGTACGTAAGCCGGGCCGATCGTCCGAAGATGTGGTGCTGCTGAACGGTTACTTTTCACCGGGCAGGACGAAACCGTACTTGACCATCAGCGCCCTGGCCGCTTGACTTCCCATATACTCGGCAAACCGTTTGGCCAGCGGGTTGCCCGCGGCCCGCTTGGTGATGATGAACCCCTGTTCCAGGGGGGCATGCAGCTTGTCCGGGATCAGCCAGTAGCCGCCCTTGCCGGATAATTCGGGATTGAGGGCCAGCGACAGGGCGATGATGCCGGCCTGGGCGTTGCCGGTCTGGACGAACTGGGCGGTGTGGGCGATGTTTTCGCCATACACCAGTTTCGGCTCGACCTTTTCCCACAGGCCGGATGCGATGAACGCCTCCTGTGCCCGTTTGCCGTAGGGGGCATGCTTGGGATTGGCGATGGCGATGCGGCTGATCTTCGGATCGGTGAGATTTGCTAGCGTCATCTTGGTTGCATCCAGGGTGGCGCTCCAGAGAACGATGCGGCCCAAGGCGTAGGGTTTTACCTCGAAGGCTGAAAATCCAGCCTTGGCCAGCTCTCGCGGATAGGCGATGTCTGCGGAAAAATAGAGATCGTAGGGTGCGCCCTGCTGGATCTGGGTGTGGAATTTGCCCGACGAGCCGTAAACGACATCCACTTCGTCGGTGGGATTGCTCTTCTTATATGCGGCGACGATCTCGTTCATAGCGAACTTGAGGTCGGCCGCGGCGGCCACCGTGATCTTTTCCGCCCGTGCCTGGCCGACTGAGACGAGCATCCCGGCAAGCAGGGTGATCCCAAGCAGTGCTGTTCTGAAGACTTGTATATTTTTTTTGGGTTTCATTTTCTGCTCCTTTATGTTTTTTGGTATATAACGGAAGGCAAAAAAAACCGCCGTTGATTACTCCGATCCTTTATCCCATCCCAACAGATTCAAACCGTTGTCCAGCTCGGCAAGCAACTCTTTGAAGCGGGCATGGTAATGCTTGAACAGGGCGACCGCCTTCATTCCGGCCGGGGTAAGCCTGGCCCCGCCGCCAGCCTTGCCGCCCCGGCAGGTTTCGACCAGCTTGCAGCCCGCTTGGCGGTTCATCGAATCGAGCAGATCCCAGGCGTGCTTGTACGACATCTCCATCGATCGGGCCGCGGCGCTGATGGAGCCGGAATCGCGGATCCGCTCCAGGAGCACCACCCGGCCGTAGCCTAAAAAGGTACCTTCCGGGCCTTCCAGCCAGAGGCGGCCCCGCCAGAAGAACCTGGCGGTATCGCTTTTTGCTCCCTTTTTGGTTTCGTAAGTCATACTCTTTGTATAAGGAAAAACATAACGACAGTCAACATAAAATCAGGATTTTTCCTTCGTTCCCGTAATCCCACACACTATAAGGTCTCGTAGCCGAAGGAGCAGATAATCGCCTTTCGCAAAGTTTTCTGAGGAGTTGTACAAGCTGAATATCACGAAGCCTGAGTTAGATTACAACTTTGGTTTTACGCAGAGTCGATCCAACAAGAATGGTTTCAGGTGAAACGTTCAGTAAATCAACAGAGGAATCCGGATTTTTGTGGTGGGGCGGAAGTTATCAACAGGCAGTCAACAAGGAACAAACAGGTTTTCCACC
>MGTD01000028.1 GCA_001799285.1 Deltaproteobacteria bacterium RIFOXYD12_FULL_56_24
TGGAGGGTAATACTGCAATAACCTGCAATTCATAGTGATATAAATTGTCAATTTTATCAATAAAAATCAAACCGTTATGCGTTTTTCATGGCCGACTAAGCATAACATTTGAGATGAGAGGCGTGACCCGGCTTGCCGGGTCACGTCCTCTCGATTGAAGGGTTAGCTTTGTGCGTCCAGTGATTCGCCCCGTGGGGGCTCGCGTTGAGCCAAAAACTCATCAATTGGCTCAGATCGGAACCTGAGAATCGAACTGCGAGCATCACTGTATTCAAGGAGCGCATCTACAATGGCTTCTCTGGAGCGACTCTCAACCCGCTGGAAGGACGCCCAGTCACGTTGCAGCGACTCGAACACTCGCAGCGGAAGGCGCAGGATGTAGAAGGTTCCGTCGGCACGAACTAAGAACATTCGCGGCGATACAAGCCGATTCGGTTCTTCCGTTATTCGTGTCTCAACGATTCCTGCGGCTTCGATCAGCTCATCCCATCCAATGTTTGAGAGCAGCAATGCTTTTTGATCTACGTCGCGCAGACCTGACACAAAGTCGATTAGGTGCCTGAACTGCACCGCGCCCTTGGCGGTGTCTCGAAGGCCAGGCGTCGCCAGGGACGCAAGAACGACCGCCTTTAGGTCCTCAATTCGTTCCGAGAAGTCGCGGTAGCGTCGAGCTTCTGCTGTTCTGGTCTGGGATTCTTCCAACAGACGTTGAAACAGTTGGGACCACTGCGATACCAGATGGAGCCGTATTTCCTCAAGTCTTGAGAATCCGATGACGCTATTCCCAGTGAGTCGGTGGGAAAGAAAGTTGATGAACTCAAATATGTACTTAGCCGTCTCCTTTTTTGAATGGACGGAAAGACCATTTGATCAACGACGAGCGGATTGTCCTTGTTCTTCTCGTATACCAGGTGATCATGCAGAACTCGCTCGTCCACAAAGGCATACACAGGAACAGACGATTCGACGGCCTTAATCACCTCAAGCTGGGTTATAGACAGCTTGTCCTTTGCTAAAACAGCTGTGGGGCTGCTTGACATGCCCGCAACTGCGTCCCAATCGACTGACGCCAATGCTGTGGGCACCGCCGTGCCTCCGAAACGAGATCCAATGATTAGCACCACAACGTCGCAACCCACTACTTCCTTCACGCAACTGTCATGCGTGTGCAACCTCGGATCGAACAAGACATCGGAGTAGTCACTCATCACCGGTTCGTAACCGCAGTTGACTATGAATGGCCGAAGCTCCGACCGGACTATGTCGAGGTCGTAGCAGGTGGATGAAACAAAAACTCGAAGTCGTGCCACAAAGTCTCCTCACAAAGCTTTTAACTATATTATTATCTAGCGCGAGATTTTGTGGCCCTCTCGACCGCCTAACAACTTTCCTTGTAATAAAATGCAGCCTATTTTATCATTATCTCGCATCGACAATAGATAATCTCGCTGGAGAATTATCCATGACCTCGCTGGATGATTTTGAAGCGTATCTTACGGATAGGCGGCTTGTCCAGAAAAAACAGCTCCCTTATTTTCTCCGCTGGGGGAAATCTGGGGTCAGGTCAGCCTTTCGGACATTCATCCACGGATACACAGGAAAAACAGGAGGAATAAAAGAGGGCCATCTCCCATATTTCCGATGGCGGCAGTTGCTCCCTGTGCGGGTCGGCGGGGCTGGTAGTGCTATCGACCGCAACCGTAATCTTCGTCTGGTTAAGCGTGTGTTTTGGCTGTCATGTCCACGCCAACCGCGCGCATTACCGCAATCATGGTTTTCAGGGTTGGGTTGCCTCTTTCGCTGAAAGAACGGTAAAGCTGTTCCCTGGATAATCCGGTTTCCCTGGCAATCTCCGTCATGCCTTTGGCGCGGGCGACAACACCCAGTGCCTTGGCGATGTAGGCGGTGTCGCCGGTTTCCAGGGCATCGGCCATGAAGACGGAGATGGCTTCCGGACTATCCAGCGCGGCTGCCGGGTCGTAGTTGTAAAGCGGTTCGTTCATTACTCCCTCCACTCTTTTGCGAGTTGTTTTGCGTTTTCAATATCCCGGCCTTGGGATCCTTTCTCGCCGCCACACAGCAGGATGATGAGTTCCTGGCCTTGCTGTCGAAAGTACACCCGATAACCTGGGCCATGGTGGATACGCAGTTCACTGATACCTTGCCCCACGGGAGTCACGTCACCGGCCAGACCGTTGGCGAGGCGGAAGATACGCGCCGCAATGGCGGCTTTGGCGCGCCTGTCTTTCAGGGCGTGCTCCCATTTCTGAAATGTCGCTGTTTGTTTTATTTCGAGCATGATTTATACTGTAGTTTGAAAACTACGGATTGTCAACTGCTCCAAAAAATTGTAGGGATAAATTTAAGAAAGGAGTGGTGTTAAAAAGTAAGTTTTACCGGATTATTTTTCTTGTTTACCCGAAAGCAGGCGCTCAACTGTTGACCGGTAAGCGGCCAGGTCTTCGCGTTTGTCGATAGCCAGCACCAGTACGGGCCGAGTTCCGGGTAGAGTAAAGCCAGATATCAATCAGGTCTTCTTGTGCCTAGTCGGCAAGGATAAGGCGGTGCGACATCATGCCCCCAGTCTTTCGCGGCCTTTTTGTTTGATAGCGTCCACCGTTGCGACGTCAAAAGGGCGGGATTTCCCGGCATCCAACTGCCTGATACCGATCATGAGTTCCTGTCGCAGATCGGCGGCCATTGCCAAACGCTGTTCTTCAAGACGCTGCAATGTACGCAAACCGTCACGAACCACCTCGCTAGAAGACTTGTAAGCCCCGGATTTTATCCGGGCGGCCACCCAGTTGTTCATTTCCGGGGGTAGTGAAATGTGCATGGCGCCAACTCCTCTGTGATTTGATCGTTTATTCAACTTTGCAGAGCAAATACAGCGCGGCACTAATTTCTTCTTGCCCGAAACTGCCCCAGGCCAGTGGCCAGTAGATAGACCAGGCCAGCGATCACAATGATGGTCGGGCCGCTGGGCAGATCAAAGCTGTAACTGATCGCCAGGCCGGAGCCGATGAAGAAGGAGCAGAACAGGGTGGCCAGCACCATCATCTGCAAGAGGCCTTTGGCAAAGTTGCTCGCCACCGCGGCCGGCAGGGTCAGCAGGGCGATGACCATCACGATTCCCACCACCCGGACCAGCAGGACCACGGTCAGGGCCGTCAGGCAGAGGAGCAGCAGATAGTACAGGTCGGTGCGCACCCCGCGCAGCCTGGCATACTCCTCGTCAAAACAGACGGCCAGAAATTTATGGTAAAACAGGACCGCGGTTCCCACCACCAGGATGTCCAGCACCAGCACCATCCAGAGATCAAATTCCGAGATCAGCAGGATATTGCCGAACAGGTAGCTCATCGGCTCGATGTAGCCCGGGGTTTTGGCGATAAACAGCAAGCCGATGGCCATGCCTATGGCCCAGAGGGCTCCGATGGCCGTGTCTTCCCGCTGGCTGGCGTGGAGGCTCACCAGGCCGATGATGATCGCCGCCAAAAGCGCGGCGACAATGGCCCCGGACAGGGGGCCGAACCAGGTGATTCCCAGTTTGTGCTCGCAGTAGAGCCCGGCCCCGATGCCGCCGAGTACGCAATGGGCGATGGCCCCGGCAATGTAAGTGATGCGGCGGGCCACCACGTAAGTGCCGATGATGCCGAAGGAGAGGCTGGCCATGATGCCGGCAGCCAAGGCGTAGCGCAGGAAGGGAATGGCCGGGTCGGCCAGGGCGTTAAGAAATTCCATGGCTGCAGTGCCCCTCCGGTGAGCAGCGGTGATCGTGGCGGATCATGCGGATATCGCCGCCGTACATGTTGCGGATCAGCTCGCCGGTAAGTTCACTGGTGGGGTGGAGCACGACCTGGCGGTTGACGCAGACGATGCTCTTGAAGAATTTTGAGGCAAAGCCGATATCGTGGGTAACCAGCATGACGGTGAGCCGCTCGTTTAGTTTGGCGAGCAGCTCAAAGAGATGCTCCTCCGAGGCGGCGTCGATGTTGGCCGTGGGTTCGTCCAGAATCAGCAGCTCACCTTCGGCGGCCAGCGCCCGGGCAATGAGAACCCTCTGTCTTTGTCCCCCGGAGATCTCGGCAAACAGGCGGCCGGCCAGATCGGCCAGCCCCATTTCCGCCAGGGCAGCCTCGGCTGCCTCCCGGTCTTGTCTGGCGTAGGCGCCGCAAAAGATCCGGTCAAGACGGCCCATGAGCACGACCTCGAGCACGGTTATCGGAAACTGCGGATCAAAGCGGGCATACTGCGGCACATAGCCGATGTGCAGTCGGCTTTTCTCCGGCGTTTGTCTCAGCACCTCAATGTCGCCCCGGTCCGGTTTGAGCAGGCCCAGGATGAGTTTGAGCAGGGTGGTCTTGCCGCCGCCGTTGGGACCCACAATGCAGAGGGAGTCGCGGGCCATGATCTCCAGATTGACGTTTTCGAGAATGGGCGTGCCGTTGTAAGCGAAATCAAGATCATGGATGCGGACGGCGGTTTCCGTTGTGCTGGCGGCGGTCATGGCTGCTCCTTTACTCCTTCAGCGTCTGATCGATGGCTGCGGCTATTACGGCGAGGTTGTGCAGCACCTCACGATCCAGAGAGTCGAGGGGAGCCACAGTCCCGTTGATGGCTTGGGCCACGGTGGCGGCGCTCTTGCGGTCGAATTGCGGCTGAACAAAGATGGTTCGCACCTTATCCTCCCGAGCCTGGCGGATAAGCGCGCTGAGTTGCCTCGGGGTGGGTGATTTACCGCTGATTTCCACCGCCTTTTGTTTCAGGCCGTAGGCTTGGGCAAAATAGGCAAAGGCCGGATGGAAGACATAAAAAGTCTTGCCCCGGTGCGGGGCCAGGGTGGTGGTCAGCCGTTTGTTCAAGACGCTGATCTCGCTTTGCAGGGCGGCGAGATTTTTGTGCAGAGCCTCCTTGTGTTCCGGCATGGCGGTGATCAGGGCGGCCGCCATGTTGGCGGCCATGATCCGCAGGTTGTCCGGGGCCAGCCAGAGATGGAGATCTGCCTCATTATCGTTATGATCTTCCTTGGCGTGTGTTTCGTGGGGGGGTTCCGCAGTAGGCAAGCGGACAATCCCCCGGGTGGAATCCACAATCAGCAGCTTGCGATTGCCGGCTGCAATTTTGGCTGCCAGCTGCTTCTCAAAGGGGAGGTCCACGGTAAAAAACAGGCTGGCGCCTGCCAGAGCGGCGGCCTGGCGCGGGGTTGGTTCAAAGGTGTGCGGATCTTGTCCCTTGCCCACCAGGGTATGCACCTCCACCGCCTCGCCGCCGATTCTTTCGGCAAGATATGCCTGGGGCGGCACGGTGACAAAGATCCGGGTTTTTGCTGGAGCCGCAGGCGCGGCAAAAGCGCTGGCGGCCCAGCAGGTGCCGGCTAGAAAAAGCACCGCAGCGGTACAGAACCTGGAAAGGTTTTTTAATGTTGACATGAGGCCTCGTTGCTCCCGCAGACCAGATGGACAGCCTTGCACTCATCGCACCTTTGCAGGGAATGGGTGTTGAGGAATCCGGCCCAGTGGCTGCGTTGCTCCGAACTCAGAATGCCAGTACCCTGGCAGAGTGGGCAGTCGTTTTCCAGGGCGTTCAGGATGGCGTTTCTGATAAATTCCGATTTATTGGCCACCTTGTCCAGAGCTTTAGCCAGTGTTTCGTCGGCCTTGAAGGTGATGGTTTCCCGTTTTTTGGCGCGCATGTTTTCCTCCGCAGGCTTGATCATATGAAATAATCGTAATACAAAGTATTACCGATGTAAACGGGAATATTCAGGGGGTTGCAGCTGATTGGCCGCACCATCCAGATTGAAAAGGAGGTTGCTTCTTCGTCTCCGTATGGTATAGATATGTCATTACTTTTTTCTGGTTGTATTGTCGGGCCTATTCACCATAAATCGCCGTCAGCTTAAAGGGGTTTCTCATGTTTGGACTTGGAATGCCGGAACTCATCATTATTCTGGTGATAATCGTCATCATTTTTGGCGCGGGCAAACTGCCTGAGATCGGTGCGGGAATCGGGAAAGGCATCAAGAACTTCAAAAAAGCCACCAGCGATGCCGACAAGCAGGAGAAAATCGAAGAAAACGATAAGGAAGGGGGCTCCGGCTCCGTCTGATTATCATATGGATGTTTGCTGGTAACGATTTTATCCAAGGAGGATGATATGTTTGGTTTAGGTACTCCGGAACTGGTTGTTATTTTGGGGATCGCTTTTTTGGTTTTTGGCGGGAAGAAATTGCCGGAAATCGGTTCCGGTCTCGGCAAGGCCATTTCCTCCTTCAAGAAGGGACTCCACGAGGTGGAAGAATCCGTGCCCGGCGTGAAAGAGGTTGCTTCTCTTAAGGAAGAAGTCGGCAAGGTTAAGGAATTAGTAAAGCCCTGAAGATAAATAAGTGATTGTTTAGCATAAAAAAAGGCGGGGGAAACCCCGCCTTTTTTTATGCCCGCAACCGGAGGCAGGCGTTGCCGATTACGGTCTTATTCCGCCTGCGGGAGATTAGGGAAGCGCATGCTGACCGCGAGGTTCCAGGCCTTGAGTTTGTCGGCGCACTGTGCGAAAAGCTCCGTAACATCCCCCTCGATAGTCACCGTGGTGATGGTGTCGCCCTGTTTGATGCTGTCGATCACCTCTTGATCCTTTTCGCCGGCTACTTCTCCGAAAACCGCGTGCTTGCCGTCCAGCCAGGGGCAGGGGACATGGGTGATGAAGAACTGGCTGCCGTTGCTGTTCGGTCCGGAGTTGGCCATGGAGAGGATGCCCGGTTTGCTGTGCCCGAGGCTGGCGTCAAATTCGTCCTCAAAATCATAGCCGGGACCGCCGGTGCCGGTGCCCTTGGGGCAGCCGCCCTGCACCATGAAATCCGGAATTACCCGGTGAAATTTGAGGCCGTTGTAAAAACCGCGTCGGGCGAGGTTGGCAAAGTTCGCCACGGTGTAAGGTGTTTTCTCGGCGAACAGCCTGAGGGTGATGGGGCCTTTGCTGGTGGTCATGGTGGCGGTCAAGTCGCTCATGGGTATTCCTTTTTTTGAGTTGGTTTTGTTTTTTAATTTGTAGCTATCCAGCTTAATGCCGGAAATGACTCAAACTACCAAATCGTAACTATTCAGCAGTGCCCCATCTTGCGGTAAGCGGGACGGCGAAGCGTACCTCGAGTACGTGAGCTGGCCCGATCGCCGCAACCTGGGGTGCTGTTGGGTAGTTACAGTTCCCGGACAATGGCATCGCCCATGGCTGCGGTACCCACGGCCTTGGCCTTGTCCACCGCAATATCCGGGGTGTGAATCCCCTGGTCCAGTACTGCGGCCACCGCTTTTTCAATGGCGTCCGCCGCCTCGCTTTGCCCAAGGCTGAAGCGCAGCATCATGGCGGCGGAAAGGATCTGGGCAATGGGATTGGCGATGCCTTTGCCGGCGATATCCGGAGCCGAGCCGCCGGCCGGCTCATAAAGGCCGAAGCCGGCCGCGTTCATCGAGGCCGAGGCAAGCAACCCCATGGAGCCGGTGAGCATGGCGCATTCGTCGGAGATGATGTCGCCGAACATGTTGTCGCAGAGCATGACATCAAACTGGTGCGGATTTTTGACCAGCTGCATGGTGGCGTTGTCAATGTAGATGTGGTTCAAAGAGACGTCGGGATATTCCCTGGCGATCTCGATAACCACCTGGCGCCACATGACCATGGTGGTAAGGACATTGGCCTTGTCCACCGAGGTGACCAGCTTGCGGCGCAACCTGGCGGCCTCGAAGGCGCGGCGGGTGATGCGCTCGATTTCGGCCCTGGTGTAAACCAGGGTGTCGTAGGCCTTTTCCGTGGGACCGGACCCCTCGCGACCCTTGGGCTGGCCGAAATAGATCCCCCCGGTCAGTTCCCGCACCACCAGGATGTCGAAACCCTCGCCGACGATTTCCGCCTTAAGCGGGCTGGCCGCGGCCAGGGACTTGAAGATTTTGGCCGGCCGCAGGTTGCAGAACAGCTCAAACTCCTTGCGTAGCGGCAGCAGGGCCGCCCGTTCCGGCTGCTGCTCCGGCGGCAGGCTTTCCCATTTGGGGCCGCCCACCGAGCCGAAGAGGATGGCGTCGCTTGCGTGGCACAACGCCAGAGTGGCGGCAGGCAGGGCCTGGCCATGGTTGTCGATGGCGCAACCGCCCACGTCCGCGTGGCTGTATGTCAGAGAAAAGCTGAATCGTTGTTGCACGGCGTCAAGAACCTTGATTGCTTCCTGCATTACTTCCGGGCCGATGCCGTCGCCGGCTAATACCGCTATTTTTTTCATCTGGTGCATCCTTGGTGTGTCTGTTGGTAAGGGAAATTTCCTCTGCGAGGGACGGTACGGGGCAACACCTTACCTGATCAGGACAAAGATGCGCAAGATCAATGTGCTTGTCCACTTCAAACCTTTTTTGTACGATCAGCGGAATGGATCAGGTGGGATATTTTGTTTTTTCATTGATCTCCCAGGAGTCCGGAGTGTTTTTACCCTTGACTTTGGCTGGTTGATTGTTTGCAATGATAGTCATACAGCTGGCCTTTGCTGCTCTCGTGTTTTCCAGAAAAACAGCTACTGAAGTAATGTTATCAAGCATGGCCAGGTAGCTATCTGTCAACATAGAGGACAATATGGTTGAAATACGGAAGAACAGAGAAAGTATAACCCTGCCGCTGGTTTTTCCTCTGGTTGTCGCCCTTGCTCTCAGTCTTGCCGCTTCGTTGTATGGGATGCGTTGGGTGCAACAGCAGAATACCAATCAGCGTTTGTATGAAGAGGTGTATCAGGGGCAGCAGTTGTTTCGCTCCCTGCTGGAGACGGAAGTAAGGCAGTTGCAGATACGGATCGAAATCCTTCAGGCTAACCAGGGCTTGCAAAAAGCATTTTTGGCTAGAGATCGTTTCCGGCTCAAGGCGGCTCTTTCTCGCCTTGGTCCCAATGCGGGAAGCGTCTTCGGTATGGGGCTCCTGTTTTTTGATTCGGAGAGAAAACTGTTTTTTTCTGTGGATCATCCCAATCTCCAGGAAGAGACCATGGATGATCTGGCACTCAGACAGGCTGCACGGACGCATAAGATGGCCCATGGCCTGGAGCTCGCCAAGGACGGCCGGTTTCTCCTGCGGGTTGTGGTTCCCTGGGTCATGGCCGGCGGTGGCGCAGGCTATGTGGAGATGAGTCAGGATATAGGTTCTTTTGCCCCCAGACTGAAAGAGGGTCTCGGCTATGAGATATTTATCACCGCGAGGAAGGCAGGGATTGACCAGAAGCAATGGGCGGCGGCGGAGGCGGCGGGTCGCAGGGCTGGAAGCTGGCAGGAGATGGGAGATTGTGTGATCCTGGCGCGGACCATGTCCACAGTGCCAGGGGAGTTTTGCGCGATTCTTAAGACCAGTCACCATCAGGGTTTTGTCCGAACCATTGATTTTACTGAGAATAATAAGCATTTCCGGGGCGGTTTTGTCGATCTGCTCGATCCTGCCCAGCAGAACCTGGGCTCTCTGGTGATGTTGCGGGATGTTACCAGCGAGGTGGTCTCCCTCTGGGCCATGATCTTTTATCTTGGCGGAGTGGGGCTTGCCATCGCGGTCTTGCTTTTCCTCTTTTTTTACCTGCACATTGCCAGGCTGGATCGTAGACTGTTCAAGAATCAGGAGAATCTTAACGATACCATTGCCAGTAAGGAGATTGCTCTGTCCCAAACCTCAACCCTGCTTCAGCTTGACATTGCCAAGCGCGAGAAGGCGGAACATGATTTTCGGAGTATGTGCTATCAGAATCAGCTGATTCTCGATTCCGTCGGTGAGGGTATTTTCGGCCTTGATTCACAGGGTAATCATACCTTTGTCAACCCTCAGGCCGCGAGGATGCTGGGCTATGAACCAGGAGAGCTTATCGGCCAGCCAAGTCATGTTACCTGGCACCACAGCCGTCCGAACGGCGCCCATTTCCCGGATCGTGAATGTCAGATTTACCAGACCCTGCGCGATGGCAAGGTCCATCACATGGAAGACGATTTTTTTTGGCGCAAGGACGGTTCCGGCTTTTCCACCGAGTACACCTCCACCCCCATTTGGGAAGAAGGGCAGCTGAGCGGGGCGGTGGTGAGTTTTAAGGATATATCCGACAAAAAGAAAGCCAGGCACGATCTCGTTGCCAGTGAAAACCGCTACCGGGCTATTGCCGGCACTGCTCAGGATGCCATTATCCTTATGGACGATCATGGCCGGATTGCCTATTGGAATCCGGCGGCTGAGCGGATTTTCGGGTATACCGAAGGTGAGGTTCTGGGGCGCGATCTTCATGCGTTGCTGATCCCGGCCAGATTTGCTCCCGAGTTTGAAAAAGGGCTGAAACGGTTTTGGGCCAGCGGCGAGGGCAACGCCTTTGGCCGGGTTTTGGAGATGACAGCCCTCTGTAAGGGAGGCAAGGAATTTCCGGTGGAACTCGCCATTTCCGCTTTGTGTCAGGAGGAGGGCTGGTGGGCTGTGGGTATTGTCCGCGATATCTCGGAGCGGGTGCGGCAAAGAACGGTGCAGAATGAGTTGCAGGCCCGGCTTCGCCATTCGCAGAAGATGGAGGCTATCGGCACCCTGGCCGGCGGGATTGCCCACGATTTCAACAACATTCTTGCCGCCATCATGGGCTATACGGAACTGGCCCTGCTTGAGACGGGAGAGGGAAATCTCCGGGACACTCTCTTGGAAGTACGCAGAGCCAGCAACAGGGCCAAGGATTTAGTCGGCCATATTCTTGCCTTCAGCAGACAGGGTGAGATGGCCAGAACGGCGGTCAATGTCGTGCCCATTGTCAGGGAAACCCTCAAGATGTTGCGGGCTTCGCTGCCGGCGACCATTGAGATCAGGCAGACCATTGGCCAGGATCTTGGCAGGATTATGGCAGACCCCACTCAGATTCATCAGGTGGTGATGAATCTCTGCACCAACGCCTCTCATGCCATGCGGGAGACAGGGGGGGTACTCAAGGTAGATGTTGCCCAAGTGCATCTGCCGGATAAGTTGGTCCTGAGTACCTTTGTCCTTGAGCCCGGCAACTATCTTAAAATCACGGTGTGCGACACCGGGCAGGGCATTGCCCCTGCCATCCTTGACAAAATTTTTGATCCGTTTTTCACCACTAAGAGCCGGGGCGAGGGTACCGGCCTGGGGTTGTCAGTAGTCCATGGCATTGTCACCAGCCATGGCGGCGGCATCGAGGTGAAGGGCGCCCCGGAGCAGGGAACGTGCTTCAGTCTTTATTTTCCCGTGTTGGAAGGCGTTTCGGAAACCATGGCGGTTGTATTGGCCGATGTCCCGCCAACCGGCAAGGAACGGATTCTGTTGGTTGATGACGAGGAAGTTCTCATCGAAATGGGGGAAAGAATTCTTATCTATCTTGGCTACAAGGTAACCAGCATGACCAGCAGTATCGAGGCGCTGGAGCTGTTTCGGGCTCAGCCGGAGAATTTTGATCTGGTCATCACCGATTATACCATGCCCAATATGACCGGCGGTGAACTGGCTAAACAAATTCTTGCCATCCGGCCAGGGATGCCGATTGTTCTCTGCACCGGGTTCAGCGAGGTGTTCAACGAGGAGAAGGCCATGGCTTTGGGGGTTCAGGGCTATGTGATGAAACCCCTTTCCATCCATGAACTTGCCGAGGTTTGCCGCCGAGTGCTTGATAAGCCAAGGAAATAAGTGCCTAGTACCTTGTAACTTTTTAATCGACATCAAATTAATTCCCTCCCCCCTTGCGGGGGAGGGTTAGGGAGGGGGGGAATTGCCATTATATCAGCAGGTTGTAGCTACCCCCACCCCCAGCCCCTCCCGCAAGGGGAGGGGAGTTTTTCAGAAATATTAAGAGTTACAAGGTGCTAGATCAGCTCACGGTCGAAACGACAGATTGGTGAGGCGGCCGCTGGACGGATCCATGTAACGGATCTCGCCGCTGATTGCCCCGGCAGCTGCGGGGTGCGCCAGGCGCAGACTCAAGACATGTCTGCCTGGACGGATCTGGGTCAGCAGCCATTTTCCCTCGCCTTTGCCCGCATCGTACTGGTGGAAGGCAGGCGTTGCCGCCTCGATCACCGTGCCTGCCGGCAGTTTTTGGATCACGATCAGGGTGCTGGGGGCTGGACTGGCAACGGTAATCTGCAGCTGAATATCCTGACCGGCTCCGTTCAGGTAACGGCCACTGACTAAAGCCTCGCCCGCGTACAGCAAGGGCATTGGCGGCAACAGAAATATGAGCAGCGTCAGAAGCAGCAGGCTTTGCGTCCTGGGGTGAATTATTTTAGCCGTCATATTCTGTTTCTCCTCCTTTGTAATCATCGTAGCAAGTCATATTCTTGTGTTTTCGGATTCCAGCGGTAGCCTTTGGCTGTCCAGATATCTTCGATCAGTTTATTGCCGAAAGTCAGACCTTCAATCCCTCCGTAGGTTTCGTACACGGAAAGCAGTTCTTCGTCGTCAATCCGGCCATCGCTGTTGCTGTCCGCCCAATGGAAAGGGCTGGCCTGCAAGGAAGTAGCTCCAGATATCGTGATGCTGGGGTCATCGTCCGAGCGGACCGTAACGCGGCCGGTGAATTGATGGACGGTTTCCAGCTTCACTTGGGGTTTGAGTCTGGCCAGATAGCTGTACACGGCATGCTCTTTGCTGAGTTTGTCAATCCACTTGAGTACCGGGGGACCGCTTTCCTGAAAGACAAACCGCGGTTTGCCCTGGCCCGGGATGCTGTCTTGGGGCAGGGTTTCCTTGAGAATCAAGGAAAACGGCAGGGAGGAGTTGGTTGTCACTTCAACGATTACCGGAAAGGGTATGCCAGGGGTTGCATGGGCCGGCAGAATCCGGACTGCTATTATCTGGCTTTCTTCCTCGGTTGCGGTATGCCACCAAAGCAGGGCAAGCCCGGTAAGGGCGAGCAGTAGAAAGGCGGCGCCCAGGACGACAATGTTTTGCGAAGCAAAGCGGGGTTTGGGCAGGGGCAGGGGCGTTGCCGGTTCGGCTGCGGCGGTATCTGGCGGAGGCGCCGGTTCCTCGGCGGGAGGCACGGGCTGGCTGTGCTCAATGATATCAGCCAGCTCGGACTCCAGAGCCTCGGCCAGTCTGATGGCGTTATCTTTTTTAATATTGGGATAACGGCGGTTTTCCCAGCGGGAAATCGTATCGGTGGTTACCCCGACCACCGTGGCGACATAGAGTTGGGTCAACCCTTTATCTTCCCTGATCCGGCGAATCCTGGCACCGTCTATGTTGACCATGGGGATGCCGCCTGCCAGGGGCTTTTCTGAGTCCATTTCAGGTATCCTGCGGGTTGAATTTCTGGTATCGTAACGGTCCAACTGTCGACCCAACCGGGGTAGTTATTCAGGTATGATGAATCAACGCTGATTGCAACAAGTAATAAAGCCGACGGCCCAGGAAAAGCAACCTGTTTATTGCAGGGAGAGGGGCCGGATCAATTATAAGCCGTAATGCCTTGGCTGTCAGTACTTTCATTTTGTCTGCAAAAGGAGAGGAACCCTTGAACCAAGATAAAGCAAAACACTTTTTGCCGGCCTCTATGGCGGAGATGACGGCAAGGGGTTGGAAATATGTCGATGTGGTGCTGGTTACCGGGGATGCCTATGTGGATCATCCCTCCTTCGGCGTGGCCCTGATCGGCCGCCTGCTTGAGGCCAATGGCTACCGGGTGGCCGTACTCTCCCAGCCCCGCCATAATGCTCCCGATGATTTCCGCCGGTTCGGCGAGCCGCGCCTTTTTTTTGGCATCACCGCAGGCAATCTGGACTCCATTGTGGCCAATTACAGTGGCAATGCCAAGGTTCGGGACCGGGACGACTATTCGCCCGGCGGCAACCCCTATTTCGGTGAGCAGGCGGAAAAAAAGCTGCGGCGGCGGCCGGACCGGGCCACCATCCTTTACAGCAATCTGGCGCACGCGGCCTACCCGGCGGTGCCGGTGGTTCTGGGCGGGCTGGAAGCTTCCCTGCGCCGGTTTGTGCATTATGACTACCAGCAGCAGCGGCTGCGGGGCTCGGTACTTACCGATGCCAAGGCCGAGCTGTTGATCTACGGCATGGGCGAGCGGGCGGTGCTGGAGGTGGCGGCCCGTCTTGCCAAGGGGTGGGATCTGGCCGGGATTCCCGGCACCTGCGAACGGCTGAGTGAAAAGGAGATGGAGGGGCGTGGTTTTTCCGCGCAGGTGCTTCTGCCTTCCTGGGCGGAAATACAGGCTGAACTTCCCCTGTTTCTTGAGGCCGAACTGAGCATGGACCGTCTGGCCAGAGCTTATGACCCCACGCCCCTGTTACAGTATCAGCAGGCAGCCTGGGTGGTGCAGCACCAGCCCGCCGTTCCGCTCAATACGGCAGAGCTGGACGCCCTGTACAGCCTGTCTTTTACCCGCAGGTCCCATCCAGCATGCGGCGATGTCCCGGCTTGCCGGATGATCCAGAATTCGATCACCATTGTCCGGGGGTGCTGCGGCAATTGCTCTTTCTGCGCCATCTCGCGGCACCAGGGGCCAAAGATCGTCAGCCGGGGCCGTGAGTCCATAGTGCAGGAGGTGCAGCGGCTCGCCGGGCAGAAGGATTTTTCCGGCACCATCAGCGATCTGGGCGGCCCGACCGCCAACCTGTACGGCACGGGCTGCAATAGTCCGCACCCCTGCGCACGGCACGATTGCCTCTATCCCATGGTGTGCAAATTTTTCAAGATCGACGAACAGGCCATGCTCGGTCTGCTGGAGGCGGTGGCGGATTGCGCCGGGGTCAAGCATCTGTTTGTCTCCTCCGGACTGCGAATGGAGCTGCTTCTCAAAACCCCGCGTCTATTGCGGAAGCTCTTGCTTCAACATACTCCGGGGGCAATGAAGATCGCACCGGAACACACGGAGGACAAGGTGCTGGGGCTCATGCACAAGCCGGGCGTGGCGGTGCTGGAGGAGTTTCTCACCCTCTGCCGGGAGATCGGCAAAAAAGCGGAGAAGATTGTGCACTTTACCCCCTATCTGATTGCCTCGCATCCGGGCTGCGCCCTTAGCGACATGGAGAAGATGGCGGCGCGTCTCACTGCCCTCGGTCTTGCGGTCCGGCAGTTTCAGGATTTCACCCCCACGCCGGGGACAATCTCCACGGCCATGTATGTCACGGAATTGGATCGCGAAAAAAGGGCGCGGCTTTTCGTGGCCAAAAAAGACAGCGAGCGTCGAGCCCAGCGTCAGGCCATGGATCTTACGGGTTCCGGCCCGGAAACGCCAACGCGCAGGGGCAGGGCGCCAAGCGCGGTCCAAGGGCAAAAAGAAGCCGGTCGAGCCCGGTTAGAGAAGCCGAAAGAGCAGCGGCAGGGTAACAAAGGAAAAAACAATGCCAAGGCCAATCAGGGCAGCGGTAAGCCTCGGCGATAGTCCGGCCATGATGGCCAGGGCGCCTGCGGAAACCATGGGCGGCATCCCGGCCTCGAAGACGGACACCCGGGCTGCGAGGCTATCAAGGCCAAGGAGCCGGCAGAAAACAAGGGCGATCAACGGGGCAACGGCCAGTTTGACAATGAGTCCTGCGCCCAAGGGCCGGATGACTTCCGGGCTGAGTCGCAGGCTAAGCTGAAAACCAACCGCGACCATGACCAGCGGAACAAGGGTCGCAGCCAGGGCATTGAGCAAGCTCAGCAGTGGTGCGGGAAAGGCCAGGGATCGGCAGGCAAAGGCCAGAATCAGCGCGATGAATGGAGGGAAGCTGATAATCCTGGTGAGTACCGATTTTGTGGTTGGTTTGCCCCCGCTGCCATACAGGGCAACCACGACGGCCCCATAGGTGGCCAAGGCCAGGAACGAACCAAGCTGGTCGTAAAGCACAGCGTAGGGAACGCCGGCCTCCCCGAAAAAAGCCTGCACCATGGGGATGCCGAAAAATGAAGTGTTTCCCAGGGGAATCAGGAGCAGCAGCGCGCCGGTGGTCTCTTTTTCCCAGCACAGGAGTTTGCCTGAAATAATGATTATCAGGGCGGAAATCGTGAGCATAGCCCATGGCATGACGATAGGCGTCAGGATATCATAGGAAAAATGCAATTGGGGGACCTTGAGCAGAACCAGTGCCGGGAGGGAAAGGGTCATGGCGAACATGTTGAGCACCTGTGCGGTGCCCTTGGGGAAATGGGGCAGGCGGCGCAAGCACATGCCCATGAGGAGAAAGGAGATGGTGAGGACGAAGTTTTCCATTTTTTCCGGCAAAGATATGTGTGCATCGTTGATGTGCGCCGTGCGGACCTCCCTGACTGCCATCCCCCCGGAAAAGTTGAAAGGGGGGCTGGCGGAGATCCCGCTAGTCGAGCTGCCTGCCCCCCCCTTATTTGGATTCAGCCTTTTCCGCAGCGGCGGGGAGGTAGATATCAAAGGTGGTTCCCTTGCCTGGTTCCGATTCCACCGTAATCGCGCCGCCGTGCTTTCTGATGATCGAATCGCACAGGGTAAGCCCGAGCCCCATGCCCTTCTGGGCACCAAGTTGCTTGGTGGAAAAATAGGGGTCAAAGATGCGGGGCAGGTTCTCTTTGCTGATTCCGCAGCCATAGTCCTGGATCGAAATCTTCACATAGCAGCCCGGAGGAAGTGTAGGGTGCTTTGCATGATTCTCCGGTAGGGATTCATTGGCTGCTTTTATGAGGAGTGTGCCGCCTGATTGCAAGGGCATGGCCTCTAGGGCATTCAGCGCCATATGTTTTATGACGTTGCGGAATTGAGAAGGATCGACGGTGATGGGCCAGAGGTTCTCGGCCAAGTCGAATTCAGCCGTCAGCCCCGAACCTGCCAAGGTGGACAGGGCCTCTTCCTTGAGAGGGTTTGCCGGGTGGATATCTATCGGTTGCAGGTTGCCGCCGGGGGAGAAAGAAATAAGCTGGCCGGTAAGCTTGGTGGCCAGGCCGAACACCTGTTCAGCTCGTTCCAGAAAGGGGTAGGCCTTGCTTGATTCCTCTGTATTCATTTTGGCAAGCTGAAGATTGCCAAGAAGCCCTTGAAAGAGATTGTTGAAATCATGGGCGATGCCGCCGGCCAGAATACCAAGGGCCTCCAGATTTCTGTTTTTCGCGACCTCTGCCTCCAGGCTTTTGTGCTCGGTGATGTCCCGGTTCGAGATGCGATGTCCCAGATCGTATGCGATGTTTAATTCTGAATTCGAGTTCGTTTGCGAATCCATGTCGGACCTCTCGTGTTTCCGGATCGTAATGCACCCTCGCATGGTGGGCTTTCCATTTCGGAAGATCCTCGGGGTGGATCAACCGCTCCAGCAAGCCGGAGTCGGTCTTGAAGGCTTCGGGTGAATATCCCGTAACCCGCTCGCAGGAGGGGGAACAATAGAGGCAACTACCTTCCGAGGTTTCCCAGAGTTCCCAGCCGTAGGTGTAATCGGCCACGGTGCGGAATTTTTCCTCGCTCTCCCGCAGTTCCCGCGTCCGTTCTTCCACCCGCTGCTCCAACGATTCATTGATCTGCCGGATCTCATCGAACTGCTCTGAGAGCAAATAGCCCATCATTTTAAAATTGTTGATCAGATGGTTTGCCTCTTGAACGCCGCTTTCAGGCCAGGGGATTTTTTTGCTTTCCGTCGCAAGGCGCCCTGGAAGGTCGTGGGTGATCAGCCGCAACTGTTCGAGGGTGAGCACAATCCGGCGGCTCAATAATTCAGCCAGGCCCAGTGCCCCGAGCAAAATCAGGAAGAGGATGGTCAGTTTGCCGGTATAGTTGTCGTAGAGGGTTTTCTGGAAGGGGGCTACCGGCTGCTCTAAAACCAGCTTCCATTCCGCCAGCTTGCCGATGGCGGTTTCCGCAACATAGAACGATTTTTGCCACCGTTCCGTAGGCGGGGTATTGGGAGGGAGCGAAGGCGTCCACTGATCGATTTCGTTGTCAAGTCGAGAGAGCGTACCTTTGCCCCGCACAAATGGGGTCATCACCTTTTGGTCGGCGCGGTTGCTCATGATGGTGTTGCCGTTATTATCCACCAGGGTGTAGAGCATGGCATGTTTATCGGTACTCTTGGCGAGATGTTCCCGTATCTGCTCCAGGCTCAGAATGCCGGCAACGTAGCCGCGGTATTCGCCACCAACGACTACCGGGGCAAGCATCGCCACCATGGGCATGGGAACACCGGACCTGGCCATGACTACTTCTGAAAGCATCGGTTTGAGGGTCTGTTTGAGAATCGGGACAAAGGGCCGGTCAGCGTAGTTTTTGCCGATGTTGCTCTGCCCCAGATCATCAATCAGGGGAAAGAAGGCGATGGTGCGCGCCTCTTTGTCCACCAATCCGATACGCTTTAAACTGACATCCGACTTCTTTGTCTGTTCCAGATAGGGTTGCATCTGCTGCGGTGAGCGGCTTGCCGCCATCTCTGCCAGATTGAGAATGGCGGTTTTCCTGTTCATTACCCAGGTTTCCACTCTGTCACTCACGCGGCGGCTGTCCTGGCTCAAGGTTGTGCGGATATGGCGGTCGGTTTCGGCAAAATCGGTTTTGCTGCCAACCGCCAGCAGGAGCAGCGCAGGAATTAAGACGAAAAAGACCAGCAGGTTGTAGATAATTTCCCGGTATGAGGTAAGCACTGAATGTGAGCGAAGGGCATAACCGGTAAAGATCAGCCGGGCGATAAGGGCATTGGCAATGCCGTTCACCGCCTGTTTGACCATGATAATGGAGGTGTTGGTTAAAGGAACATGCATGGCCGAGTGGTAGAAAAAAAAGACCAGCGGCATGCCGATAATGAGCCAGAAGAGCGTATCGGCCAGTACCATCCCCATCTTGCGGCGCTCTATCAGCCAGCCGACCGCCGCCACCTCCGCAGTCAGGATGATGATGGCGTAGGGGTGATTCCAGAGAAAATAGGTATAGCCGGCGATGATGGCAGCCGCCGCAATGCCCCTGCCAAGGCCGAAGAACTGCAAGGCCAGCATGGCAAAGATGCTGCCGAACAGGAAGTCGATATTGAGGAAGATCGGGAACTTGAAATAATTGCCGGCCAGACCTGCGACAATGAGAGCTAGAAAGAAGGGAACGCTGGCTGGGCCGATTCCTGCGGGGTTGGTGGATGGTGTGGTGGCCAAGGGTGTCTCCTGAGTATCCGGCATAAAAACAGTAATGGTGTAACTGAAAATTCCCGCCTGTATCTCAACTTACCATAAGAGGGAACAAATCAGAGAGGGGGAGCACCGCTATTTTTCTCCAGGGCTTTCCTTGCGGCGCCAAGAAGTGTTTCCATCTGAACCGGTTTGTTGAGATATTCGCGAATCCCCATGGCCAGGGCCTTCTCTTTGTTGATCAGTTCACTCTGGCCGGTACAAATGATGACCGGGGTTTCCGGGCGCAAGGCCAGAATTTTTTGCGCCAGTTCCGCTCCGGTCATGGCCGGCATGGTCATATCGGTGATTACCAGATCAAATTGTCCTGGTTGTTTCTGAAATTCCTCCCAGGCCTGCACGCCATCGGCAAAGGTGGTCACCTGATAGTTGTTTCTCGATAAAATGGCAGCCATGACCTCACGAATTTGCCCTTCGTCATCAACAAAGAGAATCCGTTCCCCTTTTCCCCGCAGATCATTTGGCGCTGATTTATCCGGCAGGGGTCCGACAACCTGTTCGGTCAGCGGCAGATAGACATGGAAGCTCGCGCCTTTCCGCGGCTCGCTGTACACCGTAATGTGGCCATGGTGACTTTTTACAATGCCATGCACCACGGCAAGCCCCAGCCCGGTTCCTTCCCCTGGCCTCTTGGTTGTGAAGTAGGGCTCAAAGATCTTCTCCTGATTTTTCAGATCAATGCCGCCGCCTGTGTCGCTTACCTCAAGTTTCAGGTAGCTCCCCGGAGTCAGATTGGCATAACCGTAGTCCTGCTCGCCAATTTTCACCTCTGTGAGGGAAACAGCCAGAGTTCCCCCAGTTTCTCGCATGGCGTAGGAGGCATTGGTACAGAGATTCATGATCAGCTGATGAATCTGGGTGGGATCGGCCAAGACCATGCCACTGGCGGTAATGTTCTGCCTGATCTCTATGGTGGTCGGGATGGAGGCGCGCAGCATCTTGAGGGCTTCCTTGATGATCAGCGACACCTGCAAGGGCTGCTTCTGCTGTTCCGCCTTGCGGCTGAAAGCGAGGATCTGGGCAACTAGCTCTTGGGCTCTTACCGCGCCCTTTTTCAGTTCCTCATGATATTCCTGGCGAATATTGGGGTCTTTTTCCCGTATGGCCAAATCGTTATAGCCGAAGATGATGGAGAGGATATTGTTGAAGTCATGGGCAATGCCGCCGGCCAGGGTGCCGATGGCCTCCATCTTCTGGGCCTGGCGTAATTGAGTCTCGAGCCTGTCCTTTTCTTCTTCCGCCTGCCGGTTTTTTTCATCCAGGAAATATTCGCGCCGGTAAAAAAGCAGCATGGCGGTCAGGCCGATCAACCAAACCCCCACATGGGATAAAGTGAGCGTGGTATTTCCGGCCAGGGAGTGTTTGAGGAACGGGGCAAGAGGAATGGAGGTGCTGATGCCGCCGCGGACATCGCCAAGTTTGTAGCCTTGATGAGCATGACACTTCAGGCAGCCTTGCTCGGCAAAAAGCGGCAGCATCATCCGCAGGGAGGGACGACCCTGCAGGTAGTTCACTTCGATCAATTCCTTGCTACCCCGTTCGAATTCGGTCAAGGCCTTGATCTGCCAAGCATCAGGGGCGTTTGCCGGGTTGAGCGGCTTGAGGCTGGTGATCTGACTTCTGGTGCCGTAATCGTCGCCGAAATCGGTCTGCATCTCGCGGAGCATGTAGGCCGGGTTCATCAGGGTGAGGGCAACGCCGGAAGTGGTGACCACATCACGCTCCGGTAACCGCAGATAGGGGTTGGGCGGCGTGTGTACGGTGGGTTTTATATATACGCCGCCGTGCGAAGTTGCCCACTTTCGAAAGCTGATGTCTTTGTTGATGTTGGCCCTGGCCGCGATGGTGGCCGAATCAAGCAGGTGGTGGCCCTGCTGATGCAGGCTCCAGCAGAGAGAAACAAAGACCATCAGGCTCCAACCGGCAAACATCAGGGCGTATCTGCCGCTGATGGACCATAAGGAAGCAGCCTGCCAGGCGCCGATAATAATCGCGCTTCCGAGGAGAACGAATAGGTAGGCGGTGGGAACCGCCATCAGGGTCAGCCCCCAGAAACCGAAAGCTCCGATGTTTTGCGAAAGGTAGGAAAAAATGGCGGCCAGGCCTCCTGCAATTATTAGCGAACCACAAATCGATGCAGCCCAGAATTTGCTTGAGCTCTTTCGTGATGAGGAGATCAGGACGAGGCCTGCGGCCAGCAACACGAAGCAGACTGCGGTATCTGGAGCCATACGGCCTGGGTGTGAAGTCCCCAACGTATTGGTCGGCTCGACAAATAACCACTGATCAAAGCCGGGGTTCCAGGCAAAAAGGTATTCCGCCAGGGTTAAAAGGCCGATCAAACCGCAGAGCAGCGCGCAGAGCCGCGCCAAACGAATCGAGAGAGTGGAGGAAGGCAGAGAAGAAAGCAGCAAGGCCGAGCCGGCCAGGATAAAACCCAAGGCGGTGTTCGCCTTTACGGATACCCAGTCGGGGCTAAGACTCTTTATGCCCGTGATGTCGAACGCCCAGCCGAGGATAACCAGCCCCCCGGCGAAGACAGATAACAAACCCGCCAGCAAAAGGATACTCTCCCGAATCCGGCTTGCATGGCCCAAGAAATGTCCCCCCTGCTCCGGCTGTGCGTGGTCGATCTCTTTGTCGTTCATAAATTGAGGGACTCGTAGTAACTCGGAATTTGCTTTAGGGATTTGAAAGATTTAATGCTTGCACCCGGAGGGTATAAGTTTCGTTTGAGCAGACAAGCTGCTCAACTCAGCTATAAAACTTGCCGCTACCATTGAATGCTTGACAATGTAGAATCGGTAGCTGATAATTTGTCCACTGTAGTAAGCTTATTGGGGAAATTGACCGGTGTCAATGCCGATCTATGGCGTTGTCCTGGTATTTCAGATAAAAAGGGGGGATGTATGGAACATGTGAATCCAAACCTGATAACCTGTATTGTTCAGCGCGGGGAGGCCGATCAGGTGGTGGCGGCGGCGATGCAGGCCGGTGCGCAAGGGGCTACGATATATTATGGCCGTGGCACCGGGGTCCGTGAAAAACTCGGGTTTGCCGGAATGTTCATCAAACCCGAAAAAGAGATCATTTTGATCGTCGCCAAAGAGGAGCAGACAGAGGCGGTGTTTGAGGCGGTGGTCAAGGCTGCCCGGCTTGAGAAGAAAGGGCAGGGTTTCGCCTTTCTCCACAAGCTTGACCGCGCTGTCGGTTTTGTGACCGAGTGATCCCCCGGTGGCGGGATTTTCGCATATTGGACCTGCATAAATGAGCCAGTATTTCTTCATTTCCGGCAGCGTATTTGCGGCCTTACTTATCGCCGGGTATACCTCCGCGGAAGTGCTTGCTTCGGCCCTCGACTTTTTTGCCGCCAAGCGGACAGCGCTTCTGGCTTCAGGCCTGCTTGGGGTTATTGCCTTGGTCGGCGCCTCACTGCTTTTTCGCGGGATTGGTTTTTTTAATATCCTTTATGTGATGGCTAAGGCTGTTTATAAACTGGCTCAACTTCTTCTTTGTGCCATGAGTCTGGCTGCCCTTGGGTTTTGGTTTGATCTTGGGGCTAATATCTGGCTGGAGGGAGGTGGGGTACTGGCCTTCGTTTTACTGGTCTGGCTTTATGGCGCGGCGCTTTGTCTGCGGTTGTTTGATTTTAATTATCCGGTTGGGGAGGTACTGTTTTCCTATAGCGTCCTGCCCTTTGCCTGTATAGTGGTGATATGGGCCGGCAGCTTTATCCGGTAGCAAGTCTTAAAAAGACGCCGTTGGTCAGAAGACCAACGGCGCATAAGAGCGATACAGGGCTGTCGGGGCAAGCCGTCAATCGTCAAAATCCCCGGTCGGGCCTTTATCCCCGCCCAGGCAGGCTGCCCTGCGGGCGATCTTTTCTCCGCTCCATTGGGCAGAATCCTCAAGTCGGCCGACCTTTGGCCCCATGTCGCAGGAACCCTTATCCAGGATGGCCTTTATCCCTAAAGGCGCACTGTCCTCGGCGTTGAACACCTTGACCAGCAGATCATAGATAAAATCCTCCACCCGTTTCACCATCCGTTCCCGGATCGCCTTGGGCTGCCCCATCAGTTTTGGTTCAAAGGGAAGGTTCAGGCTCTTGTAGTTGCCTTTTTTCCAGCCGTTTGCCTCGGCGTAGGCCACCATCTCCCGCCACATGTTCTCGGTAACCCCGGCATCCTTCACCTTGATGAAATTGCCGCTTTCGTCCAGGATGGCGTTGCCGTAGTCGTTTACCTGCAAGCCCCAGGAAACCATCTGCAGGGCCGTGGCTACATTAGCCTTGGTGGTGGAGGTCTGGGCGGCGATCTCCCGCAGCCTTTCCGAGCTGTTGCCCGAGGTGCCGTGCTGGGCGCCGGAGACATGATAGCGCGCCAGCCCGGCATGGACTTCGGCGGTGAGCCCCACCTGAATGCCCTGGCCGCTTTCTTCAATCCCGTGGGTGGTGCCGTTGTTCAGGGCAATCCAGTCGGGAAAGATGTTGTGGGCATTGAGGCCCTGGATGAGAAAGAGTGCTTCCGTCGGGGTGGAAAGCCCCTGGTCGCCCTTGATCTCGCCGATCTCAGTTTCAAGGCCTGCCCAGGCAGGCACCAACTGGGCCAGGGCCAGGTTGGCCAGCAGATTCTTGTCGTCCGGCAGATGGGAGGCGTCGATGGCGATGGAGGTGATGCCCGCCTCGAAGATGGTGGGAATCTCCACCTTGGCGAAATCAAGATCCGCTTCCTTCTTGATTCCGTAATGGTCGGCATGAATGGCCACCGGTACGGTGATGCCCAGCTCGTTCATGGCCTGGTCAACCTGCCTGGCCATGTTCCAGTAATTCACCGGGCAGTAGGCGTTTGCCCCGCCCTCGGAGCGGGCGATTTCGATGATGATCGCGGCATTGGCCCGCTGCGCGGCGAGCAGAGCCCCGCGGATGATGAAGTTGTTGCGGCCGTTGGCGGCGATGGTCATGGCCTTGCCCTTGGCCATGAGCGCCCGGTCGATCACCTTGCCGCTGACGATAAGCGCCTTGGAGTTGGGAAAAAGCCGGACAATATTGGGCGGTCGACCCACGGTGAGAGCCTGTTCGAAATCTGCCTGGGAGCCAGACATAGGGAACCTCCTTGGTGGACGGGTAGTCTGATGAGTTAAGCGATCACAGGGCACCACATGTTGTCGGCACTTCTGCCGAGGATTGACAGCGGCGATCGGTCCGGCTCACGCACAAAAGTACGCATCGCCGTCCCGCTTGCCGCAACCTGCACCACCCTGTGACCGCTTGTTTCGTGGTTATTTGACTTATGGGTTTGCTCCGTGATCGGTTATCTGATGAGTTGTCTCGCGTTATTATAGTGAATCCGGGGAATGCGTCATTAAAAAAATCAAGGGGATAGCCGGGCGAATTTGCAAACCGGTGTTTTCTGCAAAGCGGGCGGTTTTGAGCTGTTCGGTTTATAATGTCAGATTGAGTCGTTTTGACACAGCCTGTTGCAGTAAGGCATGGGCACCCTTCACCCTGTGCCAGGCCATTTCGGCCGCTATTTTTTCCCCGGAGAGGATTGAATCCTTCAGCTCTCTGGCCGCCAGGCCAAGGTTGCCGGCGGTGAAGATCGCGGCCGTGCCCCTGAGGCTGTGGCAGCAAGCCAGGATGGCGGCCTGATCGCCTGCGGCCATTGCCTCGCCAAGTAGAAGGAGCTCTTTGTCGGTATCGGCAAAAAAGGCCCTGACTATCCGGCAAAGATTCTCCTCGTCAGCATAGCTGCCCAGGAGAGTCTCGAAATCCAGATCAAATTGAGTGGCCTCGTTGCTCAGGGTAGGTTCAGTCTTGTGGCGCTGCCCGCAATCAAGGTGAAGATGCTTGGCAATGGTGGCGAAAAGTAGCTCCGGGTCGAAATTTTTCTCCAGGTATCCGTCAAATCCCGCCGCTAAAAAACGTTCCCGTTCGGCAACAGTCTCGGCCGTGAGAGCGATGATGGGAATTGCTTGACAAGCCGGGTTATTTTTGATCCTGCGCGCGGTTTCCAGGCCGTCAATGCCGGGCAGGCCGATGTCCATGAGAATGATCTGAAAGTCTGCGTCCTTGACAAGGATATCCAGGGCGTCTTCGCCGCTGGTGGCCGCAACGCACTGCCAATCGCGCTCCGTCAGGATTCCGGTTAGGATCTCAAGATTGAAAGCCACATCCTCCACAACAAGAATCCTGATATTTTCCCGGGAAGTTTCGTCTGCAACGGGAGAATACATCTGTGCCTCCGCAGCTTAATATTTATAAGCGATCACAGGGCACCCCATGTTGTCGGCACTTCTGCCGACGATTGACAGCGGCGATCGGTCCGGCTCACGTACAAAAGTACGCATCGCCGTCCCGCTTGCCGCAATCTGCACCACCCTGTGACCGCTTTTAGCTGAGTTGAGCAGCTTGTCTGCTCAATACGAAACTTATACCCGAAGGGTGATTCCGTGGTTCTTTGACCTTTAGAGGTTTGCCCCTGATCGGTTACTAATATTTCAGTTAGAAAATATGGTACTTCATAGGTCTTCGATCCGGAAGCGATAAAAGGTTTTGTTTTAAAGAGTTTATCGGATCGTGGCCCTGGCTTGCAAGAGATCCTTCGGGGTACCTCAGAAGAAAAAAACGACCGCACGGATGGCAGAAAAAAGCCTGACGCAAAATGGCGTCAGGCCGGCATTTGTAATGCAATTGACCTTAAGATGAGACGAGTCAGGCAGAGCGGGCGCCTCCGTGCGCCATCAGGAAGAGGGGGCAAGCCGATTGCGGATGGTCAGGCGCCATCCGCAATCAATCCCGGTTTTTCCGCGGCAAAAGAATTTCTCCCATGGCTTGGGCGATTTCTTCCATACTTATTGGTTTCATGAGGAATTTTGCTATGCCCACGGCTTTTGCCCGTTGCTCATCAACAAGATCGCTGTGTCCGGTCAGCATGATAATGGGGATGTCTTTTCGGATGGCAAGCATCTTTTTTGCCAGCTCAAGACCTGTGAGATGCGGCATGGTTTGATCCGTAATCACCAGGTCGAATTTTTCCGGTACTGCCCCGAAGACATCCAGAGCCTCACGGCTGTCGGTAAGCGCCATGACCGTACAACCTATCTGTTTGAGAACAGATTCCCCCAGGGTGACATTTCGCTCTGCATCATCGACAAAAAGGACCCTGGCATTGATTCGGGGTAATACATTTTCTGCTTTTTCCGCTCCCTCCAGCAAGGGAATCGTTTGCTCCAGCACCGGGAAAAACAGGGTAAAGGTTGCGCCTTCTCCCAAGGAGCTGCGGACAGAGATAGCGCCCTGGCAACTCGTAATTATCCCATGGATTATGGCAAGCCCCAGTCCGGTTCCTTCTCCTTTTTCCTTGGTGGTGAAATATGGCTCGAAGATGCGCTGCCGGGTTTCCTGGTCCATCCCATGTCCGGTATCGGTTACGATGAGGCGCACATATTTTTTGTAGGGTATCAACTCGGGAGTCTCGTTGACCAACGCCTGATCGACCTCAATCTCATCGAGTTTGACACTGAGGGCTCCGCCCTTTTCACGCATGGCATGGTAGGCATTGGTCCCGAGATTCATGATAATCTGGTGAATTTCGGTGGAATCGGCCAGAACCGAGGAGCATTGCATGTGTATCTGCTCATTTATCGCAATGGTTGTTGGCAAGGTGGCGCGGAGCAGCTTCAACGCTTCCTTGACCAGGTATTGCAGTTGCAGGGGATTTGGTTCGTGTTCCCTCTGTCGGCTGAAGGTCAGGATCTGTTTGATCAGAGCGGCGGCCGAGACCCCAGCGGTTTTAATGGCATCGGCATATTGGTGGTGCTCAGATTTTTCGGGAAGGGCATAAAGCAACAGCCCGGAATAGCCGAGAATTGACTGGAGCAGGTTATTGAAATCGTGGGCAATCCCCCCGGCCAAGGTGCCGATGGCCTCCATCTTCTGGGCCTGGCGAAGATGGCCTTGCAGTCTCAGCCTTTCATGTTCATCCTCCACCCGCTTTGAGATATCAAGAAAACTTTCCACCAGGCAGGGGCGGCCATTGAGCTCCAGCTCTACCACGGATTTGAGAATCGGCAGCTCCTTGTCGTCGGCTTGCAGGAGTATCTGCCCGGAGTTAACAAGGTGCTGTCCCAGATCCAGGACAGGGCAATGCTCCTTGTCCGCCGGGCAGATCGATTGATAGCATTTGCTCCCTATCAGCTTGGTGCGGGGTAGGCCGATCAGCTTCTGGGCTGCGGGGTTTGCATCTACGATTCTGCGGCTTTTTTTGTCAATAATGACAATGCCGGCCTGTACCGTTTCAAATATGGCCTGAAGCCTCATTGAGCTCGCAGCCAGGGCTTTCACCGCCTTGGCATGTTTTTTTTTGGTGCGCAGAGCCACAATGCCGAAGGAAAGATCCTCCGCCAGTTCCGAAAGCAGTTCTATCTCATGCCGGTTGAAGGCATTGCTTTCTCCGGCGTAAATATTCAGCGCGCCGATTATTTTCTGTTCCGCCCTTAAGGGAAGCGCGATGGAGGAGAGGTAGCCGAACTGTTTCGCCTTCTCCTGCCAGGGCTTATACTTTTCCTGGGGGACAGCGCTGTCTTGCAATACGATCTGGCCGGTCCGAATCGCGCTGCCGGTGGGACCTTGGCCATGTTCATCCATCTCCCCCCAGCTGATTTGTAATCCCTGGAGATAGCAGGTGTCTTTTCCCGCTCCTGCCGCGACAATGACGGATTTTTCCACATCGTGCTTGGCATATCCGACCCAGGCCAGGGCATATCCGCCCGTTTCCGTCAGGATATGACAGAGTTTTTCCAATAATTCCTTCTCGCTGTTTGCCCGGATCAGCGCCTGATTGCACATGCTGAGAGTTTTGTAGGCTCTGTTTATTTTGGCTGTTTTTGCCGCGGCTCTCCGTGCCTCGGTGATGTCGGAAACCAGGGCGTCGTATTCGACAAGTCTTCCCTCCCCATCAAAATGGGGGACCACCGTGTTTCTGACCCAGCGGATGCTGCCATTCTTATGGATGATGCGATGCTCAAAGGGGGGGATTTCCACCCCCCTTAGAAGTTTGTTGAGATTCTCAGAGATCATGCCCCGGTCGTCCTCATGGATCATCTCAAACCAGAGAAATGGGTTTTCCTCGTATTCGGCGGGGGTGTAGCCGGTTATGGCAAAACTGCAGATGGAGTGGACCGTCCTGCTGGGACGGCCGTTCTCGATTATCACGGTATAGGTATAGTCGGTTGCCGCCTCAAGGAGTTTTTGATAACGCAGTGATTGGTCTTCCTGCCGATAGGAAAGACTCTCCCGCGATACCTTCAACCCAGCGTTTCGGTCGATCATTGAAGTGCCTCCTTGTTTTGCCCTGGGGGCAGGTCCAAAAAAACTTCCCTGGCTAAAGGGTTGAGTATTGCAGGGCTGAGCATCTGCAAATCCTCGCCTCCATGGGAAATAACCTTGTCGATATTCAGGATGACAAGAAATTTCTCCCCCTGTTTGCCCATCCCGTTGATGAAATCGGTGTTGATATTTCTTCCCATGCGCGGCACCTCTTCGATTTCCGAAGTCTGCAGATCCAGCACCATCTGTACCGAGTCCGCCACGGTGCCCAAGGCAAAGGTTGTTTCATCTATCGTGGTTTCGACGATCATCACGCAGGTATTTTTTGTCGGAACAACGGGTTCCATGCCTAACCGGCATCCCAGGTCCAGCACCGGCACCACATTGCCGCGCAGGTTGATCACCCCGCTGATATACGAGGGCATATGGGGAATCTTGGTCATGGTGGCCACATCCAGCACCTCGCGCACCTTGGCGATGTCGATGGCGAAATCCCCATCGCGCAGGGTGAAGGTCAGATACTGGTTGCTTTTGTTCTTCTCGGGAATCAAAGCGGTCATGACTTTCTCCTTTGCAGGTAAGGAAGCAAGGTTATGTTGATGTGTCGCGTGCAACCGGCCTAATACCTGACAAATTCGGCATCAGACGCGGTTTCCTGCAGGGCTACGCGAAAACCTGCTTGGGGATGGCGAGAAGGGGAGATGCCCTTGTCTTCATCAACAACCTGTTCAGAAAGGAATACCGCCCCGGTTTCCCGGAGTTTGGGAAGCACTTTTTTTACCGCTCTCAAGCGGGGAACAGGACGGATTTCCGCCTGCGTCCTGGTCGCATTTGTCTTGGCCGCGCTGCGATCTATCTTGAAAAATCCCGCGGTTTCCATGAGCTGCGCCCCCTGACTGGACAATTCTTCGCTGGTGGACGCCATCTCCTCGCTGGCCGAGGCATTCTGCTGGATCACCTGGTCCAGTTGTTCAATGGCCTTGGCATTCTGGGCGATGCCCTGGGCCTGTTCGCTGGCCGAGGCGTTGATTTCTGAAACCAGATCCGCTGTTTTCTGGATCTCCGGAACGATCTTTGCGATAAGTGTCCCTGCCTTTTCCGCAATCTCGACGCTGGAACCAGCCATGCTGCCGATATCCTTGGCCGCGTTCTGGCTCCGTTCGGCAAGCTTGCGCACCTCGGCGGCGACCACGGCAAAGCCCTTGCCGTGTTCCCCGGCCCGGGCCGCTTCGATGGCGGCGTTTAAGGCCAGCATGTTGGTCTGTCGGGAAATCTCTTCGATGATCAGGATATTTTCCGCGATATTCCGCATGGCGGCAACGGTTTCGACCATGGCTTCGCCGCCCTCCTTGGCATCTGTGGCAACCTTGTTTGCTATTGCGGCTGTCTCCCGGGCATTGTCAGCAGTGTGCGCCACCGTGCTGCTCATCTCCTCCATGGCGCTGGAGATCTCCTCTATCGCAGCGGCGGCCTCGGTCCCACCCTGACTCATTTCCGCGGCGGAAGAGCTTATCTGTTCGCTTCCCGCGGCAACCTGTTCCGCCGCCTCCTGGCAATGGACAGCGAAATTGCTCAGGTTATCCACCATTGAGTTCAGGTTATTTCTGATTTCGTTGAAATCGCCGTTGTAGTTGTCGGTGATCTTGGGCGGGATGTCCCCTTTGGAGATGCGATCCACGTACTCGGCAGCCATGTTCAAGGGGCCGATCACCGCATCCAGGGTATTGTTGACCCCTTCGACGATTTTCTGGAAATCCCCTTGATGCTTTGAGGCATCGGCCCGGGTGGCAAGGTTGCCTTCCACCGCTGCCTTGGCAAGAATATTGGCATCCGTTACCAGGGCATTGATCGCCTGGACGCAGATGTTGTAGGAATCGGCAATGGTCTTGAAGGTGTTGCGTACTGCTGCGGTGTCGGCGTCTCCCTCGGCGGGCGTGATGGTGTTGCCGGTTTCACCGAGGGAGAGTTTTGTCAGGCTGTTGACCACTTTTTCGGTCTCGATATTCTGGTAGGCGGCAACCTTCTGCGCCAAGCGGGCAGCCTTCTTGATCGCGGTCTGGTCGGAAACCACCTCAAAGGCGCCGATAACCTTGCCGGCCTCATCGCGGAGCGGGGTGCTGATGTAAGCGATATCCAGATCAACGCCGGCAGCCGGATGGGCGTCGGTTTCGCTGCTGGCCGCGCGTCCGTCTCGGATGGCCTGGCCGCAGGCGCATCTGTCTGTTTTGCAGTCGGAGGTTTTAAAATGGTCGTAACACTTGCTGCCGATCAGTTGGGCCGAGGTCTTGCCGCCTGCTTTTGCGCCCATTTCGTTCATGTACTGGATGGTAAAGTCGTTATCGATGATCATGGCCGGGGCCGGCATGGCATCCAACAGGCCGACCAGACGGGAGATGGTGTTATTGACCCCTTCTACGATCTTCTGGAAATCGCCCTGATGCTTGGAAGCGTCGGCGCGGGTGGAGAGCTTGCCTTTTAGCGCGGCCTGCGAGAGCAGGCCGGTATCGGTCACCAAGGCATTGATGGTGCCCACCATTTTCTTCATGGCGGCCATGACACTGCTGCTGTCGCCTGATTTAAGCACGATCGCGTGGGAGAGATCTCCAACGGCAACCAGGTTGGCAACCTCGCCAACCTCTTTGGGGTCGGCGCCAAGTTGGCGCATGATGATCCGGCTGATGAAGATACCCAGGCCGATGGCCAGCAAAATGGCGGCCAACACCAGGGTTTCCATGGTCCGCGCCGCATTGTTGGCTTGAACGGTATTGCCGTCTGATCTGGCCTTGGCCTCTGCTTCCTTAGCATCGAGCATCTTTCTGGTGATCTGTCTCATCTGATTCACACTGGCAGCGCCTTCGCTCTTTATATATTGCAGCGCCTCCTGTTGCTTCCCGGCCACGGCCAGGGCGATGAGCTTTTGCGCCATCTGGTCATAGGCCGCCAGCCCTGCCTTGAGTTCTGCCGTCAGTTCCTTGTCCGCAGCATCCCGGTCGCCCTTTTCGTACTGGGCAAGCTCCTCAGTAATGCTCTTGCGATGTTCTTCTATCTTGGCCAAGTATCCTTTCTGTCCCTCGGCGTTCCCGGCATAGAGGAGCGCATAGAGAATGTTGACCCGCACCCGTTGGTAGCGGCTTAAAATCTCAGCGAGGTGGGCGAGAGGCAGTGCGTTCTCTTCATAGAGGGCAGTGTCGGAATCATCAAGGTCGAGGATCTTGACAACGCCAACCAGTCCGACGGCGCCGGCGAGCAGAGCCACCAGGATGAAGCCGCTGATGAGCTTGGTGCTGAGCTTGAGATCGTTGAACCATTTCATGACTGTTCCTCCTGTGAATTTGTCTCTGATCGGTTACGCGCAGCCGAACTGCGGCTTAATTTCGTAGGATGTCTTTTCCATCAGGTCGGCCGCGTGCTCAAGGGTGATATGGTCGCGCAGGAAAAAAGTGAAGGCCATTGGCCGCTCCTTATTATTGGCCAATGGCCGCTTGCTCGTATAACAGGGACGTTGTCTGCTGTGTCGCCGAGGAGGGGATGGGGATCGCCCGGCAAGACCTGATCACCTGTTGGATGCGAGCTCGGTAACAAGCTTCGTGAGTATTGCGGACATTTTCAAAACAGTGAGGATGCCTGGCAATTCTTTCTGCCAGCCTGAATTTTAGATCCAGGCTTTCCCGACTGCGGATATCGCCAAAGGGGCAGTCATGGGCTGCCTCGCTAAAAGGGCATTTGATGAACAACCCGAAAAGACGCATGGTAATGTGGTATTGCTGGTTTTTAGAATGCATTGTTCCTCCTCCCTTAAAATGGACCGCTTTGATTTTGTATTCTATTGGTGGCAACTCGGGTGCTGAATTTGCGTAATCGTTCACCAAGGGCACCCAATATCAGGTAAACCCGAGACTGTAAGCGTTCAGCAGTGCCGCAGATGCGCGTGTCAATTTTCGGCAGAAGTGTCCGACCAAGAACCCTGTTCGCTATACATACGGTATGCGGACCAGGCCGATGACAAAGCAGATGTGGTGCTGCTGAACGCTTACGAATTAGCTGATGTTTTGATTGTAAGGGCAGACAACAGAAAAAATATATAAGAGGAGATACGTATTTGCCCCTGGTGGGATAACGCAGGCATGGTCCGGGTCGAACGGGGGAATGGCATTAACTCCTTGTATTTTCCGGGCATCCCGCAACATGTCACACCTTGACAGCATGTATATTTTCATCGATAATTTTTTACAGTTGCGATCGTAAATGTCATCGTGTGTTCCACCATGGATACGTTGGGGTGCTTTATGGCAGGAAAGCCGAGCTATGCGGAACTGGAAAAACGGGTGAGGGAGCTGGAGGATCGCTGCTCTTTGCTCGCAGTGAACATGGATTCCTTTTTTGTGGATGCGCCGGCCGGGATTGCTCTGCATGACAAGGAATGTCGGTATGTCAGAATCAACAAGACCCTTGCTGAATTCAGCGGGTACAGTGTAGCGGATCACCTCGGCAAATACCCCCATGAGGTGTTACCTGCCCCATTAGCCGATAAAATCGAAAAGGGCCTCCGAAAGGTATTGGCAACCGGCGAGGTGGCCTGCAACAGAGAGATCAGCGCCGAACTGCCGGGACCGCTTGGGGGGATGCGCCACTGGCTGCATTCGCAGTTCCCCGTTTATGATTGCCAGGGAGATATTGTCGGGGCAGGGGTGATCGTGACCGAGATAACCGAGGTCAAGCGGTTGCTGGCCGAGGTATCGCAAAAGGAGCTTTTTCTCCGGCTGTTGTTCCAAAATCTTCCTCAGAAGATTTTTGTGAAGGACGCTGATTCACGATATCTGTATTGCAATGAAAAATTTTCCCAGGATCTGGGAATCACTCCTGACGAGATAGTTGGCAAGAAAGATGAGGATTTTTTCCCTGCCGATATTGCGGAAAAATTTCTTGCGGACGACCAACGGGTTATGGCTTTCGGCAAGACAGAGGACACCGAGGAGGTGCATACCCTCGAGGGATTGGGATGGGCTGTACGCACGGTCAAAGCTCCGGTTGTCTCCGAGGAGGGGACGCCGGTCGGCCTGATCGGGATTTTTCACGACATTACGGACCGCAAGCAGGCGGAAGCGGCTCTGGCCCAGTATCAGAACGGGTTAGAACGGTTGATTGCAGACCGGACCGTCGAACTGCAAGCAACCAATACTTTATTGCTCAAGGAAATTGCCCGGGGCCAGGATCTTCAAGAAGAATTATCCCGGAGCGAAAGAAAATACAGGGAGGTTGTCGAGGGAAGCGAGGATCTGATCACCCAGCTGGATTCGCAAGGCAGATTCCTTTTTGTCAATCACGCCGTGCAAAACATTTTCGGCCTGGAGCCGGAGGAATGCCTCGGTCTATCGGCCTTTGACTTTGTCCATCCGCAAGACCGCCGGAAGACGCAAATGGCTTTCGAGGAATGGCGGAGGGAGCGTCGGAAAGTAGCGGTTGGAACCAATCGCATGCTGGGTTCGAATGATCAGGTGCGTTTTCTTAACTGGACTTGCAATTTCCACTATGACCCCGACGGAGCGCTCCTTTATGTCAACGGTATTGCCCGCGATATGACCGAACTCCAAAAGGTACAGGAGGCACTGCGGCAGGCCTGCGCCGGGCAGGAAAAGAGGATTGCCGAGCAGACCAGAGAATTGGAGGCGAAGGTTGCCGAACTGGTTGACTCCCTTGCAAAACAAAGGGAAACGGAGGCTGATCTTCGCGAAAGCGAGGAACGGTTCCGGCAGATAGCGGAGAATATCAACAGCGTTTTCTGGATCCGGGATCTGTTCGCCGAGCAGATACTTTACATAAGTCCGGCCTATGAGCGGATCTGGGGGAGAACCAGCGAAAGTCTTAAGCTAAATCCTGACTCCTGGCTTGATACCGTGCATCCTGAAGACCGGGACTTGGTACTCGCAAGACATTTTTCTCGAAACGGTCGGGAACAAGTGCTTGAGTACCGGATAATCCGGACGGACCATGCCATTCGCTGGATTCGTGCCACGACTATTATCGTGTGCGGCCAGAGCGGCAGCAAATACCGAGAGGTTGGTATTGCCGAAGACATCACGAGCTATATGAATATCCTCGACAGGTTGCGGGAGTCGGAATCCCGTTATCGCACATTTTTTGAAACCAGCACCGATGGAATCAGCATCTACGAATTGCCCGAGGCAGGGGAGGGGAAAAAATTTATCGACGGCAATGCTAGCTATCAGAGACTGGCTGGGCGCGGCAAAGACGAACTCCTTGCCCTTGCCGACATCAGAATCTTTAAGAATTTTATTAATAAACAAACCGGCGCTGAAAGCATCTGCCCCTCTCTGGACAGTATTTGCGAAGATGGTCGTTGCACCGGCATGTATTCCTGGGTGCGGCAGGACGGACGGGAGAATTATATCGAATGCCGGGGAAACCGGCTCACTATCGATGGGATGGAGCTCATGCACTGTGTGCACCGCGATATGACCCCGGTTAAATTGGCGGAAGAAAAAATCAGGCATCTTTCCCGACGGATAATTGAATCGACGGAAGAGGAACAAAAAAGAATCGCCAGGGATCTCCACGATGAATTCGGGCAGAGACTGCTGGCCATGCGCCACAAAGTCGATATTCTTCAGAAAAAATTTGTCGCCGCTGGAAAGTCCGAAATGCCTGAGTTTGCGGAAATAGACGGGCTGATCGATACCATTGGCACGGTTGTCCGCGGCACCACAAACAGACTCAGGCCGGACTTGCTTGACACGCTGGGTTTTCTGGCAACCCTGAAATGGGGAATGCAGGATTTTGCCGAGCGTAACCCTTTGATTCGAACCTCCATAGAAATTGTCGGAGCAGAGAAAAAAATAATGCCTGAATTCGAAATTGCCTTGTACCGTGTGTTTCAGGAGGGACTGACCAACATTGCCAAACATGCCGGGGCGAAGACGGTCACGGCCCGGCTAATCTTCAGCTATCCCTCTCTCATCCTTACCCTTGCCGACGATGGCCTGGGCTTTGCTCAGGATCCCGTGTCCGGATTACCTATGAAAACCTATGACGGCCTTGGCTTGCGCAGTATGCAGGAAAGGATGCTGGCGATCGGCGGCACTCTTGTCATCCGTTCACGCCGGGGCGAGGGAATGGTGCTCCGGGCGGAAGTGTGCCAGCCGACTCCTCAGTCGGCCCCTCTATCTATGTTCATGTTGAGCGGACTTATTCGGAGTTAGACTATGAGCGAAAAACTGAAGGTGTTGGTGGCTGATGATCATGCCATTGTCCGTGAGGGGATGTGCCAGTTACTGGCGGATCATCCAGCGATGGATTTGGTCGGCCAGGCAGTGGACGGTCACGATGTCTTGCTGAAAGCCAGGCAATTGCAACCAAAGGTCATCCTGCTGGATATTGCCATGCCTGGTTTAAACGGCCTTGAGGCCTTGAGCTTGCTCAAGGAGGCGGCGTTTGAGACAAAAGTGGTGATTCTCTCCATGTTCGATAAGGAGGCCTATGTGCATCGGGCGCTTTGTGCGGGCGCCAAGGGCTATGTCTTAAAAACCGACTCGGGCAGGGAGGTGATCGAAGCCATTTTGAAAGTTGCGGACGGTCAATATTACCTGAGCCCCAAACTTAATGCCGAGGTGATCAGAAAATATCTTAATCCCGTGGCGGAGAAAAATTCCGCCAGCTCCGGTTATGATTGCCTGACCGAACGGGAGCAGCAGATTTTCCGCCTCATGGTCGAAGGGCATCCCACCAAGGGCATGGCCCAGATGCTTTATTTGAGCCCGCGAACCGTGGAAAAACATCGGTCCAATATCGCGCAAAAACTTGATATCCATGATCCCATGGCCATGGTGCGCTATGCGGTGAAGATCGGCGTGGTCGATCCGGCACTCTGGACCTGACCTTTTCCGGCAACAGCCTTCTTCAGAAATCAAGCTGAAAGCTGTAAACGTCTTCTTCCAGGCTATTCTTCACCGTGAAGCACTGCTGTCTCATAGTTTTTAAAAAAGAGAAAACTGTCTACATTCAACAAGTTGTGGCTCTGGCGGCTTGAGCAAGGCCAGTAAATCCCGTCGTTCAAAGAGATTGAGCTGAAGCAATCGAAGCATTTGCTGCATGGAAATGTCGATATTGGCCTTGAACTTCAAGAACGCCAAGAGAAGATAGACGCAGAGCGCTATCCATATCTGGGTGAGTACCGCGTTTTTCGAGGTGCCCAGGAAAGTTTTAACCTTGTGGTTCTGCTTAATCCATTTGAAAAACAGCTCGATCTGCCAGCGCTCTTTGTAAAGCTCGGCTACGGTTTTCGCGTCCAGATGGTCGGCGTTGGTGA
>MGTD01000029.1 GCA_001799285.1 Deltaproteobacteria bacterium RIFOXYD12_FULL_56_24
ACCCCCGCAGACGGGTCTCCAGCACTGGGCAATAAATCTTCGAAAATATGCCATCCCTGCTACCCCGTGAGTCGATGAACGCCACTTCCGTTATTCCAGCGCCCATCCAACGGCCTTCCCCTTCTGACCACAGGGTCGGCTTCTCCATTTCGTTTACGAGGCTACTCATAGGTTCACTTGCGTTACGGCCTGCTCTCTTGCTGTTTGGAAACTCACGACCCCGTGTTACCACGACGCCGCTTCCTCATGCTACCTGGGCGTACGGACAACTCCCCAGACGGGACTTTAACCCGCTAGATTCACTGCTATTACTGCGAACGGCCAGGTCTGGAAAATCAGCTTTTTCATGCCTCCATGATTCGTACCTATTGGGGGGGGCGGGACATCGTCACGCGACATGCAACAACCTTCCCTGACGCAATCAGGCTCGTTGAGGACGCCAGAAATTCTAAAGGGAATCAACTTTTTCAGGTTGATTCCCTTTTTTATTGTCCGGGTCGCAGCAGCAGAAGACCCCACTCTTGAAAAGAGTGCCATAAAACGACAACATACGGACCTCTCAGCACTAATCTTCCAGCTTCCTGGAAAAGTTGCATTTCCATTTTGGATCTGCATTACAATATAAATGTGTGCCGCTAAATTTGTGGCCGAATTCTCTTTTCAGGTCGAATACCGACCTTGACCACCCACCGCTGATCCAGCCCCACCGAAGGAGCCTCTCTGATGCCGGGGAACAAAGAAAAGCTGATACTGCTTGTGATGGCCGCCTGGCTCGCCATTCTGGGTGGCTTTGCCTTCATGCTTGAGAGGAACACCCAGAAGGAGGAAAGGTCTCTGGCGTTAAGTTCTGCCAGGGCACTCTTTCAACAAAATCTGATCAACCGCAAATGGGTCGCCCGCCATGGCGGGGTTTATGTCCCGGTCACAGCCACGACCCAGCCTAATCCGTATCTGCCAAAGCACCTCCGGGTATTGACCACAGACAACGGCATGACGCTGACTAGAATAAACCCCAGCTGCATGACCAGGCAGATGGCGGAAATGATGGCCGAAATTGTGGCAGGCACCCAGTTTCACATCACGAGCCTGAAGCCGATCAGACCAGAAAACAAGGCGACGGAGTGGGAGGAAGAGTGGCTCAAGTCCTTTGAGCTGGGGGCAAAGGAACAGGGTGAATTTTTCCATGGCGGCAAAACTTCCTTGTTTCGCTACATGGCGCCTCTCATGGTCGAGCCGGAGTGTATCAACTGTCATGCCCACCAAGGTTACAAGGTAGGTGACGTCCGGGGCGGGCTCAGCATCTCCCTGCCCTACTCCACCCACTCTCGCCGTGGCTTCTTTATCCTTTTTGGTTCGTTGTCGATCATCGGCCTGGTCATCATCTTTCTTGGCGGCACCTTCTATGGACGAAAGCAGCGTCTGCTTGACTCCTTATTCGACAGCCCGCTGGCGACCTGCGTTACCGATAAAGACCATACTATCCTGATGGCTAATGAAGTTTACTGGACCACGTTCGGCTACCTCCCTGACCAGCAAAAGACAATCAAGTGCCATGAACACAGGACGGGGAATCTATGCCACACCGAAAATTGCCCAATCATCAGAATCATGGGCGGAGCGAGGACATACACCTGCGAAGAAATCAAGGAAAAAAACGGGGCGTCCCGGCACTTCATCGCCACCGCCAAACCATTGCTCGACACCCAGGGCAAGGTGGGCGGGATTGTCGAAAGTTTTCAGGAGATAACCCAGCGCAAGCAGGCGGAAAAGGTGCTGGAGGAAGCCAACCGCAAGCTTGAAGCCCTGAGCATGACTGACAGCTTAACAGGAGTCGCCAATCGCCGGCGTTTTGACGCGGTCCTGGCCAGGGAATATGCCCGGCATGCCCGTTCAGGGGCGGAACTGTCATTGATTATGCTGGACATCGACCACTTCAAAGACTTCAATGACTGTTACGGACATCTCAAGGGTGATGAGTGCCTGCGCCAGGTTGCCCAGGCGATGGCTGATTGCGTTGTCCGGCCCACCGATCTGGTGGCCCGTTATGGCGGAGAAGAGTTCGCCTGTATCCTGCCGGAAACAGACAGCCACGGCGCGATCGCCATCGCCGAAAAAATCCGCCGGGGTATCATCGCCCGTGCCATTCCCCATCAAGAGTCGAAGGTGGCCGCCTGCGTCACCGCCAGCCTTGGCGTGGCAACAATGCCGTGTGCCGCAGGAGGATCGGCCATGGACCTCATTGCCCAGGCGGACGGACAACTCTACCTGGCAAAATCTTCCGGCCGCAACCAGGTGAAATGCGCCGCCGCAACCCATGTTGCCGGCGGAGCCCAAGGAGGAACTTTTATGCGGTTGCTCTGGAAAGACTCCTTCTGTTGCGGCAACGAGCTCATCGACGCACAGCATCAGACCCTCTTTTGTCTCTCCAATAAACTGCTCGAAGCGGCTCTTCTGGCTCGTCCAGCCGAGGAAATTTCCTCGCTCATTGGCAGACTGTTTGCCGAGGCCCGCCAACACTTCCACGATGAAGAGACGATCCTTAGGGAAGCAGGTTTCCCCGGCCTGAATCACCATATTGCCGAACACGCCAAACTGCTCGCCAGGGGACATGAACTGGCACAGGAGTTCAAAGCAGCCAAGCTCACCCTCGGCGATGTTTTCCAGTTTCTGGCCTCCGAGGTGATTATGCTGCATATCCTCAAGGAAGACCGGGAGTATTCCCCGTTCATCAAAAAAACGGAGGAGGATGATCAGGATGAAGAGAAAATGCGTGACCGCTGAAGAGTGCACCATGACCTGCACCCAGGATTATCACCAGCTGCTTGCCGCCCTTGACGCAGAGATCTCCCGCATCGGGGAGCTACATGCCACCGCCCTCTCCTGCGGGCCTGGCTGTGCCTCCTGCTGCCAGTCCTTCAGCGTCCTGCCCCTGGAAGCCGCCTGCCTGCGGGATACCATTGGAGCCCTGCCGCCGGCCAGCCAGGCCCGGCTTGCGCGCAACCTTGCGGCAGGCGATAAACGCTGCCACTTGCTCATTAATGAGCTGTGCAGCATCTACGCGGCCCGCCCGATCATTTGCCGGACCCAGGGGCTGCCCCTGGCCTATGTGGACGAAGAGCGCGAGACCGTCGAAGTTTCGGCCTGCCCGCTTAATTTCCCGGCCGAATACCCCTTTACCCCGGAAAGCCTTCTGTTCATGGACTGGTTCAACGCCCGCCTCTTCGAACTAAATCTGGCCTGGTGCCGCAAACAGGGTCTGGCCCCGGACAGACGCATCCCTCTTCGGGAGATTGCCCACCTTACCCCTATTGCTCCTATTTCTGGTCCGCGGCAATGAGCGGCAGAAAAACATGAAAGGTCGTATGGATATCCAAGGCGGCAAGCTCCGGCTCCTGGGGCGGGGATTTCACCTCGATTCTGCCGTTATGGTCCTTAATAATCCCGAAAGAAACAGACAACCCCAGCCCGGTGCCCTTGCCAACGCCCTTGGTGGTGTAAAAAGGGTCAAAGATCCTACCCAGCTGCTCCGGGGGGATTCCGGTTCCCGAATCGCCGATGACGATCTCGATCTGGCCGATCTCCTCGTGCCAGCGGCTCCACACCCCGATAATCCCTTCACTGCCGATGGCGTGGTGAGCATTGGCCAATAAGTTGACAAAAACCTGGCGCAGCCGCTCGTTGTCAAAGCAGGTTTTCGGCAGATTCTCGGCCAGGCAGCGATGGACAAAGATATGATCCATGTTCAGGGTATGGTTAACGATGGCCAGCACCTCTTCCAAAGACTGGTTGAGATCGCCGGGCAGCTTGTTGTGTTCCTGGGTCTGCCGGGAAAAATTCAGCAGGTCGGCGACGATCCGCCGACAGATCTTCGCCTGCTTCTCGATGATCCGCAGGGTCTCATGCACCTCGGTCTGCTCGGCAAAATCCTCCTCCAGCAGCTGGGCATAGCCGAGGATGATCCCGAGCGGGGTATTGATTTCGTGGGCCACCCCGGCAGCTAGCTGACCCACCGAGGTCATCTTTTCGGAATGCACCAGCTGTTCCATCATCTTTTTGAAATGGGTGAGATCCTTGGCAATCCCCTGACAGCCCTGGATGGCGCCGGCTCGATCCGTTATGGTCGAGGCGGTGATCATCAAATACAATGAGCCCTCTTCCCTGCCGACAAATTCAGCCTCGAAATCCTTGACATGTCCATCGGCAGCAAGCAGGGCCAAATACTGCGCCCCACGCGCCTGGTCGAGAAAAAACTCCGCCAGTGCTTGGCCGACAAGATCCTCCCTCCGCTCGACCCCCAAAAGGCGCAAGCCGCTCTCGTTAATGTCGCAGAACCGGCCCGCCGCATCGCAGAAATAGATCATGTCTTTCGAGCCTTCGAAAAAGCCGCGGAATTTTTCCTCGGACAGGCGAAGCTCGCTGGCGCGCTTTTCCACCCGCTCTTCGAGCGTCAGGTTGAGTTGATGGAGCGCAGCGTGGGCCGCGGCCAGCTCTACGTGGGCCCGGCGCAGACTCTCGGCATCGCGCTGCACGGTGGCGACAACCTTTTCGGTGTTGTGATAATAAAAAACGGTCGCCGCGGCAACGCAGAAGGTGATGGAATTGATGCTGCCGCTGTAAGGGCTGAGAGCACGCCAGGCACTATTCAAGCCGCCCAAAATGAAAAGGTAGCGGAGCAGATGCCAGAGGCTGCGGGAAACGGCGAGCGCCATGACTGTCATGGTCAGCCAGAAAAAGAAGGTCCAGAGAAAGTTCTTAGGCTCCAGCCGCAGCAGTCGCCGGGCGTAATAAAAGGCGACGGCTGACATGATGATCATCAGGGTGGAGCCGAAAAAATCCACCAGATAGATGGGCAAGAACGGCAAGGTGATGGTAGCGGTCATGGCACCTGAATCCTCGCCTGGTTTTGCCGGTCGGCGGCCTCGCGGCAGAAACCCCGGAGGCTCAGGATCAGAAACCAACTGGCCGGCACACAGAGTAAATGGTCGAAGCTGCCCAGGTAATAGAAGAGCCAGGGGCCGGCAAGAGGCAAGAACAGTCGATCATCCAGCAGGGAACCGCCCGCGAGGAGGAAGGCGTCATCCGGTAGCCGGGAAGCCAACCAATGCACGATGGTGGTGTCGATGTTCCAAAGCAGGAAAAGGGTGAGCGATATCTTGAGCTGCCGCCAGGGCTTGCCCAGGCCGGGGGGGCGCTTGACGAGGACGTAGAGCAAAAATAGCAGCGCAGCAATGAAAAAGAGATGCCCCATCTGGTGAACCAGATAACCTTCGGAATCTCCATGAACCTGAACAGCCCAGGCCGGGGAACTCCAGCAGAGCAGACAGGCACAGGTCAGCAGAAAACCGTATTTTTTCATTGGAAATTCTCCACCACTGTCCGTAATATGCAGATGCTTCTCACAAATAGCAGGTTGTCCCGGAGGACACAAGCGATATCCAAGGGAGTCGTCCTGTGGCACAAGAAGAAGATGTTGATTTTTTTGAATAAATGAGGCATTCAATGGGGAGCTGTTCGAACCTCGCCCCCCATCATGACTTTTTCCGGAGATGACTGCTTGACCGCTGACCAGCCAGATTTTCCCTGCCCGGAAGAGATTTTAGCTGCCTCGATCCTCATCGTTGATGATGATCTTGACATGCTTTCCATGCTGGAGCGGATCGTGCGCAAGAAATGCCGCTGCGAGGTGAAAACCGCGCCCTCCGGCGAACGCGCCTGGCAGCTTTTGCATGACTGGCGGCCGAACATCGTACTGACCGACATCAAGATGCCGGGGCTGGATGGCCTTGCGCTCCTACAAAAAATCAAGGAACAGTCTCCGGCTGTCGCCGTGATCATGATGAGCGGCTACGGCACGGTGGAATCCGCCATTGCCGCCCTGAAAAACGGGGCCTATGATTTTATCCAGAAGCCCTTTGACAACGAGCACCTGCTCCACATCCTGCAACGCTGCCTGGAACACCTCTGCCTGCTTGAAAAAAACCGGCGGCTCCAAAGCCGGCTGGCCGACCAGGACGCCTTTCCCGGTTTCACCGGCGCCTCGGTAAAAATCAAGGAGGTCTATGGACTGATCAGCCGGCTGGCCGATACCGATGTCACCGTTCTGATCCGGGGCGAATCCGGCACGGGCAAGGAGCTAGCCGCCCGGGCCCTGCATGGCTTAAGCGCCAGAAATAAAAAGCCCATGGTCACGGTGAACTGCCCGGCCCTACCGGAACACATCCTGGAAAGTGAACTCTTCGGCTATGCCCGGGGAGCCTTTTCCGGGGCGAATCACGACAAAAAAGGCTTGTTTCTCGAAGCCAGCGGCTCCACCATCCTGCTGGATGAGATAGGGGATCTCCCCATTGCGCTCCAGACCAAACTGCTCCGGGTTCTCCAGGAAAAAGAGATCATGCCCCTGGGGCAGACCAAAAGCCTGGCCGTGGATGTCCGGGTGCTGGCCTCCACAAACCAGAATCTGGAAGAAAAAATGCGCCAGGGGCTTTTCCGGGAAGATCTTTTCTACCGTCTCAACGTGGTGACCATCACCATGCCACCCTTACGGAAGCGGGCGGAGGACATCCCGGCCCTGGCCCAACATTTTCTCGCGACCTTTGCCAAGGAATATGACCGCGAGGGCTTGGTCTTTGCGGGGAATGCTCTCCCCGCCTTGGTGAAACGGTCCTGGAGAGGGAATGTCCGGGAGCTGCAGAATATTATCAAGCGGGCGGTGCTGCTTGCCGATGACCGCACCATCTCAGCCGAACTGCTGGCAGAGCCCGAAGCGGAGGCTTCCGGCCCCAGGCCGATTGCCGAGAATCTGCACAGTCTGCCTTACAATCTCGCCAAACAACGGGTGGTTGAGGAATTCTCCGCCGACTATCTGGCCGAGGCCCTGCAGCAAAACAACGGCAATGTTACAGCCGCGGCCCAGGCAAGCGGCATGAACCGTCAGGCATTTCAAAAACTCATGCACCGCTTTGGTCTTACAGCCGAAAAATTTCGCACCCCGCCGGAGAGATAGGCCCCTCCCCGCCGCTTCCCCGAAAAGCGAACGCCTCTGTGCCGCAGCAAAAATATCCGCACCTTTTTTGCTGCACCGCATATCTTTTGCTGCTCCTCCACCCCCGCCTTAAAGCCATTTTCCCGCCGCCCAATCCGAATATAACATAAACACATTCACAAATCCAAGCAGATAGCAAGAATAACCTGATCCATCTTTTTAGTGGCACCGTTATTGCTTAATTACAGAACAGTAAGGAGACGAGTAAACCGCGTCTCATCGCAAACCAATGCACACAGAAGCGAACCAGCGTCTTTACGCGCCAATCGTTCGCCTCTGCCGGACCGTGGAAACCACAAAGGAGGAGGTGCCGCCGCACAAATGGGGGAACTTTGGGGAAACGCCGTCATTTAAGAGATTTCATTTCAGACAGGAGGTGGATGGTATGAAAGTCAAGTTCTGTATTTTGCCGTTACTCGCCCTGGTGATGATGGCTTTTGCCCTCATCCCGCAGGCACAGGCCGAAGAGAATGGTCCTGCCCCAACCATAACGCTCGACAAAACGACCCTTGACAACGGCGGCGAAATCACGGTCAGCGGCCAAGTCCCGGCCGGAGCCCAGGTTTATGTGGAAGTGTTTGCCGCAGACAAAACGGTCCGGGCCAACCGTTTTGACGGCAAAAAGGATCCCAAGACCGGCAAGATCCCCTACAAGTTTTATCTGACCCATGAAATGCCGGCATACTACAAGATCTTCATCCCCAAAGATATGCAGCCGGAACTGGATAAAGCCAAAGCTGCCGGAAAGGGCTGGAAATATTCCGAAGTGCTGAAGAAGACCGGCGCCAACGCCGCCTACAGCGCGCCGACCAAGATCAAGATCGACAAATATCAGGCCACCATCATGGCCAGCATCATCGGCTCCCGGGGCGACCTGCTGGAAGCCATGGACGAAAAAGCGACCAAGAGTGAGTCGATGAAGCTGGTGAAAGGCCGCTTCCGCAGCGTCGGCAACCTGCTGGCCGCCGCCGTAGAAATCAAGCCCGACGGTGCCTACGCAGCTAAGATGAAACTGCGTTCGGGCCTTGCCCCGGGGAAATATAATGTTGTTGTTACCGCCGTCACCGAGCGGACCATGGAAGGCGACAAGGAAACGGTCAAAAAGGTCAAGAGCGAGGTAGCGAGCTTCGAGAACAAACAAACATTTCCCACCGTCTACCTCAGCAACGCGGGCACCAGCATCAACCTCCTCTGGCCCTTCATCCTTACCCTGGCCATTTCCATCTTCGGGGTACTCATGGGCGCGGGCGGTGGTTTTATCCTCAACCCCATCCTGGTCTCCATTTTTCCGGCTCTGCCCCACACCATCGTAGCGGGCACCGTCATGCCCACCGTGCTTTTCTCCCAGGGCTCAGGCATCTACAACTACTCAAAGATCAAATTCATCAACTGGAAGCTCGGGGTCGGCATCGGCTGCGCCATGCTGGTGGGCGGCTTCATCGGCCCCAAACTCACCGAGATGATCACCCTGGACCAGTTCAAATTCGCTTTCGGCTGGATTCTGCTGGTGCTTGCCGGCCTGATGTACTGGCAGACCACCCCCGGCTATCTTGAGAAAAACAAGAAAGAGCAGTCCATCCTCAAGGAATTCAAGAAACGGGCGGAAGAAGCTGCTAAAGCCAAGGGCAACTAAACATACCATCTGGAGGAATCCGTTATGAAAGTAGATTTTTGGGGTCATGAATTTGAAGTCAACATGTGGCTCGGCTGTCTCGGCGGCTTTCTGATAGCCATTATGTCCTCGATGTTCGGTTTCGGCGGCGGCCCGTTCATGGTACCGCTGATGACCGTCGCCCTGGGGCTTCCCATGTACATCGTGGTCGGTAGCTCACTTCTGGCCATCTTCTTCAACACGGCCATGGGCACCATGCGGCACATGCAGTTCGGCAATTTCGACCTGCTCCTTTTTCTCTCCATGTTTCCCGCGGCCTTGCTGGGCGGCTACTTCGGCCCGCAGATCGCCAAACGCTTGAGCCCGTTGGTGGTGAAGCGCGTTGCCTGTGTGGGACTGATCCTCCTTGGCCTTAAATTATTGGACCTGTACTAAAAAAATCCGAATCGTCCAGGTCCGGTCCCACGGCGCACTCCTCCCTCTCTAGCCGTGGAACCGGATCTGGCTCCGGCCTGAGAATAAACGTAACGGATCACGGGGTACGCCCCAATAGGTCAAATAACCACGAAATAAGCGGTCACAGGGTGCCGCTGGTTGCGGCAAGCGGGACGGCGATGCGTACTTTTATACGTGAGCCGAACCGATCGCCGCAAGATGTGGTGCCATGTGATCGCTTACGAATAAACCTTGGGTCAACCACCCTGCCGGCCCAAAAGAGGGTAAATGTATGGCACACATTTTCGTCTTGGATGATGTCCTGGATGCCGCCGTACTGACCCAGAAAATCCTGCGCAAAAAAGGGCACCAGGTAGCCATCTTCACCGAAGAGCAGGAAGCATTGCAGTACGCCAGTACCAACCAGGTGGATCTGGCAATATTGGACATAAATCTGAAAAAAACCAACGGGATCAGCGTGCTGGAAGAACTCAGGCGTGTGGCCCCGACGATCCGGGTCATCATGCTCACTGGCTATCCGACCATTGAAACAGCCCGGCAGGCCCTGCACCTTGGCGCCACGGACTATTGTGTAAAACCCATCGACAAAAGCGAACTGGAAGAGAAGGTCTCCGCCGCGCTGGCCATTTGAGTCCTGCCCGGCAAGCCACATCCACAGGAGTCATCACCATGAAAAAATCAGTCTGGAGCATGTGCGGCATGTGTACCGTCCGCTGCCCCATCCGCGTCGAGGTCGAGGGCAACACCGTGACCTGGCTCGAAGGCAACCAAAATCTCCTGCAAGGCGCCCTGTGCGCCAAGGGCTCGGCCGGCCCCGCCCTGGTGGCCGACCGGGAGCGCCCCCAGCAACCATTGATCCGTAAGGGCGGCAGGGGGGCGGGCCGATGGGAACCGGTGAGCTGGGAGTTCGCCCTTGACTACATCGCGGACAAACTCAAAACCATCATCGATCGCCATGGCCCGGAGGCGATCATGGCCAGCTCCAGGGGCGGCCCGTTCCAGGATCTGGTAAAGGCCTTCACCCATGCCCTGGGTTCGCCCAACTACACCAACCACGACAGCGCCTGCGGCCGGAATGTGCACCATGCCAGCATCTCGTTGTTTGGCGTAGGACGTCCGGCCTTTATCTACGACATCAAAAACACCAAGCATCTGGTGCTGTTCGGCCGCAACATCCTCGCCTCCCTGCGGCCCGCCGAGGTCAACCAGGTCATGGACATGCTGGACAAAGGCGGCAGGCTCACCTATGTGGACGTGCGTCAGACCCTGACCGGGATCAAGGCCACCAATTTCTTCCAGGTGCGGCCCGGTACGGATTACGCCCTGGCCCTGGCCCTGATCCATGAAATCATCAAAGCTGAAGGCTATGATGCGGAGTTCGTGGAACGCTACACCACCGGTTTTGATGAACTGGCCTATTTCGTGGAAAACTACTCGGCCCAATGGGCGGCCAAGGAATGTGGAATCAAGGCCAAGGACATCCACGAACTGGTCGGCCAGCTCATTGCCGACCGGCCCAAGGTCATCTTCCATCCGGGCTGGATGCTCTCCCGCTACAGCGATTCCTTTTACGCCAGCCGGGCCTTGAATTGCCTCAACGCCCTGATGGGCAACATCGAGATCCCAGGCGGCCTTATTTTTGCCAAGGGTGCCGGCGACTGCGGCGGCAAAGGGCCGCGCAGCCTCACCGACCTCTCGCCCAAGCCGACCGCCAAACGGGCCGATGGGGTGGGTGAGGTCTACAAACAGTTCGAAAAAGGACCAGGCCTCTTCCATCTTTTTTACAAGGCCATGGCCACGGGCAACCCCTATCCGGTCAAGGGGATCATCTGCGTCCGCCACGACCCCTTCTCCTGCTTCCCCGACCCGCAGGCGCAGAAGGAAGCGTTGGACAATTGCGACCTGATCGTTTCCATCGACACCCATTACAGCGAATTCGGCTGGTATGCCGACGTGATTCTGCCCGAATCGACCTATCTGGAACGCGACAGCATGATCGCCCTGCAAAAGGGGATGAAACCGCGAATGATCATGCGCAACAAGGTTCTGGAACCCCAGGCCGACACCCTCGGCCTCTATGACATCATCAAGGGGCTGGCCACCCGGCTCGGGCTTGACCAGTATTTCCCCTTCAACACCACCCAGGAGCTTTGGGCCTGGCAGCTGGAGCCCACCGGCTTCACTCTCGCCGATTTCGAGAAAAAGGGCTTTGTCGAATACGCGGACAAACCGGTGCTGTACGACCGGGACAAACTGGAAGGCAAGTTCAAGACCCCTTCGGGCAAGATCGAAATCATCAGCCAGAAACTCAATGAATGGGGCTTCCCCTCCTGGAAGCCCTACACGAGTCCGGCCAAGCCGCCGAAAGGCCAGTATCGCCTGGTGTTTGGCCGCTCACCGCTGCACGCCCACAGCCACACGGTCAACAACCCGCTGCTCAACGAGATGATGCCGGAGAATACCCTGTGGATCAACACCAGGGAGGCGGGCAAGATGGGGGTTGCCGAAGGGGATTTCGTCGATGTTATCTCCGGGGAGATCACCAGCGTAATCACCGCCAAGCTGACCGACTTCATCCACCCCGAAGCGGTCTATACCGTACACGGTTTCGGTCGCCAGATACCCCTGCAAACCAGGGCCTACCATGCGGGCATGAGCGACCAGAAACTCATGAAGGGGCAACTGCAGAACATGGACCCGGTGGGCGGCGGACTCAACCTCTGCGAAACTTTTGTTACGGTGCGGAAAAGCTCGAAAAACCATCAACGGAAGGTGGAACTATGAACACCTACACCCTGTATCTCAACAGCAAACGCTGCATCGGCTGTCACGGCTGCGTGGTCCATTGCAAGGCCAACAAGAGGTTGCCGGTAGGGCCGATCCTCTGCGAGATAAGCCACGAGCCGCTCAAATCGGTGCGGGGGGTTCCCAAAACCGAGTTCAAGTTCCGCTCCTGCTACCATTGCGAGGATCCGTTCTGTGTCACCATCTGCCCCACCGGAGCGATGAAGAAGCGGGAAGACGGCATTGTCTATGTGGATGCGGCGAAATGCATCGGCTGCATGGCCTGCGCCGGGGCCTGTCCCTGGGGCATCCCCCAGCATAATCCCGAAACCAATAAGGCCGTCAAATGCGATTACTGCATGGACCGCCTGGATACCGGTCTGCAACCTGCCTGTGTGACCAAATGTACCACCCACGCCTTGAAACTGGTGGCCATGAAGGAAATCTGAACGTAAGCGATCACAGGGCACCACATCTTGCGGCGATCGGTCCGGCTCACGGACCAAAGTACGCATCGCCTGCCCGCTTGCCGCAACCTGCACCACCCTGTGGCCGCTTGTTCCGTGGTTATTTGACCTTTGTGGGCTTACCCCGTGATCGGTTACATCTGAACAGACCGCCTTCCAATAAAAAAAGCCGCCGGACACCCGTCCGGGGGCTTTTTTTATTACTGTCTGTCTGCCCGCTCAGTCAGCGTTTTGGGCCGCCAGGGTTTTTTGCACCTCAGAAGGAACCGGCGCATACTCCTTGAATCGCCGCGTGAAACTGGCCCTCCCTTGGGTAAGGGATTTGAGCGAGGTAGTGTATTTGTACTGTTCGGCCAGCGGGGTCAGTGCCTTGATCACCTGATAGCGGCCCTTGGTTTCCATGCCGCTGATGATCGAGCGCCGCGTCTGGAGATCACCCATCACCTCGCCCATCACCTCTTCCGGCACCATAATCTCCATCTCATAAATGGGCTCGAGGATCAGCGGGTCCGCCTGTTTGAAAGCCTCTTTGAAAGCCTGGGCGCCGGCGATCTTGAAGGAGATGTCGTTGGAATCCACCGCGTGCATCTTGCCGTCGAAGACCATGACCCGCACGTCCCGGACATGGGAGCCGGTCATGGGCCCTTCCTGCATCTTCTCCATGACCCCCCTCTGGATGGAGGGCAGGTATTTGGCGTCGATAACCCCGCCCACGATACAGTTGTAAAACAGCAGCTTGCCGCCCCAGGGCAGGTCGATTTCCTCACGGCCGCGCACATTTAGATCGGTGGGGTCAGGGGCCCCCTCCACATGGGGCTCGATGCGCATATGCACCTCGGCGAACTGGCCGGAGCCGCCGGACTGTTTTTTGTGACGGTACATGGCGGTGGCCGACTTCTGAATCGTTTCCCGGTAGGGGATCTTCGGCTCGACAAACTCAGCCTTGATCCCATAAGCATGGTCCAGCCGCCAGCGGGCCACCTGCAAGTGCAGCTCGCCCTGCCCCCAGAGAATCAGCTGCTTCACCTCTGCGGCAAACTCGGCCTTGAGAGTCTGGTCCTCGGTCTGCATGTCACGCAGCGCCTCGCCCAGCTTTTCGTCGTCCTTTTTCTCCTTGGCCACGATGGCCGAACGGAGACGCGGCTCGGGGAATTCGATGGGCGCCAGCCCCACCCGTTTCTCCTTACCGTGCAGGGTATTATTGGTCTTAGTGCCTTTCAGCTTCAAGGTCGCGCCGATGTCGCCGGCGGAGAGCTTCTTTACCTGATTGCGCTCCTTGCCGTCCATGATAAAGAGCTGGGCCAGACGTTCAGTGTCGCCGGTCTGGTAGTTGACCAGATCCTGCCCCTCGCTCACTTCGCCGGAACAGACCTTAAAAAAGGTGACCTTCCCTAGATAGGGCTCCACCAGGGTCTTGAAGACAAAGAGCACCGGAGGCCCGGCGGGATCGCAGGCAAGTTCCCCGCCGTCCAGAGTATGCTCAGGCAGCATCTCGTGGGCCGAAGGAGCCACATTGTCGATGAAGCCCATCATCCGGCCGCTGCCCATATTCTGTTTGGCGGACAAACAGAAAATCGGAAAAATCTCCCGGTTGCGCATGCCGATCTTGAGCCCCATGCGCATCTCATCCTCATCCAGGTTGCCCTTGGCAAAGTAAAGCTCCATCAGAGCCTCGTCGTTTTCCGCAGCCTTTTCCACCAGCTCGTTATGGAGGCTTTCCGCTTTTTCCCTCTCGCTCTCGGGGATGGGCAGTTTCTCCGGCTTTCCTCCCTCGGCCGGGAACCGGTACATGGTCATCTTGAGCAGATCGATGATGGCGTTAAAGCCCTCGCCCTGGCTTAATGGATACTGCATGAGTACCGCCGCTTTGCCGAAACGATCCTGAATGGAGGAAACCGCCTCATCATAGGCGGCTTTGGGATGATCAACCTGATTGATCGCAAAGATCACGGGCTTGGCGAATCTCTCCACCGAGTTCCAGACCAGCTCGGTGCCCACCTCCACCCCATGTTGGGCGTTGATCAGCATGACGCAGGTGTCGGCCACCCGCAGAGCGGCGACAATCTCGCCGACAAAATCGTCCAGCCCTGGGGTGTCGATGATGTTGATTTTGTAATCCCGCCATTCGGTGTGCAGGGAGGTGGCGTACACGGAATTGCCGCGTTCCTGCTCAATCTGGTGATAATCGGAGATGGTGTTCTTGTCTTCGATGCTCCCGCGCCTTTTGGTAAGCCCCGCCTCAAAAACCATGGTTTCAGCCAGGGTGGTTTTGCCGGATTTTACACTGCCCAGCAAAACGATGTTCTTGATATGCTTGTCGTCATAGACTTTCATGCGGCGCCACCTCTCTTGGTCAATATGATTAGGGGCCGTAACTATCCAGCAGCACCGCATCTGCGTTGTTATCAGCCTGCTCATGGGCACCAGCACACTTCGCGGGCTTCTGCCTAGCAGCTACGGCACTGATGGATAGTTACGATTTAGGTTGTTTTTGTTCGTTCCCGGCCATGAGCCGGATGGTTATTAGGGGCCAACCCATCATGGGCAGGGGGGAATTCGCATCCGTTTCAAGATAACAAAAAAGAGGGAATGTCGGCAGATTTTTTTCCTGGAACCAGGCAAATTTTTCGTGGCCAGGAGCGGGTGCTTGTGGAGGTTGGCATTCCGCTCCCCACCATGGTATATTGGCCTCTTACAAAATAATTATGCCGCCGTTGTCCGCGCCCAAAAGAACAAAGGAGCATCCTCTTGCCTAGCACTTTTCAGGTAACCGATCACGGGGAAACCCCACAAAGTTCAAATAACCACGGAACAAGCGGCCACAGGGTGGTACAGGTTGCGGCAAGCGGGACGGCGATGCGTACTTTTGTACGTGAGCCGGACCGATCGCCGCAAGATGTGGTGCCCTGTGATCGCTTACCTTTTCAGGCCATGGTCGTCAGCCAAACCGCCTCCGGCCAATGCCAGAGGGCCATCATCACCAGAAATCTCAGCGAGCTGCCACCGGGCGAGGTGCTGATCAGGGTCCGCTACTCTTCGCTGAATTACAAGGATGCCCTGTCCGCGTCGGGTAACCGGGGCGTGACCAGGCGCTACCCGCATACTCCGGGCATTGATGCCGCAGGCGAGGTGCAGGAAAGCAGCTCACCCGATTTTTCCCCAGGGGATGCAGTCGTTGTCTCCTGCTATGATCTCGGCATGAATACGCCGGGTGGCTTTGCCCAGTATATCAGGGTCCCGGCAAGATGGGTCATGCCCCTGCCCGCCGGCCTAACCTTACGGGAAAGCATGATTTACGGCACCGCCGGTTTTACTGCGGCCCAATCCGTAGCCCGCTTGCAACGCCACCCGGTCTTGCCGGAACAGGGCAAGATTCTGGTCACCGGCGCCACCGGCGGCGTGGGCAGCATGGCGGTGGCCATGCTTGCCTTAAGCGGCTTTTCCGTTGCCGCCGCCACCGGAAAACCGGAACATGAACAATTTTTACGCGACCTGGGCGCCCAGGAGATCATCCCCCGGGAGAAGAGCATCGACCGCAGCGGCCGGATGCTGCTCAAGGGGAAATGGGCTGGGGTAATCGATACCGTAGGGGGCGAGATGCTGGCCACCGCCATCAAGTCCACCCGCTATGGCGGGGCGATCACCTGTTGCGGCAATACGGCCTCCCCGGACCTGCCCCTGAACGTCTACCCCTTTATCTTGCGGGGTGTGAGCCTGCTTGGCATTGACAGCGCCGAATGCCCCATGGCGGTCCGCATCCCCATCTGGCAGAAGATCGCCACCATCTGGCGGTTGCCGAACCTGGAAAGCCTTGCCACGGAAATTTCGCTCAAAGAGCTTGACCGGCAGATCGAATCTATTTTACAAGGAAGGCAGACAGGGCGAGTTATTCTTAATCTTGATGCCTGAGTCCCAGTATGTTCCCACCTCTTTCCCAAAGGAGACCGCCATGCCTCTGCGCACCACCATCCTGCTGGCCATTATCCTCAGTTTTATTTCGGGCTGTTCCGGGTTGCTGCCGGTGGCAAAAAGCACGGACGAATCCCGCTGGGAAAGCTTTGACCAGGTAAAGGCCTCCTTTGACCTGATAACTCCCGCAAAAACCACCTGTAAAGATCTTCAGCAGCTTGGTTTCGACCCGTACCACACCGCCAACGTCCAGATTCACAATTACCTGGCCATCATCAATAAATTCATGCCCAACACCAACATCACCATGGCCGATCTCCCCCCCGGTCTCCGCGGTTGTCTGGAGGCAAAGGATTCCTGTGTCGCCTACGAACTGAAAATCGAGAATCTTAAAAGTAAGCGACACGGCAATCTCTTCCTTGACCTCCTGCGCTTCAAACGCGAGGCCACCCAGTCCGGCTGGCGTTTTTCCGCCTTCCTTGTCCTGGTGGACGATCTGGTGGTGTACAAACTCTGGGAAGGCCAACCCAGCATCGCAGGAGAGATCTACAAAAAGAATCCCCTCGGCCCCTTGCAAGACCCTGCGGAACTTGCCAAGGATACGGCGGTGGTTGGCACTCTTTAGCAGACTTGCTGCCTCGCCGTAATCCCGGAAGGGAACGATTTTTAAGTTTTCCCGGGCCAACAAACTTTTTAACATCGCGAAAAGGGGAAAAGCCTCAAGGCCGGAAAAAGAAAGGCGGGAAAAAACATCTTGCGGCTGACTTGATCTTCCTGTAATAAGAATTATTACCAACTTGAGGAGAAAGGTCATGTCGCAACTCAACAATCACAGTCTCCGGATAACCAAGCAACGCCAGATCATCCTCGATGAGCTGTGCAGCGTGACCTCACACCCCACCGCTGATGTACTTTATCAGATGGTGCGCAAGCGGTTACCGAAAATCAGCCTGGGCACGGTTTACCGCAATCTGGAGATCATGTCCGAATGCGGGATCATTCAAAAACTTGATATCGGCGGTACTCAGAAGCGTTTCGACGGGGCAGCCCATCTCCATTACCATGTCCGCTGCAACCAGTGCGGACGGGTTGACGACCTTGATCTTCCCCCTAATTTCAATGTAGAAAAGGCAGCGAGCAAGCTGACCTCCTTTACCATTCTCAAGCATCGCCTGGAATTCACCGGTATCTGTCCACAATGCCAGCCCTGATTTTCTCACCGGCTTGATTTTTTCCACACAGGCCACCGAGAAACATGTACAATTAATAAAATCGCACCTGCTGAGGTTGTTTGGGTTGTGGTCTGTCAGGACTGAACGAAAAGCGAAGCTGAGCCTCCAGTACCTACAGATCATCTCCACCTGAACCCCTGCAGACTATCCACTCGAGTCGTTACAATAATCAAACCACTTTCCCGGATAATATAATTGCGTTCCTCAAAGGAGATTAGCAAGATGGGTTCTTTGCAAGGCAGCCGAACCGAAAAAAACATTCTCACCGCCTTTGCCGGTGAATCACAGGCCCGCAACCGGTACACCTACTTTGCCTCCCAGGCAAAAAAGGATGGTTTTGTGCAAATCTCCGAGATTTTTACGGAAACAGCCAACCAGGAAAAGGAACACGCCAAACGGCTGTTCAAGATGCTGAAAGGCGGCGAGGTCGAGATAACCGCCCGTTTCCCAGCCGGGGTTGTGGGCACCACCCTGGAAAATCTTGCCGAGGCGGCGGCTGGAGAAAACTATGAACAAACCACCATGTATCCAGAATTCGCCGCAATTGCCCGGGAAGAAGGTTTCCCCGACATAGCCGGGATATTCCTGGCCATTGCCGTGGCGGAAAGGCAGCATGAAAAACGCTACCGGGATCTCATGGCCAATATCGAAAAAGGCCGGGTTTTCAAAAAAGACGCCGAAGTAACCTGGCGCTGCCGTAACTGCGGCTATCTCCACAAGGGAGCCGAAGCTCCCGAGAAATGCCTGGCCTGCGACCATGCCCAGGCGCATTTTGAATTGCACGGCGAAAACTGGTAAAGTTAATAATTAAAGGAGAAACCACCATGGCTGAAAAACTCGAAGTGTACAAATGTGAAGTGTGCGGTAACATCGTTGAAGTCCTGCACGGCGGGGTCGGCGAGCTCGTCTGTTGCGGCCAGCCCATGACCCTGCTCACCGCCAACACCGTGGATGCGGCCAAGGAAAAACATGTGCCGGTAATCGAAAAGGTGGCTGGCGGCTACAAGGTGAAGGTCGGGGCTGTTGCCCACCCCATGGAGGAAAAGCACTATATTGAGTGGATCGAGCTTATCGCCGGCGACAAGGCCTACCGCCAGTTCCTCAAGCCAGGCGATGCCCCGGAGGCCTTTTTCGCCGTGGAGGCGAGCCAGGTCACGGCCCGCGAATACTGCAATCTCCACGGACTCTGGAAGGCCTGACATGTTGAGCAAAACCATGGAAAAGGCTCTTAACGAGCAGATCAACGCGGAATTTTATTCTTCGTACATGTACCTGTCCATGAGCACCTGGTTCGACTCTGCGGGTTTGCCCGGCGCGGGTAAATGGATGCAGGCTCAAACCCAGGAGGAGTTGTTCCATGGCATGAAGCTCCTGGGTTATCTCAATGAGCGTGGCGGCCGCGTGACCTTAAAGGCCATCAAACAGCCTCCTGTCGACTGGGATTCTACTCTGCATGTCTTTCAGGAGGTGCTGACTCACGAGCAGAAGGTAACCGAACTGATCAACAAGCTGGTCACCATGGCCCTGGCAGAGAAGGACCATGCCAGCAACATCTTTCTGCAGTGGTTTGTCTCGGAGCAGGTCGAGGAAGAGGCCAATGTCAGCGCGGTGCTGAACAAGCTCAAGCTAATCGGCAAGGATACCACCGCTCTTTTCACCCTGGATGAGACCTTGGGCCAGCGGGTCTTCACCCCGCCCCCGGCCGCGGGAAAGTAGCACCGCTCCTGTTTCCCGGCAAAAAGCGTAGAGCGAAACAAAAAGATCATGCACCTGCCCGCCGGAAACGGTGGGCAGCCTTTTTACAAGATGAGGATATTATGGCTGCGAGAGAGATTAAAAATGATATCTACTGGGTTGGCGCCGTGGACTGGAACATCCGCGATTTCCACGGTTACTCCACGGAAAAGGGCACCAGCTATAATGCCTATCTGGTCAAGGATGAGAAAATCGCCCTCTTTGACACCGTAAAAAAAGAGTTGAAAGCCGACCTTATCCACCATCTCTATCAGGTACTGGGAGACCCCAGCAAGATTGACTATATCATAGTCAACCATGTGGAGATGGATCACTCCGGGTCCCTGCCGGAAATGATCGACCTCATCAAGCCGGAAAAGATCTTTTGCTCGCCCATGGGCAAGAAAGCCCTGATCGAACATTTTCACCGGGAAGACTGGCCGTATGAAGTCGTGGCCACCGGCGATTCCATAAGCCTTGGCACCAGGACGGTCCAGTTTCTCGAAACCAAGATGCTGCACTGGCCGGACAGCATGTTCTCCTATCTGCCGGAAGAAAAACTGCTCATCTCCAGCGACGCCTTCGGGCATCACTGGGCCACCTCGGAACGCTTCGACGACGAAGTGGACCCCCATGAACTCATGGTGCATGCGGCCAAGTATTACGCCAACATCCTGATGATTTTTTCACCCATCGTCCAGAAATTGCTTGCCCAGATAAAGGAACTGGGATTGCAGATCGAGATGATCGCCCCGGACCATGGCGTGATCTGGCGCACCTCGCCGCAGGCCATCCTCGAAGCTTATGCCGGCTGGAGCCGGGGCGAAACAAGGAACAAGGCGGTCATCATCTACGACACCATGTGGCACAGCACCGAGAAGATGGCCAAGGCCATTATGAACAGCCTGCTCAAGGCAGGGATCACCAACGTTAAAATGCTGCATGTCCGCAACAACCACCGCAGCGACATCATGAGCGAGGTACTCGACGCCCGGGCCGTCATTTTCGGCTCGCCAACCCTGAACAACAACATCATGCCGGCTATGGCCGACATCATCACCTACATGAAAGGGCTGCGTCCGAAAGACAAGATCGGCGCTGCCTTCGGCTCCTTCGGCTGGAGCGGTGAGGCGGTAAAACATCTCACCGGCCACCTTACGGACATGGGCTTTGAGATCGTGGCCGAGGGGATCAAGATCAAAAACGTGCCTACCCATGAATCGCTGGAGCAGTGTACGGAGTTGGGCAGCCTGATTGCCGCGGCCATGCTGAAGTAGCAGGCCCCCTTGCCCGTGGCGAGTCGCGACCCAGGATCTGTGTCAGAGGAAAAGCTATGGCAGTGAGCCAGCGGGGCATCAAAAAGGAAATCCTGGCGCTGCTGGCTCAGGCAGAGCTTGAGGCGGTTCTCGCCGCCCTGGCCCGCTACCAGCCGGAGAAACTGCTCAACCCTTTGTTTTCCGGAATCTGCAGCGGATCGGAAAAAACAAAATGGAACGCCGTTTCCGCTATGGGCGTAACGGTGGCCCGCCTGGCCAACCAGGATATGGAGGCGGCCCGCATTGTCATGCGCCGCTTCATGTGGAGCCTCAACGACGAATCCGGCGGCATCGGCTGGGGCACGCCGGAGGCCCTGGCGGAATGTCTGGCCTGCCATGCCGGCCTGGCCGAGGAATACACCAAGATCCTGGTCTCCTTCATGCGGGAGGATGGGTTTTATCTCGAACTTCCTGCCCTCCAGCGCGGCCTGATGTGGGGGATAGGCCGCCTGGCCCAGGTCCGTCCGGAGCTGCTCCGTACCTGGCAAGCCCCCCGCCACCTTCTGCCCTACCTCGCCTCGGAAGACCACATTGTCCGGGCTCTGGCCGCGCGCGCCCTTGGCTTGCTGGGAGCAAGCGAGGCCGGACCGGCTATCGCCGGACTCCTGCCGGAAACCGCATCATTCCCCCTGTACACCGATGGCCGCCTGAGCCCGGTCTCCGCGGCTTCCTTGGGCAGAGAGGCTCTCGCCGCTCTTTCGACTTCGCCCTGAACCCTCACCTCCTTCCAGTAACTTCACCGCAGGGAGTTCTCTGTCGGATAATGTTTTCGCGGTTTCGGCTGCGTTGTCCGGTCCAAGGACGGGCTGGACAGCAGACGCCTCGGAGGCAGACAGGATGTCTGCCGAGAATGAGCGAAAACATTATCCGACAGAGAACGGTTCCTTGCCGACAAACCGCCGCGGCAGGTGCTAATTTCACAATCCCCCAAGCTTAGCTGCCGCTGCGTTATTTTTTTCTTGACACTTGCCACTCCTTTTCTATATAAGACTAAAAACATCTTATATGTCTTGTTTAGATTTGGGAATACATCAATGCGACTTACCCGCGCCGGAGAATACGGAATACGCTGCGTACGACACCTGGCCATCCATGGTCAGGGAAAGCTGGTCAGCCGAAAGGAGATCGCCTCGCGCACCGAGGTGCCGCCGCACTTTCTCGCCAAGATCGCCCAGCAGCTGGCGAGAGCCGGGATCATCGAGATTCTCCAGGGGGCCAACGGCGGCTATCGCCTGCTGAACGACCCCGCAAAGATCACCTTGCTTGCGGTAATCGAAGCGATCATCGGCGAGATATCCCTCAACGATTGTGTTGGGCGGCCAGAATCATGCCGAGACAGTGCGCTCTGTACCGTGCACCGGGTCTGGAACAAGGCCAACCAGCAGCTCCGGGCCACTCTGCAAGAGGCGGACTTTGCCACCCTGGCCAGGGAAGATGCCTGCTGCCTGACATCTTTTCCTTAAACCGGCGATTGCAACTTCCCTACTTGAGAAAAATAATTTGACCTGGCACAGGTCATCCATATACAACAGAGAAACAGATTTGTTTTGTCAGCTGAGGGGAAACCGCTCATGACCGCATTGCCCAAACAACTGTATATCTTTTATCGAGACGGCTTCCGCGCCATGGTGGTAGGGCAAACCCTGTGGCGGATCATCGCCATCAAGCTGTTCATCATGTTTGCAGTTCTCAAACTCTTTTTCTTTCCGAACTATCTTAAAACCAATTTCAACACCGAACACGAACGGGCCAGCCATGTGCTGGAGAACCTTACCCGAACGCCGTCGACCCGTTGACTTTTTTTTGCATAATTGTCTTGTGCTTTACCGCATTATTTAAGAGTCGTTGCCAAACAACTTGTCCGATTCCGGACGTTCCTTTACGGCCCCCTGTGCCGTTTTGGTCACCGGGAAAGCCGGGTTGATTCCAACAACGGCTTAACAACCATGGCTGGAGTTCGCTCCTGCCAGCACACATAAGGAGGGTATTGTGGGAGATCCAATTCTAGCCACGGTGGACTGGGCCAGGGCGCAATTCGCGTTGACCGCCATGTATCACTGGATTTTTGTGCCGTTGACCTTGGGGCTGTCCTTTCTCGTCGCCTTTTTTGAATCCATCTACGTCAAAACAGGCAACGAAGAATGGAAAAAACTTACCAGATTCTGGATGACCCTTTTTGGCATCAATTTCGCCATCGGGGTGGCCACCGGCATCATTCTGGAATTCGAGTTCGGCACCAACTGGTCCAACTACTCCTGGATGGTTGGGGATATCTTCGGCGCTCCCCTGGCCATCGAGGGCATCTTCGCCTTCTTTATCGAGGCCACCTTCTTTGCCGTGATGTTCTTCGGCTGGCAGAGGGTCTCCAAGGGTTTCCACCTCTTTTCCACCTGGATGGTGGCCGTGGGCTCCAACCTTTCGGCGGTCTGGATTCTCGTGGCAAACGGCTGGATGCAGTTTCCCACCGGAATGGCCTTCAACCCCGACAAGGCCCGCTTTGAGATGCAGAATTTCTGGGAGGTTGCCCTTTCTCCGGTGGCGGTGCACAAATTCACCCACACCACCAGCTCCTCCTTTCTCCTTGCCTCTCTTTTTGTCGTGGGCATCTCGGCCCTTTTCCTCCTCCAGCAGCGGCACCAGAAAATGGCCAGGCGCAGCATGGTGGTGGCCGCGGTTTTCGGCCTCATCGCCTCCATCTTTGTCGCCGTTACCGGCGATGAGGCCGCTTTCAGCGCGGCCCATAGACAGCCCATGAAACTGGCTGCCATGGAAGGGCTGTACGTTGGCCAGAACAATGCTCCCATCGTTGCCCTGGGCATCATCAACGCCGACAAGAAACCCGGCGATGACCAGCCCGCCTTTAATCAGGCGGTAAAGATCCCCGGCCTGCTGTCGCTTCTGGCCAACCGGGATCTCAACAGCTATGTCCCCGGAATCAACGATCTGGTTTTCGGCAATGGTGAGCATAACATTATCGGCGCCGAGCAGCGGATGGTCACCGGCAAGATCGCCCTGGCCGAGTTGGCCCACTACAAATATGCCAAAGAAAAAGGGGATGCGGCGGAAGCCGCCGCGGCCCTGGCCATTTTTGACCAGCACAAGGCGGATCTCGGCTACGGCTACCTGAACAGCCCGGCCGAGGCCGCGCCGCCGGTTGCCATTACCTTCTACAGCTTTCACATCATGGTGATCCTGGGCGCCCTGTTCCCGGTTATTTTCCTGCTGGTCCTCTACTTCTCCTTCAAGGGAACCCTGGAGCAACAACGCTGGTTGAACACAGCCTGCTTCTTCTCCATCTTTTTAGGCTATGTGGCCAGCCAGGCCGGCTGGGTGGTGGCCGAGGTGGGCCGCCAGCCCTGGGCAATCCAGGGTTTATTACCGGTGGGCGTGGCCACCACCAACATTGCCGCAAGCAATGTGCAGATTACTTTTTTTATCTTCCTGACCCTGTTCACCGCCCTGTTGCTGGCGGAGATTAGGATTATGATGAAGCAAATCAAGATCGGACCGGAGGCATAAGACCATGATAGGAAATCTGGATCACTCAACCCTGCAGCAACTCTGGTGGCTGATCGCCTCCGTGGTTGGCTCGCTTTTTCTCTTCCTGACCTTTGTCCAGGGAGGCCAGACCCTTATTTTTACCCTGGCCGACAGCGAAGAGGAAAAATCCCTGATCATCAATGCCATGGGCCGCAAATGGGAGCTGACCTTCACTACCCTGGTCCTCTTCGGCGGCGCCCTGTTCGCGGCCTTCCCGCTCTTTTATGCCACCAGCTTCGGCGGGGCCTACTGGGTGTGGATGCTCATCCTCTTCACTTTCATCCTCCAGGCGGTGAGCTACGAATACCGCAAAAAACCGGACAATTTTCTCGGCGCCCGAACCTACGAAATCTTCCTCTGCATCAACGGCAGCGTGGGGATTCTCCTGATTGGCGCGGCGGTGGGCACATTTTTCACCGGCTCCCGTTTCAGCCTGAACCTTTACAACTCCGTAACCTGGCACACTCCGTTCCATGGCCTGGAAGCGGCGTTCAACCTGTTCAATCTCTCCTTTGGCCTGTTTCTCGTCTTTCTGGCCCGGGTCCTGGGCGCCATGTACCTCGTCAACCACGTGGCCAATGAACCCCTGGTCAAAAAGGCCCGCAAGGCGACCTTGCTCAATCTGCTCCTGGCCCTGCCCTTCCTGCTCATCATCCTGATCAGTCTGGTGACCATGGACGGTTTTGCCGTTAATCCGGCCACCGGCGAGATCTTCATGGAAAAGGGCAAATACCTCCACAATCTGCTGGGGATGCCCGCAGTACTGATTCTGCTGCTGGGTGGGTTGATCTCGGTGATTTACGGGGTAGTCGCCACCGCCTTTCTCGGCAAGAATTGCGGCATCTGGTTCGGCGGCCTCGGCACCGTGCTGGTGGGACTGGCGATCTTTTCTCTGGCCGGCTACAACGACACCGCCTTTTACCCGTCGCTGACCGACCTGCAATCAAGCCTCACCATTCATAACGCCTCAAGCAGCAAATACACCCTCACCGCCATGAGCTATGTCGCCCTGGGCGTACCCTTTGTCCTGGCCTATGTCGCCTATGTCTGGAAGCTGATGAATGCGGAGAAGCTGAGTCTGGCCGAGCTGGCCGGGGAAGACGCCAAGGACATGTATTAAATTGCAAATAAGGAGGAACCCATGAATACCATTCTGCTCGTAAGCTGGCTGCTGGTGCTGGTTGTCTCGTACCAGGGCGCCATCGTAGTTCTAAAGAAAACTGATCTGCTGTAAGCTACGGCAAAATCAAGACAATCAAGACCGGGGCAGGCGAATATCCTGCCCCGGTTTTTTTCATTAAAGCGCACCCCATAATTTGCCCAAAATCAATCTTGCCTTTTTGTATCCCAAAATATATATTTATTTTGAACTACAAAAAATGGAGCTGATTATGGGAATAATATCATTGCGTATCGAAGATGAGCTTCTTGCCGAAGTGACCAGTCAGGCAAGGGAACTGCACCTGACCAGGACGGAATACCTCCGGCGGGCGATCGCCGAGATGCGTGAAAAAATAGCCCGCGACCTCCGGCGACGGCGCCTTCAAGATGCCTCGCGCAAGGTGCGGGAGGAAAGCATGCTGGTCAATCAGGAGTTTGCCGAGATTGAGGATGCCCCAAATGCGTGAGCGTGGTGAAATCTGGCTGGCCAACCTCAACCCCGGCCGGGGGACGGAACCCGGCAAAACCAGGCCAGTCCTGATCGTGCAGAGCCAGGCCCTCCTCGACGTGGACCATCCCTCAACCCTGATCGTGCCGCTCACCACCAGGCTGATTGACGATGCCGCCCCGCTGCGCCTGCGTGTCCCTGCCGGCGGCGATCTGGCGCATGATTCAGACCTGCTCCTCGATCAACTCCAGGCTATCGACAACAACCGCCTGGTTAAAGGCCCGCTGCAACGCTGCCCTGAAGCATTGCTGACGCAGGTGGATCAGGCCTTGCTGGAGGTGCTTGATCTGGGGTGAGAAGATGAAAAACCCCAGGCATCCGCTGTTGTTGTATCCCGCTCACCAGTGGAGGCAAAGCAATGGACACCATTTTTTCCAATATCACCGTCAGCGTGACAGAATTAAAACGCAACTTTGCCGCTATTCTCAAACAAGCGGATGATTCTCCCGTGGCTATTCTGAACTAACCCCATTACCATTTGGACGAGATCAAAACGGTTGTCGCCCGGCTTGGCAAGATGGCCTTTACCCAAACGGCTTTGTTCAACAGCCTTGCCATGGGCCTTTCCGCTGATGAAGCGGTGGGGGTCATCCTTACACTTTCAAGAGGGATGTTCTATAAATCCATGACCACTCATGCTGATCACACCCTGTGGCAAGACGTATATCATGCTCCGTGCCGGAACGGACTGACTGCGTATGTAAAAATGACCTTACGCAATGGGGCGGTAATAATTCAGTTCAAGGAGAAATAAACCATGGAAACAAAACAATGCGGTGCCTGTGGCGACCAGAACCTGACGATGGACACCAGAGACCGCCACATGACATATAAAGGGGAAGTAATCACGGTTAAGGCGTTGCCTGGATGGTATTGTCCGGATTGTGAAGAGAGCGAGTTTGTCAGCGGCGATGATGCACGACGATTCTCTGACGAGGTTGTCGCGGCCATGCAGGCCATCGATGCCAAAGAGGCGGCAACTATTCGTTCCATCCGTAAGCGTCTTGGCCTGAATCAGGCCGAGGCTGCGGCTCTCTTTGGCGGCGGGGTCAATGCCTTTTCCGAATATGAGCGCGGAATCCGCCAGCCGTCGAGATCGACGGTTTTGATTTTGAAGTTACTTGATCTGCATCCGGAGCTTTTATCTGAGATTAGGGCGGCGTGATCGGGAAAACAGGAGTCAGAAACTCCTGATCCTCAACCCGCATCCTACCGGTCGGCGCGGCCGATCAGGAAGATACCGTAGGTGGCCCGCAGGTTGGGGAGAAAGTGGACGATATGCCCGGTTTTCTGCTGCCGGTGGGTGTTGATCGCCACCTCCTTGAGGATGGCGATGCCCTTTTCCCTGGCAAAGTTGCGGAAATCCCGGAGGGTGATCACCCTGATGTTGGGGGTGTCGTACCATTCGTAGGGCAGCTCCTTGCTTCTCGGCGCATAGCCTGCGAAGAGGAGTTGCAGACGGATTCGCCAGTGGCTGAAATTGGGAAAGCTGACCACAACCTTTTTGCCGATGGAAAAAAGGTTGTTGATGAGGGCGACCGGTTCGTAAACCTGTTGCAGGGTCTGGCTGATGATGATGTAGTCAAAGCTGTCCGGCGGATAATCAGCCACCTCCAGGTTAAAATCCCCCTGGAGCACGGAAAGACCCTTGCCGATGCAGACGGCCACCTCGGCCTCATCTTTCTCGATGCCGGTGGCCTTGACCCCTTTTTGCTCCTTGAGATACTGGAGCAGCTCCCCTTCGCCGCAGCCCAGATCAAGCACCCGTGAACCCGGCTCGATCAGGGAGGCGATGATCCGCAGATCAAAACGCATGGCTTTTCCCCTTATTCCATTTCTCAATCAAAGCGACAGTATTTGGTAGGAGCGGCTTTAGCCGCGATGTCCCGCAGTTTCGCGGCTAAAGCCGCTCCTACAGGGGCTTGGCTTCACTATTGCGACAGAAATGGAATTACCCGTCGGCAGACCTCTCCCGGAAAACCCGGGAAAGAAAGGCGGCCACCAGGGAGTGCAGCCTTTCATTGGGCAGCAAAAAGGCATCATGGCCCCAGTCCGACTCGATCTCGCAGAAACTCACATCCATCCCGTTTCTTTTAAGATACCGAACCAGGGTCCGTGACTGCTCGGTGGGATAGAGCCAGTCCGAGGTAAAAGCCACCACCAGAAAGCTGATCTCAGCCGCGCTCAACCCGGCGGCCGCGTAATCGTCAAGGTCGAAATAATCCGCAGCCTTGGTCAGGTAGAGAAAGGAATTGGCGTCAAAGCGCTCGACAAACTTGTTGCCCTGGTAGCGCAGATAGCTCTCCACCTCGAAACCGGCGTCGAAATGAAAGGAAAGGGCATCCCTGCTCTTGAGCTGCCTGCCGAACTTCTTCCGCATGGACTCGTTGGAAAGATAGGTGATATGCCCGATCATCCGGGCCACGGCCAGGCCGAGGTCTGGCTTGGCCCCCTGTTCGTAATAATCGCCCCCCCGCCAATGGGGATCGGCCATGATCGCCTGACGGGCCACCTCGTTGAAGGCGATCGACTGGGCCGAATGCCGGGGCGTGGTGGCCAGGGGAATCGCCGCCCGGACCATCTCGGGATAGCGGGCGCACCAGGCCAGGACCTGCATGCCGCCCACCGAGCCGCCCACCACCGCAAGCAGCCGGGCAATGCCGAGATGGTCGACCAGCGCCTTTTGCGCCGCCACCATGTCGCCGATGGTGAGCAGGGGAAAGGTGAGGCCATAGGGATGACCGGTCGCCGGGTTGAGCGAGGAAGGGCCGGTACTGCCCATGCAGCCGCCCAGCACGTTGGCGCAGATGACGAAATAACGTTCGGTGTCAATGGCCTTGCCTGGGCCGACCATGATCTCCCACCAGCCGGGCCGGGCATCATCTTTGGTGTAGCAGCCCGCCACGTGGGAATCCCCGGTGAGGGCGTGAACCACCAGGATGGCGTTGTCCTTGTCCGGGGCCAGAACGCCGAGGGTTTCGTAGGCAATGGTCACCGGGCCCAGCCGTTCGCCGCTTTCGAGCACCAGCTCGTGGGGCGGCTCAGCAAAGGTGAAAAACTGTTTGCTTACCAGATTGGCACAGACGTCCGGCATGGTTCAGATCTTCTCCAGGGCTTGGGCCAGATCGTCGATGATATCCTCCGCCGCCTCGATTCCCACGGAGAGGCGCACCAGGTCGGGGGTGATGTCCAGATTTTTCCTGGTCTCCCCGGCAAAGGAGAGGTACTGGCTGGAATAGGGATGAATGACCAAACTCTTGCAGTCGCCGATGTTGGCCAGGTGATAGATCAGTTTCAGATTGTTGATGAAGCGAAAACAGGCCGCCTGATCAGCCAGACCGAAGGTGAACATGCCGCCAAAGCCTAAATCCCCGAACTGCCGTTTTGCCACCTCGTGCTGGGGATGGTCGGCAAGGCCGGGGTAACGCACCCACTGCACCTTGGGCTGCGAGGCGAGAAAGGCGGCGACCTTGCCGGCATTGGCCAGATGGCGCTCCATCCGCAGGGCCAGGGTGTCCAGACCCAGCATGGTCAGATAGGCATGGAGCGGCGCCGCCGTGGTGCCGAAATTGATGTGCAGCTCCCGCCAGACCCGGTCCAGATAGGCCAGCTCCCCCTTGCGCTCGACAAACAGGGCGAAATCGGCAAAACGCTCGCTGCTCCAGTCAAAACTCGCCCCGTCGATAACCACCCCGCCGGTCGCATCGCCATGGCCGCTAAGGTATTTGGTGGTGGAATGGATGACGATATCGGCCCCCAGCTCCAGAGGCCGGCAAAGGTACGGGGTGGCCAGGGTATTGTCCACCACCAGGGGCAGACCGTGGCGGTGGGCGAGCTGCGCGGCTGCGGCCAGGTCCGGCACATCCATCTTCGGGTTGCCGATGGTTTCGAGATAAATAAAGCGGGTCTTCTCGTTGATCGCCGCCGCCATGGCCGCCAGATCGGTGGACTCGACAAAGCGGGCCGTGATCCCGTATTTCTTGAAAACGTTGGCAAAAAGCACGTAGGTGGACATGAAGAGAGAATTGCCGCAGACAAACTCGTCCCCGGCACGCAGCAGGGCCAGACAGCCGTTGGTGATTGCCGCCATGCCCGAAGCCATGAACACCGCACCCCGGCCGCCTTCCAGCGCCGCCAGCTTCTGCTCCAGCACCCGGTTGGTAGGGTTGGTGAGCCTCGCGTAGATATGGTCGGTGGTGCGCCCGGCAAAGGTATCGCTTAAGTTCTCCGCTGTTTCGTGGCAATGGGCCGCCGTCTGATAAATAGGGGGCAGAGTGGCGCCCTGCCAATCTCCAGGCTTTAAGGCGGCGTGAATTACCTGGGTATGAAAATGCCTTTTCTTTTCCGCTTCCATCTTTGATTCTCCGATCTTTTCGTCTGAAGGGCAAGAAGTTGCCTGCGGTGGACCTTTCCCGTCCCACCAAAGTCTGCCTAAACTACCACATGGTAGCAGGCTGTCGAGAGAAAAAATCCGCCGTAATTAGCCATGTTTTATTTTTCACTCTTTCCCCGCCTTACTGAAATCCGCCAGTTGCCCGACCATCTCGGCATGGATCCTGCCGTTGCTCGCCACCACCTCCGGCAGATAGGGGGTGTACTCTTGGCCATTGTAGGCGGTCAGCCGACCGCCTGCCTCGCTCACCAGCAGCATGGCCGCAGCGGTATCCCAGGGCTTGAGGTTGATCTCCCAGAAGCCGTCGGTCCGGCCGCAGGCAAGATAGGCAAGATCAACCGCCGCAGCCCCGGTCCGCCGCACTCCCTGGCATCTCGTCAGCAACCGGCTAAGCGCTGTCATCACCCCATCGACCTCTGTCTCGATGGCATAGGGAAAGCCCGTGGCCAAAAGGGAGTCCTGCAACAAAGAGGCGCCGGAAACCTGGATGGGGTGGCCATTGAGCCAGGCCCCGCCGCCAAGACAGGCGCAGAAAAGCTCGTCCTGCATGGGCGCGTACACCACGCCGACCTTGCTGAGGGTGCCCACCGCATAGGCGATTGAGACCGCAAAAATCGGAAAGCCGTGGGCAAAATTGGTGGTGCCGTCCAGGGGGTCAATGACCCAGACCGGCCCCTGGGGCAGGGTTTCATAGGAGGAGTGCGATTCTTCCGCGAGAAAACCGATGCCCTCGCCCGCTTCCTTGAGCATGGCCAGCACGGTCTGCTCCGCAGCCACGTCCGCCTCGGTGACCAGATCAATGGCCCCTTTGTGGGTAATCAGGTGGGGCTGGTCGTACAGGCCTCGCAAAATATTGCCTGCGGCAAGGGCGGCCCTCCCTGCGGTGCGCAAAATCTCGCCCAGGGACGGATCATTGCAGCCCAAGACACACCGGGCAATCCTTTCTTCCTCGCCATTGCTTAAAATGCCGGCCATGTTTCTCCCCATAATCATTATGCTTGAAAGCGCAAAAAGCCGGTTACCCCGCAATCCCCTTTGCAGGATCAGCCAACTTGCGATACAGTACAAAAAATCAGCGTAACTATCCAGCAGCAACGCGTCTGCGTTGTTATCAGTCCGCACTTTTTCCCCGAGGCAACAGAACCCTTCCGTGTCTTCCCCTGCGAACAAATGGCCCACGTTTCTCATCGTGGCCAGCGGCGTGTTCATGTCCACCCTGGACAGCAGCATGGTGAACATCGCCCTGCCCTTCATCATGAAGGATTTTCACAGCTCGCTGGCCGATACCCAGTGGGTGGTGCTGATTTATCTGCTTACCATCACCGCCACCCTGCTCTTCTGGGGCCATCTTGCCGACCGGCTGGGCCGGGGCAGGATCTACACCTCGGGGCTGCTGATCTTCGCCCTGGGCTCCCTGGCCTGCGCCTGGGCCCCAGGCCTGGCCTTCCTGGTGGCCGCCAGATTCTCTCAGGCCCTGGGCGGGGCGATGATGATGGCCGCAGGCCCGGCGATCATCAAGGATGCCTTCCCGCGCGAACAGCTGGGCCGCGGCTTGGGGTTGATCGGCATGGCCGTTTCCCTCGGCTTGATGAGCGGCCCTAGCCTGGGGGGCTTGCTGCTCGAACTCGCCTCCTGGCGCGTCCTTTTTCTCCTCACCGTGCCGCTGGGGCTGCTCTTCGCTTTCTTTGCCATCCGGGTTCTGCCCGGCCCAACCCGCCATTACACCGGGCCGCTGGACTGGCTGGGAAGCCTCGCCTGGGCCGCGGCCCTGGTCCTGCTTTGCCTGACCCTGAGCCAGGTCTCCGCCCCCAGCTGGTCTGCCACCGGCTTGCTCCTCACCGGCGGCGGTGGAGCGGCCGCCCTGGCCTGCTTTATCGCCATCGAAGCCCGGCAGCCCCACCCGCTTCTGGTCCTGAAGCTTTTCCGCAACCGGCACTTCAGCCTGGCCATCGTCAGCGCGGTGCTTTCCTTCACGGTTCTTTTTGGCGTGATCCTGCTTATCCCCTTTCATCTTGACCGGGTTCTCGGCCTGCCGCCTTCGCAAATCGGCTTGGTCATGCTGGCCATCCCCTCCTCGATCCTGGTGGTCTCCCCCTTGGCCGGCTGGCTTTCCGATCAGGTCGGCGCCCGGTTTATCAGCACTCTCGGCCTTGGCGTCTCCACCCTGGGAGTGTTCCTGCTTTCGACGATTCAGGCCGCCACCCCGCCGTCCATGATTGCCGGGCAGCTGCTGCTGGTTGGCCTGGGGCAGGCCCTGTTTCTTTCGCCGAACAGCGCCTCAGTCCTAAGCCACGTCGAGGCAGACAAGGCCGGAGCAGCCGCGGCCCTGCTGGCCACGGCCAGAAATCTGGGCATGCTCCTGGGTATCGCCCAGGCGGCCCTGATCTTCTCCCTCTTTTTTCGGGGGCTCACCAACGGTCTTGATTTACGGGATTTCCGACCGGAGCATACCGCAGCCTTCCTGACCGCCCTGCACGGCGCCTTGCTGGGGGCGGCCCTCACCGGCTTGCTCGGCACGGCGGCCTCCTGGTTCCGGGGCAAAGCGGAAAACGGAAATTAAGGGGCTGCCTTCGGATTATCTGACCTATACTACTTATAGGACCTATATGACTCATGCCTCCCGTATCATCAAGCCTGAAGGTCAACGATCCTGACGCTGTCCAGTTGCGCCGCCATCTCAATAGCGGTCTTCAATGATTCTAGCATGCCGACCTTGGCAACCCGGCAGGAGAAATGGACCACCCCATAACCGAGCTTGCCCAGCAGCTCCTCAAGCTCACCAAGCTGCGGGGCCAGATGCTCCTGCACCTCCTCGCTGTTCACCAGGCATTCCCCTTGCAGGGTCTGGCCCTTGATCCGGAGTTGAATCTGCACCTCCCCCATTCGGCTCATCTCCAGAAAAAAAGAAAGCGAGTAGCCCCGTCCCCCGCCGGCGGCAGCCTGATCCTCCCCGCGGTCCAGGGTGAAGAGCCATTGCCCCACCCCGGCGCCCATGGCAAAGAGGCAGGGGAAGAGGAGAAACTGCGCCTGCTGGGTCGAAGCGGGCAGAGCGTTAAGTTCGCCCTGCAATTCCAGAAGCATCCCGAGCTTCTGCATGGCGGCGCCGTTCGCTTTACTCAAAACCCCTCCCTGTTCCCCGGCCAGGAGGGCGATCAGTTCCTGGAGCCTTTCCGGCCCAGAGCCTGCCTGGCCGAGGCCGCCATCTTCCGCGGCCACTCCGCTGCCCAGCATGGCCAGCAGACGGATGAGCCGGCCGGGATCGGCCTCCGACCCCATGGCGCTATTGGCAAAATTTTGCAGGGCTAAAGCCTGCTCCGGAAAACTATTTTCCGCTTCCGCGAGAAAAGCCAGGCCGAGCAAGGCCCGCAACCCTTTACCCATGGCGGCGGGGTCGGTATAAAACTGCCGGATAAATTCCTGAGCCGCCCCTTTTTTGTCCGCCACCCGCAGCCAGAGAGGCTCGGTCTGCTGCACCTCAAACCAGAGGGCGCTGCCGGGCTTCAGCGCTACCTCGCTCCTCGCCTCGACGATCTGGCCACCGATCTCCAGAAGAACCTTGCCCTCGGGGGTGAAGCCGGTCACCTCCCCTCTGAGCAGTTGTCCCGGCCCCAAAAGCGAGGGCCCCGGCGCGACTGGCTTGTCGCCGCCTTCAATCCGGCCTGAAGCGGGCAACTGTATCCCCTTGAAAGGAGGAGTTGGTCCTTCGATTTTCATACCTTACCCACCTCGTCTGCCTGATGCCGGGATTGGCCGACACCTGGCACCTGGCAACTTTTTAATCGGCAGCAAATTAGTAATCTTTCACTAGGGGCACCAAAATTTACGATAACCCCAGGGATGTAAGCGTTCAGCAGTGCCGCAGATGCGCGTGTCAGTCGTCGGCAGAAGTGTCCGACAAAGAGGCCTACGAAGTGTGCTATTGCACATGAGCAGGCCGATGACAAAGCAGATGTGGTGCTGCTGAACGCTTACTCAAATTAATTCCCTCCTCTTGCTGTGGAGGAGCGTTTTTCAGGAAGATGCAAGAGTTATAAGGTACCAGCGGGGAACTGTTAACCGTGGAAATTACTGGAGAGGCAGAACCACCCGGACTTCCAGACCGCCGCCAAGGTGGGGCTTGAGAGAGAAACTGCCGCCATGGGCGTTGACAATCCGTTCAACCAGGGTCAATCCCATACCGGTTCCATAAGTTTTCGTGGTAAAAAACGGGTCCTTTGCCTTGTCCAGATAGGATTCCGGAATCCCAGGGCCGGTATCGATTACCGAAACAATGGCCTGCCCCTCGCCGGCCCCCACGGCAACGGTCAACCGGCCCCCATCGGGCATAGCCTCCACCGCGTTTCTAAACAGATGGAGAAACACCTGGCGAATCTGATGCAAATCCCCCTGGATAACCGGCTCCTGGACGGGGCATTCCATCTTCCAGGTCACGCCATGTTTTGCCATGCTCGACTGAAGGAGAAGGGCTGTCTTTTCGACCACCACGCAGAGCGGGATCTCCTCCCTGTGGATCTCTCCCTGCCCCACAAAGGCAAAAAGATCCTCCAGGGTGGATTCCACCCGTTCTGTTTCATGAATAATGACATTCAGATATTTTCCCCACTCGGGATCGACATTTTTCTTGCTCAGAATGCGGGAAACCCCGCCGATGGAGGTGATGGGATTTCTGATAATGTGGACCAGCTGGGCCGCCATATGGCCCAGAGCAGAATAACGCTCCGCCTCGACCAGCAGATCCTTGCTCCGGTCGAGTTCCTGATTCACCGCCTCAAGCTCGACGATCTTGCGCTGCCGTTCGTTGTGCAGATGACTTTGTTCAATGGCGAGGCTGGCTTGGCTGGCAAACAGTTCAAGGGCGCTGATATGATTATCCTCAATGGGGCGCCTTGTCACATAATTATCGGCAATGATTACCCCGAAGGAACGTCCAGGAGAGTACAGAGGCACCACGACAAAGGAATCCTCATCAAGAATATTGATGAGTTCCCTGGGCACGGCAAGAGGAGGCGCACCTCCCTCCGCTTTTTCCCGTTGCTCATTAAGCAGGGGCCCGTTGCCATGCCTGCCACCATTGCCGTTACGCCGCTCCAGAGGCAAGGGCACCCAGCCGTTTTCCGGCGAAACCCGGTAGCTCCGCCTGCCCAGCACGGCACGAATCAGGATGTTCTCGGTGTCCTCGGCCGAAACCACCAAACTCCTGGCAATAGTGTTGACCGCGGCTTCCTGGGACTTGCTGATCTCTTTGAGATTGTCAACGATCTGTAAAAAATTGAGCTCCCGCTCCTCGATCTCCTCCCACACCCTCCCGGCTTCCTCCCGGGAACTCGGGCCAATGGCCAGCCTCCCCCGCAAAAACCGGCCATCATCATCAAACATAACCAGAAACGCCCGGTTAAAACCCAAACCTTCCCGAGAGGTAATCCCCACCAGAATGGCTCGCAGGATCTGATCAAGTTCCACGGTGCTCAAATAGACGGTGTTCATCTTCACCGACAACTGATGCAGAAGCTGAATCCGAAAATGCGCCTCTTCCAGCTCTTCCTGATATTTGCGATTCTCAAAAACCAACCGCCTCTTTTCCAGGGCCTTGCGCGCCACATGAAATATTTCTTCAAACTGCACCGGTTTGGAGAGATAGTCCGTGGCGCCCTTGCGCATGCAATCCAAAGCTACCTGCAGATCAGCGATGCCGGTGAGCATGATCACGGCAACATCAGGGTATTGGTCCACGATCCGGGGCAAAAGAGAAAGACCATCAGTATCCGGAAGACCAATGTCAAGAAGGACCAGGGCCACATTCCGGGAGGACAGGACCTGCATGAGGTCTGCCGCCAAGGCGCATTCCACCACGGGCAGGCCGTGTACTTCAAAATAGCTCCTGAGCGGCTCGCGAATTGCCGCATCATCATCAACAATGGCGATAATCTCGCCATTTTGCAGCAGTTGCCCCAAGGAAATGGAGACATGCTTATGCAGCCCGGAAACCGCTTCAACCATAAAAATACCCTGCGGACAGAGAAAAACTGGCGCGCCTCGATATGAGACCTATAACCATGCTAGGATGACAGGCAAAGCGCTGTCAAGGAAAATAGCACCCATTGCCCGCCAAGGAATACCGAACAAGAACAAAAAAAATCGCACCCCCCCGGAACCCCGGGGAAATGCGATCTGTATGAACTCCAAGCCGCACCCAACGGCCTGATTGCCTCCTTACATCTCGATCAGGAGTTTGTTGCTGTCCTCATTCCAGCGCGCCACCAGCCACCAGACGGCCATGACCAGGAAAACCAATGCCAAGGTGCCACCGTAGCCGAGAAAGGTGTTCGGCATATAGACAAAGCTGCCGAGCTTGCCTGCGTTGGTGACCCCTTCATTAAGAAAGGCGTCCATTCCTTCGACATCGCTGACGGAGAACCACTTGTTCATCAAGGAGTTGGCTATCCCGAAAAAGGGAACCACGATCCACAGCTTGATCTGGCCTTCGCCGACCCGCCAAAGGGTGCCGGTACCGCAGCCACCAGCCAAAATGGCGCCAAATCCGAAGATCATCCCGCCAACCACACCGCCCCAACCGAAAGTGCCGCGCACATAATGCTCCACGTCGTTGATGCCGCCGGCCTTGACGATCACTCCGCCGATGGTCAGCAGGACGATGCTCAAGGCCACCGACTTGGCCATGGTGGCGTTGCCGGTCATATGCGGTTCACGGAAACCCTGGATCATGCACCAGCGGCCCCGCTGCATGGTGTAGCCCAGCGCGGCCGCGAGCAACAACACCCCGCCCATCTTGGTAAGCGCCTCATTGGCAGTGTAGGTGTAGGCCCCCCAGATCATGACCAACAGGGCGACAATTCCGAGCACCACCTGGGTGGCAAAAGGAATTTCGATGGTCTTGGCCCCGCCGCTGCCCCAGGAGACATTCTCCATCTCCCAGTAAATGTACTTGAGACCGATAATGGCGCCGGCAATCAACCCGGCCATCATCGCGAAACCGCTGGCGGAGAGATTGCCGATGGCGTTGTAAAATCCACCCACGTTGCACCCTCCGGCAAGGGCCGCGCCGACTCCCATACAGATACCGGCAGCCACCCCCTTGACCATTTCCAGAACCGGCGGAATCCGGAAGGCGAAGTTGTTGCCAAGGCAGGCGGAAAGAAAAGCACCGCCCACAAAACCGAGGCCGATGATGGAACCGCCATTGACAAAAATCGAAGCAGGAGCATCGCTGTAGATTCCGATTCCGTAAAAAATCCAGTCCGCCCAGTTGCGCACCGCCCCGGTCGCTCCCCAAGGCCGGTACCAGGCCAGGAGCATCACGCTCAGAAAAGCGACGAGGGTCCCGGAGGTATAGGGATTCCACTCATCCTGGCACAACTTTTTGTAAAGCTCCTTGGCAGTGCCGCCAAACCCGCTGCTTCCACTCATAATCGCTCTCCTCTCCCGTTTTTTCTGAAAACCACTGTGCCTTCCCGACATTCTCCGAGTGAAACCCGGAAAGTCGGCGCTTCGAACCCAATTCGCAAGACAGCTCGGAACGATTTTCTTTACCCGGTGCCGGACACTTTTGTCAAGCCGTGAAAACATCTCGACGCACATCCTGAAGCGCCACCACAATGTGACATACAACCTGGGGAAAAATCAACCGGAAAAACAGGGGGTTCGCGCCGAACATTCCGGCCAATGATCACTCACAAATTCCCTTGACATGGTCCGCGGATGTTTGGTAGAGACTAATTCACCATTTTTTTTGAAGAAGTTTACAGTACATGCAGCTCCCCCGTAGAACAGCAGCGGCATCGAGCGGAACCATCTCAAAAATCCCGCCGTTTCCCGTTTTTTTTAAAAAATCAAACACCAAAATCTTTTCCAAGGAGGAAAACATGAGCGACGATTTCAAGAAAGTCCCGGAAGGAATCACCCCGACCCGCACCCTGGACGCAAAAGGCCTGAGCTGTCCAATGCCCCTGTTGCGGACCAAAAAGGAAATGGATAAACTGGGTTCCGGGGAAATCCTCGAAGTTCTTGGCACCGATCCCGGCTCCCGCAACGACCTGCCCGGCTGGTGTACCCGCGCCGGACACGAGTATCTCGGCGAAAAGGAAGACGCCGGCTTCATCCGTTTCTACATGAAGAAACAATAATTCCCACAAACGCCATGGCGCCCGGATCTTTTCGGCTCTGCGCCTTTCAATTATTCAAGGAGACAGCAAATGGCTAAAAGTTTGGGTATCTTTGTCACCTCTCCCCAGAACATGCGGCATGTCATGGGAGTAACCAAGGCCGCCAAGGCCAAGGGTTCCAAGGTCAAGGTTTTCTTCAGCTGGTACGGCGTCCACTTGACCAAGTGTTCTGATTTCCCGGCCCTCTGCGAACTGGCCGACGAGGTTTCGATCTGCGTGGACAGCTACAAGAAGTGCGGCTACGATCCTGCCGATATCCCCAAGGGTCTTGAGGCCAAGGACATGGCCACCCAGGGCCAGCACGGCGCGATCATTGAAGACTACGAATGCTACCTGACCTTATAAGGAGAAAACCATGTCCAAGAAAGTAGGCTTTCTACTGGTAAACAAGGATTACACCCTGGACGGTATCCGCTCCGCTCTGGGACTTGCCGTCGAGAACATGTATGCGTATGCCTATGTTATGAACAACGAACTCACCGAGGTGAGCGACTACCACAAGGAAAACATCGAGTGGATTCGCGACATGGAAGGCGAGGTCTACACCACGGTGGACGCTAACGCCGAGAATTTAGGGATGCCCAAAGTCACCCTCGAAGAGATCGGCAAGCAGCTTCGTGACCTCGAATACATCATCCCCTACGGCATCATGCGCTCGGACAAGAGCTGATCAACCCCGAGAACCAACAAACAAGGAGTGCTCCGATGAAACTCTTGAATGTATATCGCTCTGAACCCAATGACGACACCAAAAAACTGGTGGAGATCGTCTCCGAGGGTCGTGACGCCGAGGCCTTTGCCCTCAATGTCGAGAACCCGGACTACGACGCCTTGGTGGACAAAGTTTTTGCGGCCGACCAGACCATCTGCTGGTGGTAAGCAAGATTTTCCCAGACGATCCGGACTGAGCCAAATCCCCTGCCATCTCGGCCGGGGATTTTTTTTGCCTTGAGGATGGGCCTTTTTATAATGCCATCAAGCATTAATCTGTGCATCCGCAAGCATCCGGTCAAGAAAATCAAAAAGGAACTGGCGCTGGCCCTGGTTCGCATAACTAATGCAAGAGCAATGCAGGTTGCTCTTGCTCCGGACCAGAAATTCGGCGATCAACCTGCTCCGCCCCAGCTCGATCCCGAAAAAAAACGGCCCGCATTGCCCGTGCCCCTGCTGGGCTTCGCCCAGTAGCTCCTCCGGGACCGGCAGCCAGAACATCCCCTCCATGGGGGCCGACGGCAAGGTCCGCTTCAGATATGATTCCAGATTATTCTGTTCTTCTCTGTTCAATTCATCAATAACAAACTGACGCATGGCATCCCCCTGCCGGTTTTCCACTAAATTAGTATTTTTGCTCTGATTTGCCACAGGACAACTCCCAGGCAATAGCGTCCCTCATCACAATACCAAAGCAGCCGCAAGCTGTCATCAGAGATGACTACCTTTACATTTGACAGAACCAGCTCCGAACAGTATCCTGCGGCTGTTTATTATCTTACAAACAAGGAGGAGCGATGAGCAACCCCTGTCTTTTCTGCAAAATCATCAACGGGGAAATCCCTGCCAAAAAACTGTACGAAGATAAGGAGGTTTTCGCCTTCTGGGACATCTCCCCCCAGGCCCCCAAGCACTTCCTGGTCATCCCCAAAAAACACCTCAGCGGCCCTGGTGCGGTTGCAAGTGAAGACGAAGCGCTCATCGGTAAGGTCGTCCGGATCGGCGCGCAACTGGCCAGGGAAAACGGCGCGGAACAATGCCGCTTGGTCATGAACAACGGGGCCGAAGCGGGGCAGACCGTCTTCCACCTGCATCTCCATGTTCTCGGGGGCAGGGCCATGTCCTGGCCGCCGGGCTGAAACGAAACAGTAACTATCCAGCAGCACCGCATCTGCGTTGTTATCAGCCTGCTCATGGGCACCAGCACACTTCGCAGACTTCTGCCTAGCAGCTATAGCTGAGTTGGGCAGCAAGCTGCCCAAACGAAACTTGATGAACTCGTAACAACCTGAAAAGTTTACAGGACCACCACACAAAATCAGACACTTACACATTAATACCCGTTGTAATCGTGGCTTTTTACGATTTCAACAAACTTATGCCCTTTGGGTGTACGGTACTGCTGGATAGTTACTGTTCGGTGGTTTTTGTTCATTCCCGGCACTGAGCTGGATAGTTACACGAAACCTTCCTTTCTAATCACGGTAAGCAAACACCATGCCCCCTGTCATCTCATTCATCGGCAAGCCCGACTCCGGCAAGACCACGCTGCTGGAAAAACTGATCCCTGAACTGCATCGCCGCGGCTACCGCATCGGCACCATCAAGCACCATGTCCATACCTTTGAGATGGACAAGCCCGGCAAGGACACCTGGCGCCACAAGCAGGCCGGCGCTTCCACCGTGGCCCTCTCTTCCCCCACCGGGTTGGGCATTATCCGCGACGTGCCGGAAGACCTTACCATTGAAGAGCTGATAGGCCGCTATTACGGCGATATCGATCTGGTGATCACCGAGGGCTACAAGCGGCTGGGACTGCCCAAGATCGAGGTCTTCCGCAGCGCCCTGCATGCCGAGCCCTTGCCGGATCGGGATGAAACCTGGGTTGCCATGGTCAGCGATGCCGCAGGCCCCGCGGATCTCCCCGGCTTTTGCCTGGACGATGTCGCCGGTCTGGCCGATTTTCTCGAAGAGCGCTTCATCAAGCCCTTTCCCCGACAAAAAACCAGCCTGCTGGTCAACGGTCAGCCGGTCTATCTCAATGCCTTCGTCGAAAGCTTTATCCGCCAGGCCATCACCGGCATGACCTGTTCGCTCAAGGGGTGCCAGAACCCCGAGGAGATTATTATCACCATCCGCCAGGGCGCCGCAGAATGATCCGCCAGGTTGCCGGGGTGATCCTGGCGGGCGGCAAAAGCTCGCGTTTCGGCAGCAACAAGGCCCTTGCCCTCCATCAGGGCGACGCCCTGATCCATGGGATCACCCGCAAGCTGGCCGGGCTTTTCCCGGAAACTCTGCTCGTCACCAATACCCCAGAGGACTATGCCTTTCTCGGCTGGCCGATGGTTGCCGATCAATACCTGAACTGCGGCCCCCTGGCCGGAATCCATGCCGCCCTGCGGTCGGTCTCCCAGCCCCGCGCCTTTGTCTGCGGCTGCGATATGCCGCTGATCAATCCGGAGCTTATCCGTTTTCTCTGCGAACTACCCGGCGACCATGAGGTGGTGCTGCCCTGGCTGCCCGAGGGGCCGGAGCCTCTGTACGCGGTCTACAGCCAAACGGCCCTGCCGCTCATCGAGGAAAATCTCGCCGCCGGCCTGTACAAGCTCGGCGCCTTGTACAATAAACTGCGCCTCCGCAAAGTCACCGCCGAGGAGATCTTGCAGGTCATCCCCGATCTCACCACCTTTCAAAACATCAACCATCAGCATGACCTCGCCCGTCTTGCCGACCTGCTGGATCCCTGATCCATGCCGATCCTCTCGCTTGCCGCAGCGCAACGGCTGATTGTCAGCCACAGCCCCAGCCTGGCCGCGGAGGCTGTCCCTCTGTGTGAAGCCGCCGGCCGCATTGCCGCGCAGGCCATCAAAGCCGTACGTCCGGTGCCGGACTTTGCCCGTTCGGCCATGGACGGCTATGCCGTCAACAGCCGAAATCTGACCGCCGGAGCAGAACAGGTAGCGTTACAGGTAACCGGCGAGATTGCCGCGGGCACCACCTATCTGCCGAGGCTTGCCGGAAAAAGCGCCATCGCGATCATGACCGGCGGCGCCCTGCCACCCGGGGCCAATCAGGTTGTCCCCTTTGAGCGCTGCCGCAGAGAGGAAAAGGTGGTGCTGGTGAACAGTCCGCCCCAGCCAGGCGCCTTCCTTCGCGCCCGGGGCGCGGACCTTGCCGCCGGACAACCCATTGTCCGGGCCGGGGCCAGGATCGAGACCCAGCATCTCCCGCTCCTTGCCGAAAGCGGCCTGGCCCAAGTTTCCGTGGTGACCCGTCCGGAACTGGCCATCATCTGCACGGGCAGCGAATTGCTCAATACGGCGGACACCCCGGAAACCGGCCAGATTATCGGCGGCAACCGTTTCCTGCTCGCCGCCCTCATCAGGGGCGCGGGAGCAACCACCCGTGATCTTGGCCTGGTGGCCGATGACTGCGCCCGAATTGTCGCCACCCTGAAAGAAGCCTTGCACGGCCCGTCCCAGGGGGTGATCACCACCGGCGGCATGGGCCCGGGCAACTACGATCTCCTGCCCCAGGCCTTTGCCGAGCTGGGAATTGCCCCTTTGTACACGGCCCTGGCGGTCCGCCCTGGCCGCTCAACCATGCTCGGCCTCTATCAAGGAAAACCGATCTTCGCCCTGCCGGGCCCACCGCCCGCGGTTTTCCTGCTCTTTCACGAACTTGTCCTGCCGGCCTTACGGGCAATGCAGGGGCAACGCCGCCCCTTACCCCCCCTGCGGCGCGCCATTCTCACCACCCCGATTCAGCTAAAAAAAACCGGGCTCCTCAACCTGAAAGGCGCGGTGGCCGGCTTAAACGGCAAGACCCTCACCGTCCGACCCGCCCGCAAGAACGAGGCGGCCAACGCCATCATCCATCTGCCGGCAAACCGAAAACACCTGCCAGCAGGTAAAGATGTCTCCCTGCGCCTCTGCACCACAGACTTCTAGAGGCAGTTTAGCTCTGCTCCGGGACAACCCCTTCGTCCTCTTGATTTCTGCCCTGCGCCATGATACAACCCCTTCTGACAGAACTTTCAGAGAAAGTGCCCCAGACTTAAGAGGACATCCATGCTTGAATTACGTTTTATCAGGGAAAATCTGGCTCTCGTCAAAGAGAAACTCGCCTTCCGGGGGATCACCGATTCCCGCATCGACGATTTTGCCGCCATCGACCTCTCCCGCCGCACCCTGCTCACCGAGGCGGAAACGCTGCGCAACAAACGCAAGACCGCTTCCCAGGAAATCGGCGAGCTGAAAAAAGCGGGGGTCGAGGCAGAAGGACCAATGGCCGAGATGCGGCAGGTGGGAGAGAGGATCAAGGAAATCGAAAGCGAGCTGGTCGGTCTGGAGGAGGATCTCCAGAGCATCGTCCTGACCCTGCCAAACCTCTGCGACGATTCCGTGCCCAAAGGCACCAGCGACGCCGACAATCTGGAAATCAAGCGCTGGGGCACGGTGCCGCAATTCGGTTTTGCGGTCAAAGCCCACCATGAGCTGGGGGAAGCGGCCGGAGTCATCGATTTTGAGCGGGCCGCCAAGCTTGCCGGAGCCCGCTTTGCCGTACTCAAGGGCTTTGCCTCCCGCCTGGAGCGGGCGCTGATCAACTTCATGCTCGATCTCCACACCCAAAGGCACGGCTACACCGAGATCCTCCCCCCCTTTCTCGTCAATTCCCAGACCATGACTGCCACCGGCCAGCTGCCGAAATTCGAGGCGGACCTCTTCCGCATCAAGGACTGGGACCTCTGGCTGATCCCCACCGCCGAGGTGCCGGTGACCAACCTGCACCGGGACGAAACCCTGGCCGAGCACGAGCTGCCCATCAAGTACACGGCCTACACCCCCTGCTTCCGTTCCGAGGCCGGCGCCTATGGCCGCGACACCAGAGGGCTTATCCGCCAGCACCAGTTCGACAAGGTGGAGCTGGTGAAATTTACTACCCCGGAGACCTCCGGCAGTGAACTGGAAAGCCTGCTCGCGGATGCGGAAGAGGTCTTGCAGCTCCTGGAGCTCCCCTATCGGGTGGTACAGCTCTGCAGCGGGGATCTCGGCTTTTCCGCCAACAAGACCTACGACATCGAGGTATGGATGCCTGCCCAGGACACCTACCGGGAGATATCCTCATGCAGCAATTTTGGCGATTTTCAGGCCAGAAGAGGCGGGATCAGGTATCGGCCCAAGGGCCAGAACAAAAGCGGGCTGGTTCACACCCTGAACGGCAGCGGCCTGGCCGTGGGCCGAACCCTGGCCGCCATTTTTGAAAACTACCAGCAGGCGGATGGCACAATCGCCATTCCCAAGGTGCTGGCGCCCTATTTTGAAAACAGATTTTAGAAAGCCGTTCCTACTTCAAGACTAACCGGTTTTTGCCGCTCTGCTTGGCCTCGTACATGTTCTGATCGGCCCGTTCCAGCAGGCTCTGCCCGCTTTCCCCCGTGCGATACTGGGTTACGCCGATGCTCACCGTTTTTTGCACTGTTTCCTGGGGGTTCGGTTGAAAAATAACCCCGGCGAAACCAGCCCTGATCCGCTCCGCAACCACGGTCGCCTGTTCGCCGCTCGCCGCCGGCAGAATGATGGTGAATTCCTCCCCACCATACCGGCAGGGAATATCACTGACCCGAACCGCCTCGGCAATCACCTGGCCCAGCCGGGCCAGAACCCGGTCGCCATCCGCATGTCCGTAAGTGTCATTATGATGCTTGAAGTTGTCGATATCAAGCAGCAACAAAGAAAGCGGCTGGCCATGTCGGCTGGCCCTCTCCACCTCAAGTTTCAGATGGGTGTTGAAATAGCGCTTGTTAAAAAGCGTGGTCAGCTCATCAACAATGCTTAACTCCTTGTAACGGCGTTCGCTTTCGGCCAGAGCCCTTACCGCCTTGACCCGTTCGGTGATGTCGGTGATATGCTCGACCGTGCCAACCAGATCGCCAGCCGGGCCATTGAAAGGGGTGGAAATGATGCTGTAATGCACGGTTTTCCCGGAGGCCTCCACCTTTTCTATCTCGCTGGCAATATATTTTTCCCCTTTTTTGATCCGCTGCAGGGGGCACTGTTCGGTACCGCACATACAGGAGTGAAACAGCTCGTAACACTTGCTGTTCTGTACCGCCTTTCTCTCCACTCCTGCCATTTTGAGAAAAGCATCGTTGCAGCGCAGGATCTTGCACTGCTTGTCCACCAGGATAATACCGCCGGCCACGGTCTTGAATATCTGATTGATCTCGATATAGGCCTGCTCCGCCTCCATGGCCATGGCGTTGGCTCGGCCTATGGCTTCTTCCAGTTGGAGGTTGTTGTCCGCCAGCTCTTCCCTGATTTTCGCCAGAGCCAGATCATCCTCTTCCCGTTGCAGGCAATCATGAACATGCGTGGCAGCCGAGGCCATCCAGATCTCCATCACCTGCCTTTCCACCGGCTTGGCCATGAAAAAATTGACTCCGGCGGCAATGGCCGTGGAAATCTCCTCCGGGCTGTCCTTGCCGGAAATCATCAGGATGGTGAGGTATTGCCCCCGTTCGGAGGCGCGAAATGCTTTGGTTAGTTCCAGGCCGTCCATGTCCGGCAGCAGCCAGTCCATGAGAATAAGGTGTGGGAAACCGGCGGCAAAGGCCGCCTTGGCCGCAGCGGCTGTATGGCAGGCAATAGTGGTGTAGCCATGGCTTTCCACGATCCTTTGCAAAAGGTCGCAGACACCCTGGTCATCCTCGACAATCAGGGCAGTGAGCCCTGCTTTTCCCGACACGCTCTCTGTCAAGGCAGTGTACTCCGTTGGGTTGGCCGACGACCTCATCTCTGGGCTCTGGCGCGCTTATTCATGCAACCTGGAGATTATGTCCGGTTTGTTTAAAAAAATCCACCACAGACTCATCTTTCCGCCAAGGCCAGTTCGATCAGCAGATCGAGCAGAGCAGGAAAGGACAACCCATAAGCGGCCGCAGCCTGGGGCAGCAGGCTGGTCGGGGTCATTCCCGGGATGGTGTTGGTCTCAAGCACATAAATACCATCTACGGCGACAATCATGTCGGTCCGGCTGTATCCCCTGAGCTGCAAGGCCCGGTGCGCGGCAAGCGCAATCGCCTGAGCCCTGGCAGTTACCTCGGGCGGCAGCTCCGCCGGGCAAACTTCCCTGGAGGCGCCTTTTATGTACTTGGCATCGTAATCGAAAAATGCATATTCCTCGCCGGGGATAATCTCCACGATGGGCAGGGCGGTGAGTTCTTTATTACCGAGTACCCCGCCGGTAATCTCCCGTCCCCGCACATACTGCTCAACCATAACCTCGCTGTCAAAGGTAAACGCCTTGGCCAACCCCTGGACCAGCTCCTCTTCGCTTCTGGCCAGGCTCATACCCAGACTGGAGCCCTGGCGAATGGGTTTGATGACCACCGGCAAGGAAAGTTGCGCCAGCAGGCGGCGGGGATTTTCCTGGTCTTCCGGCTGCGCCATCTCCCAGGGGGCCACGGTGAGCCCGGCCTGCCGGTAGAGGATCTTGGCCAGATTCTTGTCCATGGCCAGAGCGGAGCCCAAAACCCCGGCCCCCTGATAGGCAATCCCCAGCAGATCGAGAAAGCCTTGCATGGTGCCGTCCTCCCCCAAGGGACCGTGGAGCAGGATAAAAGCAAGGTCGATCTTACCTGCATCCGCGGCAAGCTGAGCCAAATCCGTGGCCGGATCATAGCGATGGACTTCGTATTTTTCCTTGCTGAGTGCCTTTTCCACCTCTTTGGCCCCGGCCAGCGACACCTCGCGCTCGCCGGATTTGCCCCCGGCAATCAGGGCCAGACGAATCTTACCCCCACCGGGCATAAGTTTCGTAAGAGCAGGCAAGCTGCTCAACTCAGCTTTATTTTCCATAGCTTTTTTCCGAATAGTTGCGTACTGATCTCAAAATGGTCATCCGCCCGCTGCTGAAAATCGACAACACCACGGCGCCGAGGGATGTATCCTTATAATAGGTTCTTGGGTTATTTTGTAGGACTTTTTAAAACCGGCGAAAAAAACAACTACCCCTGCGGGAACTAACTGGAATGAAAGAGGAAATAATCCGCGAACTGCGAAAAATTGTCGGTCGGGACCAGGTAACCACGGTCCCGGAAGATCTGGCCTGCTACTCCTATGACGGCACCGGCCGGGAATACCCTCCTGGAGCCGTGGTCTTTCCCGGCTCCACCGAGGAAATCCGCCGCATCATGCAGCTGGCCTCCGCTACCCCGTTTTCCGTAGTCCCCCGGGGGGCGGGCACCGGCATGAGCGGCGGGGCCCTGCCGGTGGCGGGTGGCCTGGTCATGGTGCTGAGCCGCCTGAACCGCATCCTGGAAATAGACCCCGCCAATCAGCTTGCCGTGGTCGAGCCGGGGGTGATCACCGGCGAGCTGCGCGCCGAGGTAGCGCGGCACGGCCTCTATTACCCGCCGGACCCGGCCAGCCTGAAGTTCTGCACCATGGGCGGCAATGTCGCCGAGTGCGCCGGCGGGCCGAGCGCGGTGAAATACGGGGTGACCCGCGACTATGTCCTCGGCCTGGAGGCGGTGCTGCCCGACGGAAGCATCATCCATACCGGGGTCCGAACCGCCAAGGGGGTGGTGGGCTACGACCTTACCCGGTTGCTGGTCGGCTCGGAGGGAACCCTGGCCATCATTACCCGGATCACGGTAAAGCTCCTGCCCGCCCCCGAAGCCCGCAGCACGCTACTGGTCCTCTGCCCCACCATGGTCGAGGCAACCAGCCTGGTGACGACCATTCTCGCCCGCCATACGCCCTGCACTCTGGAATACCTGGACCGGACCGCCCTGGCCATTGTCCGGGACAAACTGCCCTCCCCCTTACCGGCAGAGGCCGAGGCCCTTCTTCTGATCGAGCTTGACGGGCAAAAGGATTCCGTGCCCCTGGCCACCCGCCAACTGACGGAATTTTTGCAGACCCAGCCGGGGATCATCCAGAGCCGCACCGCCGCAAGCCCGGCCGAGGCTGAGCAGCTCTGGGCAGCACGGCGTGCCGTCTCTCCGGCCGCCTTCAGTCTCAAGCCCCACAAAATGAGCGAAGACGTGGTGGTTCCCCGCAGCTGCCTGCCGCAGCTGGTCTCCTGCACCGAGACCTTGAGCCGGGAACTCGGGGTCGTCATCTTCACCTTCGGCCATGCCGGAGACGGCAATATCCACGTCAATATCATGCTCGATCGGAATATTTCCCAGGAGGTCCGCCAGGCCGAGAGCGCCAAACAGCGACTCTTTGAGGAGGTCCTGCGGTTGGGCGGCACCCTGTCCGGCGAACACGGCATCGGCCTTACCAAGGCCGCCTATCTGGCCATGGAGCTTGACTTGCCGACCCTCGCTCTCATGCGGCAAATCAAGAATCTCTTTGACCCGCAGAACATTCTCAACCCCGGCAAGATCTTTCCTGCCCACGTTGCGCCGGAAAAAAATATTTGACAACCAGAACCGCTATCGGCTATATAAACGGTTTATTTTAAAAATTCTGCGCCATTTCAATTTGTTCTGAAACAGGCGTTGACTGAAAATTTCTGAAACACAACGTTGTAATCTGCATACTGGAGAAATCATGATCGAGATTGAGGTAAGAGGGGACATCGAACAGGCGATTCGGCTGCTCAAGAAAAAAATGCAGCTCGACGGGATGAAAAAAGAACTCAAGCGCCGTGAGTACTACGAAAAGCCCAGCGACAAACGCCGGCGCAAGCAGGCTGAATCAAAGCGAAAAATCCGCAAGCTCATGATGCGCGGCGATCGCGATTAACTTGCCGCTCTTCCTCGGATGAACAGCACACGAGGAAAACCCGCAGATCATTGCCCACGCTCCGACCGGGACCGGCCCCAACCGCCGGCGTCTTCCTCTCTCCCCGGCGGAGCGTCTTTTTTTCCCGAGCCTTATTGCGACCAGTTCCTTCAGTATCTCAGCCTGGAACGACGTCTGGCCGCCAACACCATTCTCGCCTACCAGGCTGACCTGGCCTCTTTTCTTGATTTTCTCCGCCCCAGCCGACTCACCCAGCTAGCCGAAATCGAAATCAGCCACCTGCGCGCTTATCTGGCCCATTGCCATGGCATGGGCATCTCGACCAGAAGCAATGCCCGCCGGATCTCCGCGCTGCGCGCTTTTTTCCGCTTTCTCCTGGCGGAAAAGCTCATCGCCATTGACCCCTGCACCATACTGGATCTGCCAAAACCGGGCCGCCCCCTCCCCAAGGTCCTGACCATCCCCGAGATAAACCGGCTTCTTGCCCCGCCGGCCAATGGTAATTCCCTGGCCCTGCGCAATAACGCCATGCTGCACCTGCTCTACGCTACCGGCATGCGGGTTTCAGAGCTGGTAAACCTGCCTTTGGCCGGGGTCAATCTCATGGGCGGCTATGTCCGGGTTTTCGGCAAAGGCGCCAAGGAGAGACTCATCCCCTTTGGCGAGGCGGCCCGCGAATACCTCAAGATCTACAGCAAAGACGCCCGCCCCCGGATTCTCCGAAAAAGAACGAGCGATTTCCTTTTTGTCACCGGCCACGGCAAACCCATGACCCGCCTGCGTTTCTGGCAGATCGTCCAGCAAAGCGCACGCCGGCAGGGAATCAACAAAAAAATCAGCCCCCATGTGCTCCGCCACTCCTTTGCCACCCACCTGCTGGAACATGGCGCGGATCTCCGCTCCGTGCAGATGATGCTGGGCCATGCCGACATCGCCACCACCCAGATTTACACCCATGTGGACAGCAACCGCCTCAAAAGCGCCCACCAGAAATTCCACCCAAGGGGCTGAGCCGCCGGACAAAAGGCAGCCGAGGCACCGCAATGAAATGACCGTGGCAATCATGATTTCGTAACGGCTTCTAAATATCATTGCTCACCGGGAATGATGGTCTATAATCATTTCAGACCAGGCCTTTTCGGCATGAGACCACAAACTTTCCCTGGCAGAAACACGTTCCGAGCACAGAGGCCCTGCGAGATATGGAAGTCATCACCACCCATGTAAACGCCGATTTTGACGGGCTGGCCTCGATGATCGCCGCGCATAAGCTCTACCCCGAGGCGGTCCTCGCCTTTTCCGGTTCCCAGGAAAAAAACCTGCGCGATTTCCTCGCCCAGTCGGTGCAATACCACTACACCTTCCAGCGGCTGAAGAACATCCCCCAGGACCAGATCCACAGGCTCATCGTGGTGGACACCCGCCAGGCCTCCCGAATCGGCGACTTTGCCCAATGCCTTAACAACCCCGGCCTGGACATCCACCTCTACGACCACCACCCCGATGCCCCAGGCGACCTGCATGGCTCGCGGGAAGAGGTTTGGCCGGTGGGCTCCACCACCACCATCTTTGTCCGCCTCCTCCGGGGAAAAAATCTCTCGCTCACCCAGGAGGAAGCCACCCTTATGGCCATGGCCATCTACGAGGACACCGGCAACTTCGCCTTCGACTCCACCAGCCCGGAAGATCTCGAGGCCGCCGCCTGGCTGCTTGGCCAGGGAGCCAACCTCAACGCCATCTCCCAGTTCATCGCCCAGGAGCTCACCAGCCGGGAAGTCACCCTGCTCCATGCCCTGATCAAATCCGCCACCACCTACACCATCCACGGCCTGGACCTGGTGGTGGCCAAGATAGAACTGCCCGAATATGTTGATGAATTTTCCGTCATCGTCCGCCGCTTCATGGTGATGGAAAACCTGGACACCCTGTTCGCCCTGACCCAGATGGGAGGCCGCACCCACCTCATTGCCCGCAGCCGGATCCCGGAGGTAAACGTCGGGATCATTGCCCGGGATTTCGGGGGCGGGGGGCATGCCTCGGCCGCCTCGGCCACGATCAAGGATCTTACCCTGATCGAGGCGGAGGAAAGGCTGATCCAGCTGCTGCACAAGCATGTCCGACCCCGGCGGTTGGCCAGAGAGCTGATGTCCGCGCCGGTGATCTTCGGCCCGCCAACCCTGACGATCACCGGGGCGGACGAGCTGCTCAACCGCTACAACATCACAGTGCTGCTGATCCTCAATGAAGCGCACGAGGCGGTGGGCCTCATCTCCCGGCTGGTGGTGGGCAAATCCATCCATCTGGGGCTGGGCGGCTCGCCGGTAAGCGACTACATGACCACCGATTTCGCCACCCTGCCGCCCACCGCCACCCTGGCCGATATCCAGGAACTCATCATCGAAAACCGCCAGCGCTTTATCCCGGTGGTGGAAGAGGGCAAGGTCCTGGGGGTCATTACCCGCACCGATCTTCTCCACCTGCTGGTCAACGATCCGGCCCACATCCCGCGCCGATTGCTGGCCGAGACCGACCAGCCCTCCGTGGCCCGCAACCGCAACCTGAGTACCCTGATGGTGGAGGTCTTAAGCCGCGAGATAATGGTCCTTTTGCAAACCTTGGGCGAGGTGGCACAGGAAACCGGCTGCCATGCCTATGCGGTGGGGGGGTTTGTCCGCGACCTGCTGCTGCACGTCAAAAATCTCGATCTGGATGTGGTCGTCGAGGGCGATGGCTTGGCCTATGCCAAAAAGCTGGGCAAGAAACTGGGCGGCACGGTGCGCACCCATGAGAAATTCGGCACCGCCGTGGTCAAGCTGCCCGACGGCCTCAAGATCGATATCGCCACCGCCCGGTTGGAATACTACGAATATCCGGCCGCCATGCCCACGGTGGAGCTGAGCTCCATCAAACTCGATCTCTACCGCCGCGATTTCACCATCAACGCCATGGCCATCCACCTCAACCCGGACACCTTCGGCAACCTGGTGGATTTCTTCAACTGCCAGAACGACCTGAAAGACCGGCAAATCCGCATCCTGCACAATCTAAGCTTTGTGGAAGACCCGACCCGAATCTTCCGAGCCATCCGCTTTGAGCAGCGCATGGGCTTCAAGATCGGCAACCACACGGAAAAACTCATTAAAAACGCGGTAAAGATGGAGCTTTTCGACCGTTTCTTCGGCCAGCGGTTTTTCAACGAATTGACCAGCATCCTCTCCGAGGAGAACCCCCTCCCGGCCATCAGCCGCATGGCGGACCTCGGCTTGCTGCGCTTCCTCCATCCCACTCTCCGCATCGACTTAAGGCTCAGCGCGGTGCTGGAAGAAACCCGGCAGGCCCTGGCCTGGCACCGGCTCCTCTACCTTGACCAGCCATGCCGCCAATGGCAGGTCTATCTGCTCGCCCTCATGACCAGCCTGCCCGTCCGGGAGATGGCGGCCTTTTGCGAGCGCTTCGAGGTGCCGCCGCGCCACCGGCAGTTTCTGGTCAGGGAAAAAGCCGCCGTGGCCCGGATTGCCGAGATCATGAAACGCGCCATGCCGGAAAGCCCAAGCGACCTCTATCACCTGCTCAAGGAGCTTTCCCCGGAGGGCATCCTCCACCTCATGGGGGTGATGAAAAAGAAATCCGGCAAAAAGGCCATATCCCTCTATGTTACCGAGTGGAGTCAACTGAAGCCGGAAACCGACGGCAACGACCTGGAAAAAATGGGCTACCGGGCGGGGCCGCTCTATGGTACCATCCTGCGGCGCCTGCTGGACGCAAGGCTGGATGGCCTGGTGCAGGACCGGGCCACGGAAACCGCCTTCATCAAAAAACTTTTTCCCCTCCCGGAATCAATAAACCACCCATGAACCTCCCCAAGCTCATTCAGGAAATTGCCATCCTCGCCCCCCCGTTTCTCCTGGCCCTCACAGTCCACGAGTTCGCCCACGCCTTCGTCGCCTACAAGCTTGGCGACCCCACCGCGCAGCGGTTGGGCAGGCTCAGCCTGAATCCGCTGAAGCATCTTGACCCCCTGGGGGTGCTGGCCTTTCTGATCATGAAGATCGGCTGGGCCAAACCGGTGCCGGTGGATGCCAGCTACTTTAATAATCCCCGGCAGGGCATGATCTGGGTCTCGCTGGCCGGAGTCTCCGCCAATCTGGCGCTCGCCGTGGCCTGCGGTCTGGCCGCCCGCCTGCTGCTACCCATCGGCCAGTTGCTGCCCATGGCGATCTTCTGGCCGCTTGTCCAGATGATCGCCGCCGGCGTCTGGATAAACGTGATGCTGGCCATCTTCAATCTGATCCCCATTCCGCCCCTGGACGGTAGCCAGGTGCTGAGCAACCTGCTGCCCCCTGAGCTGGCCAGAATTTACAACAAGCTGGAGCCCCTCGGCTTTTTCATCCTGCTGGCCCTGTTTTACACCGGGGTCATCCCGAAGATCATGCACCCCCTGATCTCCTTTGCCCAGAGTTTGATTCTGGGCTGAAAAAAGAAAGGCGTTGAATGTGAGCCCGGACAGCCCGAACATCCACGATGTACTTGCCTATGAGATAAAAAAAGAGATAGCCGACCGCTATTTCGGCTTCAGGAAACTCATTGAAGACGACAAACTGGACTTTGTTGAAAAAACCCGGCAATACTCATTTATCCTAGAAAAACGGATCAGTTTTGATCTGATCCGCATCTACATTGTGCTAAAGGACGAACCCCTTATCCACCGTTTTTTGGCGCTTACCGGTCTGCCCGCGGATCTTTTCTACGACCCCTACCTGAGCCAATCAGGTACCATCCGGCAAAGGGTTTTTTCCGGGGTGCGCATCCATGGCCTCACCCATGCCGGTCGTTTTAAAAATCTGGTGTTCGACTGCTACGAACGCCTTGAAGTACATGTGACCGAATACCGGAGCAGATTTGCCGAACTCAAGAGATACCGGGAAGAAATAAACGAAGAAATCGAAATCTTCTACCGGAAGAACGACCTGGGCTCCATCATGGGTTTTCTCAGAACCCTGGGCGACCCAAACAAGACCGGCAGCATGGAGGGCGGCATGGAAATGGGCCTGGGCCAGAGCATGGAAGCCAAAATGCGCATCGAGCCGCAGCTGCCCCCGGAACACTACCTGCCGGTCATCCAGTCCCTGCCTCCCCTGGCAAGCATCAAGGGGGAGCTGAAAAGCATCATTCGCGCCGCATACGAAGAGCATGGGACAGAACTGATCCACCTCTTGTCCCGGCAGCAAGGCGGCAAGGCGGCCCGATGAGATCCGGCACCGAACCCTTGTCGCATTAAGGCCCGGATTTCGTAACTAGTGTCCATCCGGGAACGGCCCTTTCGCCCGATTGCTGCGTTGCTCAGTCGCCGAAAAATGCTCACGTACTGCGTGTACGCTCCGCCTTTTCGTCTTCCTCGCGCCTTGCACTCGAACGAAGTTGCTCGTTTCCGGACGGCCACTAACTATCCAACAACACCGCATCTGTGTTGTTGCACCCAGAGGGTATAAGTTTCGTTTGAGCAGACAAGCTGCTCAACTCAGCTATATCAGCCGACTCATGGGTTGCGCAGCATGTAACGTCCTGTTTTTTTGCTGCCGATCTTTTCCACAAGTCCAGCCTCAAGCAGGGGATGAAGCAAGTCCATGGCCCCCTGGCGAGAGATGCCCAGCGCAGCCCAGAGTTCAGCCGGGGACATGCTGCCATGATCGCGCAGGAGTTGCAGCAACCGCTCCTGCTTGGGACGCAGGACAACTTTTTTTGACGTTTTGCGCTGAAAGGCTTGTGCCCGCAACCAGACACGCTCCAGGGTCAGCTTGAGCCCTTCCGCAGTATATTCCAGCCAGCCGGTGAGATCCTCACCTGCCAGCCGTACCGCTTGAAGGGCCGTATAGTAGCGCGGGCGGTCCTCCCAGTAATATTCGTCCACCGAAAAAATATGGTGGGTATCGAACCCGCGCCGATACAGCTCCCAAAGAGCCAGCGCCCGACCCGTGCGGCCGTTGCCATCGGCAAAGGGGTGGATAGCCTCAAAGCGGTAATGGAGTATGGCGGAACTCAACACCGGCGAGATTTCTTCAGCCTTCTTGTTCCACCAGTCCAGAAACTCAAACATCAGCCCGGAAACCTCGGCCGGACCAGGCGGCATATAGCCCCCAACCCGCACGCCGATTGTGCGGTAACGGCCAGCCTCGCCCTGGTCCATCACCCCGGCCGCCAGAATGCGATGCAGTTCAAACACATCTTCATGGCGGGCGTTTTTCTTGCCTGCCTGTTTCTCCACATAGCGCAGGCCGGCGAAATAGTTGAGCACCTCACGCCGCGAACGCTGGTCAGAGGCCACAATCTCCCCCCCCTCCTCCAGGGCGCGCACCTGTTCCAGGGTGAGGGGATTGCCTTCGATGGCCGTGGATGCGTGCACATTGCGGGTGCGCGTATCCTTCTGCAAGGCCGGAACCCAGGACAGCTCGACCGCTGCCCCCTGGATCCGTTCACGCAAGGCGGCCACCGCCTCGACTTGGGAGAGCAGGTGGGGGGTGATGGTATAGTGCGGGATATATGCCATGTTGTAAGTCAAGCATAAGTCAAGTTATTTGTCAAGTAAGACAATCCCGAGCCAACTCATGCCGTCGTCCCGGAGGACGTTACAGTAGTTCCATAGTTTCTGAACGATATTGGCTGAGGTCATATGATTATCTCTGTTTTATGGCCAATCCTTGGCCATAATTTTTTTAATCGGTCCGATCCGTCTGATCCGTCCGATCGGTCTGGTTTTTCAATCCACCGGCAAAGTAGCCTTGCAGCCGGGATACCCGGAACAGCCCCAGAACCGTGCGCCGGCCTTCACCCCCTTTCGGGCCATGCGCAACACCATGGGCTTATTGCAGGCCGGGCACGGTTTTTGGTCGATCAGATCGGTCTGATCGGTCGGATCCGACTGATCGGACCGATCAGACAATTGTCCCTTTTGCCGCTCCTGTATCCGGGCGGCATAAAGCCGCTCAGTATAGCCGCCCTGATCGATGAATTGCTTTTCCAGCCCGGCAATCTGCCGGTCCAACAGATAATTTGCCTGATGAATCAGGCAGATCAGGGCATTGGCAACCACTCCCGGATCAGCATGTTCGAGCCAGCGGAGATAGTCTGCGGCTGTGGGGCTCCCCGTCTGACCCGACCGATCCGACGGATTATTGCGCCCCACAGTCCGAACCGCCAAGGCCTCCAGATCATCTTTGCCCCACGCCGGCAGCTTCCGCTGCCGCAAAAAATCCTCATAATCGAGCAACAGCTCATCCAGACTGGCCCGGGCAACATTCACCAATTTCAGTTCGCTTTTGCTGGAGGTCGCCGAGGCCCGGCTACCCTCGGCGATGTTCTGTCTGCCGCTGCGCGCCGCCTGCACCATCTGATCATGGGTGCGCGACCGCTTGTTTATAAAACGGTCGCAGAAAGACACCGTGCCGTCATAGATGATCTCCGTCGCCTGAAACGAGCGCAGGCGCCGGTAGCCGCCATGGGGCCGAAGTTTTGAATGTTGATTGCTCACAGTTCACCTACCTCTGGCTTCTTACCGCGATCCAGCCATCGCCTTCCTTCTTCCGGCAAATCGGTCCGAGCCGACCGCTCCGACCGATTTATAAACACGAGTTCAAAAACTTGTGCAGCTTTCGGCAGGTGGAGTCAAAGGATCGCATGTCATTTTCGGAGTCAAGGTGCCGGCAGTAAGGTCCGCCTTCCTCGTCAACACTTTGCCGAAGTTTTTCCTCCGGAGGGATGTCGTATTCCTCATCCATTCCGACATCCCGGATGATCTCGCCGCCAAGGAGCCAGAGATAGTCCATGTGCTTCCGGATGGTCTTCCTTGTCAGCCCATTGTCAATCAGGTGCAGCACAAACGGCCGCATCACCGCCACCAGACCTTGACCATAAGGGATGTCTTCCTCAACGCCGTGCCAGCTTTCCGGCCACTCGGGAAAATCGGGGCAAATATCTTCGGGATTCTTCATATCTTAGGGCAATTAATGATTTTATGGGGGGCTTCTCTCATCTTATTTCGCACCTTCTTACAACCTCCATTTTGACCATGAAAAGTGCGATATAAGGGCGAAAATGGTCTGTTGATGAAGAAAACATATCGTGATATTAGCATATTACCTTGGTCCGACCCCAACCAGCAACCCAGGTTCAGGCTGTGGTGAAGGTCAGAATCAACGGGCGCGGAGCGGGGCCTAAATTTTGAATGTTGCTTTCTCATGGCTCACCTGCCTCTAGTTTCTTACAAGCGGCCCCCCCAAGTCACCAGCACTATTCTTTAGCAGTTTTTTCATCTCCGGCCGATTCGATCTGCTTCACCATCCGGTCGAAGTCGCTTTCAAACAGCCGGTCCTGCACAATGCGGTATTTTTCGAATTCACTTTCGGCATGGGTCTTGGCCAGCTCAGCCGATACCTTTCCCGCGTCCTGCAGAATCTCCCGGTCCCAGAGTTTCAGAAAGCCCGCCAGCCGTTTTTCCCAGTCTTCCATGGTCATGGGGATTTTGCGCATGGCCTGAAGCTCGGCCATATCGAGATAGGCGGAGACGATACGCTGCAACTGGGCCAGCTCGAACTCGGAGAGATAGTTCTTGGCAATGGCGACATCGTATCGGTGAATCTTCCCGTGTGGCGCATCTTCCCAATGGGTCAGTCCCATGTTTTCCTTGCGATGATCGGCGCGGTCCACAATGACCTCCGCTGCGGTCTGGCCGTGGATGGCGTAGTGCATCTTGTTCTGCACGGCGGCGAAAAACCGTTTAGTGGCGGTGGCAGTCTGGTCGTAATCAAGCGAGGTGGCGTAGATGTCGGTAATTTTCTGGTAGAACTTGCGTTCGGAAAGCCGGATCTCCCGGATCTTTTCCAGTTGGCGCTCAAAAAACTCATCAGTCAGGTTGCCGCCGCGCTTGAGGCGTTCCACATCCATGGTCCAGCCCTGAATGGTGTAGTCCTTAACGATCTGGTTGGCCCATTTACGGAACTGCACGGCGCGTTCGTTTTCAATCTTGAAGCCGACGGCGATGATGGCCTGCAGGCTGTAGTGCTTGACCCGGTAGTTCTTGCCGTCGGCGGCAGTTGTTAAGTACTGCTTAATAACTGCTGTGAATCGGCATGCAATAATGACCCACCTGGGGGGATAATCGGCGTTCAAAATT
>MGTD01000030.1 GCA_001799285.1 Deltaproteobacteria bacterium RIFOXYD12_FULL_56_24
ACTCGGGGCGATTTATTCGACCCTGCCGCTCATTATGAGCTGTCCGCCACCGGGAGGCTCCCAGTTTCTCTACTTATGCATTCAAACAGCATACTAATCTCCCGTCAACCCAAAAAACATTGCCAACCCCAACGACACCGCAAAAAATATCCCACCAGCCTTGCGCGCCCGTACATCACTTGTTCACGATCAGATAAAAACCGCCGAAGCGAGTCGCTAGGGCCTTGGTCTGCCGGGCGTTGATCCCGCGTTTGCCGACCAGGATATCGCTCACTGCCGCTTGCCCGTCGATCTCTGCGGACAGGTCGATCTGCTGATCGTCCTGCACCACGATTCCATCGGCGACTTGGCGGTCGGGTGGATATTCCAGAAATCTTCTCATCCCACAAATTCAAGATAGTTATCCGGTGTCACCACCTCGAAGGTCGCATCGGGATAGGAGGCCCGCCATTTCGCTGGTGTCTTGACCCGCTGGCCGACCGACCATTTGCACTCGAAGCCGAACAACCCGCCGTCGCGTTCTTCGACATAGTCAACCTCCTGGCCGTCGTAGGTGCGCCAGAAATGGAAGGTGCCGTATATCCCGGTGTAGGAACGTTTTTTCAGTCGTTCGGCCACCAGGAAGTTTTCCCACAGGGCGCCGATGTCATTTCTGGAATCGAGGAGGTTATACTGGCCGATTACGGCGTTGCGCACCCCATTGTCCAGGAAATAGTATTTGGCCTTGCTGGTCACCTCGCTGCGCAGGTTGCGGCTGAAGCCCCCCACTCGGATCAGGACAAAGGCCTTTTCCAGGATGTCCAGATAGCGGCCGACCGTCTTCACATCCAGCTTGACCTGGGTGGCCAGCTCATTAAGCGAGACCTCGCTTCCTACCTGAAAGGCTACGAGCTTCAAGAGGTCAAGCAAGGTGCGGGAGGAGCGGATGCGTTCCAATGCCAGAACGTCTTTCAGCAGATAGGAGCCGGCCAGCTCCTCCAGCAGCTCGATCTTTTCCTTTCGTCCCCCGGTCATGACAATTTCCGGATAGGAGCCGTAGATCAGATACTCCTCCAGCCGCCCGCGCAGGTCGTAGCTGTTGAATTGCTGCTTTAACTCCATCTGACTGATCGGGAAAAGGGTAATGGTCCGTTTGCGGCCGGTCAGCGGCTCGCCGATCGCGCCGGCCAGGTCGAAGGATGAAGAGCCGGTGGCAATTATCCGCAGATCAGGGAGATGGTCGACCAGGATTTTCAGTCCCATGCCGATGTCTGGAATCTGCTGGGCCTCGTCAATGGCCACCAGATCAAAGCCCTCGGCAAAGGCGACTATCTGCTTCAGGTCACCGGAGCCGAGCAGGTGGCGGATGCGGACATCGTCGCCGGTTTCCAGGCGGTAGCGCAAGCCACAGGAGGCGAGATACGATTTGAGCAGAGTCGTTTTTCCGGCCCGGCGCGGCCCGTAGATGATCAGCGCCTTGCCGGGCATGATCAACGAAGCAAGATTGACAGCCCGATTGATGAATTCTGTCATGCTAATTCCATATTTTTATATTAATTTATGGAATACTGACACAGATATTTTGATTTTGCAAACTTAAACTGCGATTTTCAGAGGAGTGTCTTGAAAAAATTGTTCATCCGCAACGTTCCCGGAAGCCGGCTGCGGCACAAGGATAAGCCAGGCAAACATGACTTGACCATCCTTGTACACCCTTACAATTCCCCCAGCATCTTCGCCAGCCCCTCGGGGGTGTCGAAATGAAAGCAGCGGTGTTCGTAGTCAGGCGGGATGATCTTGCCCAAAAGCCCGGTAAGCACCGTCTTGGGGCCGACCTCGATAAAGACTCGCACCTCCTCGGCCATCAGCCGCTCCACGATCTCCAACCAGCGGACGGTGGAGGCGATCTGCCGCGCCATGATCTGCCGGATCGCGGCAGGGTCGCTCTCGGAAGCGGCAGTGACGTTGAAGAGGACCGGCGTGGCCGGGGCGTTGAAGGTCACCTTGGCCATGGCCGCCTCGAAATCCGGGACCGCGCCGGCGATCAGCTCGCTGTGCCAGGCGCCGCTCACCTTGAGGGGAATCGCCTTGCCGCCCTTCTCCTTGACCAGGGGCGCGGCAGCGGCAAGGGCCGCTTCCTCGCCGGAGATCACGATCTGTTCGGCGGAGTTGTGGTTGGCCACGGTGATCTTGCCGGCAGCCTTGGCGCTTTCCACGATCCCGCGCACCGCCTCGATGGGCAGTTTCACCACCGCCTGCATGCCGCCGGGATTAGCGGCAGCCTCGCGCTCCATCAAGCGGCCGCGTTCGGTGACCAGGGCCAGGGTCTCTTCGGGGCTGACGATCCCGGCGGCGGCAAGCGCTCCGTATTCGCCCAGGCTGTGACCGGCAAAAAATGCCGGTTTCACCCCGGCTTTTGCCAAGGCCTGCCAGCAGATGAGATTCATCGCGGTCATGGCGGGTTGCAGATGCACGGTGCGGGTCAGCTCCTCCAGGGGTCCGTCCTGGCAGAGGCGGCTGAGCGGAAAGCCGCTGATCTTTTCCGCCATAGCCATGAGGGTGCGGGCCTCGGGGTCTGTTTCCAAAAATTCCTTGCCCATGCCCAAAAACTGGGAGCCCTGCCCCGGAAAAAGAACCGCGATTTTTTGCTCTGCCATACCTGAATTCCCCAAATCTATTTTCTTGTCAATCTCAACTAAAGGATGAGCTGAAGCATAATATATTCACCAAACCAATCACTTTTTATTTTTCGCTTTCAACTTTTCACTGTCCTCCCCCGGGGACAAGATGCTCCCCAGAATGAATAACCCGACCCCGATGGTGATGGCCGAATCCGCCACATTGAAGGCAGGCCAGTGGTGGGTGCCGACATAAAAATCCAGAAAATCCACCACCGCGCCGAAACGCAGCCGGTCGATGAGATTGCCCACCGCCCCTCCGGCGATCAGGCCGATGGCGTGGGCAAAGATCCTGCCTTGCTCGCGAAACTGACGGTAGGAATAGACCAGCACCCCGAGGGCGGCCAAGGCCACCCCGACAAAAAACACCTGCCGCCAGATGGTCGGGGCTCCGGCCAGCATGCCGAAGGCCGCCCCGGTGTTGGTGAGATAGGTCAGATTGAACAGGCCGGGGATGACGGGCAGCAGCTCAAACATGACAAATCGGTCCATGATCAGGGCCTTGGTCGCCTGATCGAGGACAACCACTGTCAACAGCCAGGCCAGGGGAATGATGGGCAACTCGTGTTTTTTCAATTGTTCACCACCACACTGGTACAACGGGGACAGAGAGCAGGATGCTCGGTATCGCTGCCCAGCTCTTCGGAACGCAGCCAGCACCGCTCGCATTTTTCACCCCGGGCCGAGCGCACCAGCACCGAGAGCTCCGGCAATTCGGTGCCGACAAAGCCCGGCTCGGGCAAGGAACCCATCAGCTCCATCCGGGAGACAATGGCCACGCTTTGCAGGGTTTCCCAATTGGCGGCGAGGAATTCGCCCAGCTCGCCGCTTGCCGCCACCACCACCTCCGCCTCCAGGGAATGGCCGATCACCTTGTCGCGCCGGGCAATCTCCAGCCCCTTGGTCAACTCGCCCCGCACCCGCAAAACCCTGTCCCACTTCTCGGCCAGCAGTTTGTCGCTAACCCGTTCCGGCTTCAACTCCGGGAAGAGAGCGACACAGACATTGTCCGCACGGAGGACTTTGCCCGGCAGAAAATCCCAGACCTCCGCCGCCATGAAGGTAAGGACCGGGGCCATGAGCCTGGTCAAGCCATCGGCGATCTCATAGAGGGCGGTTTGGGCGGCCCGCCGCTCGCGGGAATTGGCGGGCAAGGTGTAGAGCCGGTCTTTGAGCACATCCAGATAGAGGGCGCTCATGCTCACCGTGCAGAAATTGGTCAGGCCGTGGAACACGGGGTGGAACTCAAACACCTCGTATCCCTTGAGCACTTTCATCTTCAACAGCTCAAACTGGTAGAGGGCCCAGCGGTCCAGCTCGTCCATCTCGCTGTCCGGCACGGTGTTGGTGGCCGGATCGAAATCGTAGAGATTGCCGAGAATGAAGCGCACCGTATTGCGGATCTTGCGGTAGGCATCGGCCAGTTGCTGGAGGATGGTGTCGGAGATCTTGATGTCGTCGCGGTAATCCTCGGAAGCCACCCAGAGGCGCAGGATCTCGGCCCCGTATTTCTTGATGATCTCCTCCGGGGCAATGACGTTGCCGATGGATTTGGACATCTTCTTGCCCTGGCCGTCCACGACAAAGCCGTGGGTAAGCACGGATTTGTAAGGCGGGATGCCTCTGGTGCCCACCGAGGCCAAAAGAGCGCTTTGGAACCAGCCGCGATGCTGGTCGCTGCCTTCAAGATAGAGATCAGCCGGGGCGGCAAGTTCGGGGCGCTCCTCCAGGACAGCGGCATAACTCACCCCGGAATCGAACCAGACATCGAGGATATCCTCTTCTTTAATAAACTCGGTACTCCCGCATTTTTTGCATTTCGCCTCCGGCCCTATGAATTCGGCCAACGCATGACTGAACCAGGCATCCGCCCCTTCCTTTGCAAACAGGGTGGTGATCCGCTCCATGATGGTCTCGTCGTTGAGTACCTCGCCGCACTCGCCGCAGTAGACCACGGTGAGCGGCACCCCCCAGGCGCGCTGGCGGGACAGGCACCAGTCCGGTCGATTCTCCACCATGCCGAGGATGCGCTCCATGCCCCAATGGGGAATCCAGTTCACCTCTCTGATCGCGGCCAGGGCTTTGTTCCGCAGCTCGTTGGCCTCCATGGAGATGAACCACTGCTCGGTGGCCCGGAAGATCACCGGCTTCTTGCAGCGCCAGCAATGGGGATAGCTGTGGGAGAGCTTGGCCTCCTTGATCAGCACGCCTTGCTTGGCCATATCGGCGTTGATCAGCGGGTTGGCCTCGAAGATAAAGAGCCCGGCATAGGGGCCGGCTTCCTCGGTGAAGCGGCCATCGCTGCCCACCGGCGAAAGGATGGGCAGGTTGTAGTTGATCCCGGTCAGATAGTCTTCCCGTCCATGCCCCGGTGCGGTATGCACGCAGCCGGTGCCGGTGTCCAGGGTCACGTAATGGGCCAGGACCATAAGCGACTCGCGCTCCAGAAAGGGATGCTTGCATTTCCTCCCTTCCAGCAGCCGGGCGGAAAAGGTGGCGATAATCTCATATTCGTCTATGCCCCAGGCGGCCAGGGCCTGCTCCACCAACCCCTCGGCCAGGATCAGTACCTCGCCGCCCACCCGGACCGCGGCATAGGGGTAATCGGGATGGAAGGCCACGGCAAGGTTGGCGGGCAGGGTCCAGGGGGTGGTGGTCCAGATCACGGCGGAAACCTTCTCCCCGGCCAGGGCGGGAATGACCTCGCCCAGATCCTCGGCCACCGGAAACTTCACATAGATGGAGGGCGAGGTATGGTCGTAATACTCCACCTCGGCCTCGGCCAGGGCGGTTTGACAGGAGGAGCACCAGTGCACCGGCTTCTTGCTGCGGGTCACCGCCCCGGAAAGAAGAAAGCGGTTGAACTCGCGGGCGATGCTCGCCTCGTACTTGAAGTCGATGGTCAGATAGGGGTTTTCCCAGTCGCCCAGCACCCCGAGGCGCTTGAACTCATCCTTCTGCCGCTTGACCCATTTGCCGGCATAATTGCGACAGGCGCCCCGGAAGGCGAGCTTGCTGATCTCGCGTTTTTTCGGGCCAAGATCCTTGTCCACGTTAAGCTCGATGGGCAGACCGTGACAGTCCCAGCCCGGCACATAGGGGCAGTTAAAACCCGCCATCCGCCTTGCTTTGAGAATGATATCCTTGAGGATCTTGTTCAAGGCGTGGCCCATGTGGATATGACCGTTGGCATAGGGAGGGCCGTCGTGCAGGATATAAAGGGGCCTGCCCGCGGTCTGCTCCTGGACCCTGGCGTAAAGATTGGAATCCTCCCAGGCCTTGAGGAACTCCGGCTCCCTTTGGGAGAGGTTGGCCTTCATCTTGAAATCGGTCTGGGGCAGATTCAATGTCGCCCGATAATCCATGGGTAATCTCCATATTTAACTTAGTGCTGAATGCTTAGTGCTGGGTGCTGAAATTAAGCGGACAAGCATACCAGCTCACCCACAAGTTGCAAGGGTAAAATCGCCGGGATTCCGGGCGGTTCGCCCCGCAGGCGGGCTTTGCGTTTGACATTCGCTGTCCTGATTCCTATATTGGATTGATTCATCGAAAATGAAGAAGATCAACGCCGGGGCGCAAAGGCGCTGGGTTTTCTTTTTCCTATAAACAAAGCCGTTCCCTTTGCGTTTCGGCGTCTTGGCCTTAAAATAGTTCCCCTGGAGAAAGCACATGCCAAAAATCATCGCCCTGGCGGGCAAGGGCGGGGTCGGCAAGACCACCATCTCGGCCCTGCTCATCAAATACCTGACCGAAAGGGGCATGACCCCCATCCTTGCAGTGGATGCCGACGCCAATGCCAACCTCAACGAGCTGCTGGGGCTTACGCTTGGCACCACCATCGGCCAGATCAGAAAGGAACTAAAAGGCGACATGCCGCCCAACATGACCCGGGATCAGTACATGGAGATGAAGGTGCATCAGTCTCTGGTCGAGGCCACCGGCTTCGACCTCATGGCCATGGGCCAGCCGGACGGCCCCGGCTGCTATTGCGCGGCCAATCAGCATCTGGCCATGACCATGGATCATCTGGCCGCCAACTACCAGTACATCGTGGTGGACAACGAGGCGGGCATGGAGCACTTAAGCCGCATGAACCTAAGGGATATCGACTATCTTATCGTGGTCTCGGACCCCTCGGCCCGGGGAATCATGACCGCCAAGCGGATCGCCGAGCTCACCGGGCCGCTGGGGATCAGAATCAAGAAAAAATGCCTCATCGTCAACCGGGTGCCTGAACCGGCCAGTGAGGAGCTGCTGGCCAAAATCGACGAGGCGGTTCAATCTACCGATCTACCCTTGGGTGGCCTGTTGCCGGCGAGCAATGAGCTGGTGACCCAAGAGATCACCGGCAAGTCCTATCTGCAACTCGAAGCCGCAGTTCCCGTGGTCAATAAGGCCTTCGCCATCTTCGACACACTTCTGGGATAGCTCCAACCCAGATAAAGAGACAACAACCTCCCCTCCCTCGCCAATAGTACCGTATCCGGGAAAATATTTCCGGATACGGTAGCTGGCGCCTGGCTGTATTTTCACTGCCAACATCTTAAAATTACAGCAAATTTCAATAAATATTCCACAATGCTTGCTCTGGCACAGGTTTTGCTTTGCTACTATGCGGCAGCTCCATATCCAGAATACCAGACGAGGCGCACTATGGGCATAATAACATCTTTCTATAGCGGATTAAGCGGCGTAAACGGCATGGGCCAGAAGCTCAACGTCACAGCCAACAATGTCTCCAACGTCAACACCAGCGGCTTCAAGGCAGGGCAAACCCATTTTGCCGATCTCTTTGAAACCACCACGGGCGCCCTCTCTGCCGGTCACGGTGTTCATGGTGATCAGATCGGCACTTCCTTTACTAACGGCGGCCTCGAAGCCACGAGCAAGGCCACCGACATGGCCATCACCGGTTCCGGCTTTTTCATGGTCCGCTCGGATGATGCGACAACCGCCGACACCTACACCCGTTCTGGAGACTTCAGTTTGGTAGAGCATCTGGGTACGGAGCCCAACGCCTTCAACCTGATTACCCCAAACGGACAATTTGTGCAGGGCTACAATTTAAGCGCCAGCACCGTCTCGCCCACCTTGATCAGCGATATCCTGATCAAGAGCATCACCCCCCAGTCGGCGACCAGTGCGGTAGAACTGATGCTGAACATTCAAAACAACCCGGACCTGAAAGAATCCTCCGCCAGTCCGATCAGTCTTTTTGACAGCTGGGACGGAACCAACACTGCTCAGCCCATCTCCACCAACAATTACGACTACAAGACCTCGCTGAACATTTATGACTCCGGCGATGAAACCACAGGCTTTACAACGCCCTCATCCACCTACGATCTGACCGTTTATTTCGATGCAACCGCCAACCCCAACGAGCAAGAGTTTATCGTCACCTGCAACCCCGCACAGGACCAGCGGCTTAACGCCGCAGGCACCCGCTACAACAGCGCAACGGACAAAGGAGCGGGCGCCCTGCTCTATGGCATTCTTTCCTTTTCCAACAGCGGCAATCTGAACAACATCCAGTGCTGGAATGTACCGCCAGACGGCGCTGTCGCCCCAGCCACCCCTGTCAATCTGCTTACCCTTGCCAGGGGAGAATCATACTACAGCTTCGACTTCAATTTTACCGGCACCACTGCCAATAATTCCTCTACCCTGAGCTTTGGCATCACCCCAACACCACAGTCTGTACTTAGTCCGACTGCGGCCTTCAGCTCTGAGAACACATCAGGCAACATAAGTGCAACCTCCAGCTGGAACACCGTTTCCGACAACCAAGGCAATCCCGTTCAGGACGGGGACACAATCACCCTCCAGGGCACTACCGGCGACGGAAGCGCAGCCGCATACACCTACACGGTTAACTCTTCTCAGACGGTGGCTGACTTTCTTGCCGGGGTACAGACCCAATTTGCCTGCACCGCAGGAATCACCAACGGTCAGCTCATCCTCACCGACACCATGATAGGAGCAAGCCAGTTGGCCATCTCCTCGATCACCCATACCAATGCAAACGGGGCAACCCCGTCCACTGATACTACCATTGCCCAAATCTTCGGCAACCAGAGCACATCATTCACCGTTATCCCCGACGAGCTGTATCAAGGGACAGGTCTTGTCACCACCAATTATGCCAGCCCTTCAGCCTTGTTATATCAGAGCCAAAACGGATACGGCAAAGGCAGACTGCAGGACATAAACGTAGACAGCCAGGGGGTTATCACTGGAGAATACTCCAACGGACAGAATATCAGTCAAGCCCAGATCGTGCTGGCCAACTTCAGCAACCTGCAAGGGTTGCGCTCAACAGGGAGTAACAATTTTGTTGCCACAGCCGAGGCCGGAACCGCGACAATCGGAACTGCTGGCCAGGCATCCTTCGGCTCCACCACCAACCACACTCTCGAGATGTCCAATGTTGATCTTGGCCAGGAAATGGTAGATGTTATTACCACCCAACGGGCATTCCAAGCCAACGCCAAAAGTATTTCCACCGCCGACGAGCTGTTCGAAAAATTGATTCAGATGGTGCGATAATCGCCCCATACTTTTAGGAAAACGAAGGGGAGGGCAGATAACCTGGCCTCCTCATTCATTATGCTTGACTGATTTATCTCTCCTTCGCCCCCCTCCCGCAGTGATCCGCCCCGCTCTACCCCAATCCGGCTCTTTGATGGTAACCAATCACAGGCTAAGCCCACCAAGGTGAAATAACCACGGAATCACCCTTCGGGTATAAGTTTGTTGAAATCGTAAAAAGCCACGATTACAACGGGTATTAATATGTAGTCGGCCCTGAAAAAGCCAATTTTATCCCCTGACAGGCAGGATAATGCCGTCGGCATGCCAAGACACAGACCGTCGG
>MGTD01000031.1:0-32357 GCA_001799285.1 Deltaproteobacteria bacterium RIFOXYD12_FULL_56_24
AGATAATCACCGATTACATTTCATAGGTGGTACACTTTGCTTGACCATTTTTGGTACATTATTGCATGACCATTGACAGACGCCAGGCAAATAGTTCTTTGATGCGTTGGGGATCCGAGATGGGCGTCGGCGGATCACCTGCCTGGCGATCCGTCTCAATGGTCCTGAATTGTACCCCGCTCACCGGGACAGCCCCGCGGTTGCTGGAATAAAAATTGTCGACCACGACCACATTACAGCCGGCGTTGACCAGCTGCCGGATTGTCTGGGAACCGATATAGCCCGCTCCTCCGGTAACGAGGTTATTGCGATTTTTTAAAATACTCAAGGCGGGCATGAATTTCTTCGTGGCAGAATGGGGTTGGGATCCCTTTTGGTGTTGCATCGGGGAGGGAGTTTATTAACAAAATAAGCAAGGGCAATTACTATATGATCCCCGGCTGTTTGTCAAACAAATGTTGGCAAATGTCGGCAGAGGGAGTGGGGTCAAGGATTTTTCACCAGCTCTGTGCTCAAATATCTTTCCCCGGTATCGCAGAGGGGAAAGACGATCTGCTTGCCCCGGTTTTCCGGGCGGCCGGCGAGCTGCATGGCGGCCCAGGCGTTGGCGCCCGAAGAGATGCCGCAGAGAATACCTTCCTCCCTGGCGATTCTCCGGGCGGTTTCCATGGCCTGCTCGTTGGTCACCGTGATAATCTCATCGATGATCTCCCGGTTGAGGATCTTGGGGACAAAGCCTGCGCCGATGCCCTGAATCTTGTGGGGGCCTGGTTTTCCCCCGGATAACACCGGAGAGTCGGCAGGCTCCACCGCCACCACATAAAGGGATGGTTTTAGCGCCTTGACCACCTCGCCAACCCCGGTGATGGTGCCGCCGGTGCCCACCCCGGCCACAAAAATATCGATGGTGCCCTCAGTGTCCTCCCAGATCTCTTTGGCCGTGGTTTGGCGATGGATTTCCGGGTTGGCCGGGTTGGTAAACTGGTTGGGCATGAAGCTGTCCTGGGTTGCGGCAGCTATTTCTTCCGCCTTGGCTATGGCGCCTTTCATGCCTTCACTGCCCGGAGTAAGCACCAGTTCGGCGCCCAAGTGCTTGAGAAGGGTGCGCCGTTCCAGACTCATGGTTTCCGGCATGGTCAGGATTAGGCGGTATTTTCTGGCGGCGCAGACAAAAGCCAGGGCTATGCCGGTATTGCCGCTGGTTGGCTCGATGATGGTGGTTGTCGGCCTAAGCAGCCCTTGCTTTTCGGCGACGCTGACCATGGCCAGGCCGATGCGGTCCTTGACGCTTCCCAAGGGGTTCTGGAATTCCAGTTTGGCAATTAGCTGGGCCTGTAGCCCTGCCCCGATCCGAGCCAAGTCAAGCAGCGGAGTTTTGCCTATGATTGCGGTGATGTCAGGGGAAATACGTGGCATGATGGGCCGTCCTCCTATGATTGGCCATAGATCAGTCTATTTCGTGCAGCTGCGGCAGCAGCGAAGCGGCGCTGCTGAACAGTTTCAATTCGATTTTCCCGCTGGTATTTGTTGAAATCGTAAAAAGCCACGATTACAACGGGTATTAACGTGTAGGTGTTTTATTTTGTGTGGTGGGCCTGTGAACTTTTCAGGTTTTTACGAGTTAATCGTATTTAATTTTAGCCGAATAGTTGCCCTTGATAAAGCGAAAATCAGAAGAAGGGGGTGAACACTTCACACTCCCGGCAGATATTCATTTTTTCCTTCCAGTTTTTCTGGGCCTTGCACTCGCAGATGGTGCCGTTGATGAACCAGCATAATTCGCCAACCTGAAATTCCCAGGCCGGGCATTCTTCCCGCCTTTCCTGCGGGCAATTTTTTATCTCCCAGCAGGTAAGGGGGCTTGCGCTGTTTTTCTGCTGCTGACGGGAGAGGAGAAAGAAAACCTGCCGTTCGACGTGGGGGGGGACGGAACGCCAGCCCTGTTCGTATCCTTGGATGGCCTTTGTCGATGAGCCAAGGAGCTCAGCCATCTGCTTTTGAGTCTTGCCAAGTTTTTTGCGCACCAATAAAAAATCTTGTCTGTCCATCGGTTGCTCCAAGCAGAAAAATTAGAGAGTGTTTACTGTTGCGCTATTAGTACCACAGGGTGGCAGTTACTTCAAGAGGAGAATGCTGATTTTGTATGGGTGCATCTGAATTTCCGGCAACCGATACCGGTTAGGCGGACAGGCAATTCGCTGCCGGCCAAACAAGCCGATTATTCCGTGGTTATTTTACTTTCGGGGCACTCCTCCCGTGATCGGTTACGAGGACAGAGCAAAGCACAATTTTATTGGTTTGGCAAGCGGCGATACTGGATGGCCTCGGCAAGATGGCTTGAGAGGATATTCGTACTTGCTTCCAGGTCGGCAATGGTTCTGGCAATTTTTAGAATGCGATGATATGCCCTGGCCGAAAGGCCCAGCCTGGTCGTGGCCTGAATCAGCAGCTCCTGACCTTGGCTGTCGAGAGCGCAATGGCGCTTGATATCCTTTGGTCCCATCTGGCTGTTGAAGTACACGGCGATTCTCGCGGCAAACCGCGTCTGCTGAAGGCCGTGGGCCTTGCTTACCCTGGCCTTGATTGCCGCCGAGGCCTCTCCGGGGCGCGTGGCCGTAAGTTCATGCACCTTAACCGCAGGCACCTCAAGATGGATATCAATCCTGTCCAGCAGGGGTCCGGAAAGTCTGCTGCGGTAGCGCTGGATTTGTGAGGGCGTGCAGAGGCAATCCTTGTCCGAGCCCAGAAAGCTGCAGGGGCAGGGATTCATCGCCGCAACCAGCATGAAGTCCGCGGGAAAGCGGAGTGATTGCGCAGCCCTGGCAATGGTGACCTGGCCGTCTTCCAGGGGTTGCCGCAGAACCTCCAGAACGTTGCGCTTGAATTCCGGCAGCTCATCGAGAAAAAGCACGCCGTTATGAGCAAGGGAGACCTCGCCTGGCTTGGGAATTTGCCCGCCGCCGATCAGGCCGGCATCGGAAATGGTATGGTGCGGGGTACGGAAAGGCCTGGTGGTGATCAGGCTTTGCTCCTTGGGGATGAGCCCCAGGGTGGAATATATTTTCGTGGTTTCCAGGGCCTCGGCAAAGGAAAGATCGGGCAGGATTGAGGGGATTCTGCGGGCCAGCATGGTCTTTCCCGAGCCGGGCGGGCCGGAAAGGAGGATATTGTGTCTTCCCGCCGCGGCAACCTCCAGCGCCCGCTTTACATGGGCATGGCCCTTGACCTCGGAAAAATCGTTTTCCGGCGCCTCTGTCTGGCGGAACAGATCGGCGTGCTGGATGGTTATCGGCGAGAGAGGTTTCTTGCCTGCCAGGAGTTCCACCGCTTCATGCAGGGCGGCCACACTCAGCGTGTTGATTCCCTCTACCACCGCCGCCTCGGCGCCATTGGCCCCGGGTACCAGGTAGTGGGCTAAGCCGGCTTTTCGTGCAGCCAGGGCAATAGAGAGAATTCCCGGCGTGGGGCGCAGGCCGCCATCCAGAGAAAGTTCCCCGGTGACGCAGGTTCGGGCGAGTATTTCCGGGTTGATCAGTCCCGCGGAGGCCAGGATACCGAGGGCGATGGGCAAATCAAAACCGGTGCCGGATTTCTTGAGATCGGCGGGGGCGAGGTTTACGGTGATGCGGCGGTTGGGGAAATCGTAGCCGCTGTTTTTTATGGCCGCCTTGACTCGGTCCTTGCTTTCCCGTACCGCTCCTTCGGCAAGGCCGACAATGGTGAAGGCCGGTAAGCCCATGGCAATATCAACCTCCACGTCAACGAGATGTCCGTCAACGCCCAACACCGTTCCACTGATAACCTTGGCAAGCATGGCTGGCTCCGGGCAGACTTGTATGGGGGCTGGATATGCGCGCCCGGTTATTCATGTCCTGGACTGGCAGGGTGGGGAAAACCTGCGGATAAGAATACACAATCAGTCAGGATTTTCCAGGATTATGTTTTGCAGGGCTTCTAACCATCGTAAAAGAAATGACTGGCGGTGCTGGATTTCTTCGCTTGATACATGGCCTTGTCCGCCTTCTGGAGCAGGGCGTCGATCTGCTTGTCATCGTCGGGATAGATGCTGATGCCAACGCTGGCTGTGACGGTGAACCGAGTCTCATAAAAGAGAATGGGTTCGGCCAGCGTCTCAATGATCTTTTTCGTTACTTCCGCCACCGAGGACTTGCCTGCAATATCCTGAAGAATTACCACGAATTCATCCCCGCCCATGCGGGCGACCGTGTCAGAATCGCGCAACAGGCCGCGCAGTCGGGCGGCGACTTCCTTGAGGACGGTGTCTCCAGCCAGGTGCCCGTGATCGTCATTGATCTGCTTGAATTTGTCCAGATCAACGTAAAGGAGGGCAATTTTTTTCCGGTGCCGCTGGCTCAGAATCATGGCCTGGGCCAGGAGGTCCGGGAAAAGATGTCTGTTGACCAGACCGGTGAGGGGATCATGATGGGCCAGGTGGGCAATGTGGTCCTGGGCCTGTTTTTTCTGGGCAGCCAGAGCGAACAGGGAGGCGAACTGCTCAACGGTGTCGAGATCCCGTTGTTCATAATTGCGTGGGCTGTCGGTCACGGTGATAAGGCCGAGAAACTCGTCGTTAAACATGGCCGGAACCGCCAGCAGACGGGTAAGGGCGGCCGGGCCGTCAGGAAGGTCTTTTGCCCGGTAGTCGGTGCCGGGCGAGTTTGAGAGGATGGCGGCCCTGTTTTCCAGAACCCAGATGATCAACCCCTTGGGGGCGTGCACGCAGGCGTCGCCTTCTTCGTGCATGTTGCACATCGTCTGGATTTCCTGGGAAAAAGCCATGGCCAGCAGGTTGTCTGTTTTGGGGTCCACCAGGTCGATGATTCCGTATTTGCTCTCGGTCAGAACCAGGAGCTCTTCAAGCAGGGCCGTGGAAATGTCTTTCAGGGAATCGGAGGAGATGATCATCCGGGAAATTCTGGCCACGGCCCCGTTCGTGGCCGATTCTATGGCCAGGTTGTTTTCCGCCTGCTTCCTGGCGGTGACATCATCAAAGATGGCGACAAGCTCGCCGGTGGGAAGCTTGTATACATAGTTTTCCAGCCAGCCGGAGAGACGATTGTCCTTATACAGAGCCACCGGGAGATGTTCCGGCCTGCCGGTTCGCCAGACCCGTTGCAGCACGGCAGGCAGGCCGAACTCTTTTGCGCCGGGAAAGACCTCCAAGAGCGATCTGCCGATCACCTGGTCCTTGCCTATTTTTTCGATGCGTTGCGCCGCCCGGTTAAAGTCGACAAAAACAAAATCGCCGGCTTCAAGGTTTTCCGCTTCGTAGACCGCGACTCCGGCCCCCATGTTGTCGAACAGCTCCCGGAAGCGTATTTCGCTGGTTTGCAAGGCTTGTTCCGCCTCGTAGCGTTCGCTGATGTCTTTGGCGATGAGAATTATACCGGGTTTGGTCTTCCCGAGTTTGAGAAAATGCAGGGCGACATGTTTGCCGTTTAAAAGCGTGGCCGGGTCATCTTCGATGAGTTGGGGCAAACGCTCCGGCTGTGCCAGCAGGCTGGAAATTCGTAGGTGCTCATCCTTACTGAAAAGCGTGACAAGGTTCGCGGCCAGTAGCTTTTCCTCGGCAAGGTCGCAGAGGGCCATGGCGGCTAAATTGACAAAAATGATGATGCCGTCCGGGGTCAGTTCGAAAACCGCTTCGGACATGTTGTTGATGATGCCTTCAAAATGATTTTTTGCCGAAAGCAGTTCCCTTGTAATGGTCTGGTACTGGTCGTCTTCAAGATTTGCCACCGGTTCGGGGCTGGTCCGGGATTTGTCCGCCCGATGCCGGATGATTTCAAGGACGTGTTTCTGGATGGATTTGATGGAGCCCTTGGCGATGCAGGCGTCGGCACCGAACTTTCTGTAATCGATATCATTTCCCGCGACAATGGCGGAAAGGATGACGATGAAAAGGTCGGCAAACCTTGGGATACTGCGGATAATCAGGCAGAGCTTGTCGCCGCCGATGTTGGGCATGACCAGATCGACAAAGATGACGTCCGGGGTGTAGACCTCCAGCACGCTGAGGGCCGCCAGGCCATCGCTGGCCGTCATTACCTCGTGGCCTTCCTTTTCCAGGAAGTTGCTCAGGAGCTTCAGGATCATCGGGTGGTTGTCCACCACGAGAATTTTTAAGGTCATGCTTGCTCCAGTATTTGTCATATAACAACGGCTCAGGTGAATAGTCTGTCAGTAACTGAAAAATACCAGAAAAGGCGCACTTTGCACTTTATTTCAGCTTTTTATGCCTGACAGGCTGAGCTGGATAGTTTTCTTTTGATAAATGTCCTGCCTGTCAACTGGTATCTGTCGGTCAGCCGACGATCCAGATCGCCACCTTTTCGGCCATGAGCAGCACCCGGTCCGAAACCCCACGGAAGATGCCTTTGTTGACCTCCTCTCCCCGGCGACCCATGACAATGGTGCCGAAATCATCGATCAGGGCCTGGCGAAGAATCTGGCGGCTTGGATCGATGCCCATGGAAGTTTCCAGCCGGAATATGCGCTCCGCCGGGAAGCCGCCGTCAATGAGGATTTGTTTGGGCGCATGGAAAAGGCTGTCCTCTCGGCGCAGGTGCTCTTCGCACCACGCCTCTCCCCAAGTGCTATAGAAATCCTTGGGCTCGATGGCGGGGCGGCTGCCAAGCAGGGCTTTGGAGTAAAAGAGGGTCACTTCGGCGAAGGGGTTGCCGGCAAGGATAAAGGCCAGATGGTCGATAGCCTTCAGGGAATGGCTGGTACCGTCCACCGGGACCAGGAATCTACGGGAATCGACCTGGCCGTCGATGATCCACAGGGGAACATCATGGCATTTTTCAAGAATGGTGGCGGAAACACTGCCCATGATTATCTCTTCCAGTTTGCCGATGCCCCTCCGGCCGATGAGCAGGGCGTCGTATTTTCCTTGCCTGGCCTCGTGGATGATCTCCTGGAGCACAGTTCGCTGGGAAAGCCGGACGGAGGTGTGGATCTGCTCTTCGGCAATGCCCAGCCGCTTGAGGGTATCCGTGGCTTGGAGCATGTATTTTTTCTGGGCGACCAGCAGGTTGCGGGTGGCCGGGCTTACGGTATTGAGCAGTTCCGCTTCACTCAGCCAGTCGCGGGCGGCTGAGCCGAGGCTGCTTGCCGGGACAAGGGAAAGAAGATGGAAATGAATATCGGGAAGATTCTGGAAGAGTTGGCCGAGGTAGCGGAGGGAATGGGTGCTGTATGGCGAGCCGTCAACGGCGACGAGAATTTTTTTCAGCATGCGTGGTCTCCTTGTGCCATGATTCTCAATAAAGGGTATCAAAGATGAAGGCTGGAGGCAATCGCTGCGGATAAAAAAAGGCAGGGAAACGCTGTTAATCAAGATCGTTGTGGTAGCTGCACGGTGCGCCGAGATAATTTGTCAAGCTGACGGTTTTGCCCAAGCTGGTGAGATAGCTGGGGGTAAGCGGGATTTTGCCCCCACCGCCTGGCGCGTCAATGGCAAAGGTCGGTACGGCCAGGCCGGAGGTGTGGCCGATTAGGGATTGCATAATTTCCAGACCCGTCTCTACCTTGGTTCTGAAGTGGTTGACGCCCAGGGTCATGTCGGCCTGGAAAAGATAATAGGGTTTTACCCGAATCATGAGCAGCTCGTGCATGAGCCTGCCGATGGTGGCGGCGTTGTCGTTGACCCCTTTGAGCAGGACGGTCTGGTTGCCAAGGGGGATGCCGGCCCCGGCCAGCCGGGCACAGGCCTTGGCCGCCACGGGGGTTATTTCGTCGGGATGGTTGAAATGGGTGTTGAGGTAGAGCGGGTGATAGCGTTTGAGGATAGCGGCCAGCCGGGTGGTGATCCGCATGGGCAGGGTGCAGGGAACCCGGCTGCCGATGCGGATGATCTGGACCGAGGGGATGGCGCGCAGGTTGTCCAGCAGCCAGCCAAGAGTCTCGTCGCTTAAGAGCAGCGGGTCGCCGCCGGAAATGAGGACATCGCGGATCTGCTTGTTTTTGCGCAGATAGGCAAAGGCCTCCCGCATGGTTTCCCGGCTTACCAGCATGCGGGGGGTGCCGACCTTTCTTTTCCTGGTGCAGAACCGGCAATACATGGCGCATTGGTTGGTTACCAAAAAGAGGGCGCGGTCCGGATAGGTGTGGACCAGATTTTCCACCGGCGAGCGGTTTTCCTCATCCAGGGGGTCAACCAGGCAGACGTGGTCGTCCAGCTCCCGCGGGTCCGGCACAGCCTGCCGCCAGAGGGGATCTCCCGGAGTCTTGATCAGCCCTAGGTAATAGGGATTTATCCGCATGGGGAATTGTTCGATAACCGGGGCCAGGGCCGAAAAATCCTGGCCGAAATGGCGGCTTAGCTGTTCGGGGGTAGTGATGCTGCGGGCCAGCAGGCTTTTCCAGGGGGGAATCATCGCAATCCGTCGGAAGAAAAATAGTGGTCAGGATGGAGCCGTAAAGGGTAATGATTTGTGCTGGCCATGCTGCCGGAAAACGAGTTATGGAGATGGGATCTGAACCTAACGCTTGTTGATCGTATAACAACTGAAAAACGTAACGCCAAGACGCAGACGCGCAAACGCGCAAAGGCAACATGTTGAAATAAAAGGATTAAAATTTTGCGTCTTTGCGCCACTGCGTTAAACAATGAGTTGTTGCGAGTGCCTCAAGCTTGACCTATAGCTCCAACTGAACGCCAACCTCGATGACCTGGTCCGAGGGGATGTCGAAAAAACCTGCGGCATCCATGGCGTTGCGCGCCAGAAAAAGGAAAAGATGCGAACGCCAGCGCCACATCTCCGGGTGTTCCCCGATGGAGAGTTTTTCCCGCCCCAGGAAAAAGCTGGCTTCCTTCATATCCAGGGTCAGCCCCTTGCTGCGGGCCAGGGCGAAAATTTTGTCGATCTTCGGCTCTTCCATGAAGCCGAAGTGGGCGATGATGCGGTAGAGGCCCGCACCCAGTTTTTCGGCCTCGATTTTTTCGAAATTCGGCACCCGGGGGATCTCCTCGGTGCGGATATTCAGAAAAACTACCTCGGAGTGCAGGATCTTGTTGTGCTTGAGGTTGTGCATCAGCGCGGCGGGGACAATGTCGTGGCCCCTGGTCAGGAACACGGCCTGGCCGTTGATCCGTTGCGGCGGAGATTTTTTCAGCATCTTTTTGAATTCACCCAGACTTGGGGTCAGGCTCCGCATCCTGCTGCCAAGGATTTCCCGGCCTTGTTCCCAGGTCAGCATGATGAGGAAAAAGAAACCGCCAATGGCCAGGGCAAACCAGGCGCCATGGAAGATCTTGCTCATGTTCGCCCCGAAGAAGGGGAGATCGATCATAAAGAAAAGGGCGGTGAGCAGGCCGGCGGTGAGCCGGTTCCAGCCCCAGCGCTTGCTGGCCACCACAAAAAAGAGGGTGGTGGTGATCAACATGGTGGCGCTCACCGCCACGCCATAGGCGGCGGCAAGCTTGCTTGAGGATTGAAAGCCCAGGACCAGGCCGATGGTGCAAAGCATCAGGGTCCAGTTCACCGGCCCCACATAGATCTGGCCGATGTGCGATGAGGAGGTGTGGGTGATCCGCAGCCTGGGGAGGTAGCCAAGCTGGATCGCCTGGCGGGTGAGGGAAAAAGAGCCGGTAATCACGGCCTGGGAAGCAATGATCGTGGCAAAAGTGGCCAGGAGTACCATGGGGATCATGGCCCAGTCAGGGACCAGGGCATAGAAGGGGTGATAAGCCTCTTCCGGCTTGGCGAGCAAAAGAGCGCCCTGACCGAAATAGTTGAGGACCAAGGCCGGAAAGACGATTACGAACCAGACCCGCTGGATGGGGCGCTTGCCGAAGTGGCCCATGTCGGCGTAAATCGCCTCTGCCCCGGTAACCACCAGGAAGACCGCACCAAGGACGATGAAGCCATGGACCCTGTTTGCAAGGAGAAAGCTGATCCCGTGCCAAGGAAATACGGCGGCCAGCACCTGCGGGCTTTTCACGATTTGGGCAATGCCGAGAGCGGCAAGGACGAAGAACCAGAGGAGCATGACCGGTCCGAACAGACGGCCCACCCTGGCGGTACCTCGTTTTTGCAGGAGAAAAAGCCCAGCCAGAATGGCAATGGTGACCGGGATGATATAAGGCTCGAGCAATGGGGTGATGTTTTTCACCCCTTCTACGGCGCTCAGCACCGAGATGGCCGGGGTGATCATGCCGTCGCCGTACATCAGGCAGGCGGCAAAGAGGCCGAGCCCTACCAGGGCCCATTGGGGGGTACGCGATTTCAGGTTTCTGGGCTTGATCAGGGCGGTCAGGGCCAGAACCCCGCCTTCCCCTTCGTTATCAGCCCGGAGGATGAAGCCGAGGTATTTAACGCTGACAATGAGCAGCAGGGACCAGAAGATAAGGGACAAGACACCGAGCACATTGGCGGCGGAGGCCGCGATGCCATATTCGCCGTGAAAACATTCCCGCATGGCGTAAAGTGGGCTGGTGCCGATGTCGCCGAAGACAACGCCCAGGGCCGCCAGCGACAGGACTGTTAGTTTTTTGCCGTGTATTTCTTTTTCAGAGCTGGTCATGCAGGTTTTTCCTTTGGTTATTAATATGCGGCACTATTGGCGATTGTCGGTAAAAGAGCAATAAAAAAAATGCTGCTTTTCCCAGGTTAAAATTGCCACTTTTCCCCTTGCAAGGTTGAGCAGATCAAGGGATCAGCGTGTTACGGATGGGGATGGCGATAAGTGTTTTTTCGGACGGTTCCATAGACAGAAGGCCGCTCAGTCTTGCAATTCACAGGGAGGATGTCAGGTTGGGTAAGGCGGTGCGGATATTACAGTTTGATAAATTCCACCCGGACTAAGCCGTTGTCAAAAAAAAACTTGTACAGTCATGATCCCAGGAACGGCATAAGGGGCCGTAACGAAAAGAACCAGAAAAACATGTTGCTTTTTAACGGCTCCTAAAAAACCCGAATCGCCATCAGGAGATTCGGGTTTTTTGCTTGTAAGATGGTAACCGTTCACCGGGGCGGTCGTCAAAGTACCAAAACCACCGGACTGTAACCGTTCAGCAGTGCCGCAGATTTGGGCAAGCAGAGCGGCGCTGCGTACCTCGTGTACGTAAGCCGGGATCGTCCAAAGATGTGGTGCTGTGAACGATTACGTGAGATGGGATCACTTGCTACTGCTTATCAACCCTGCAACAGGCTCAAGATGTTCTGCTTGTTTATTTTGCCGGTCTGGGCCAGGGCAAAGGCGTTCACCTCGGTCAGCACCTTTAAGGAATTAAAGTCAATGGATTCTTCCGCCAGGTCCACATCGGAGATGCTCGAGGCGGCGGACAGCAGATTGGTGCTGGTGGCGGCCAGATTGTTGATGGTTGAGGCAAGCTGGTTCTGGGTGGAGCCGATTTCGGACCGGGCTGCGTCAATCTGTTCCAGGGCCGCATCGGCAATTTTGATGGCGTCCTGAGCGCTTTCCTGGCTCAATACATTGACCTCGGAGAGGTTGCCCAGGGCCGGGCTGCCGAGATTGCCCGGCGTGGCCGAGGCAATGGAGAGCTTGATGGTTTCGCCGCTGTTGGCGCCAATCTGCACTTCCTTGCCGGAAAAGGTGCCGGAGAGCAACTGTTGCCCGTTGTAGGTGGTGTTCTGGGCAATTTTGTCGAGCTGGGCCAAGGAACTGTTGATGTCGCTCTGAAGAGCCTGGCGGCTTTCCGCACTCTGGCTGGCGTTTGCGGCTTGCAGCGCTTTTACGCGGATGGACTGCACCAGATCCGTTGACTGGCTCAGGGCGCTGTCCGCCACCTGGGCTATGGAAATGGCATCGTTGGCGTTGCGCAGGGACTGGCCCATTCCTCGGGCTTGACTGAGCAGAATGTCGGCGATGGCCATACCGGCGGCATCGTCCGATGCCTTGTTGATGCGCCGTCCGGAAGCGATTTTTTCCAGGGATGAGGCAAAATTTTTCTGGGTGTGCCCCAGCTGGTTTATGGCTGATGAGCTGTTGTTGCTGTTGATTGTGAGGGACATGACAATACCTCCTTTATAATTATATAATGCGTATGTGACGCGGAAAGTCAAGGAGGAAATGGTAAACAAATTCGTGAACTTGGGGAGATGGGTTGTCTCCGCCGCTGGTTGCCCGGAGCGACTGCTGCCAGGCAAAAAAGAACGGTCTCAGTTCTCCTCGCTATCCGCTGGCTGATCTGGCTCGGCTCCTTCCGGAAGCTCCTTTTTGCACCCAGAGGGTATAAGTTTCGTTTGAGCAGACAAGCTGCTCAACTCAGCTTTATCCATCAGGTTTTGCTTCTTTTCCTCTTTCTTTTTTTTCTTTGCCAGTTCTCGCTGCCGTTTTTCGTACTGATAGTTCGGTTTTGCCACGTTGTCACCATGTCTGGTTGAGGGTTTATTTGTGTTGACGGTTTATGGGTTCACCGCCCTGAGAAACACCCGCAAGGGGGCCGGGTAGCCTTCCACGGTCAGGGCCGGGTTGTGGGGGTCGAGGAAATCCTCGTAGGATTCAAAGGTCATCCAGGCTGTTTTTCGTTGTTCCTCGCTGCTCATTGGGTGGCAGCAAAAGATTTCCACTTCGGTAAAGCCGGTGCGGAGCAGCCAGTTGCGCAGGCAGTTGGCCGTGGGCACGAAATAGGTGCCCGGCACCTTGGCGTAGCGTTCCTCCGGGAAAAGGGCCACCGGGGCCTCGCCCGGAATGGCCTGGGATTCTATGATTAACACGCCGCCCGGCCGCATGGCTGCCCGGATCTCCCGCAGCATCTCCACCGGCGAGATGCGGTGGTAGATGATGCCCATCAGAAACACCACATCAAAACAGGAAGAGAAAAGGGGGACATCCTCCACCCCCATCAACTCGATAAACAGCTCGTCGGCTTTTGCCAGGCGGCGGAGGGTCTTGAAACAGTAATAATGCTGGAGAAAGGGCTCCAGGCCGACCACGCAGCGTGGCTTGTGCGGCAGCATGCGAAACATGTAGTAGCCGTTGTTGCAACCGATATCGGCCACCACCTTGCCGGCGAGGTCGGGCAGAGCGGGGAGCAGCCGGTTCCATTTGCGCCAGCTCTGCCATTCCGCGTCGATGTCAACTCCGAACACCTTGAAAGGCCCCTTGCGCCAGGGCATGAAACTTTGCATGGCCTCATGCACCAGGCCAAGGTCCGCTTCGCCCAATTCTTCGGCCAAGCCGATGGTCACCGCCTCCGTGCTGTAATCGGTGACCCTGGCGTGCAGATGGCGCAAGGACTCATAGGGTTCGCGGAAGCGCAGAAAGCCTTTTTTGGGCTGGGCCAGCAGGGCAGCCGTTTCCGCCCGTCGGGCGCGGATGGCCTCTTGGTTGGCGGTTTTCAGCAGGTCAAGATAATCGCGCATGGACGAACCTTCGCGCTGATTATTTAATGGACGGCAGCTTGATCTTCTTGTCCTCTTTCAGCTCCTTGTTCTCGCGAAAGAGCAGGAAGGTCTTGCCGATGATCTGGGCGATTCGGCTTTTGCTTTTTTGGGCCAGCAGCTCGGCGGCCTCCTCCCTGGCGTAAGGGCAGCCGTCCTGGATCTTGACCTTGACCAGTTCGTGCGCGGTAAGCACTGCTTCCAGCGCCGCGGTGAGATTGTCGGTAACGCCATCCTTGCCGATCATGACCAGGGGGGAAAGATGGTGTCCCAGGCCGCGCAGGTGGCGGCCCTGTTTGCCGGTAAGATGCATTTTTTTGTTCATGTTTTTTTCCTGAACCGTTGTAATTAAGATATTATCGCCGTCCTGATATCAGAGGCGGCATAAGGAGTCGTCACAAAACGCCCAATCGCGGCGAGAGTTCTTCGTAACGGCGCCTAAAAGGTAAGCGGTCACAGGGCACCACATCTTGCGGCGATCGGCCCGGCTCACGTACCTGATGTACGCATCGCCGTCCCGCTTGCCGCAACCTGCGGCACCCTGTGGCCGCTTATTCCGTGGTTATTTGACCCTTGTGGGCTTACCCCGTGATCGATTACCTCTAAAAGAGGTTGGAGATAATCCTGGAGCCGCCGACCCACATTCCGGCCATGGCGCCAAAGCTTGGCAGCATAAAGGCGAGGAAAAGACGCAACAACCGATTGCGCCACCAGCCGCGCACAGTGCCCATGTCCTTAAGAACGGTTTCAAACTCAATCACCAGCGGCGGCTGGGCCATGACCTGGATAAAGGCCGTGAGATGCCCCACGCCGAGCACGGGTAGCAGGGTGGTGACGGGCGCTCCCACAAAGGCGCCGAGGATGGTGAGTGGATGGGCCAGCGCCAGGACCGCCCCAAAAGCGGCGGGAAGGCCGGTGGCCAGAATCCAGAACAGCAGATTGTCCCCGGCCACTGCCGTGCCCTTGGTAACCGCGATCACCACCAGAGCGAGAACAATGAGGGCGGGAATGGCCCAGCCGACCACCTGCCAGATAGGAGAAACGGGCGGAATTATGTTGATGGCCTCCAGCTGATCGCGGCGGTCTTCGCCGAGCGCCGTCTTGATCCCGGCCACATGCCCGGCTCCCACTACGGCCACCAACCTACTGCCTTTGCTGGCCTTGATCTTTTCCGCCAGGTAGGTGTCCCGCTCGTCAATAAGCACCCGCTTGAGTTCGGGCATGGCCTGGCCGAGCTCGCTGAGCAGCTCGGAAAGAACATCGCTCTCTTTCAGCTCCCGCAGCTTGTCCTCGGTAATCTCGGTCTCTTCGAACATGCTGGTGAGAATACTGGCCAGCAGATAATTCTTGCGCCAGAACGAGGTGGAGTTCCAGGCCCGGCGCAGGGTGACTCGAACATCCCGGTCGCAAAGGGCCACGGGAATTCCGTATTTTTCCGCCTCCTGCACCGCCTCCAGCAGTTCGGTGCCCGGCTTGACCCCCATCTGGTCGCCGAGCCTTTTCTGGTAGGAGGCCAGGAGCATGTTGATCAGCAGGGTGGAGAGCTGTTTTTTGCGGATGATCTCCCGCAGATCGAGAAGCTCCCAGGTCTTGCGCTTGGCCAGGGCCTCGTAACGCTTCTCGTCCAGCTCAACGCAGACGCAGTCCGGCTTTTCGCCGGCAATGACCTGGCGGACCAGCTCCACGGATTCCCGGGAGATATGGGCCGTGCCGATCAAAAAGATTTCCCGCTCGCCCAGCTTGAGGCAATGGACGTCCGGGGGATAATTGGGGGCGGTAACCGTCGTGGATTCAGTCATATTTTTTTATGTTCAGCAGTTCTGGGGGCTGCTGGTGTAGAGATAGCGTTTTATCTTATGAGTCGCAGTCTTGGTGAATGGCTCCCGGTGTTCCCTCACCTGGGCAAGCTGCGCATACGGGGGTAGCTTAAGGTTTACCTGTCTTTTGATTTCCGTCAGGATCTCGGCAATATGTTCCAGTTGCCGGGATTGTTCCTTGCCTCTGGTTTTCGCGTCGATCATTTCGTAATCCAGATAGACCAAGGCTTCCAGCCGGTTGTTGCATTCGCGCACCAGCGATTCCACTACCTGCTGGAAGGCGTTGATCTTCTCTTCGATTGTCTCGGGATAGATATTCTCACCGTGGGAAAGGACAATGACGTTTTTGGAGCGCCCCTTGATAAAGAGATTTCCCTGCCGGTCAATAAAGCCCAGATCGCCGGTGGCCAGCCAGCCTTCCTGGTCGAGGACTTCTTTGGTTGCCTCGGGATTGTTGCGGTATCCCTGCATTACATTGGCTCCCCTGGCCATGATTTCGCCCAACCCTGTTTCGGGATTTGCCTTGCTGATTTTAACCTCCACCCCCTGCACCGGCTTGCCTGCCGAGCCCAAAGCGATGCTTGGGTCGCCGTATGGCCCGGCGCTGACTATGGGGGAGGCTTCGGTCAAGCCGTAGCCGACCAGGTAAGGGAATCCTGCCTCGGCCAGGAATCGTTCCACCTCGATGTTGAGGGGAGCCCCGCCGATGGCGATAAGTTTAAGCCTGCCTCCGAAAAACAGCTGTAATTTTTTACCGATTTTTTGCAGGATCTTTCGGCGGAGCAGGGGCATCTTCATGGCCGCCCGCATGAGCACATTGGCGTTGATGACCGGCAGGACTTTCTTTTTGTAGATCTTCTCCATGACCATGGGCACCATGCACATGGTGGTGGGCTGTTCCTGCTTGCAGATCCGCTCCAGCACGGTCGGGGTCGGGGTCTTGCCGGCATAGACGATGCGGGAGCCGGTGGCCAGCGGCACCAGGAAGCTGGTGGTGAACTCATAGGCGTGGGACATGGGCAGGATCGAAAGAAAGGTCCAGCCCTGCACCGGCTCAACGGCAAAGACTGCCAGGGTGGCGCGAACATTGCTGATAAAGTTTTTATGACTCAGCATCACCGCCTTGGCGTGGCCCGAAGTGCCGGAGGTGTAGATGATCGAGGCGGTGTCCTCCGGGTCGGTCGGACATACGGGCGGGGATTTTTTACACCCAAAGGGTATAAGTTTCGTTTGCACCCTGAAGGGCATAAAATCCGGCGAGCTGCTCAACTCAGCTTTATTTTCCGGCAGATCCCCTGCGGCGGCAAGAAATCGGCTGAAGGGGATGGTGGTCACGAGGTTGTTCTGATCGGCGGCGTCATCCAGGGTGATTACGGCTTTTAATTTGTTGCCGGTAAGCCCATAGAGTTTTTCCAGCTGGCGCTGGGTGGTGAAAAGGATTTTTACCCCGGCCTCGTTCAGGATATGCTTGACGTCGGCCTCCGGAAAATCCGGGAGAATCGGGACACCAATCGCTCCCAATCTGATGATGCCGAAGTAACTCATGCCCCACTGGGGAGAGTTGTCGGCGAGAATCGCCACCCGGTCGCCTTTTCTGATGCCGTGTTCCCTGAGCAGGGCTGCAACCTGCAGAGCCTTCTGCTGGAACTCTTCATAGGGAATGGGCGGCTGAAAGGCGAAGCCTACCGCGGGCAAGTGGCCAAAGGATCGGGCACTTGCTTCCAAGAGCAGGTTTAAGGTTGTTATGGTGGAGGAGATCATGGTCATATGGTCATCAATTTTTGTTGAAATCGCAAAAAAACCGCGATTACAACGGTTGTCATTCTGTAACTTTTTGATTTCGTGTCGCGGACATGTGACTTCTTTCCCTTATTACCGGACCAGCAATTTTTCCAGGGTCTGGTACAGCTGCTGACTGTCCACGGGTTTGGTCAGATACTCGTCCATGCCGGCTTCAAGGCATTTTCCCCGGTCTACATCGGTGGCCTTGGCGGTGAGAGCAATAATGGGCAGGTCAAGACGCAGAGCCCGGCGGATGGCCATGGTCGCAGTAAGTCCGTCCATCACCGGCATCATGACATCCATCAGCACGGCATCATATGTTTTGGCAGGCAGCGCGGCAAGCGCCTCCTGGCCGTTGCCCGCTATATCAACCAGAATGCCGACTCTTGTCAAGAGTTGACTTGTCACCATCTGGTTTACCGGGTTGTCTTCTACCACCAGTACCTGCTTGCCGGCCAGGCTCTCGAACTGTTTTCTGTCGTTTCCCTCCGGAGGAGAAAGTGCGCAGGACTGGGTTGAGCCTATTCCAAGACATTCGGCAATGGCTTTGTACAGGTCTGACTGCTTAAGCGGCTTACTCAGGAAAATTACTCCTGGGCAGGCCTTGTAGTCGTCTTCAAGGGCTGCCTCCTGGTCGAGCTGAGTTAGGATTATGACCGGAGTAAGATGAACGTCCGCTTGGTTGGTATCGCGCTTTTTTAGAAGAAGGGACAGGTTCAGCCCAGGAAGGGAACTGTCGATAACAAGAAGCGCATATTCCTGGGTCAGTTGGGCAAGGAATGTCGGTGAGTCATTTTCTTCAGACGGGGGGAGTATTTCTGCCTGGCAACCGAAGTCGGAGAGCATCTTAAGCAAGGTTTCCCCCAGGGCCGGATGATCTGTCGCCACCATAACCCTGGCGTCGGCAGCTGAGGCAGGAAGAATTATGGGGTGTTGGGATTCCTGGGGCTGCAATTTAACCTTGATGGTGAAATGGAAAGTGCTGCCCCTGCCCGGTTCGCTTTCTGCGTTGATTTCGCCGCCCATCAGGGTGACCAGCTGCCTGCTGATGGCAAGACCAAGGCCGGTTCCCCCGTAAAGCCTGGCGGTTGAGCTGTCTGCCTGGGAGTATTCGTTGAAAAGCTGCTTGATTTGGTCATGGTTTATCCCGCTGCCGGTGTCTCGCACGGAAAAATGCAGTACCGCCTCGCCATCATTCAATTTTCCACAGCGAACCCTGACAGCGACCTCTCCTCTTTTGGTGAATTTGATAGCGTTGCCAATCAGATTGATCAGAATCTGCCGCAGGCGCAGAGCGTCTCCCCTCAGGGCGCAGGGCGTATCGCCGTCCACACGGATCAGCAATTCGAGGTCTTTGTCGGCGGCCTGCTTGCCGAACAGGTCCGCAAGGCTTTCCATGGTTTCCCGCAAATCAAAATTGGTGCACTCGAGATCAAGTCGGCCTGCCTCGATCTTTGAGAAATCGAGGATGTCGTTGATCAGGGCAAGCAACGCCTTGCCGGAGTCCTGGATAATGGCGAGGTATTGTTGCAATTTTGCTGTTTCCGCCATTTTTGCCGCCATGTTCGCCATGCCGAGGATGGCGTTCATCGGGGTGCGGATTTCATGGCTCATGGAGGCGAGAAATTGAGATTTTGCCTTGCTGGCCGCATCTGCCCGGGTTTCCGCTTTTTGCCTTTCCAGGACTTCCCTGGCAAGGTTCTCATTGACCCGGCTCAGGTCGGCGGTTCGTTCTTCAAGCAGAGATTCCAGGGAATGTTTAAACTGTTCCATATCCCGAAAGGTTTTCTCCAACTCACCATGGGCTTCTTCCAGTTGCCTGGCATAGACGTTCTGCAGCTGCTCTTTTCCCTGCTTCATGAGCTGGAAACGATCGGCAAGGCCCATGGACAACAGGATGACCTCCCAGGCCGAACCGAATTGGATGCCCCAGTGGGTAATGAAGGTATGGGGCAGAATGCCGAAGGTCTTAAGGGCAAACACCGTTACTCCCAGCATGGAGACAGACCAGGCCAGGAGATAATAACGGGCCGGGCGGGAACCTTTGCGCATGCAGATAAAGCCGGCAACGATCAGGGCAACAACGGTCAGGCTCATCAGGGTTGCCAAACGGATGCTCAGGGGGTAGCCGACAAAAAAAGTCAAAATGGCGCCGATTGCGGAAAGAGCCAGACCTGCCAGGAGAATGGCGTCAAGGCGGGGGACATTTTTTGCCGTATCAAGAATTTTTCGCGTGAACTGGGTGGCGAAGATGTAGGCGAGGAAAATAAAAAATGGCGTGCAGTTATTGGCCCACCAGATCTGGCTGGGCCAGAAATACTGGAAAGCCATGCCGTTGACGCTCAACTGGAACATCATATAAGTAAAAACAAAAAGGACGTAGTATAAATAGGTGCTGTCCCTGATGCTTAGATAAATGAAAAAATTGTAGATCATCATGACCAGCAGAATGCCGTAATAGATGCCTAACATGGTCTGTTCCAGGCTGATTCCTTCGGCCAGGCCGACAGGGGAATACAGGATGAGCGGCAAGTTCAGGGAACTTGTCGTCTCGCAGCGGAGATATATGGTTTTCTCTTCGCCCGGCAGAAGCCGGATGGGGAAAATGTTGTTTTTGTGCTGGATGGCCCTGTTTTCGAAGGGGAAGCTGTCGCCGGCCTTGAGAACGATGAAGGCGCCGGTGTCGGCGGGGGTATAAAGGTATATCCGGTCAAGAAGAGGATATTTTGCTTCGAGAAAGTATTCCACGAAATTGGGCAGGCTGTTTTGTACGGTAAAACGAGCCCAGACCGCCGAGGTGGTAAATCCGAAGCTGGGAATGCCGGTGGTTGCAGGGGCAAAGCGGGCTTCGGCTTGTTTGGAAACGATGTCGGTGATTGTAAGGTTTCCGGCAGGATCTTCAAGGAGTTCTAGATGTTTCGCCAGGGGGTATGAGCTTTCCTCCGGAACAAGTAGCACCGGCACAGGCATGGCCTGGATAGCTGTCGGCGCGGCGAGGAGGCAAAAAAATGCGAAGCATAGGAGCCCGCACCTAATCATGAGATTAGGGAAACAGAAATGCATCCAGCTTGTGCATGGTTGCATGATTATTGCCCTTGTGTTTCCGTGACCCAAGAGGGAGAATAGAAATGCCTTCAGTATCAACATGGACAATGATGGCCTCGCAAAAAAAGGAAAGCAGTCAAAGGTGCTGGACTCGTAACAACTAAAAAACGTAACGCGAAGGCGCAGAGACGCAAAAACAACATATTGAAATAAAAGGATTAAAACTTTGCGCCTCTGCGTTAAAGCTGAGTTGAGCAGCTTGCCTGCTCAAACGAAACTTATACCCTCTGGGTGTAAAAAATGACCTACGAGTCCATCAAAGGTCAGAAACGCAAAATCAACGAGTTCCCAACAAATAACCGTTGTAATCGCGTCTTGTGGCGATTTCAAGAAAAATAAGGCGAAAGCAAGATTTTTATCTAGTTTTATCAGCGTGTTAATATGGCTGGCTGCCTCGGAACCTGCAAGGGATGAGAAAACAGCGGGCAAGACAGGGGGGCACAATATGCATTCAAGCAACAGGGGAGGCGGAAGGATGGGAAAGAAGATTGCCCTCATTACCGGGCTGGCGGCCTTTTTGGCCTTGCTGTCTCAGGTCGGGGTTTTTGCCAAGGATGAGGGCGGCGAAACCACCTACCGTTTTGATCCGGCAACCCAGTCCAGTAGGGCCTTGGAGTATAAAAATACCATGGCGGGGTATAAGCTGTATCGCAGTAATTGCAAAAGCTGTCATTTCAGGGGAAACGACAAAGGCGCCAAGTTTCTGGATACAGAAGCGCGGACCATGCGGGGCTGGAACATGGTATTTTACAAGAAAAATGTTCGGTGCGCCAAGGATGGCTTATGGGCCAAGCTTTCCCCGGAAGATCTGCTGCTGATCAACGATTATCTATACAGCAAGGCCTATGACACCTGGGATCCCAGATCCAACAAAAGCTGCGGTTGATAAGCAGAGGCTGCTCCCGGTCCGGGAGCGATGACAATCAAAGCCTGGTGAAGTTCCAGCTCAGGGGACGGCCGTTTAGGTATGGAAGATGACCATGAAAGATACGGGGATCGGAGTCGAAAACCAGAGGCAAAAAGTACCGGTCTCCCTCCCACATCGGCAGGAGATGAAGCTTGGTAATGGGGTGCCAGGCAAGCGTACCTTCTTCATTTTCAGGGCAGGGTGTGCCGAGGAAGCGGTCGATTCGGAAGATAAAGCCCAGCCAGTCTTCCCCTTTGGGCCCGAAGCCGGGCCAGTTGATGGTGCCGCGCAGCCGGATTTCTTCGCAGTCGATTCCGGCTTCTTCCTTGATTTCTCTGGTGAGACAGGTGAGAACATCCTCGTCTGACCGCATTTTGCCGCCAAGGCCATTGTATTTGCCCAGGTGGGCGTCCGCCGGGCGGGCATTGCGGTGGACAAGAAGTGTCTGGGTCCGGTCTGGAGAAAGAACGTAGCCAAGGGTGCCGATGATGGGGGTATAGGGCATGTTTTTTTCCTGTTGTCAGGGAACAGCAAAAAGGGTGAAAAAATATTTGATAAAATCGCAAAAAGTCGCGGTTATAACGGTTGTCGCTTCGTAACTATTTGATTTTGTGTCGCGGACCTGTGACCTGTTTTCCTTTTTACGAGCCGATCTTATTTGATGGACTCGTAACAACTAAAAAACGTAACGCCAAGACGCAGAGATGCAAAGGCAACATGTTGAAATGAAAGGATTAAAACTTTGCGGCTTTGCGCCTCTGCGTTAAAAAATGACCTACGAGTTCGTCATATTTGGCTCTTCCAAAATCAGGAGTGATTTTATCCCATGATTGCATGCGGAGCAAGAGGTACGGCCAGGAGAGTTCTGCTCATATTTTTGTCATAAGTCGTTGTTGAAGAATAAACCGGTATTTTTTGTTTAGGAGTCGTAAGGGAACATTCAGAATTGTACGGTCGTTTTTTTGCGGCTCCTGAAACATCGAGGTGAAAATGGCAATCCTTATTGTTGACGATATCCCTGTAAACCTGATGCTGCTTGAGGAAATGCTCCAGCATGAGGGATACGCGGACATCTACTGTGTCAGAAGCGGTCAGGAAGCATTGGAAATGCTGGCGACAACAGAAGTGGCCGAGGCGGAGGAGAGAAGAGTCGACCTTATCCTCATGGACGTTATGATGCCGGGCATGGACGGCATAGAAACCTGTCAACGGATAAAGGAGCAGGATGGACTACGGGATATTCCGGTGATCATGGTTTCAGTACGCGATGATGACGAAGCACTTGCCCAGGCGTTCGCTATGGGCGCGACAGACTATATCGTCAAACCGGTCAGAGAGATTGAGCTGTTGGCCAGGGTTCGCGCCGCTTTGAGGCTGAAGCGGGAAACCGACCAGCGCAAGGCACGGGAGCGGGAGCTGGTCGAACTTACCCGCCAAATGGAGATGATAAATCAGCACCTGATGCACATGGTGCCTCGCGACAGCCTGACCGTGATGGACAACCGTCGTTATTTTGATGAAACACTGGTCAGGGAATGGAACAGATCCCGGCGTAAGGCGGCTCCTCTTTCCCTGCTCATGATGGATCTTGATGATTTTAAAAAATTTAACGAGTTACATGGCCGGGACAAGGGTGATGAATGCTTGCGGAAGGTGGCGGATGCCATGAATGGTGTTCTCAAGCGGGCCGGTGATACCGTAGTCCGTTGTGAGGGGGAGGAGTTTGCCATTGTCCTGGCCAATACCCCCAGTGAGGGCGCTCTGGTTGTGGCCCATGAATTTCTGGAGCAGATAGCCGCCTTGTCTGGCAGCTATGCCGGCGGGCAAACGGGGCAGGCCCTGACAGCGAGCGTTGGTCTTGCAACCGCCGAGCCGTGCCGTGGCTCGGATATGCAGAGTCTGATAATTGCCGCGGACGGGGCACGCTATCTGGCCAAGGTGGAAGGGGGCAACCGGATCATGGTGGCCCATGATTGCCGGTGATTATTATCAACCATAGTTGCAAGGAGGATGCTGATGAAGCAATGCAGCCTGCAAGATTTTATGGAAGAACTGAAGCCTTGGCTCGACACGGATCACATCCGCAGCGCTGAGTTGAGCGGCAGTGGCCGATTGACCCTTTATTTTCTGGATGGAATGAAGAATGTTTATCAGATTGATGACTGTAATGAAAAGCAGATTGGCTCGGTTGTCAATGATTTGCGGAAAAGAGGGATAATGGTAAAGGAATAATTTGCGGCAGGCGGCATGTGGAGTATCGGTCGCGTTTTTTATGATCCATGGTCTGGCGGAGGGGTATGGCTGAGGAAACGGCGGCGGAAATCCAGAAGAAGTTTCTAATTCTCAAGAGCGCGGTTGAAAATACCAACGAAGCTTTTGTCACTATTGACGAAAACTCCACGGTGATTTTTTTCAACAAGGCGGCGGAGAGGATGTTCGGCTATGACCGGGCGGAGATCCTCGGCCATGATCTGGGAAGAATTTTGAGCCCCAGCTGCCGGACCGGCCATGAACTGGCGGTGTCCCGGTATGTGCGAACCGGCAAGGCAACCTTGATAGGGCATGAGACGGAAATGGCGGTGACCCGTAAAAACGGGAAGACCTTTCCTGCCGCCATCTCTTTTTCCGTGGCAGACATCGAGGGGCAACTCTATTTTACCGGGTTGATCAGGGATCTTTCCGACACCAGGCATCTGGAGGAGCGCCTGGCCCAGAATGCGCGGCTGGCTACCCTGGGGCAGACCGTGGCCGAGATCAACCACGAGATCAAGAACCCGCTGATCATGATCGGCGGATTTGCTCGGCAGCTCATGAAAAAGGCCACGGACAAGAAAGACCGGGATAAGCTGGCCATTATCGTCGATGAAGTCACCCGCCTGGAGCATCTGCTTGCCGGCTTGAAGGAGCTGTACAAACCCCCGCAGCTTAATCTGGAGATAATTTCCCTGAATGAACTCCTTGATGAGGTTGTCGAACTGGCGCGGTCCTATTCCGGCGGCAAGGGGGTTGACATCCGTCTTGCGTCCACCACCGATGTGGTGGTTGAGGTGGACAGGGAGAAGATAATGCAGGTCTTGCTGAATCTGGTAAAAAACGGGATTGAAGCGACCCCGCCCGGGGGGGAGATCGTGGTCCGCACCATAGTGCAGGAAAAACTGGTGGAGGTTGAGGTGACTGACACCGGGGAGGGGATTTCCGAGGAGATTAAAAAAAGGATCTTTCTGCCCTTTTTTACCACGAAAAAGCAGGGAACCGGCCTGGGTTTATCAATTTCCAAAAGGATTATCGAGGACCACCCCGGCTGCTCGTTTCAGCTGGAAAGCGAGGAAGGAAAAGGCACTGTCGCCACCATTGGTTTCCCTCGCCGCAAAGGGTAATCCGTTATGGTTTGGGTTGTTTTTGTTCGTTTCCGGCCTTGAGCTGGATAGTTACTGTTTATTGACAATGGCTTAGTTTTCTTTCAGCAGACGCAAGAGATCGGCGGGATTCATGGCGTGACTAACATCGGTGCCTTCCAGTAGACTGTCCGCCAGGGCCCTTTTCTCATGGTGGAGGTGGACGATTTTTTCCTCGATGGTGTTTTTTGTCACTAGACGGTAAATGGTTACAGGGCGCTTCTGGCCGATGCGATGGGCTCGATCTGAGGCCTGGTCTTCCACGGCCGGATTCCACCAGGGGTCCATGTGGATCACGTAGTCTGCGGCGGTTAGGTTGAGCCCTACCCCTCCAGCCTTGAGACTGATGAGAAACAGGTCGCCCTTGCCCGCTTGAAATTCCTGGACCTGGATTTGGCGTTCCTTGGAAGGAGTACTGCCGTCCAGGTATCGGTAGGTAATGCCCTCTTGGTCGAGGTGTTTTCTGATCAGACTTAAATGATCGACAAACTGGCTGAACACCAGGGCCTTGTGCCCGTTTTCCCGCAATTCGGCGACAAGTTTGGCAAAGAGATCAAGCTTGGCGCTGGGGATGTCCGTTTCGGGCAGGACAAGGCGGGGATTGCAGCAGGCCCGGCGCAGTTTCATGATCTCGGCCAGAATCTGCAGCGAGTGTTTTCCCGGTGGACCACCAGTTTGCCGCAGGTTTTTCAGGGCCCGCTGCCTCAGGGCTGCATAGAGGGCCGCCTCCTTTTCTTCCATCTCCACCTGCAAAAGAATCTCGGTGCGTTCGGGTAATTCCTCCAGAACCTGTGATTTTAGGCGGCGCAGGATAAAAGGGCTGATCAGTTTTTTCAGCTTTTTCCTTGCTTCCGGGTCGTTGCCGCGCTCGATGGGGATGGCAAACCGCTGGTTGAACTGGTTCAGGGAGCCGAGCAGTCCCGGGTTGATGAACTGAAACAGGTTCCAGAGCTCGGTGAGGTGATTTTCAATGGGGGTGCCGGTGGTGACCATCTTGAACTTCCCCTGCAGGAGCATGGCTGCCCGCGAGCGTTTGGTGATGAAATTCTTGATCGCCTGGGCCTCGTCCAGAATGATGGTTTCCCAGTTCCGGGTGGCAAGGAGCGCTGATTCCTGCTGAAGCAGGCCGTAGCTGCAGATGAGCAGATCGAAGGGGCCAAGCTCGCTCAGCATTTTTTCCCGCTGGCGGCCGCCGAAGAGAACGACTTTCAAGGTGGGGGCAAAGCGGGTCGCCTCCTCTTCCCAGTTGGGACAAACCGAGGTCGGAGCCACCACCAGGGTCGGCCCCTGGTCGGCGCGGGCCAGGGCCAGGGCCAGGGCCTGGATGGTCTTGCCGAGCCCCATGTCGTCCGCCAGGCAGGCGCCCACCCCCCAGTTGGCCAGGCGGGCCAGCCAGTTGAAGCCGATCAGTTGATAATCCCGGAGTACGGCCTTGAAGGTGGACGGCATGGCGGGCTCGTATTCCTGGGCTGTCTTGAGGAGATTTTGCTGCTCCCGCCATCGTTCGTCCGTGTGCAGATCCCCAACCCCGCTGGTGAAATCCTCCAGCGCCAGGGCGGCAAGGGGGTGGAGGCGGATCGCATTTTTCTTTATTTCGGCAAAGGCGGCGATCTCATCCAGCCGCTTGCGCAGCTCCCTGGACAGGGCGAGGAAGTGTCCGTGTCCCAAGGGAATAAAGCGGCTGGTATTGGTCTGGGCCAGCTCGAGCAGGGTCCGCATGTCGAGAACCAGGGATTCGTTGAGCTTTAAGGTGCCGCTCATCTCAAACCAGTTGTTGCGTTCCTTGACCGTGAGAAGAAACTGGTTGAGCTCGGCGGGCGGGCTTACCGTAAGCCGTTCTCCTTCGGGCCATTCAATGAGTACCTCCTCAGGCAACCCTTGCAGCTCAAGCAGGAGTTGCAGGCATTCCTCCGGATCCTGCAGCAGCCATTCCCGCTCAAGGTCGGTCCCCTTGGTCAGCATTGGGCAGGATTCTTCGACCTGCAGGGCGTTTTTTTCTTCCAACTCCAGGTCGCGCGTTGTCTGTATGCGTTTGCCGGAGCTGTGGGCGATGATGGTTTTGGGGCCTTCACCCGGCTTCTGGTATGGCCCGTCGGGTTGGAGAGGCCGGACGAGCATGGCCAGCCTGAACCCGGAACCGTAAGGGAGCAGTTGCATGTGGATGCGTGAATCCGGCGCTGCCTCCGCAATGCCCACGGATTTTCCGTCAATGGTTGAGTGGACGGTCATGAAGGAGGAGATGTTGCCCAAGGTGGCAAAAAGTTCGTCTCTGCCGCCAAGGGGGATGCTTAAGCCCTGGACGCCGATGACCTCGGCGACGCGCCGATGCTCCATGGTGATGGGGAAAATCCTGAAACGGGCCGGGGTTTCCCGAACGACTATGGCTTCCGTGCTGTCGGGCCAGGGCGAAAACTGGATTCGCAGGAAGTCGCCTTGCTGGTCAACCCGCAATTCAGGTTCGCCCTGGAGAATCTCAACCGGGGTTTTGGGCGAGTCGGCCAGAAAGGCACATGGGTGCCCGATGAGGGCCAGCAGGGCTTTTGGCATGGCAAAGCGGTAAAAAACGCCCCGGTTGTCTTTTTTCTCCGCTATGGTTTCGCAGGCCAGGAGATCCTGGGGGTTTAAAAAAGAGGGTTTGTTTTTGCGGAACAGTTTTCTTAAGGCCACTGATCTGCCCTTGGTCCATTGACTGCGGGCGGTGAGATTTTGAATCTTCGGCGCCAGGGAGATCACCCCATCCTGGCTGCGGTAATCGAGCATCCAGGCCAGCCTGGAGGTGGTTTCCGGTTTGGGCGGGCTCAGAAGCGGGCCAGAGCTGAAGCTTAAGGCGCGCAGAGCTCGCTGCCATTGCTCCTCCGGGGTAATGGCGGTTACCAGCGAGCAGGCCTCGCTCAGTTCGGGAGGGCTTGGCCGGGCGGAAGATTTTTCTCCGGTCAGGCCCAGCAGGGAAGCGTACTCACGGGCAAGCCACAGGTAGCCATGGGCCGCGGCTTTTTTCTGGAATCGCTTCAGGTGCGGCAGACAGACCGGGCTGGGCCTTCCTTCGATCCAATAGGTGACCAAGGCCAGAAAAAGTGTGGTGATGCTGTTCGGCCTGGGCAGGAGGCTGACGGCGGTGAGCCGGTCGCGGGCCAGATCAAGCCGGTTCTCCCTTGCTTCCACCAGGGCCAGAAGCAGGAAGTAGGCCGGGAGGAAAGGGTTGTGGGGTTGAATCTCTTCAATGTCCTGGGTAATCTTCCTCACCTGCTGGTGGGTGGCGTAATCTCCGTTTTTTAGCAAGGCCATCAGGTAGAACAGCCCTTCAACCCCGGTGAAATAGGCCTGTTCGTTCTGGTTGGCTTTTCTGATTTTGGCCAGATCTTCTTCGTAGCAAAGAATGGCCTCTGTTGTTTTTTCGGCCAGAAAATGTTGCCAGCCCAGCACTCCCAGCGGTGGAGTCTGCTGCGGGCGGTCGCTGATCCAGGCGGAGGCGGCCCGGGTTTCTCCCCGGATGAGCAGATGGGAGGTGAGCATATAGGAAAAGGGTTCGCGGTTTTTCGCGGGCAAGGATTTGAGAAAACGCTTGTCTTGCAGGTATGCCAGCGGCAGGGGGATTTCCGTCAACAGGAGCAGTCCGTCCAGGAAGATCTGGTGCAGGGCATAGAGCTGGACATGCAGGGGAAGCCCGGAAAACCATGGCTGGTCAAAGGGTTTGCCGCAGAGAGTGACCAGGGGGTGCTCCGGGAAACGGCCGGGAAACTTTTCCTGGAGTTCGAGCAAGAAAAGAAGATTGTGACTATAGCCGTTTTCCTCTTTGGCCAGAAGGGCAAGGCGAAGATCGCGCAGGGCGAGGCGCCACAGGCTGTCAGGCTCTGGATTATCCTCCGGGGGCGTGGTCGGCCGGGCGTGTTTGATGGCGGCGGCCAGGGCCGGGAAATACGGCTGCTTCCGGGACTCGTGCGCCACGATTTCCCGAATTTCCTCGCGGCAGGCGCAGCGATCTGTCAGAAGATTTTTTTCTGCCAGGTCGGCAAGGGCGGCCGAGAGCTCCTCTTTCGTGGTCGTGGGCCAAACCTGATTTGCTGCCGGGGGAAACAGGCCAGAGAGCAGGGCGGTTTTTCCGGCCGGTTCACCTGCCAAGGCGCAAGCTTCCAAGGCGAAGCGGAGTTGAGGCGGCAAGGCCTGGTATGCGGCCCGGAGATCATGGTTTTTTTTAGGGAGGGTCATTTGAAAAGCGTCTATCCTAACTCCTGAGAAAGTTATTGAGCTTGGTGACAAGGGCGTCTTCGGGCAGGGCTCCGACAATTTGATCGACAACCTGGCCGTTTTTAAGAAAAATTAGGGTTGGTACGCCCCTGATTCCGTAGTGTCGGGCGGTGAGCGAGTTTGTGCTGGTGTCGATCTTGGCGATGATCGCCCGCCCGAAAAATTGGTGTGCCAATCTGTCTATCACAGGAGCCATGGTCCGGCATGGGCCGCAATTTGGCGAATACAGGTCGAGTAGCAGCGGCAGGTCTGCCTCGCGGATCACCTGGGCCGCGTCCTGGTCGGTAAGTTCAACCGGCTTGGCATAACCGGCCATGGGCAGAGGCGTGTGGCACTTGCCGCAACGTGGGCTCAGGTGTTGTTTGCTGGCGGCCATTTTATTCTTGGTCTTGCAGCTCGGGCATGCAACAATCAGGGTATTCATGGTATGATGCCGGTCAAAAGATTTGAAGGATAAAGCTGAGTTGAGCAGCTTGCCTGTCCAAACGAAACTTATGCCCTCTGGGCGGAATAAGGTCGCGGAGCATGAAAGGTCATTTTGGGGGTTGGGAAAGCCTGCGACCCGGAGCGCTTTAATACCTCGCTTCTGGTTTTAAGCTGGAGCAAAAATCATTATATCCTACTTGACTGCGGATTTACCACCCCCCATCGATATTTTACCGATTGTTTCTAGCCGAACTAGTTTGACGCTCTCTGGATCTCGCATTTCGTAAGCGGTTACAGGGCACCACATCTTGCGGCGATCAGTCCGGCTCATGTACAAAAGTACGCATCGCCGTCCCGCTTATAGCTGAGTTGAGCAGTTTGCCTGCCCATACGAAACTTATACCAGAAGAGTGATTCCGTGGTTATTTGACTTCAGGGGCATTCCTCCCGTGATCGGTTACGGAATAGTAGCGCCTTTATTGCAAAATGCTTATTATGTAAATGCCTGTCGCGCAACTTCAAAATTTTCAAGATTAGGAGGAAACATGTATAGCAGTGATAATGGCAGAACAATGGTTATTGATCAGTCCAGCTCTCAGGCGGCAACCCTTTTCCTGGCCAAGGTTTTTAACTGGATGGCCATCGGCCTAGGCCTTACCGGGCTAACCGCCTTGCTGGTCGCCGGCACGCCGGCTTTGCAGCAGGCCATCTTTGGCAACAAGATTATTTTTTATGGCCTGATTTTCGGCGAACTCGGCATGGTGATTTATCTCTCCGCCAGGATCGAACAGATGTCCGCCCGTCTGGCGACCAATCTCTTTCTGGGTTATTCCATCTTGAATGGGGCGACCATTTCCGCCATCCTCCTTCTCTATACAGGTACTTCCGTCGCTACCACCTTCTTTGTCGCGGGCGGCATGTTTGTTTCCATGGCAGTCTACGGCACGGTGACCAAAAAAGATCTCACCAGCATGGGCTCCTTTTTGTTCATGGGGTTGGTGGGCATGATTATCGCCTCGGTGGTGAATATCTTTTTGGGCAGTTCTATGGTTTCCTGGGTTGTTTCCGGCATCGGCGTCATTGTTTTTACCGGCCTTACCGCCTATGACGTACAGAAAATCACCAAGATCGGTTCAGGCGGAATCATGGAGAACGGCCAGGCCGCGATCCGGAAGGGCGCCATCATGGGGGCTCTGGCCCTGTATCTCGATTTTGTCAATCTGTTCCTCATGTTGCTTAGGTTTCTGGGGGACCGCCGTTAAGCTCTTGGGGCTCCTGGCTAAAAAAAGCGATTGCCCTTCAGGGTAATCGCTTTTTTTTAGCTTGGCAGACGGTAAAGAGGCTGAGTATGCGCGGAAGGCTCTTGTTCTCTGTACAAGTCAGGAGGTTAGCCCCCGATAGATCTCGGGGATTCGATTGGGAAGTTTCTTTACCTCGTCGATGCAGATGTAATTCACCTCCCCGTACATATGGGGCAGGTAGGCGTGGGCCTGCTTGTCAATGGTGATGCAGAATGGGTGTACTCCTTGGGCCTTGGCCTCGATCAAGGCATGCCGGGTATCCTCGATGGCGTAATCTCCTTTGTAATCGTCATAATCCTCGGGCTTGCCGTCGGAAAGGGTGATGAGCAGCCTGATCCTGGCCTCGCTTTTAGCCAAAAGCCGGGTCAGATGCCTTATGGGCGGTCCCATCCGCGTGTATTCCTGGGGGGCGATGGCGGCAATCCTGCCCTTTACCTCATCATTGTACGGTTCGCCAAGATCCTTGATTTGAAACAACTCGGCGCGGGTGCGGCGCATTCCGGAAAATCCATAGATGCCATAGGTGTCGCCCAGAACTTCCAGGGCTTCGCACATGAGGATCAATGCTTCCTTGATGGCCGTGCTGACCCAGCCCTCGGTGGAGGATGACATGTCGACGAGAAAAAGGGTGCTGATGTTGCGCCTGTCCCTGGCCAGCCGGATGAAGAGCCCCTCTGCTGGGGAGAGCCCGGCCTTGATATCGGCAAGCGCTTCGATGAGGGCGTCAAGATCGATTTCGTCCCCGTCTTTTTGCCGCCGGACAAAACGTTCCTGATTGCGCATCATTTCGAACTGCCGCTTGAGTCGGATCAGGTGGCCGTGGTATTTTTCCAGGGTGTTGCCGACAAAGGCGCCGGTTACCGGGTTGATTTTCTTGACGGCAAGAGAACACCAGTTTTTGCGAAAACCCGTGCGCCGGTAGTCCCACTCGTCATAGATGAAGAGGTTGGTTGCGGTAAGAGCCTCGCCCTCCTGAGGGGGTGGGGCGTTCCCCTGCGCCAGCCCCTTGCCTGCCGACTGCCTGGCACTGGAGATGTATTGAGAAGGGATATGGCCGAGATCATCGACGATTTCCCGGGCCAGTTTTTTGAGTTTGTCCGGCAGGTCGATCCGGCTGTCGTCGATGGTGATGAATTCAAGGGTTTTCTCTTGGGACTTTTCCGTCTCCCCCTGATCTTTCCCGGCCCCGGCAGGAGGGATAACTACTGTGCTCTGGCCTTCGAGTTCAAGAAATCCCGAGCTCTGAGCTTCATCTTTTTCTTTGTCGAGGGGGGCATCCTGGAGGGGCGGCGCGTTGATGATGGCGGCAAGCGCCGCGATGAATTGCTCTTTGGCAGCCGTTCGTCTCTTTCGCTGTACCGCCAGCACCTCTGCCGGGCGCAGCACTCCCTGGAAGATGATGGGTGGGCAAGACTTCCCGGTATGGTCATGGAATCGGTCATAGGCCTCCGCTGCAAAACAGGCGGAATCTTGGCTGGTTGCATCATCCTGAAATAATGCGTTAAAAAGCTCCTCTATGGGTGTGGCTCCGGAAGGCCATTTGTAGGTATCCTGCGCGGCCTGGAGGAGGATGGTTCTTTGCAGATCGGCACTGGAATCCCGTGTGTCTGGAGGGATTGTCCGTGCCAGGGCCTGGAAGAGCGGGGTGCTTTCCCGCATGAGGCCGGGAAGTCTCTCTTGGAGAAAGGAAGTGGCCCGGGATGTTTCGCCAAAATGGAAAAGATTAGCCGCAACGGCCGGTTCCGGGAAGAGGTTGAAAAAATCGCTGAGGCTCGTGAATTCAGAGGGAAGAACGGTGCGGTACCGTTTGGCGGCGGCGATAACTGCCGGAGAGTCCTTCCTGAGCTGAAGAGAAAAGGTGCCGATGGCGGTAAAGGCCCACTGGAAGGAGATAATGAGTTTGTAGAGCAGAAAATTGTCGACACGTTTTGGCAGGAGGGCGATGCGGGGGGGAAGATAGATCGTCGCGGTATCCGTGTAGATCTCCGGGCCGGAGCTCAACTCCA
>MGTD01000031.1:32379-53299 GCA_001799285.1 Deltaproteobacteria bacterium RIFOXYD12_FULL_56_24
TCGGGCAGAGAAAGGTTTCCTCCACCTGTTCCAGAAGTTGCCTGGCCTCATGCAGCCCTCCTGATTCATAGGCCGCGAGAATGGCCTTGACCCAGTCACCAAGCTGGGAGTGGTGCAGGCAGGTCAGCCCCCTTGCCACCGCCTGGAGAAAATTATTGCACAGGGCATGGCTCACCGGCCAGATCACCGTAATCTGGCGGAAGATTTCCTTCAAGGCCGTATCGGGCAGACCGTGGAGAGGTTCGGTGGTTTCCTCGATTTCCCAGTCGTTCAGGATGTCCGGCAGGACGGCCTGGGTAAATCTGTTTTTGAGTTCGTGTGCGTCCACGGTGATCACCTGCGCATCAGAAGAGGGAGCTGACCATTTCTTCAAGAGCGGCCAGCATTTCATGGTCGTCGGTCAGAGTTTCCGTGATCGTGGCTTTGCAGGCGGTGCGCGGAGTGATCCCGCTTCGGATGAGTTTGCCGGCATGAATCAGGAGCCGGGTGCTTGCCCCCTCCTGCAGTCCCGAGTCTTTAAGGCTTCTGGTCATGGCTGCCAGCCGGACCAGTTTTTCCGCAATCGATTGCTCAATGCCGGATTCTTCCCGAACAATGCTGGCCTCCAGTTCCGTCGGAGGGTAGTTGAATTCAAAGGAAACGAAACGCTGGCGAGTGGACTGCTTGAGGTCCTTGAGTACACTCTGGTAGCCGGGATTGTAGGAGATGGCCAGCATGAATTCGGGCGGGGCGGTCAGGGTTTCTCCTCGCTTTTCAATGGGTAGCTCCCTGCGGTCGTCGGCAAGAGGATGGATGACCACGGTGGTATCTTTCCTGGCCTCGACGATCTCGTCAAGATAACAGATGGCTCCGGCTCGGACCGCCTTGGTGAGCGGGCCGTCCATCCAGACCGCCTCCCCGCCTTTGATGAGAAAACGACCGACAAGGTCGCTGGTGGACAGATCGTCATGGCAGGAGACGGTGATGAGCGGGCGGGCGAGTTCCCATGCCAGTCGCTGGATAAACCTGGTTTTGCCGCAACCGGTCGGGCCTTTCAGCAGTATTGGCAGGCGGTTTTGGTACGCAGTTCTGGCGATGAGTAGTTCTTCCCCCTGTACCAGGTAGAATGGTTTTTCCGTAATGATATGCTCTTCTATGGCGATGTTTTCCATGTCTCCTGTTCCTCCTTGATGGAATCAGTGTAAAGGACAGTTTACGCTGCGGGCAAATGAAAAGGTGAAGGAACAGGACAAAAAACTTGCCGGTGGCAGCCGGTGGGGGTAAGGATTGGAAGATACGGTCATGATGTTTTATGGATTATTATGCGGAAAGTCCGGATTTTCTGAAAGGTGAAGAAGGCCGTGGAAACACGGTCACAGGAACAGGGGAAGCGGCGGTGGAAAAACGGAAATGGTATGAGCAATACCTGCCTTTTGTGGCTAGAAGTCCGGAAATGCAGCTGCGCTGGCTTGAATCCGCCTTTCGCAAAGGCTCCCTGACCCCCCATGAAATCACGCCGTACATCAAGTTGTTCATGGCGCCGGATGGGGAAGGAAATCTGGAGCTGGTTCGCGGTCTGCTCCGTTCGTTGTCCGGTCGCACCATTGAGCAAATGCTGGGTGCCGCTGATATCTATGATATCCCCGATCTATTCCGGTGTATTGCTGAGCCCTCGGTGTCGAAGGCGGTCATTGCCATCACCAAGCCGGTGCCGCCCTATGAGAAAAGTCCGCAACAGGTGATCGCCAAGGTTTTTCAGGCGGTGTATGACTGTTCGGAAGAGCTTCTGGCTCAGGCGGCCGAGAGGGTGGCCGGGAGCGCCCTGAGCCCCGCCCACTTTCATGAGGCCTACGAGCGGTTCAAGGAGGTCAAGGAAGACGAGAAGTTGCTGAGCGCCCTGTATCCGAAAGCGATCTTGTAATTGTCTCGCTGGCTTGTGAACCTTTCCGGTCTAACGATTGCTGGTTGCCCCCCCCAAAAAAAAAGCCCTTCCGAATCCGGAAGGGCTTTTGAACTTCTGTAAGGACGACACAGGTTATTTTTTCTTGCCTTTCGTGGCGGCGCGTTTTGAGGCCTTCAAGGGGTTGATCTTGAGGGTGGAAACGCTGATCTCGGGCTTGACATGGGTTGCGAAATTGCAAATACCCAGGCGCCATTTGCTTTCCGGCATGGTGTAGGTGGAGCAGTATTTTACCGTCTCGACCTCAATAATGCGCTCGCAACCTTCGCATTTGTCGATGGTATGTTGAAACTCGCCGGTGGTGTATTTGGTGGTCGTATCCTTGGGGGCCGCTTTTGCCATTGTCATCCTCCGAATGAAACCCAGCCGGGAACCGCTTTATTCCAGATTGGGTGCTGTTTGTTGGGGTAGTCAGAAAGCGCCCGCAAACGGGCGAAACATCTCAAATAAAGAATCTGCTTATTTAAATTATCCTGCCTGTCGTGTCAATCAAAAAAAGTAGAAACAGTGACTGCCCATAAGATGTTGTCTTTCAATAAGAAAAATATGGGAGCCGCGGAATGTTGATGGACTCGCAGGTCATTTTTTAACGTAGAGGCGCAAAGTCGCGAAGTTTTAATCCCTTTATTTCAACATGTTGTCTTTGCGCCTCTGCGTCTTAGCGTTACTTTATTAACTTGTTACAAGTCCATCAATGTTGATGCGGAAATAAACGCTATCTATCTATTGTTTTTGGGAAAATCTTAAGATATAAGATATGAATACCGGTTTGATTTCAGAAAGAGAGGAAGGGATATGCCGTTTTATATCTGGAAGGGCGTCAACTCCTATGGGGAAAAACGCAAGGGCAAGCTGGAGATGCCCAATGAAGCCATGGCGCAAGCGCAGCTGAAAAAGATGCGGATAACCGTGTCCATGCTGAAAGAGGCTCCTAAGGATCTGTTTGGTAACCTTGCTTTTTTAAAGCCAAATATAACCGGCAAGGATGTGGTTATCTTTACTCGTCAGTTGTCCACCATGATCGATGCAGGTCTGCCTCTGGTGCAAAGTCTGGAGATTCTTGGGGAGCAGGTGGAAAACCCCTCCTTTAAGAAGGTGTTGCGGACAATCAGGGCGGATGTCGAGACCGGCAGCACCTTTGCCGACGCCATGAAAAAACACCCCACCTGCTTTGACAATTTATACTGCAACATGGTTGAGGCCGGCGAGGTCGGCGGTATCTTGGATACCATCCTGAACCGGCTGGCGGCCTTCATGGAAAAAAACATGGCGCTCAAGAAGAAGGTGAAAGGCGCTATGACCTATCCCATTATCTGTATCTGTATCTCTTTTGTGGTCATGGCGGTAATGCTTGTTTTCGTGGTGCCGGTTTTCGAGAAGATGTTTAAGGATTTTGGCGGCGCCCTGCCCGGTCCGACCCAGTTTGTTGTTGATTTGAGCGCTTTTGCCCAGCACAATTTTCATTACATCATCGGGGCGATCTTTGCGGCGATTTATGTGGTGAAAAAAATCTACAAGACAGAGAAGGGGCGCATCCAGATGGACAGGTTGCTGCTGAACATGCCCATTATCGGCACCCTGTTACGCAGGGTGGCGGTGGCCAAGTTTACCCGGACCCTCGGGACCATGCTGCAAAGCGGAGTGCCGATTCTGGAAGCCCTTAATGTTGTGGCCAGAACCGCGGGGAACAAGGTTATCGAGATGGCGGTGTTCAGGGTGACGGACAGCATCAGCGAAGGGCGGTCCATTGCCGAGCCTCTTGAAGAGACAGGGGTATTCCCCGGCATGGTGGTGCAGATGATCAATGTCGGCGAAGCCACCGGCGCCCTTGATGTCATGTTGAGCAAGATTGCAGACTTTTATGATGAAGAGGTTGATCAGGCAGTGGATAACCTGACCGCGGCCATTGAGCCGTTGATGATGTGTTTCTTGGGCGGCATGATCGGCGGGCTGGTTATTGCCATGTATCTGCCCATTTTCAGTATGGCCAGTGTTGTCGGCGGTTGATCTTCAGGAGATATCCTGTATTGGTTTTTTTGGGGCCGTTACAAAATCATTATTATCGTGATCATTTCGTTACGGTGCCTTATGCCGGCCACGGTATTTCAATGTTACGGTTATTTTTGCGCAAAGACTTAAGCTGATTTGGAGGAATCAATGGGAGAGATTATCGGGGTGTTGGGAAGAGAGGTTCTGGATTCACGGGGCAACCCCACTGTTGAGGTCGAGGTGTTTCTCGATTCCGGGGTGGTCGGTCGGGCCTTGGTGCCATCCGGCGCCTCCACCGGCACCCGTGAGGCGTTGGAGCTTCGCGACACCAAAAAGAAACGGTATCTCGGCAAAGGGGTGCTCACGGCGGTGGCCAATGTGAACGAGAAGATCGGCCCGGGCATCATTGGCCTTGATTCCACCCAGCAGGTGACCGTCGATCAGGCCATGCTGCTGTTGGACGGCACCGAGAACAAGAAGAATCTTGGCGCCAACGCCATTCTCGGGGTTTCCATGGCGGTGGCCAAGGCCTCAGCCGAAGAGGTTGGCCTGCCGCTGTATACCTATCTTGGCGGAGTGAACGGCAAGGTGCTGCCCGTGCCGATGATGAATGTGTTAAACGGCGGGGCGCATGCCGACAACAACGTGGATATCCAGGAGTTCATGGTCATGCCTGCCGGGGCTGGTTCTTTTGCCGAGGCCCTGCGCATGGGGGTGGAAACCTTTCACAGTCTCAAAGCGGTACTGAAGAAAGCCGGACTTCAGACCGCGGTCGGCGACGAGGGCGGCTTTGCCCCAAATCTTCGCTCCAACGAGGAGGCCATGGAGTTTCTGCTTGAGGCCATTGTCAAGGCGGGGTACAAACCGGGCAAGGATATTTTTATCGCTCTAGATGTGGCGGCCAGCGAGCTGTATGACCCGAAGAAAAAATGCTATGTTCTTGCCGCAGAGAAGAAGGCCAATATGACGGTGGATGAACTGATCGCCTTTTATGAGGGCTGGGTGAAAAAATACCCGTTGGTCTCCATTGAAGACGGATTGGCCGAGGCCGACTGGGCGGGCTGGAAGAAACTCACCAAGAAATTGGCTGGTAAGGTGCAGCTGGTCGGGGACGATATCTTTGTCACCAATACCAGCATTCTGGCCAAGGGCATCAAGGAAGAGGTGGCCAACTCCATTTTGATCAAACTTAACCAGATCGGCACGGTGACCGAAACCCTTGATGCGGTGGAAATGGCCCACCGGGCAGGATATACCTCGATTATCTCCCATCGCTCCGGCGAAACAGAGGATACGACCATTGCCGATCTAAGCGTAGCTCTCAATACCGGCCAGATAAAAACCGGCGCTCCTTCCCGTACCGACAGGGTGGCTAAGTATAATCAGCTGCTGCGCATCGAGGATGAGCTTGGTGCGGCGGGCAGGTATGCCGGCAAGGGCGCCTTGAAATATATTTCTTGACAATTATCAGTTAGTTGAACATGTTGTGAACAAAATAAGGGAGGGAGGTCTATGACCCTGACAAAGGCGGGTCTTGTTCAAAAGGTATATCAAAATCATAATCTAACCAAGGTTCAGGCTGCCGAGGCGGTAGAAACTTTTTTACGTATCGCCAAAAAATGCTTGGATACCGGTGATGACTTGTTGATCAGTGGTTTTGGCAAGTTCAACGTGAAAAAGAAAAATGCCCGGCGGGGGAGAAATCCCCAGACTGGTGATGAGTTGATTTTGGATGCCCGTAAGGTCGTGACCTTCAAGCCATCTGGACTCCTACGTTCCAGGATTAACGGAGAATAGCGCCCCTGTTAGGGGCTGCGCATTTTTGCAGCTGATATTTTTTCATGACGGGTTGGGTTTTCCTTGGCAGCAAGGAGGCAACAGCCCGTCTTTTTTTTAGGACCAGTTCAGAAATGGTTAGTTCCGGTCGACCAGTTTGTTGCGACCATGGTATTTTAATGTTGCGGTTGTTTGTAAACTGCGGCGATTTTTTTATGTCCTGGCATGTTGTCCTGAATCCGACAGACAGAGAGAGGTATGGGGCATGATTTGTGATAATAAACGCCTTGCGGAGCTGGCTGTCCTGGTTCAGGGGGAGCTGGTTGGTGACCCGGAGATACTTATCCGCGGGGTTGCCGATTTTGACAACGCCGGCGAGGGAGAGATAACCTTTGTTGCCGATCTGAAAAGGGGGGCCATGCTTGATAAATGCAAGGCCTCCGCAATCATTGTGCCGACATCTCTTCCAGAGATCAGCATCCCGGCGATTCGAGTCAGAAATCCCTATCTGGCCGTGGCTCGCATTCATGCCCTGTTTGTCGAGAAGCCGTTTGTTGCTAATGGCATTGACGCGCGGGCGGTTGTCGGACAGGATTGTCGGATTCCCGCTGAAGTAGCCATTAGCCCGCTGGTCTATCTCGGCAACCGGGTTCGTCTCGGGCAGCGGGTCACCCTGCATCCTGGAGTGGTCGTCTATGATGATGCCGTCATTGGTGACGATGTGGTTCTGTACGCCAATGTAACGATTGGGCACCACTGCCAAATCGGCAACAGGGTCATAATTCACAGCGGGGTGGTGATCGGCAGCGATGGTTTTGGTTATGCAACTGATGGAAACGGACGCCATATCAAGCGTCCGCAGGTTGGCGCGGTCCAGATTGATGACGATGTGGAGATCGGCGCCAATACCTGTATCGATCGGGCCACTTTCGGCAAGACCTGGGTCAAGCGGGGCACGAAGATTGATAATCTCGTGCAGCTTGGCCATAATGTGGTCATAGGGGAGGACACTCTGCTTGTCGCTCAGGTAGGCGTGGCAGGCAGCGTTACCACCGGTAACAACGTGGTTATCGGTGGGCAGGTCGGGATTATCGGGCATATCCATCTCGGAGACCGGGTAATGGTTGCGGCCAAATCAGGAGTAACCAAGAATCTGGAGCCTGGTGCCATGGTCGGCGGTATTCCGGCGATTCCTCAAAAAAATTGGCTGCGCTCCAGCGCCGCTTATGCGAAACTTCCGGAAATGTTAAGAGAACTGCGGGAGCTGCAACGGAAGGTTGCCGAGCTGACCGGGGTAATGGAGCCGGGCGAAGATGACAGCCCCGGCAATAATGAGTGAAAGGCCGGGCTGGTTGCCGGAATGATAAAGATGGTCCTGTCGCGGTTTTGGCTCATGAAAAAGAGAGGAGAGGTGGCATGAATTCTGATCTGCAACAGCTTGATATCCTGGCAATCCTGAAGATTTTGCCGCACCGGTATCCCTTTCTCATGGTGGATAGAATTGTTGAGATGCATCTCGGCGAGTCCATCCGGGGGTACAAGAACGTGACTATGAATGAAAATTTTTTTCAGGGGCATTTTCCCTCGCAGCCCGTTATGCCGGGGGTTTTGATTCTTGAAGGCATGGCCCAGGTGGGAGCGATCCTTGCCTATGTCACAGACCCCGAGACGGTTGCCAGCAAGCTTGTCTATTTTGCCGGGCTTGACGGGGTGAAGTTCCGGCAGAAGGTTGTGCCCGGAGATCAGCTTTATTATGAACTTTCGGTGAGCAAGCGTAAGGCCAGATTTTGGAAGATGGACGGCAAGGCCTTTGTTGATGGCAAGCTCGTGGCCGAAGCCGAGCTCATGGCTACCTTTGCCTGAGCCGTCTGCCCGCCCCCTATTACATTTTGATGGACTCGTGCTAACTCTTTTTTTAACGCAGAGGCGCAATGAACATACATCCTACCGCAGTTATTGATCCCGAGGCCAAGGTTGATGCCTCCACCGCCGTCGGCCCCTATGCCGTTATCGAAAAAGGGGTGGTGATTGGCCCCGATTGCGTGATTTGCCCCCATGCGGTGATCACCGGCCTGACCACCATCGGGGCCCGCAACACCATCGGGTCTTTCACCAATATCGGCGGTCCGCCCCAGGATCTGAAATACAACAATGAGCCCACCCGGCTGGTTATCGGCGATGATAATCAGATCCGGGAATACGTTTCCATCCATCGCGGCACCCCGGGCGGCCATGGGGTGACCACGGTGGGCAGCGGCAACCTGTTGATGGCCTATACCCATATCGCCCATGACTGTGTTGTCGGGGATCATGTCATCATGGCCAACGCCGCTACCATGGGTGGGCATGTCGAGGTCGCCGACCGGGTGATCATCGGCGGGCTTACCGCCGTACACCAGTTTGTCCGGATCGGCGAGTACGCCTACATCGGCGGCATGTCCGGGCTCAGCAAGGATGTGCCGCCCTATGTGATCATGGCCGGAGTTCGCAATCAGATGCGGGTGACCGGCATCAACCGGATTGGCCTGCGCCGCTCTGGTTTTACCGCGGAGGAGATCAAGAAACTGGGGCAGGCCTACAAGATTATCTTTCGCAGCCCGGACTTGCTGCTCCAAGAGGCGCTGGCCAAGACCCTGGAGGAGATTCCCGATTGCGTGCCGGTCGTCAAGCTGGTGAATTTCTTTAAGACCTCGAAACGCAGCGTGGTGCGCATGGCTGGTGATGACGAAGAATAAAGCTGAGTTGAGCAGCTTGCCTGCTCAAACGAAACTTATACCCTCTGGGGGTAAGATCGGGATCATCGCCGGCGGCGGTCAGTTCCCGCAACTTTTTGCCGAGGCCGCCAAGAAAGCGGGGCGCGAGGTGGTGATTGTTGCCCATCAGGGGGAGTCCTGGCCTGAGCTCGAGGCCATCGCCGATTGGTTCTGCTGGGTAAAGCTCGGCCAGCTGGGGCGGATTATTGGTTTTTTCCGGGAACATGGGGTTTCGGAGACTGTTTTTCTGGGCGACATCACCAAGACCAGGATTTTCAAGGATGTCTGGCCGGACCTCAAGGGGTTGACCCTGTGGAACAAGATAGACGTCCGCCAGGACGACGCGATCCTGCGGGCGGTGGCCGAAGCCCTGGAAAAAGAAGGCATCCGGGTGCTGGAATCCACTCTTTACCTCAAGGATCTGCTTTTTCCCAAAGGGGTACTCACCAAGAAAAAGCCCTCCGCCGAGCAGTGGGAGGATATTCGTTTTGGTTGGCAGACCGCCAGGGCCATCGGTGCCCTTGATATCGGCCAGTGCGTGGTGGTCCGGAATCGCACCGTGCTGGCGGTGGAGGCCATCGAGGGAACGGATGCGGCCATCACCCGGGGCGGCTTTCTGGGCAAGGAGAAGGGCGTGGTGGTCAAGGTGAAAAAACCCAAGCAGGATTTCCGTTTCGACCTGCCGGCCATCGGCGGAAAAACCATCGAGACCATGGCCTCGGTCAAGGCTTCGGTCCTGGCGGTGGAAACCGGCCAGGCCCTGCTTTTTGACCGGGAAGCCGTGATCGACATGGCGAATCGGGCCGGGATCGTCGTGGTCGGGGTGGAGGAGTTGGCGGACGGAACCCTTTCGTTGTAGTTTTGTAATGTGTTGAATTGTGCCGTTGCCGTCATTCCGGCATGGCTCCTATGGGACTTATAGGTCCTATACGACGTATGAATTCTTTTTCCCGAGGCTCCCTCGTTACCTTGTCTCATCCGTCAGGAAGATACCTCTCATGAAAGCCATGGTTCTGGCCGCCGGCCTGGGCACCCGCCTGCACCCCTACTCCCTGCAACGCCCCAAGCCGCTGTTCCCGGTGCTTGATACCCCTCTTTTGGCTCATACCCTGACCCAGCTCCGCCGGAGCGGGGCTGAGGGGATCCTGGTCAATGCCCACCACCTTCGCGAGCAGATCAAGGCCATGCTTCAAGGGCAAGGAGATGTCCTGGTTCAGATGGAAGATCTGGAAATGGGAACCGGGGGCGGCCTGCGTCTGGCGCTAAGTCATTTCGGCGAGGCTCCCTTTCTCGCGGTCAATGGTGATATCGTCCACGATCTTGATCTGGCTGCGGTCTATCGGACCCATTGCGCCTCCGGCGCGGAGGTGACCATGGTGCTGCACGACTGCCCTCGGTTCAACAACGTCAGGGTAGATGGCGAGGGCAGGATCGTTGGATTTGTCGGGGCGGCGGGGGAGGGTGAGCGGCTGCTGGCCTTCACCGGGGTGCAGGTCATCAATCCGGCGGTTCTTTCTCTGATCCCCGCAGGCGTTTTTTATAACATCATCGACTGTTATGAGGCCTTGCTTGAAAGCGGGGGTTTTATCCAGGCCTTGGTCGTTTCCGGTCATTTCTGGACCGACATGGGCACCCCGTCAGATTATCTACGGCTCCACGAGGATGTTCTGCTGAAGGGACGGCTACCCGGCTTTTTCTCAGAAGATGCGGCCACCCCTTTTTATCTCGCAAAAAACGCAGTGCTCGGGGCCGGAGTTACGCTTCAGGATTGGGTTGCCATCGGGCATGGGGCAACTATCGGCGCGGGAGCCAGTCTTGCCCGGGTAGTGGTCTGGGATGGGGCCAGGGTTGCCCCTGGCAGCATCGTGACCGACACTATCATCAGTGGGGGGGATTAAGGTGTTTACGGATCAGCAACGGCAGGCTCTGGACAGGCTGTTGGCCGAGCAGGGATTTATCCCGGAGATTCAGGTGGCGGAGAGGATGGCCGGGGATGGCTCCGACCGGCAATTTTACAGGCTTGCCGTTGGCGATCTTTCCCTGTTGGCGATCTTGCCGGGCGCCGGCCAGCCTCAGGGCATGGCCGAGGCGCGAGGTGCCCAGGCAATAGGCAACCATTTTTTCGCCCACGGGGTGCCGGTTCCGCGGATCTACGGTTTTGCCGAGGAATGCGGCCTGATTCTCTGCGAGGATCTGGGCGATACCAAGCTTCACGATCTGGTTCTCCGGTATGGTACGCAGGCTCCGGAGGTAGACAAATACTATCGGCAGGCTCTGGCCGCCCTGGCCCATTTGCAAACCGAAACGCGCCAGGGCTTTCAGCCTGACTGGTGTTGGGATACCCCCAGGTATGACCGTGAACTCATGCTGACCAGGGAGTCCGGCTATTTCCGGAAGGGTCTGTGCGAGGATTTTTTGGGGATGAACAACCTGCCCCAGGGGCTTGACCGGGAGTTTGTTTTTCTGGCGGAGCGGGCCATGCAGGAACCGGCCGATTTCATCCTGCACCGGGATTTTCAGTCGCGCAACCTCATGGTATGTGACGGAAAAATCAGAATTATTGATTTTCAGGGTGCCAGACTGGGGCCGTTGGGGTATGATGTAGGCTCCTTGCTCATCGATCCATATGTCGGTTTGTCCCCGGATCGTCAGCAGGCCCTCCTCGGCTGTTATCTGGATGCCCTAGCCTCTCACATCCCCCTTGACCGGGGACGATTCATTGAGGGATATTACTACATGGCTCTGCAGCGCAACCTACAGATTCTCGGAGCTTTTGCCTTTCTCTCGAAAAACAGGGGGAAACATTTTTTTCGGCAGTTCATCAATCCTGCTACCCGTACCCTTGTCGAACACCTGGCCGCGCCGCAGGGGCGGGATTTCCCCTGCCTGCGTGCCGTTGTGGAGCAGGTGATAACTTTAGCAGCCCTGACGAGATAATCATTATATTGCAGTTTCTTTCGTACGATTCCTGCTGCCATTTTTGCCGACCATAATGAGATGGTTATTTTGTGACCACGGCCTCTTCGAAAAATCACACGGAATACTTAACTCTTATGCAGACCCGCTACCCCATAGTTGCCCTGGTCGGCCGGCCCAATGTCGGCAAATCGAGCCTTTTCAATCGCTTCGCCAAGCATCGCAAAGCCATTGTCGACCCCACCCCCGGCGTAACCCGTGACCGTCATTATGAACAGGTGACCATGGAGGAACGGGTTTTTATTCTTGTGGACACCGGAGGTATCGAGGGCGACGGGAGGGAAATGATGGCCGGCTTGATCCGCGAGCAGACCATGCAGGCCATGCGGGAAGCGGATGTGATTCTCTTCCTGCTCGACGGCAAGGAGGGGGTGCTGCCGGAAGATTTTGAGGTGGCCGATTATCTGCGGCGGTCGAAAAAGCCGGTGCATTTCCTGGTCAACAAGGTGGACAGCCCGGAACTTGAGCAAAAGTTGCTCCCCCAATTTTATGAACTGGGAGTAGACAGGCTCTGGCCTGTTTCCGCCGCGCATGGCTATGGGGTTAAATCGTTTTTTGAGACCCTGCTGGAAACCCTGCCTATTTTCCCGGAATCAGAGGATATCCCGCCGGAGACCATCAGCCTTGCCTGCCTGGGGCGGCCCAATGTAGGCAAGTCTTCCCTGATCAACCGGCTGCTGGGCGAAGAGCGCATGGTGGTCTCGGATGTTCCCGGCACTACCAGGGATTCGGTGGACACCCTGCTCACCGTGGGCAAGCAGCCCTATCTGCTCATCGATACGGCGGGGATCAGGCGTAAGGGCAAGGTGCAGGAGAAGCTGGAGAAGTTCAGTGTGCTTCAGGCCCTGGGTGCCCTGGAGCGCTGCGATGTGGTGCTTATTCTGATCGACGCCGGCGAAGGGATCACCGAGCAGGACACCAAGGTGCTGGGCTATGCCTTTGAACGGGGGAGGGCCTGTCTGATTCTGGTGAACAAGTGGGATCTCCTCCACGGAGAGGCGAAACGGCAGAAACAGCTGCAGGAGGAGATTGCCCGGGCCACGAGCTTTGTCGAATATGCCCCGGTGCTTAAGATTTCCGCCCTAACCGGCACCGGGGTGAAGCAGTTGCTGCCCATGGTGGCGAAGATGTATAAGCAGTATTGCGGCACTTTTTCCACCGGCAAGCTCAACCGGATCTTGCAGGAAGCGGTGGAAGGCCATAATCCGCCCATGCACAAGGGCCGCCGTCTCAAGTTCTACTACACGACCCAGATTTCCTCAAAGCCGCCCACCTTTATCGTTTTTACCAATTATCCCAAAGGGGTGCATTTTTCCTATCTCCGTTACCTGCTGAACCAGTTCAGGGCCGGGCTCAAGCTGGATTCCATCCCCATCAAGATTATCCTCAAGGAACGGCAGCGCAAGGAATATAGCTAAGGGCAAGTTTTCTCGAGGCCCCGGATAGCGGCCAATGCCCGGAGCTGGACCGGCCTGTTGCGTCAGTCTCTTTTTTTTAGGATATTCCCGAGGCGTTTGGCCGTGAAGCTGTCCAGCTTTTCCGTCAGGATGGCATGTCCTTTGCCATCTTCTCAACCGTGCTCAACGATCCGCTTCTGCTTGTTCGCTTCCAGCCGGCAAGCGGCCACCGCTTTTTTCTTCTTCGTTTTTTTATCTAAAAAAGTGCTTTCTTCCAGGCTCCTCTTTGGGTATATATGTACCATATATTGTGGTGGCGTGCGTTGCTGACGCGCCATATCGTGTTTTATTTCCGTAATAATCATATACTTACCCGAGGGGTGCCAGATGGAGTTACCAATCAGTTTTGATGAAGCGCTGAAGGACTGGGAGCGTTTTGAAGAGTATCTGGTGCAGGCCAGGTACGCCATCCGCAACAATAAAACCGGGGTACCCATGGAAAAAGACATGGCCCAGGTGCTGTTGCGCGTCAGCAAGCAATTCAAGCACCCGGCGGTGGCCAAGGCCCTGATTCACGGCACCATCATTACGGCTACCCCATTTCTGATGAACGGCGGCAATCCCTATACCCGGAGGGCCGGCTATTATTCTTGCTATCCCCTGGGCGATGTGGAAGACTCCACCGATGCGATCTTCGATATGGAGCGGGATCTGGTCAGCATCTTCCAGCATGCCGGCGGCGGCGGCATCGATGTGACCAATATCAGGCCCAAGGGCACCATTGTCGATAACGGCCAGGGACTCGCCTCGGGGCCGGTTTCTTTTGCCAAGGGGTTTTCCCATCTCTCGGAGCGGATCAGCCAGGGCGGCAAGCGGCGGGGCGCTTTGATGATTCAGGCGGACTGGGATATCAAGGACGTCAAGGAGTTTATTACCTTCAAAGGGGATAATCCCGGCCGCTATACCGGCTGCAACATCTCGCTCAATGTGACCGACGAGAAGTTTTGGGATAATGAGGAACTCACCAATCTGGTGGCCGAATACATCTGGAAATCCGGCGACCCCGGCCTGCTCTTCACCCAGAAGAGCCTGGCCAACACCCCAGTGCTGGCCAAGCATAATCCGATTTTTTCCAACCCCTGCGGGGAGTACCTGTCCACCAAGGATACGGCCTGTAATCTGCTCACCGTCTGTCTGTCCAAGTGCCTCCAGGAGGACCAGGGCAAATTCCTCGACGGAGTTTTCGAGGCGGCCAGACTTGCGGCCATCGCAGGCAACGAGATTCTCGACATGGGCGGCTTCCCGCCCATTGAGCGAATCAAGGCCAATACCCTGAAATTCCGGCCCATCGGCATCGGCTTTACCGGCTTGCATCACGCCATGAACCATTTCGGCGTTTCCTATGCCGATGAGCACGAGGCCCCGCTTTTTGCCAAGGCGACCCAGCTGGCCTTGATGTTGGGATCCATGCAAGGCAGCATTGATTACGCCGAGTTCATCAAGAAGGAGGGCAAACAAAAAAAGCTCACCCCCCAGGAATGGAACATGACCTATGTCGATAAGATCGACAGCGAGGCCCTGGCCTTCATTGAGTCGGACATGCCCAACAAGGCTCAGTGGCGCAAGCGAAGCGGCGATATTTTCGGCCTTCTGCGCAAGCTCGGCGGCCTGTACAATTCGGTGACCACCTCCCAGGCCCCGACGGGTTCGATCTCCCAGTTGATGCGGGTGGCCTGCACCGGGGTGGAACCTTATTTCTCCATGATCCAGCGGCGCAAGGTCAAGGATGTGGATGATTCCTGGAAGGAGTTTATCCTCGTGCCCCTTGAGTTTTACCAGTACGAGGAAGAGAAGCTGGAATGGATTGCCGAGCAGACTGCGCACAAAATCGAGCCGTACCAGCAGATCCGGATTCTGGAGGCCTGCCAGGCCTTCAATCATACCGCGGTTTCCAAAACCATCAACCTGCCAGCTGAGACCACGGTGGCCGAGATCAAGAAGATTCTTCAGTATGCCCGCAAAAGCAACCTCAAGGGGATCACCATGTTTCGCGATTCCTCCATGGAAGGGGTGTTGAGCGATCATGGCGCCAAGCTGGAGGCGACCTGTGAATTTTGCGATATGGACGTGCGCAGCGGCAGCACCTACAAGTTCAGGGGGCCGGCCCCGCTGTATATTACGGCCAACAAGGGCGGGCAAGGGCATGTGCGGGAGATTTTCCTCAACACCACCAAGTCCGGCTCGACCCTGCACGGGATGAGCGAGGCTTTGGGCCGGGTTATCTCCGTGGCGCTCCAACATGATTACCGACTGGTGGGCAAGATCGCCCGGACCCTGGAGGATATCTCCTCCGACGGCGCTTGGACCAGCGCTTCGCTGGGCCGCTGCTACTCTATCCCCGCAGCCTTGGCCAAGGTTCTGGACAAGAGCGGCGAAGGCGAGGTGGAGCAGGATCCGGAGCCTTACGCCGAGCCTTCCTCCTATTCCTCCTGCCCGGCTTGCGGCAAGCTGAGCCTGAGGCGCAGCGGTGGGTGCAATCAGTGCATGAGTTGTGGTTACTCTTCCTGCTGAGCCAGGGTGGTTGCCTGCAATCAGGTGCAAAACAAGACGGATAAAACAAGGCGGCCATGGTGTTCATGGCCGCCTTGTTTATTTTTGGGGCCGGGGCGCCTTATTCCGCCTTTACACCCAAAGGGCATAAGTTTCGTAACCGTTCACCGGGGCGGTCACCAAAGCACCAATAACCGCCGGACTGTAACCGTTCAGCAGTGCCGCAGATTTGGACAAGCGGATCGGCGTTGCGTACCTCGTGTACGTAAGCCGGGCCGATCGTCCGAAGATGTGGTGCTGCTGAACGGTTACTAAGTTTCGTTTGAGCAGGCAAGCTTCTCAACTCTGCTTTAAGGCTTTGGCGATGACCGGCCAGACCCGGCGCAGTTCTTCCCGGTTGGCAAAGGGGAGGGAAAGGTGTACCTGGTCCTGCTCAAAGGAAGGCGAGTGGTTGAGAGCCACCCCGCCGGGCAGCTTAAGGGTGGCGGCAAAGGCGCGGAATTCCTCTTCCGCCGCTGCGAGACTAGGGAAGCGCTGATCGGTGAGCCACTGCATGAGCCGGGCGGTTTTCTGCGGGATGTTTGTTTCCTGGGGAGCAAGGATTTCCCGGGCCTCGGGCCGGCAGAGCAGGGCCATGATCGAGGTGCGGTGTCTGGCCGCCAGTTCCCGGCAGGTGGCGGTAATCTTTTTCTGGTTGCCGACGCTGAGGCTGAGTATCTCCATGACCTCGTAGAGGGAAAGGCGGTCGGTGAAATTCAGGGCCAGCAATTCCCTGGCCACCCCCTCGTGCAGCCGTCCTGTATGGAGCGCGCCGAGCAGATGTTCTTCAAGGCCGAGGAGCTGTACCAGATTGTGCAGGTTATGGCGGTGCGGCTCCAGCCCCAGGGCCGGGAGAAACCTCCGGGCCGCCTCGTTTTCGTCGAGATGGGCGAGGATTTTCTGGAAAAAAATTGCCTGCTCGACCACGGTGATGTCGCCACGGAGCAAGGTGTCTTCCAGATTGATGGCCAGGGCCTCCGCCGGCAGGGTCTCCGTCGGCAGAACCAGACAGATGGCCGAGATGCTGTGCAGGGCCTGCTGAGCAGCGATCAGGCGTCTGCGGCCGGTGACGATTTCCAGTCTGGCCCCGCTTTGTTCCCTGAGGATGGGGGGGTGGAGAATCCCGGTTCGGGCAATGGACTCCACCAGCGCATTACTTGGCTCCCTCGCTTCTTCCGGGGCCAGGTTGTTGGTGAGATCCTGAAAATTGATCTGTTGCAGGTTGACGAGGCTTGAGCGGAAGGCGGGGGGCATTGGCATTCTCATGGGCTGCCGGGCAGCGGACGGATGGATTTATGTTTTCAGGGTTGCGAAAGTACTCTAAGGCTTGACTCTATGGGAAAAAAGGCCCATCTTGTCAATGAAAACCTGATGGTTTGGTGAAAATGGGATGGATGGCGGCGCAGGTTCCGGAACAGAAGGTGAGCCGATTGCCGAGTAATCTCCTTGACTTGAGGAATGCGCTTATTCTTCTGTTCATTTCTTTGCGTGCCCAAAGAAACGAACCAAAGAAAGGGCACCCTGTGACCTTGTCCCGCCGGGGGCGGGATGCCCGGAGTTTATGCCCCTTTAGGGGTACTCCTCAAAGCTGCCGGGATGTTGCAAACTCGCTGCGCTCAGACAGTGCAACCTCCTTTTTCGGCAGCTTTTCCGGTGCCCGGCTACGGCCAATGGGATTTTAACTGCTATAAAGGCATCGGAAATATCCATCTCGAAACGATTGAGGGAGGGCGACATGTTCGCAACCATCATTGTGGCCAGCACCATCTGTGGACGTATCGGGCCCGGTCTTACCGGCAGCCCGGTTGACCGCAGGCTTCTCGAAAAGATGCGGGAGACAACCGAGGCCAGCCTGCTGGGCGCGGAAACCCTGCGCCTGGGCGACCCGGAGATGCTGGGGTCGGACGGGCGTTTTCTGCCCAACCGGATCAGGGCCTTCATCACCGAGTCCGGCGATATCCCGGTGGCCGGAAGAAAGATCTTTCAGCAAGGGGTGCCGCCGCTTATCTTTACCGGCGCAGCGGCGGCTGCGGGATTGCGGGATAAGCTAGGAGATCTCGCCCAGGTCGTGGTCCTGCCGGCCGCCTCCACCGGCGGTCTTTCCCTGACCGCGGCCCTTGCCCATCTGGCACAACTCGGCGCGGCCTCCCTGCTGCTCGAAGGTGGGGGCAGGTTGAACTACGCTTGCCTGCGGCAAGGGGTGGTGGATGAGATTCTTCTTACCCTGACGCCGAAAATTTCCGGCGACCGGGACGCCGCCTCTCTGTGCGGCGGCCCCGGCCCGTTGGGCGAGCCGTTTCTGCCGCTTACTCTGGTGTCGTGCGAGCCGGCAGCAACCGGGGAGATTTTTTTGAGATACCGGGTGAACAAGGAGGAATGAGCATGCAGCAGGAACTGGCGATCATGTATTCCGGAGGGACTGATTCCCTGGCGCTCTATGCCCTGGCCAGCGCCGGCCATCACCCCGGCCTGACCAGGCCGGTGCGCATCCATCTTCTCCACATGCTCAACGGCATGGGGCGTTTTGTCGATTTTCCCCGGAATCGTTTCCTGGCCGCGCAGAAGATCCTGTTGGCCAATGCCACAGAGCCGGAAAAAATACCGGCGGCGGAGATGGTGGAGCTGGACATGGGCAGGCTGTTCCAGGGGTTGTGGCTCGACCGGTATGAGGAAATGATGCCGCGCTACAATGGGAAGAATCTCGTCTGTGTCGCCTGCAAGCTTGGGATGCACGCCAGGGCCATTATCTATTGCCACGAGCATTTCGTCCCCCATTTCGTAGCCGGATATACAAAGAAACAGAACCATTACCCCGAGCAGACTCCGGTTTTTATGGAAAAGATCGAGGCGTTGTCGGCCCGGTTCGGGATCAACACCACCTTCCCGGTTTACGATGATTTTGACGACAAGATGATCACCCGGCATGTGCTGGAAGATTTCGGGCTGCCCTCAACCGGCGGAGGCGAAAGGAAATGTCTCTTCTGTCAAACCCTGACCACGGCAACGGAGCAGGAGATCGGCCAGTACCTTGACGACATGCTGCCCACAGTCGGTGAGTATATTGAACACCGGCTGGCCGGCCGGGTCCGGCCGGCGGCCCACTGTTTTCCTCCCGGCAACCGGAAGGCATAGTGGTCTGGTATGGAGCGCGGGGTAAGGGAGAGGAAGAATATTGCTCCGGCGGTTAAATGTGCAAAGCGGATAATAGTTATCGCGGCTGAAGCCGCTCCTACAACAACCGTACACTCCGACCGGTAGGAGCGGCTTCAGCCGCGATAATCCTTTCGATATTTAACCACCGGAGCAAGAAGAGGTAACCGCAGTGCCGATGCGTTATGGCAAAGGCCTCCGGCGGCGGCGCGCCAGAAAAACATAACCATAAATGATCAGGTTCACCGTAACCAGTCCCAGGCAAAGCAGATAACGCAGTTCAACGGGGAGATTTGCGGGATAAAGAAACAGGTCGAGGTAATGCTCGATAAATCCTCCCGCGTAGCCCGCCTCGCCGCCTCTTTCCCGCAGAAAATTCTCCAGCGGCGTAAGCGGACAGATCCAGTCCGCCCACTCGATCACCGCCCCCCAGAGCACGGTGCCAAGATGCCACCAGAGGAGAGAAGGGCGGCGCAGCACCAGCAATCCCCCCAGTACGGCAAAAAGGGTGAAGGCGAGATGGAGCAGGAGGACACCGTCGGCGGCCAGGCGGTAGCTCATGGAGTTAAATTACCACCGGTAAAGCCGTGGGTTTCCTTTGGGGGGTGTCACCATCAGATTATTTGCCAATCTTGAGGCCAAACATCCCCTGGAGCGCCGCCGGCAGATCCGCCGGCAGGACCACGGTCTTGGCATTACCGGATACGCCAAGCTGCTGCAGGGCGGCAATGTATTTCTCGCCCAGCAGGTAGAGGGCCGGCAGCTGCTCGTTGCCGATCCCCTGTTGGACCAGGGCCAAGGCATCCTTGGTGGCCTGGGCCAGAACGACCCGGGCTTCGGCGTCCCTGCGCGAGGCCTCCAGGCCGCCTTCCGCCTCCAGGATGGCTTTCTGCTTCTGGCCTTCCGCCGTCAGAATCGCCGCCTGTTTTTCGCCTTCGGCTTCGGTGATGGCCGCCCTGCGAATCCGCTCCGCCGCGGCCTGCCGCTCCATAGAGGCCTGCATGGTGGCCGATGGTTTGATGTCTTGAATCTCGATGCTCTTGACCGTTAGCCCCCAATCCTCCAGGTCGTTGGCAATGGCCTGGATAAGTTTGATCTTGATCTGCTCCCGTGAGCTTAGGGCATCATCGAGATCCATCTGGCCGATGATGGCCCGCAGGTTGGTCATGATCAGATTGCGGGTGGCATGTTCATAATAATCGATGCCGAAAATGGCCTTGTGCGGGGTGTGGATGTTGATGAAGGCAATGGCGTTGGTGATGATCACCGCATTGTCGCGGGTAATAACCTCCTGGCTGGGGATATCGAGGGAGATATCCTTTCTGGTCACCCTGGCGGCAATGGTGTCGATGTAAGGGATAATCAGGTTCAGGCCCGGGGTCAGGGTGGCGTGGTATTTGCCGAGCCGCATGATCACATATTCATACCCCTGCGGGACAATCTTGACCCCATTGCTGATGGTGACAAAGATCAGAACCAGAATGGCAACAACAATAATGAGACCCACATCCATATTTTAATCCTCCCGATAATGATTTAGGAGCCGTTCAAAAACAACATGGCTATTTATGTTGCTCTGCTGTACGGCTCTTTATGCCATCTGTCTGCCTAAAATGGCGATGTTATTTTTTGACAATGGCTGAACTGCGTTATTGCACTTTTTTCACTTTTAAAATCCGTTCCCCCTGGTCTGCTGGGAGAACCTCGATAACCCGAAGCCGGTTGCCGGTTTCTATGGGTTCGTCGGCCAGATACCGCCAGGATTCCTCGCCCAGCACCGGGACGGAAAAAGCCGCCCGGCCCAGTTCTCCGGGAATCAGGGCGCTGGTGGCGGCAATTCCGGTCTGACCAATGGCGGTTTGTTCGTCGGCCAGCAGGGTATTGGTTTTTTTCCGTGGCACAAAATAGCGAAACCAGCAAAAGGTGAATCCAATGCTGGACACCGAAAACACCAACAACTGCCATTTTAACGAAATTTCGGGGAACACGGCCAGCAACAGGCCGGTAACCACCGCCCCCAGGCCGAACCAGAAAATAGTGAATGACGGCACCACTATTTCCATAATAATCAGGATAATTCCCAAGACAATCCAATGCCACCAGAGGATATTTTCCATTGTCCTTCCTTGTCTGAGATTTTCGGGCGGCGCGGCCACAGCTGCTACCGTCTCCCTTGTCCTTGCGCCGGTCGCCCGCCTTCGAGTTCCCTGCGGCTGTTTCGGTGTAACTGATCACAGGGTAAGCCCCAAAAGTGAATACAGCCCCGAACCAAGCGGTCTCAGGGTGCTGCAGGTTGCGGCGAGCGGGATGGCAACGCGTACTTTACGTACGTGAGACGGTCCGATCGCCGC
>MGTD01000032.1 GCA_001799285.1 Deltaproteobacteria bacterium RIFOXYD12_FULL_56_24
TGTGTCTTGGCATGCCGACGGCATTATCCTGCCTGTCAGGGGATAAAATTGGCTTTTTCAGGGCCGACTATTGTAGAGAAAATTCAATTGATCTGTGCTCGCCGTAGCATCAATGACCAGAAACGGCTGGTTATTAAATCAATATCAAGATCAAGCAATGGGGAAATACTTGTTGTAAATCATCCTGATTTACCCACTTGTACCACCAAGACATGTCTTTTTTATTACCAAAAAAAAAGAAATTCTCTTCGCGCGATTGAATGTGAGCAAATTAAATATTTAAATGGTTTTTTGGGCTACAAATTTCCAACCAAGATTTTCGACCTTATTATCAGGCAATCTCAACGAGTAAGCACTCCAAACAATTCTTCTGTTGTTTTTTGTATCCAAGGCAAAAGCCGAATTTTTCACGGGAAAATTGATGACATTTCTAGCAATGGCGCCAAATTTCTCGTCAATATTTCATCTATCGTAACAAAAAATACTATTATCGAAAATTTAACGATGTCACTTTTTTACCGTTCTAAATACATAGAGGAGATGAACATTCATATTCCTCAAGCAAAAGTGACTTGGCTCGAAGGTGATGAGACAACAACAAATACCCTTGGCGTTCAATTCCTGCTTAAGGGGAAAGACTATGATCAACTGTCTAGTTATTTGGACTTACGCTCAATTGAAGATTCCAACAAAGATAGGTCTATAAACTCGTAAGAAAACGGGAAACCTCCGTTTTTCCCTCGACTTTACTTGTCATGGATGTCCCCGATTGATTTACCCCCATTGCGGTTGCCTATGCGGAGGAGAAGGCTCAGAATTCCATGAGCAGCCCGTCATAGGCCAGCTCCACCTCCAGCAGGCCTTGGCCGTAGATCTCGGCGTATTTCCTAGTATCTGCCAAAAATCGGGCCAGCCCCTCGTCGTCACCGGTATGCTCGCTGTGGAAGAGGCAGAGACGGCGGACCTCACTGATGACCGCAAGCTCCACCCCGACCAGATTGCTGGAGTGACCCCAGTTTTCCTTGTCCACCAGAGCATCCCGCAGGGAGTACTGGGCGTCAAAAATCAACAGGTCCGCCCCCTTGCAGAAATCGACAAAGGGATAGCCCTTGGAGTCGCCATTCTCCTTATGTTCGCCGTCGGTGGCATAGACCATGGTCCGGCCCTGCCGCCTGATCCGAAAGGCATAGGAGTCGCCTGGGTGGTTTAGCCTCATTGGCGTGACCGTAAAGCCGTTGATCGTATACTCCTCATCCGGTTCCAGTTGGACGAATTCGATCTCGGCCGCCATGGCGGCCAGGGGCACAGGGAAACTTGGCATCTTCTGCTGGTTTGTAAAGACCTCGCTCAGCCGAGGATGGCAGCCATGGATAATGATCCGGTTGCCAGGCCTATAGGCGGGCATAAAAAAGGGAAAGCCCTGGATGTGATCCCAGTGCGGGTGGGAGAGCAAAAGGTGAAAGGTGGCGGGGTGGCGGCCGGCCTCCGGGCTCCCTCCCAGGTCCCGCAGACCGGTGCCGGCATCGAGGATCAACCGCTCCTCGCCGCTCGCCACCTCGACACAGGAGGTGTTGGTGCCGAAACCGCCGGCCACGGCAAAGGGGAGTTCATCGATAAAGCGCTGCCGCTCCTCGGCGGTGGCCAGTGATCGCTCGCCGACCAGTTCCAGGGCGCGGAGCAGCTTAGCCCGGATGGTGGCCGCCGAACAGCTGGTCGGCAGAGAGCCTCGACTCCCCCAAAATCGTACGTTCATCCCCATATCTTTGCTATCCCTCGGATGTTGTTTGGTTGTAGCTATTAAGCTTACAGGGCAAGGACGTTACTCCCATTGCCAACGGCCCCCCCCCGGTACTCGATGGCCAAGAGGGTGATATCATCCGCCTGGGCCGCCTGGCCGGCGAACTCCTGCACCGAGTCCATGGTCCTCTCCACCAGCACCTGCACCGGCTGGCGACCGAACCCGCGCACGGTATCGAGCAGGCGTTGATCCGAATAGAGGAGATCCTCCTCGTTCCGGGCCTCGGTAACCCCGTCGGTGTAGAGCAGTAACTGGTCGCCGGCCGCAAGCCGCATGGCCGCCGGGCGGTATTTGCTACCCTCCATACCCCCCAGCACCAGGCCGGGCGGTACGCTAAGCCACTCCACCTCCCCGCCCCTACGGATAACCACCGGTGGATTGTGGCCGCCATTGGCAAAGGCGACCTCGCCGCTGGTAAGATCGAGCACCCCGCAAAACAGGGTCACGAACATGGCGGAGTCGTTCTCCAGGCACAACTCGTTATTCACCTGCTCCAACAGCACGGCCGGGGGGATGTCAACGCCCGCCATCCCCTTAAGCAGGGTCTTGGTGACCGCCATGAACAGGGCCGCCGGCACCCCCTTGTCCGAGACATCACCCACCGAAAAGAGGAGGTGGGTCTCATCGAGCAGGAAGAAGTCGTAGAGATCGCCCCCCACGTGGCGCGCCGGTTCCAGTCTGGCAAAGATATCGAAACTGGTCTTGTCCGGGAAGGGCGGGAAGTGCTTGGGCAGGAAGCTCATCTGGATGGTGCGGGCGATCTTCAGCTCGCTCTCGATCCGTTCCTTGGCCGCGGTGGTCTCGGCCAGATCGGCGATGTATTCCTTGAGCGCCACTTTCATGTCGCCAAAGGAGCGGGTCAGGTCGCCGACCTCGTCATTGGCGCCCACGTTCGGCAACTCGATATCCAGGTTGCCGCGGGCAATCTCGCCGGTGGTGAGGGCCAGGGTGGTGAGCGGTCGGGTGACCGAGCGGGCGATCATGGCGATCACCAGCCCGAGAAGCAGAAAACCTGCGGCCCCGAGCAGGATGACCGAGACGGTGAGCTGGCGGACCGGGGCAAAAAGCTCGTCCGCGGGAAAGACCACCCCCAGGGACCAGCCGCTCATGAGCAAGGGCTCATAGGCCAGCCAGGCCGGCCGCTGGCTGTGGAAATCGGTAAAGGAGGTAAACCCCCTCTTGCCCTGGATCATGGCCTTGCCGATGGTCCGCAGGGAGTCGTCGTGCCGTTCCTCAGCAAGGCTAAAGAGGCTCTCTCGGATGATCAGGCGGGGGTCGGGATGGGTGACCAGCACGCCGTTGGCCGAGACCAGAAAGGCATAGCCGGTCTTGCCGATCTTGACGCTCTCCACCAGCTGTTTGAGCCAGGCGAGGGAGATATCGGCGGTGACCACCCCGGCCGCCTTCCGGTCGCCCCCCTGTTGCCGGAAGAAGGGGACCGAGTAGGTGGCCATCAGGATGTTGCCGCCCCCCTCGTCATAGTAGGGCTCACTCCAGCTCGGCCGCCCCAGTTCCGTGGGGATCTGATACCAGTCGAGATAGAAATAGCGGTAGTCGTCCCCGCCCAGATAGGTGATGGCCGGTTTCCCCTCCTCGCGATAACAGTAGGGCGCAAAGTAGAGGGAGTCGGCGGCAAAGCCGTGGGGCTCATAGGCTATGGCCGAACCGTAGATCTCCGGGTTACGAGTCACGGTATCGCGCAGGAGCTGCAACAGCCCTTCTTGGTTGTAGCCGTCGCCTCCCACCACATCGGCCAGGTTGGCGGGGATCTTCTGCACCCCGGCAAGGACGGATTGAATCCGATACACCGTGGCCAGGGAGAGGTTCCTGGCACTGCCCTCCACCTCACGCAGCACGATCCTCTTGGTGAAGAAGTGGTTATAGGCCGCCGTGGCGCCAAAGATGACCGAGGTGCCGGTCAGGATCATGACGATCAGTCTGGCCGCCAGTCCGATTCGTTTACTCATTCATCACCCAACCCCATGACGAAAAATTTCTCATAAGGGGGATACCCCTGCAACTGACCGCCACTCCGCAGCTCCGCGGCCACCCGCTGGTAATCCTCTCGCTTCAGGATCCCGAATCCCGGCCTGTCGGGCAGCATGATGTCACGCATGCGGGCCAGCATCCACTCCTGGTGGGCTCGGTTGGTTGATACCTTGGCCGCCTCGGCCCGGCGAAGCACCACGTCCACCGCCTCATCGGGATGGGCAAAGGCATAGCGCCACCCCTTGAGGCTCGCGCGCACAAAGGCCCGGCAGAGCGCAGGTTTGGCTGCCCAGGTCGAGGCCAGACAGTAGATGCCGTCTTCCGGCATGTTGAGGCCGTAATCAAAGAAAAAAAATGGGGTCAGGTCGCCGGGCTCAAGGCCCGCGTTCAGCAACATGTGGTACTCGTTGTACCACATGGCCGAGATCACATCGACCCCACCCCGCAGGAAGAGATTGGCTGTGGTCCCTTGGGAGACCGGGGTGATCGCAAGCCGGAACTTCCGGAAAAAGGCCCGGGGCTGGATCTGATACTCGTCGCCCCACATGCCCACCCGCCGGCCATTTAGGTCCTCGGGCCGGGTGATGCCGCTCCCCCGGCGGGCCACCAACATCAAGGAGGATCGCTGCACCAGCTGGGCCAGATTGACTACCGGCAACCCCTGGGCTCGGACCTCCAGACCCCGGCCCAGGAAGAGGGTGCCGAAATCCGCCTTGCCGCTGGCCAGGAGATCGGTGGGGGGAAGAGATGGCCCACCCTCCAGGATGCGCACCGTTATCCCCTGCTCGCGGAAAAATCCCTTCTCCTCGGCTAGGTAGAAACCGGCGAACTGGGCCTGGGGCACCCACTGGGGGATAAAGGTCACCACGGGCAGCTCGGCGGCCGGCCCGGCCATGGCCGGTGCCACCCAGGTCAAGATCAGCAGGATGATCAGTAGCTTCAGTATCCGGCGCATCGTCTCTTCTTTAACAAGAATTCAGGAGTCAGGAGAAAAGAGCTCGAATTGAGCAGTTTTTACGCCCGCCCCAAGTCAGTTTCGGGCCAACGGCAACACCGACGAGCCCCTGCCATTCGTTTGATAACACCTGCTATTCAGAATTCCAACTCCTGAATTCCGACTCCCAAGCAGTTACCTTTTCTTAAACGAAATCGTCAGCACATTCTGATCGGACCGCCGTTCATAACGGAGCTCCTCGGCCATCTGGCGGGCCAAAAAGACCCCGAGCCCCCCGATCTCCCGGTCCTCCAACCGCAGGTCCGGATCTGGATCGCTCACGGACAGGGGATCAAATGGTTCGCCCTGGTCGATAATCGTCAAGCGAAAGCCGCTCCCGTCCCCATCGCAGGCTACAGTCACCGGCCCGCCACCCGCCGGGTAGGCGTAGCTGATCACATTGGCCAAGAGATCGTCAACCGCCACCTCAATCCGGAGGCACTGCCCAGGGCCGACACCATGGCGTTCGGCCTGGAGGACAATGAACTCCTTGAGGGGTGTCAGGTTGGCGAACTCGGCGGCCAATGTTAGCTGGTCCGCGGACTGGGAGGAGACGACCCCCGCCTCCTCGACCGTGACGGCCTTTCTGCTCGATCCCAATCCCATTAGAGCTTGGTCAGGGCCTCGGCCCGGTCGGTACAGATGGTGAAGATGGTAGAAAACCCGGAGATGTCAAAGACCTCCTTGACCACACCGCCAAGCCCGCACAGGACCACGGTTCCCTCCATGGGTTTAAGCTTCTTGGCCAGGAAAAGCATACTGCGCAGCCCGGCACTGCTGATATATTCCAACAGGCCGAGATCGATGAGGAAACACCGTTCGCCCGCCTCCAGCCGCTCTTCCATCTCTCTCTGAAAATCAGGGGCCGTCACCGCATCCATGCGGCCCGACACCTCCATGATGCACAGCGCCTTCTCCTTGCTCAGCTTAACCTCCATCGCCTCCCTCCTACCGAATTAATACCACACCCACTCTCTCCGGGCACCATCCATGTGCCCCCATCCTACCTGTCTTCGACCCGCCAGACAAGTTCCTAATTGCCGAAACCTATCCAACTCCCGGCCATCGGGCGATGGCTGACGGAGGTAAGTCAAAAAGATATAAAACAAATCGCCATTAACTCAACTATTGCCTTTCAAATACGCACGGTTGGGCGAAGGGTATAGCAATCCGACGCTAAAAAAAGCTTTTGAGGCGCTCTGTCTGGCGCAGGTAGCCCGTAGAATTACCTCTATTGCTCCTGCTGGTCTACCGTTGGGGGCAAGTGCTTCGGTCAAGGTATTCAAGGCGCTGATGCTGGATCTGGGCTTGATGCGCTACCTGTCACGATATTGAGTATGCCAAGGGGGATCTGCTTGCCATCTATCACGGCGCCATGGCTGAACAGTTTGTCGGGCAAGAGATGTTGGTATCGCAGCAGGGAGCCCTTTATTACTGGAACAGACAGGCAAAAAGCAGTTCCGCCGAGGTTGATTATCTGGCGGTCATTGACGGCATAATTCATCCGGTGGAGGTTAAAAGAGGCGCTACCGGCAGTCTGAGAAGTCTGCATCTTTTTTTGGCTTTGTATCCGGAGTGCGGTACGGCGCTGGTCTTTTCCGATCAGCCGTATTCCGATCTTCCAGAACAAAAAATTACTTTTTTACCTCTGTATACTGCTTTTGCAGCAACGAAACCGTCGGGCACAAGAACAGAGTCAGGATTGACATTTTAACTTTGGCGGCCATGGGCGCCACCACCATCGTGGTGGTGGCATAACCTATTGCACCATTGCGGTGCCGATATGACGGAGAAAGATATTCCCGCCATGCTGGCGGAAGAGTCGCAGGCAGGGCTGATCGAAAAGCACGAGCACCAGATGGTGCGCAATGTCTTCCGGCTGGATTGCCGCCAAATTTCCTCACTGATGACACCGCGCAGCGAAATCGTCTATCTGGATCTTACGCAGCCTTTTGAGCAAATCCTGGAAGAGTTGGCCAACAACTCCGATCACTCACGCTTTCCAGTATGTCGGGGTGGGATGTACGAGGTGCTGGCCAGCCGACTGCCTTAATCCCGGGAGAAGCCGGATCGCCGGGATTAAGCGGTTGCGGAGCAAGAACAGCAAGAACAGATAGATAGAAGCTGACCTGCCGATCCAGTCCGGGACTTGCCGTCCCCATTCTACCACTATTACTGCTCCAAAATCCCAACAATATCAGGAACAGCCTGCTTCATCACCTCCTGTATGATGGTGCGGAGCATGGTTTCCGCCAGCCGGTCGCGGTCCTTGATTGCCAGATCGCTGCCTTTTGCCTCATAATGGAGCTTGCGCACCGGCATGCCGTTTTTCATCACCGTCAGGGAAATCTTGACGGTGCAGGAGGCGTTGACCCGGGAAATATTGTGGACCTGATCGACACTCACTGTTGCAGCGGTGATCTCCACCACCTTATTAAAAAGATCCGGGGCTTTTTTTGTCGGGATCACCTGGTAACCGGTTCGGCTAAGCTCGATGTTCATGGCGTTCTGCACTATGCCGGATGGAGAGACGCCGCTCCACAGAGTATCGATCATTGCGCCTTCGGCGTTTTTGGTATTACCGATGGTCCAGGCCCCTGAGGGGGTTGGCGGTTGCAGCTCGGCATTAATGAGATAGAGGTCGCCGCCGCCGAAGCGGGTGGTGGATATGGGGTCGTAGCGCAGAACAAGCTGCCGGGTATAGGTGGCGCAGCCACCCAGGAAAAGGAGAGTTATAAGGCCAATGGCCAGGAGGTTGCGACGGCGGGGGGTGAAATGGGGCATGTGGTTCTCCTTGGGGTGGACTTTAATTCTTCATCGGAATGTTATGCTCAATGGGGTTGGTAAGTCAATGGAAAAACCTGCAAGGGCCTGGGAGGGGAGGGGTTATTCTTCCTCGTCCGCCTCTGCCGCCAGCTGACCGCAGGCTGCGGAGATATCGCCGCCCCGGGACTCGCGGATCAGGGCGGTTATGCCAGAATCGCGCAGGGTTTGCTGGAACAGCTCCACCCGTTCCCGGTCTGGACTTTGGTAGGGGAAGGTCTTGTTTTCGTTGTACGGCAGGAGGTTGACCTTGCAGCGCAGCTTGTGCAGCTTTTTGATCAGCAGCCGGGCGTGGCGGACGGAATCATTGAGATCCTTGATCATGATGTATTCGATCATCACCTTGCGGCGGCTGGGCAGGGGATAGGCGCGGCAGGCGGCGAGCAGCTCGTCCACCGGGTAGGTCTGGTTGATGGGCATCAGTTGGCTGCGGGTTTCGTCGTCCGCCGCGTGCAGAGAGATGGCGAGGTTGACCGTCACCGCCTCGCCCAGGGCTTTGAGCTTGGGGATGATGCCGCAGGTAGAGACGGTGATCCTCCGGCTGGAGAAATCGAGGCCGGTCTGCTCCATGAGGATGTTGAGGGCGTCGATCAGGTTGTCGAAATTGGCCAGCGGCTCGCCCATGCCCATGAAAACCAGGTTGTTGATCCGGTTTTTGCCTTGGGCCTGGACAATCTCGGTCACGGCCTGGACCTGACCCACGATCTCGGCCGCGCTCAGATTGCGGACAAAGCCCATGGTGCCGGTGAGGCAGAAGTTGCAGCCCATGGCGCAGCCCACCTGGGAGGAAACGCAGAGGGTCAAGCGTTCGTCCTCGGGGATGAGCACGCTCTCGATGATTGCCCCATCGGCCAGGCGAAAGCCGTACTTGACGCTGCCGTCCTGGGAGCGCTCTTCCATGGCAGGGGTGAGGCGGCTGATCGTGGCTATGTCCGCAAGTTTGGCGCGGACTTCCTTGGAGATGTCGGTCATCTGGGAGAATTCGCTGATCAGGGGGCGGTAGAGCCAGGCAAAGATTTGCTGGGCCCGGAAGGCGGGCCAGCCCTGGACTTTGACCAACTCGCGCATCTGGGTCAGGGTGAAGTTTTTCAGCTCGGTTTTTTCCGTTTCCATTACAGGGCTCGCAAGTATTCGGGTTTGAGTCTGGTTTGCCCGGCCAGGGCCTGGTCGATGGCCGCAAGCACCGCCTCTTTGTCCCGGGGCATTCTGGCGTTGATCGCCAGGTAGTTGGAGGCGTGGTTGCTCTGGAGCTGGCCCTTTTTCAGGTCGAGGTGCTCCACCATGGTGCGCAGTTCGCGCAACATCCCGTGTTGGTCGGGAAGTTTGAATTCTCCAGCTTTTTCAAGCTGATAGAGCTGGGTATTCTTAAGCAGCATGAGGGTAAGGATGCCGGTCTGGTTGGGCTCCATGGCCGAAAGCACCCGGCCGGTGGCCTGGGCATGCTCCTGGGAAAGGGCAGTCCCGGCGATACCGAGCAGGGCGGTGACCGAGAGAAAGAGATTGGCCGCCTTAACCCGTTGGCCCGCCGCGATCATCTGCGCAGCATCCGCGCCCTTGTCGATTGCGCGCAACACTTCGTCGTGGCCGCTCTCCAACCCCATGTACACCCGGTGCAAGCCGAGCGCTTTCAGTTCCAGAAGCTGAGCCACGCTTTTATTGCGGATGGCCCGGGCATTGCCGTAGAGGCTTACCCGGTTCACCCAGGGCAGCATCTGCCTGATCTTGGTGAGCAGCTCCACCAGCCGGTTCTGGCTCAGGGCCAGCACGTCGCCGTCGGCCAGGAAAACCCGGGACTGCCTGCCACAGTATTGGGCGGCAAAGTCAAGGTCCGCCTCGACAATTGCCTGATCCTTGATGCGGAAGCGCTCTTCCTTGTAAGTGCCACAGAAGGTGCACCGGTTATGGGAGCAGCCCACCGTCACCTGGAGGATGATGCTGTCCGCCTCGCTGGGCGGGCGGATGATATGGGCGCCTTCGTAGTGCATATTTCAGCTATAAGCCTTCAGCTTTCAGTCATCAGCTGACGGCTATCAACTTATAGCTGACAGCTGCCTCAATCAACCGTTCTTCTTCTCGAATTCCTGCATGAAGGCAACCAGCGCCTCGACCCCGGTCTTGGGGAAGGCGTTGTAGATTGAGGCCCGGCAACCGCCCACGGAGCGGTGCCCCTTGAGGCCGTCCATCCCCAGGGCGGTGGCCTCCTTGATGAACTGGGCCTCCAGCTCCGGGGTGGGCAGGTTGAAGGTGATGTTCATCTTGGAGCGAGAGCCTGCTTTAGCGTGGCCTCGGTAGAAGTCAGTCGCGTCGATAGCGTTGTAAAGGATGGAAGCCTTTTCCCGGTTGATCTTTTCCATGGCCGCGATGCTGCCCAGTTTCTTGAGCCATTTGAGGACCAGGCCCATCACATAGATGGAAAAGCAGGGAGGGGTGTTGAACATCGAGCCGTTGTCGGCGTGGGTCTTGTACTTGAACATGGTGGGCAGGCCATCCGGGGAGCGATCCAGTAGATCCTCGCGGATGATGACCACCGTAACCCCGGCGGGGCCCATGTTCTTCTGAGCCCCGGCATAGACCAGGCCGAAGGGGGTGATGTCAAACTCGCGGGAGAGGATGTCCGAGGACATGTCGGAGACCAGCATCTTCTCGCTTTTCGGCATATCAAGGAACTGGGTGCCGTAGATGGTGTTGTTGGTCACGAAGTAAAGATATTCCGAGGCCGGATCCACGGTATACTCGTTATCCTTGGGCACCTGGTTGAAGGTGGAAGCCTCGCTGGAGTAGGGGACCTCGATGTTTCCGAACAGCTTGGCCTCCTTGATCGCCTTCTTGGCCCAGACCCCGGTGTTGAGGTAGCTGGCGGTCTTGCCGGAGCCCAGCAGATTCATGGGAATCATGGCGAACTGGGTGGAGGCGCCGCCCTGGAGGAAGAGTACCTTGTAGTTGGCCGGTATCTTCATCAGCTCGCGCAGGTTCGCCTCGCACTCGTCCACCACGGCGATGAATGCCTTGGAACGGTGGCTCATCTCGATGAGGCCCATGCCCAGGTTGTTGAAGTTTACAATGTCCCTGGCTGCCTGGGTAAGTACCTCCTCGGGGAGGGTGGACGGTCCGGCGCTGAAGTTGTAAATTCTCTCGGGCATGATCTTCTCCTTTGTGGAATATATGGTATATAGATGTCTTTATATGTTGATAATGCAGGTTTTTCCGGCCTGAAGCCGCTTGCCGGCCAGCTTGATTGCAAACGTGTATTTGTACCGGAAACCAGTCCGAAGAACAATTCTTTTCTTTGCCGTATATAAGGTACGCTGCCAGCCATGGATGGGACTGTTACCGAATCACCGCTTGCCGAACCCGTGCTTGTTCTTATCGGCCCGACGGCCGTGGGCAAGACCGCGCTTTCCCTCGCCCTGGCCGAGCAATTTTCCTGCGAGATAGTCGGCCTTGATTCCATGCAGATTTACCGGCACATGGATATCGGCACCGCCAAGGCCACCGCCGAGGAGCGCGCCAGAGTGCCCCATCATCTTCTCGATGTAGTCGATCCGGACGAGGAGTACCATGTGGGCCGTTATGTGGCGGACGCCACCGAAGCCTGCCGGCGGATCATCGCCAGGGGCAAGCGCCCCCTGGTGGTGGGCGGGACTGGCCTTTATCTCAAGGGCTTGCTGGAAGGGCTGTTCGAGATTCCCGCCGTGCCGGAAAAGGTGCGGGCCAGTCTCCAGCAGCGCTTGGCGGAAGAGGGGAGGGCGCTTCTTTTTGCTGAGCTTGAGCAATGCGACCCGGAATCAGCCAGCCGCATCCACACCAACGACACCCACCGACTTCTGCGGGCACTGGAGATTTTTCAGGCCACCGGCCTAAGCTGGAGCGAACATCTCCGCGCGCAAAAGGTCCGGCCGGCCTTGAGCAAGGCTTTGCAGATCGGCTTGCTTTGCGAGCGGGAGGCGCTTTACGAGCGGATCAACCTGCGGGTGGAGCAGATGGTTGCCGAAGGGTTGCTCGGGGAGGTGCAAAAATTGCTGGCCCTGGGGTATGAGCCTGGCCTGAAGGCCATGCAGTCCATCGGCTACCGGCACATGCTCCAGTTTCTCCAGGGTCATTGGGACTGGGACGAGACCCTTTTCCTGCTGGCCAGGGATACCCGGCGTTATGCCAAGCGGCAGATGACTTGGTTTGGCAGTGATCCGAATATCCGTTGGTTTGCTCCCTCGGAGCCAGCGAAAATTTTTGCCTGCATCGATGGTTTTTTTACCGGAACAGAAGGAGAGTGAGCAGCGTATGAATATTCCAAACATTCTCACCATCGGCAGAATTCTCCTGGTCCCCATACTGGTTATTTTTCTTTTGGAAGGCAGGGAGCTCGCCGCTTTTTGGGTTTTTGTCCTGGCCGGGGTTACCGATGCCCTGGACGGTTTCCTGGCCAGGGTGTTGAAACAAAAAACCGAGTTCGGCGCCTTTATCGACCCCATTGCCGACAAGCTGCTGCTGATCACTTCCTACATTACCCTGGCGGTGCTGGGGGTTCTGCCGAAATGGCTGGCCGTGATCGTGGTGAGCCGGGATGTCCTCATCTGCGGGGGAATCGGCATTCTCATGCTCTATGACCGCGACTTCAAGATAAAGCCGTCCCTGGTCAGCAAGGTGACTACCTTTCTGCAGCTGCTCACCGTAACGTATTATCTCGGCCACGAATATCTCCAGCCTCTTTTCCCCACAGGTGTCTATTTGATTTATGCCACGGCTGCCTTCACCGTTTTCTCCGGAGTCCATTACATCATCAGGGGGGTTGGCATTCTTGGCGACCCTGAGACAGCCACGCCTCGTCAGGAAAACGATAGGTAAAATATTCTCGTTAATCAAAACAAATAGAATAAAAACATAAAGTATTTTATAAAGGATAACCTTTGTCTGCAATTGAGAAAATCTGGGAGATAACGCCTGTTGATCACGAGCGGGTAAGCCTTTTGGCCGCGGAGCTGGACCTGCCCAAGCCGCTGGCGGCAATTCTTTTGCGCAGAGGCGTGGAAACCCGGGTCCAGGCAGAGCGTTTTTTTTCACCCTCCCTGGCCGATCTGCCTTCGCCCTTTCTCATGCAGGGCATGACGGCAGCGGTGGCGGTGGTTTTGTCGGCTCTGGCGAAACAATCGCCGGTAATCATTTATGGCGACTACGATGTGGATGGCACCACCGGGGCGGCCCTGCTTTTTCTATTCCTTAAAAAAATCGGTTTTTTAAAGGTATACGTCTGTCAACCTCACCGTTTGCATGATGGTTACGGGCTGCATCTGGAGGCAATCAGGCGCACCCTGCCGGTTGACGTTCTGGAACAGGCGCCCCTGGTGATTACCGTTGACTGCGGGATATCCAGTCAGCCGCAGGTTCGGCAATTAAGGGAGATGGGCTGCACGGTAGTAGTTACGGATCACCATCAGCCGCCCGAGGAGTTGCCCGAGGCCGAGGCCGTATTAAATCCACGGCAAAAAGGGTGCGGCTTTCCGGAAAAAAATCTGGCCGGAGTCGGGGTTGCCTTTTATCTGGCCATGGGGATCAGAAAGGCGTTGCATGAACAGGGACGGTATAACTCCGGGCTGGAGATGCCCAATCTCAAGGGTTATCTGGACCTGGTGGCGGTGGGCACCGTGGCGGATATGGTCCCGATTACCGGAATAAATCGCATATTAGTTAAAGCAGGACTTGAGGTTTTTGGCGGCTCCGTGCGCCCCGGTCTGGCGGAACTCAGCCAGGTGTCAGGCATTGCCGGATCCGTCGTAACCAGCGAGGATATCGGCTTTCGTCTCGGACCTCGCCTTAATGCCGCGGGAAGGATGGGTGATGCCGGGAGGGCCTTGGCCTTGTTGATTGCGGAGGACCATGGACAGGCCAGGGCGCTGGCCCAGGAATTGAACTGCGAAAACGAGCTGCGAAAATCGGTGCTGGAAACTATGTGCCGTGAGGCCATGCTACAGGCAGAAACGGCGGTAAAGGCTGGAGAAAATGGGCTCATCATCACCGGGGCAGGTTGGCATCCGGGCGTGATCGGCATTGGGGCGGCCAGAATGGTGGAGAAGTTTAATCGGCCCACGCTGTTTTTTACTATTAATGATGGCTTGGCCAAGGGTTCCGGCCGATCAGTGCCAGGCGTGAACCTGTATGAGATACTTAAGGAAAAGGATCATCTTTTTGCGGCCTTTGGCGGGCATGAAGCAGCGGTGGGATTGACCATGCCGACGGAGAATTTGCCGGAGCTGGAAGAATATTTTCAAAAGCGGCTCGGCGAGATCGTTACCGAGACGATGCTTGCTCCCAAGGTCGCCATTGCCTGGGATGACGAAGGCGGCAATATATTTACCCCAGCATTTTTGGCGATGTATGAAAAGCTGGCGCCGTTCGGCATGGGAAATCCGGAGCCGGTTTTCAGTGCTCAGGGGCTAGCGGAGAAACCCCGTGAGGTTGGCGTCAATCATTTAAAATTCACCGCGCGTTTCAACGGCGCGATTCTCGACGGCATTGGTTTTGGTCTGGGCGGCTTTCAAAGCATTATGGGTAACGGCCAACCGCTCAGAATGGCCTTCAGGCTCCGCCGTAATAATTTCAGCAGCAAAACCAGCTGGCAGGTTGAAGCGGTGGATTTCAAGCAGTTATCAGTCTGATTTTATTTAATTTTATTTTAATATACATAATATACATTATGCGACGTTGTGTATTAATGCGAAACTTTAGACTGTTGGAGCTCTCCCTTTCGCGAGCATTTTTTCTTTTTTCTTGGTAAAGAAATCTTCTGCTATTGATGGTGATAATTACCGGTGGATTTGTAACAAACCGAATCCGCTTTATTCTGAGATGGTGATAATTATGAATCGTGATATCTATCAGGAACCCCTGGTCAGCCGCTACACCAGCCGCGAAATGCAGGAGCTTTTTTCCGAGCGCACCAAATTTGAAACCTGGCGCCGCTGCTGGATCGCCTTGGCTGAGGCCCAGCATGAGATGGGTCTTACCGATCTCGTTACCAGCGGTATGCTCGATGAACTCCAGGCCCATGCCACTGATATTGATTTCGAATTGGCCTCAGCCAAGGAAAAGGAAATCCGCCACGATGTCATGGCCCATGTCTACGCCTATGGCCTCAAGTGCCCTACTGCCGAGCCGATTATTCATCTTGGCGCCACCTCCCAGTTCGTCGGCTGCAACACCGATTTGCTTCTGCAGAAAAAAGGGCTGCAACTCGTCAAGAAAAGCCTGGTTAATGTCATTGCCAATCTTGCCGCCTTCTGTCGCCAGCATAAAGGTCTGGCTACTTTGGGCTACACCCATTATCAGCCAGCCCAACCAACCACGGTCGGCAAGCGCAACACCTTGTATCTTCAAGATCTTCTTATGGATCTCGACTATCTTGAGCACCTGGAAGCGCAGATCAAGGCGCGCGGGGCCAAGGGCACAGTCGGCACCCAGGCAACCTTCATCGAGTTGTTTAAGGGGGATCACGACAAAGTTCGTAAAATGGATGAACTTGTTGCTAAAAAGCTTGGATTTTCCGAAGTTTTTGCCGTTACCGGTCAGACATATACCCGCAAGCTCGACATGAAAACCGTGGAGACCCTGGCCGGCATCGGCGCCACGGCCCACAAGTTTGCCGTGGACCTGCGCTTGCTCAGCAATCTCAAGGTTCAGGAAGAGCCATTTGAAAAGCATCAGGTCGGCAGCTCGGCCATGGCCTATAAGCGCAATCCTATGCGCTCCGAGCGGATGACCGGCTTGGCGAGAAAGCTCATGGGGTTGGTAGGCAATTTTGGTGCAACTTACGCCAATCAATGGTTTGAGCGAACCCTTGACGATTCGGCCATTCGCCGCATGGATATCCCTCAGGCCTTTCTTCTTACTGATGCAATATTAAAGTTGTTTCTCAATGTTTCTCAGGGAATGGTTGTCTATCCGAAACAAATTGCCCGTCATCTTGCCCAGGAGCTCCCTTTCATGGCCACGGAGCAAATCCTCATGGCCTGCGTGGAGAAAGGCAAGAGCCGTCAGGAGATGCACGAGGTGATCAAGATTCATTCGGTCGCCGCCGGCAAGGTGGTCAAGGAGGAAGGTAAGGAAAACGACTTGCTGGTCCGCTTGGCCAACGATCCGGCTGTACCATTTTCGGTGCGGGAACTCCAGGATTTGATCGGCGACGGCAGCCAGTTTGTCGGTCGGGCGCCGCAGCAGACCGATGAATTTCTCGATGAGGTGGTCATGCGTCGTCTTGTCCAATATAAGGATATTCTGGGCGGGGTTGATTCTGCCCTTTCCGTGTGATGGATACCATGGCAGCAACCAGCCTGGCCTGTCTCCGTATCCGTATTGCCCCGGAGCAGATTTATTTTTTAAAATTTATTCTCGAGGCCTACGATAATCTGACGATCATGTCCACCGTGGACCGGGTCGAAGGAGTGGTTGAGCTGAAATATCCCCTCGAACTGGAACAGGATGTGAAAGGGGTATTGCAGAGCATGTCCCGGCGTCTCGGACTGGAAGATTTCAATAGTTAAGGTAAGACATTAAGAATGACACAGCTTCTTTACATAGAAACCTTTGGTTGCCAGATGAATGAGCGTGATTCGGAGATCATGGCTCAGCTTCTCGGCGAGCAGGCCTATCTCCAGACCGATCAGCCCGAACTGGCCGATGTGGTAGTGGTCAACACCTGCAGTATCCGCGGCAAGGCTGCGCACAAGGCCTACAGCTGCTTTGGCCGCTACAAAAAGCTCAAGGAAAAAAAACCAGATCTCATCCTGGCAGTGACCGGGTGCGTGGCCCAGCAGGACGGTGCGGCCCTGCTGGAGCGCATGCCTTATATCGATATCGTCATGGGTCCGCAGGCGATCTACACCCTCCCCTCTCTGGTGGCGGCGGCCCGCCGGGACAAAATGCCCCAGGTGGTCACCGATCTTTCCGCCGAGTTTGTCATCCCCCCTTTTCTGCCCAGCCTGGCCGAGGGCCCTGCCCATAAAAGGTTTATCACCATCATGCAGGGCTGCGATAATTTCTGCACCTACTGTGTGGTCCCTTATACCAGGGGCCGGGAAATAAGCCGGAATTTCGCCGACATCATGGGTGAGGCTACCCATCTCGTGAGCCATGGCGTCAAGGAAATCACCCTTATCGGTCAGAATGTCAATTCCTACGGCAAAAAGGGCGCCCATCGACAAAGCCAGGGTTTTCCCGAGCTTCTGCGGGCGGTGGCCGGGATCGACGGCTTAGAGCGGCTCCGTTTCACCACCTCCCATCCCAAGGATCTTTCCGAGGAGCTGATGCGCTGTTTTGTCGAGATCCCCTCCCTGTGTCCGCATTTTCATCTGCCGGTCCAGTCCGGGTCAAACAGCATCCTTAGCCGGATGAACCGTAAGTACACCATCGAGGCCTATCTCGACAAGGTGGCTCGATTACGAGAGTACCGGCCGGATATAGCCCTGACCACCGACATCATCGTCGGCTTCCCTGGAGAAACAGACGATGATTTTGCTGCCACCATGCAGACGCTGGAGACGGTGCGCTACCACGGCTCCTATTCCTTCAAGTATTCCGACCGGCCCAATGCCAAGGCTGCCGATTTTCCCGACAAGATCGTGGAAGAGGTCAAGACCGAGCGGCTGGCCCGCTTGCAGGCGCGGCAGGAGGAGATTGCCCTGGCGCTCAAGCAGGCGGAAATAGGCAGGATCGTGGAGGTCATGGTGGAAGGGGCAAGCAAGGCTCCGGCCAATCAGTGGAGCGGCCGGACCGGGAGTAATCAGATCGTGAATTTTTCCTGCGCAAGCCAGCTGGTTCCGGGGGATTTGCTCATGGTGGAGATCGAGGGTGCCTGTCAGAATTCTTTGCGGGGGAAAATGATTTAGGTCACGAAAGTCAGGAAATATTCAGGCAATGATTGTGTTATGATCAATATGATTTCGGGATGTCGGGTTTCGCTTTGCTCTACCCTACCTACCCTCTTTTTTCGTGCCTTTCGTGGTTTTCGTGGCAAAAAAATCGTGGTTAAAAAATGGAGACCTCCCATGATCGATCTGCATACCCACTCCCTGTTCAGCGACGGGGAACTTGTTCCGGCCGAGCATCTGCGCCGGGTGGAAATTCTTGGTTATTCAGCCATTGCCATCACTGATCACGCCGATTCTTCCAATCTGGATTTTATCATCCCGCGTCTGGTGCGAGCGGCGGCTGATCTGAACCGCTATTACAAAACCCAGCTTCTGCCCGGCATCGAACTGACCCATGTGCCGCCGGCGCAGTTTGCTGAACTGACCAGCAGGGCCCGGGAGCTTGGCGCCAAGATCGTAGTAGGCCATGGGGAAACCCCGGTTGAGCCGGTTCGGCCGGGAACCAATCTGGCTGCCCTTGCGGCCGGAGTGGATGTTTTGGCCCACCCCGGCTTCATCACCTTGGAAGAGGCGCAGCTTGCCGCGGAGAAGGGAATTCTTCTTGAACTTTCCGGCCGCCGTGGGCACTCGCTCACCAACGGGCATGTGGCGAAAATGGCCATGGCTGCGGGCGCAAGTATGGCAGTGAACGCCGATGCTCACGGGCCGGGAGATTTTCTCAGCGCAAAAATGGCGGAAACGGTTGCTTTAGGGGCTGGGCTTTCCGGCGAGGAGTATGCCCGGATTCGCGCTGCCATGGCGGCGCTGGTTGCGAGAGTGGCCGGTTGAGTGAGCTCAATCGGTAACGAGATGAGCCTTTAAGATTTTCAATTTTGCCGGGCCGACCCCCTTTACCGCATCCAGTTCCTCAATATTGTTGATCATGCCCTGTTGGTTGCGAAACTCGATGATTCGCCGGGCAAAGACCGGGCCGATCCCGGAAATGGTGGTCAGCAGCTCTTCGTCGGCTTGATTGAGGGGGATGGGCTGAAAAAACAGGGGGGTCAGTCTGGCCGGGAGCTGGGCGGCTGCACCCCCTGCCGGTTCGAACGCAAAGTCGACCGGTACCCGGTAGAGACCGGAGGTAACGGAATCATCCCGCCAGACAAGCTTTTGCGGGGCGACAGTTTGCCGGGAAAGATCGAAAAGTCCACTCCGTCTTGCCCCGGCAAGGCCCAAAAGGCAAAGGGCGAAAAGAAGCAGCGCCAGCGGGCGCCGATCCTTTGGCCCAGGCTCATTTTTTGTTCTGTTCATCCTTCATCAGCTTGTAGGTGATGCTGTCCACCAGGGCCTGCCAGCTTGCCTCGATGATGTCCGGGGAAACCCCCACCGTACCCCATTGGCTGTCGCGGTCCCGGGATTCGATCAGCACCCGCACCCTGGCCTCGGTGCCGTGTTCGCTGGCCAGCACCCGCACCTTGTAATCCTGCAGCTCCATCTCCTTGAGGTTGGGATAAAACCTGGTCAGGGCCTTGCGCAGCGACTTGTCCAGAGCGTTGACCGGGCCGTTGCCCAGGGCGGCGGTATGCACCTCCTCGCCGGCCACGGCCAGGCGGATGGTGGCCTCCTCCTGCAACACCCCGTCCGTGGTCTTCTGGCTCATCACTCGAAAGCCGTGCAGGTCGAAATATTTCTTCGGGGTTCCCATGGCCCGGCGCATGAGCAACTCGAACGACGCCTCGGCCCCTTCGTACTGAAAGCCCTGGTTTTCCAGGTCTTTCAATTCCTTGACGATGGCGCTGACCACAGGATCTTTGCTGTCCAGATCCAGACCGAATTTCCTCGCCTTGACCAGCACGTTGCTTTTGCCGGAAAGATCGGAGATCAGTACCCGCCGCACATTGCCCACCTTTTCCGGCTCCAGATGCTCGTAGGTCAGGGGGTTGCGCTGCACGGCGCTCACGTGGATGCCGCCCTTGTGGGCAAAGGCGGACTGGCCCACGTAAGGCTGGTACTTGTTGGGGGAAAGATTGGCCAGCTCGGAGACAAAGCGGGAAACCTCGGTGAGCCGGTGCAGGTTGGCGGCGGCCGTAAACTCATAGCCCATCTTCAGGGCCAGGGCCGGCATGATCGAGGTGAGGTTGGCGTTGCCGCAGCGCTCGCCAAAGCCGTTGGCCGTGCCCTGCACCTGGGAGGCACCTAAAGAGACGGCGATCAGGGAGTTGGCCACCGCGCACTCGGAATCGTTGTGGGCGTGGATCCCGAACTGCACAGCCGCCTTATTTGCTTTAAGATGCGTCTTCACCGCCTCGATGATCGCAGCCAGCTCAGTGGGCAGGGTGCCGCCGTTGGTCTCGCAAAGCGCCAGGCAGTCGGCGCCGCCGGCAATGGCCCGATCCAGAGTGGCCAAGGCGTATTCCCGATTGGCCTTGAAGCCGTCGAAAAAGTGTTCGGCATCATAAAAGAGATGCTGGACATGGGGCCGCAAGTACTTCAGCGACTCCTCGATGATCAGCAGGTTGTCGTCGAGCCCGATGCGCAGGGCATCGCGGACATGGATGTCCCAGGTCTTGCCGAAGATGGTGATTCCCGGGGTTTTCGCCTCAATCAGGGCATTGAGGTTGGCATCCTGCTCCGCCGGGTTGGCAAACAGCCGGGTGGAGCCGAAGGCCGTAACCTTGGTATGCTTGAGCTCGTACTTGCGAATCTCCTTGAAGTACTCCACGTCCTTGGGGTTGGAGCCCGGCCAGCCGCCCTCGACAAAGTCGATCCCCAGTTCGTCAAACTTGAGGGTGATGCGCAGCTTGTCCTCCACCGAGAGGTTGAAATTCTCGGCCTGGGTACCGTCCCGCAGGGTGGTGTCGTAGATGGTGACTTGATGTGTCATGCCCGTAAGTTACCCTTTGCCTAAAGCGAAGGCGTCATGCAGCGCCCGGACCGCCAGCTCCGTGTATTTCTCCTCGATAACGCAGGAAACCTTGATCTCGGATGTGCTGATCATCAGGATATTGATCCCTTCCTGAGCCAGGACCTTGAACATGGTGGAGGCGATGCCCGCGTGGTTGCGCATGCCCACCCCGACGATGGAGACCTTGGCAATGTTCTCCGAACCGGTCACCCCTTCGGCGCCGATTTCCGCACCAACCCGCGTCATGATCTGCATGGTTTTCTTGTAATCGGTGCGGGTCACGGTGAAGGTCATGTCGGTGAGCGCGCCATCGCGGGTGTTCTGGATGATCATGTCCACCACGATTCCCTCGCTGGTGAGCGGGTCGAAGATTCTGGCCGCGGTGCCGGGCACGTCCGGGACCCTGGCGATGGTGATGCGGGCTTCGTTTTTGCTGCAGGTTACTCCGGATACCGGATTCGATTCCATTTCTTTATCCTCCTCTACCACCCATGTTCCCTCGGTTTCCGTGAAGGTTGAACGAACATGGACGGGAACTTTATAGCGTTTGGCAAAACCAACCGAGCGAATATCCAGCACCTTGGCGCCGAGACTGGCCAGTTCCAGCATTTCATCATAGGAGATACGGTCTATCTTTCTGGCGGTGGCGCAGATGTTGGGGTCGGTGGTGTACACCCCCTCCACATCGGTATAGATCTCGCACTCATCCGCCTTAAGCGCGGCGGCCAGGGCCACGGCGGTGGTGTCGGAGCCGCCCCGACCCAGGGTGGTAAGGTCGCCGTCCTCGGTTACCCCCTGAAAGCCGGCCACCACCACGATTTTGCCCGCGTCCAGGTGGCGGTTGATCAGCGCCTCGTCGATCTGCTTGATCCGGGCCTTGGTGTGCATCCGGTCGGTGACGATCTTTACCTGATCGCCCAGCAGCGAGATGGCATCGAGTCCCGCCTCCTTCACCGCCATGGCGAAAAGGGCGATGGTCGCCTGTTCGCCGGTGGCCAGCAGCACGTCCATCTCCCGGGGGTCGGGAATTGTCTGCATCTGGTTGGCAAGATCGACGAAACGGTTGGTCTCCCCGGCCATGGCCGAAAGCACCACCACCATCCGGTGTCCCTTGCGGCTGTAGCCCATGACCCGTTCGGCCACCGCCTTGATTTTTTGCGGATTCGCCACCGAGGTCCCGCCGAATTTCTGCACGATTAACGCCATTGCTGCCTGCTGCTCCTCATCTATATATTTATGTTGATAAAAATATTAAAAGAATCTACTGAATTCCCCTCCCGCAAGGGGAGGGAAGAATCCGTTTAATTTTCTGACTGGGAAGAGCCGGAAAAAATTCGAAAAAGCAGTGTGCAACAATTTGATATTTTTTTCAACCGAACAAATTACTTGAGGCATGATTTTCCCCATGGGTAAAGGCTAAGTATCCCGCCTGAAAAAAAAACAGGCAAAAGAAACTTGTAATACTCGTCCGATTTTGCTAAACAATACAAGCCTAATTAAGGCAGGCCATCCATATGAAGGCGTGAGTGTCCGCTATAATCCTATGGAAAGGAGTATTAATGGTAGAAAAAAACAAGTTCTTTGCCCTTATTCGTCAGACGTGCAAGTCCTCCCTTTACCGGGTATGCCCTCCGTGTCTGGCCGCCCTCTCCCGGGGTTTGGCCCGCTTTCGCAGTCACACCAACAGACATTTGGTTATCTTTGTAAATACCTCTCATTTTCTTACCCTCGGGGTTTCCCTCGCCTTGGTTGTCGCCTTTTTTCTCTCTGCTGTGGGTGGGCAACCAATCCCGAATAAGCACGATTCGCACGCCACCGGCGAAATCGAAGAATTGCTGCCCGCTGTTCGGGAGATTGTCGGGGAGATTCAACCTGGGGATTCGCTGACTTCCTCCTTCCGCACCAACGGGGTTGAGGAAGAGGTGCAGGCCTCGGTGATCAGCGCCTTTGACGGCGTGGTCAATTTTCGGGAAATGAAGCCCAACGACCGCTACACCCTGACCCTTGATGACGACGGCAGTCTGCTCAAATGCCTGTACGAATCAGGTCCGCTTGAGGTCCATGCCATCGAGCGCACCCCCGATGGCTCTTTAACAGCCAAGAAACTCGATATCTCCCTTGATTGCCGGACGGTAAAGTTGCGGGGCAAGGTCGAATCCTCACTTTTTGCCGCCTTTGCCGCCTTCAAGGAAGATGCCAAGCTTACCTACAGCTTTGCCGACATCTTTGCCTCAAAGATCGATTTCAACACCGAGATCAGGTTTGGCGACACCTTTGAGCTGGTCTTTGAAAAATATTACAAAAACAACCAGTTCGTCGGCTACGGCAAGATCCTGGTCGCGCGGTACAACAGCAAGGAAGTCGGCTCCCTGGAGGGCTTTTATTTTGACCAGGGCGGAGAGAAATCCGCTTATTTCGATCACCGCGGTAACGAACTGGGCGAATCTTTTATCCGCTCCCCTCTCCCCATGGCCAGGGTTTCTTCCGGTTTTTCCTACAACCGTCGTCACCCGGTTTTGAATATTGTCCGCCCCCACCTGGGGGTTGATCTTGCCGCGCCGATGGGCACCCCGATCATGGCCCCCTCCGACGGCCGGGTAAATTTTGCCGGCTGGAAAGGCGGCTATGGTAAGCACATAATCCTTGAGCATCAAGGCGGTTTAAAAACCTACTATGGCCATCTTTCCAAATTTGCCGGCAATATCAAAGCCGGGACCCGGGTGCAGCAAAAGCAGATTATCGGCTATGTCGGCTCCACCGGCATCTCCACCGGCCCGCATCTTGATTACCGCATGGCCAAGAACGGGTTGTTCATCAACCCCTTGAATATCAAGTTTCATCCGCGCTCCCAACTGGCGGGAACCAAGCTGGTTCTTTTTCACCAGGAATTTAAAACACTTACCCAGTTGGCCAGTAGCCTGGATGATCCTAAGGTCATTATGGTGAAAAACGTGGTGGTAACTCCGGGCAACCCGGTCACCATGCTCTAACCCCTTGCCCTGCCATGCCCCTTTTCATATCGTCCTGGTCGAGCCGGAGATCCCCCCCAACACCGGGAGCATCTCCAGGCTGTGCGGGGCCACGGACACCGTTCTCCATCTGGTCCGGCCCCTGGGCTTTTCCACCGATGACAAGCATCTGAAGCGCGCCGGTCTTGATTACTGGAAGTTTGTTGATATTCGCTACTGGGACAGTTTCGAAGAATTTCTCGCAGCCCAGGATGAGCTGCGGTTGCATTTTTTCACCACCAAGGTGGAGCGGCCGTATACCGAGGTGCACTACCAACCCGGTGATTATCTGATTTTCGGTCGCGAAACCAAAGGGCTGCCGGAGGAGATCATCAACCTCTATCGGGAACGCTGCGCCACCATCCCCATGAGCAACCCCAACATCAGGAGCATCAACCTGGGGATGGCTGCGGCAGTGGTGCTTTACGAGGCGATCCGCCAGCGGGAAAGAGCTTAAAAAAAACGCCCTTGAGCTTCCGGCCTTTCGTTGTTCTCTTAAGGCCTTAAAGTGAAGGGGTAGCGCCGAGCGTGTGATATCAATGTCCACCCATGAAAGCGCAAACAGGGCTTGTTCTCAACCTAACCGGTTGTTGTCCAGGTGGCGGTTGTACGCCTTTGAATTCATGGGACTTTGGTCCTCCCCTCCCGCAAGGCGACATCACGGCCAGGATATTCGTCTTGCCTGTGCCATAGGCCTTCCCTTCGGGATATATTTTTCTATCTTTAATCTCACGCATGGCTTCACGATTCTGGGCATCATCGAGGGTGTGTCTGTTCTGTTTTTTTTGCCGTTGGCGTATTTTTTATCCGGCCGTGAGCGGATGACTCTCCTGGCGGAAAGCCTGGTCCTGCTGTGCGTCACCACCATTTTCCTTGCCCTTTTTCACTACGGCGGCATTTCCGGGACCGGAATTTACTGGATTTTCAGCCTGCCGCTCACCGCATTTTATGTTGCCGGTCAATTTCGTGGCTGGCTATGGTCTTTTGCCTTGCTCGTCTTGATAGGAATTGTCCAACCATTTCCTGGTTTTACCAAGATTAATCTCCTGCACTCCCAGCTTGCCCTACTTTATTACACCGCCATCTCCGCCTCGTTCAACATGCTACGCACCAAGTACTCGGCAAGATTGCACCTGCTGACTATTGAACTTACCGCTACCCTTAAGGAACTAAGGGAAACCCAGGCCCAGATTGCCCAATCGGAGAAAATGGCAGCGGTGGGTCAACTGGTGGCCGGAGTGGCCCATGAGGTCAACAACACCACTAATTTTATCTCCGGCGCCCTGCCGCCCCTGGGAAAACGTCTTGCCGAGCTTGTTCTTCTGTTGGCTAACATTGAGGCGGATGGTGCGCCGAAACTAAAAAAGATTGAAGAACTCAAACAAACCATTGAGCTGTTGCTGGGCAATATTCGGGAAGGGGCGCGGCGCACCTGCAAGATAGTTACGGATCTTAAAAATTTTTCCCGGCTTTATGACGACCTGTCCCAGCCTCTCGACATTAACGAGGGGCTGGAAACCACCCTCGCTCTGGTTACCCCGGAGTATAAATACAAAATGGAGGTCATCCGCGAGTTTTCCGCAGATCTGCCCGTGGTGTACGGTTCTCAGGGCCAGCTGAACCAGGTATTCATGAATATAATCATCAACGCTTTTCAGGCCCAGCCGAACACGGGGTGTCTGTTGATTCGCACCTTCCGCAGAAAAGATACCGTCCATATCCTTTTTAAGGATGACGGTCCCGGTATCCCGCAGGAGATTAAGAACCGGATATTCGAACCATTTTTTACCACTAAAGAGGTTGGCGTGGGGACTGGCCTTGGTTTGAGCGTCTCCTTTGGCATCACCAATAAACACCGGGGCAGGATTATGGTGCGGAGCGAGCCAGGCCAAGGTGCGGAATTTGAAGTGATCCTGCCGGCAGGGCCGGATCCCAATATCCGCCCGCGAAATTGATCATTAATCAGGCGGCGGGATTAGGGGTAGCAGCCTCCTTGGCTGCGTACCGGTATTTAAGATCCTGCATCAACATTTTCTCCAGAGTCGCATCCAGAAACTCCTTCTGGCAGTCCACCCGTGCCATGCTCCCCTCACGTTGAAAGACCATGTAGCGGCAGCCGCCGAAGCAGAGCGGCAGGTATTTGCATTCCCGGCATTTTTTCTCCTTTCGCCAGTGGTTGTGGCAATATTTTGTCTGCCAACCCTCCTGGATGCCGTTTATGATATCGCCGACTTCGTAACCCTGATGGCCGATCATGGTGATGCATTTATAGATGAGCCCATCGTGATCAATGGTAAAGGCATCATCAATGTCCACCATGCAGGGGGCGGGCTGCATTTTGGCGAGGGGAAAACCGCGTTTTCCCAGCTCGTCCCTGATAAAAATGGCCGCTTCGATCAGCCATGGCTCGGCGGCCGAACAGCAACCGCCGCTGAACTCCGAGTTGGCGAACTGGTCGTTGATCTGCATCGCCGGATAAAACTGAACCTGCTGCAGATCATCGGGTTTAAGTCCTTCCGAAAGGAGCCGGTCGAGGAGGGCGGGAAACAGCGGGTAGTTTTCTCGGGTGTAGTTGCCGACCAGATTGATGGGCATAAGCTTGCAGCACGCCTTGACATTGGCGAGCACTGTGGCAAAGGAGGGCTCCCCCGACTTAAAGGGGCGGAAGCGATTGTGGTTTTCTTCCGGGCCGTCAAGGGTAATCTTTGCCGATTTGAGGCCGAGAGTGAGCATCTCCTCGACGACTTTCGGACTAAGAAGCGAACCGTTGCTCACCAGATGGAAGGCGAACTTACCTTCCCGTTCCTCGGTGAATGGCTTGAGTTCGCGGGTCAGATGCCTGATCCGGTCGAGGTAAAGTAGGGTTTCTCCGCCGTAGAAATTCAACACCAGCTTTTCGGTTTCCGGGTTGAAGCGTGCCTTTAGGTAGGCAATCACCTTTTCGGCGGTGGCCTGCTCCATGGCGCCGCCTTCTTTCTTACTCCCCTCGTAGCAGTAAACACAGGAAAAGTTGCAGGCCATCCCGAGAATGATCGAGGCCCGAATGGCCCGGTTGATCCGGTTGACCTCGGCAAGCAGGCCAAGGGCGCAAGACAGTTCCTCGTCCAGGCTTTCCACTGCCATTCCCAGCCTGGCCATGACCGGGGCGTACTCAGTAGGCACCTTGCCCTTGGCCAGTTCCCCGGCGATCTCCTTCGGGAACATGGCGAAGGAGCACGTCCTGGTGGAAAACAACAGGTTCTGCGTTTCGCCGTTATGGTCGGCAGGGAAGTGTTTAAGATAAAATGATGGCTTCATGATGGTTGCCGTGAGAAGGGAGTGCCCTCCCCACGGCACATTGTTCAGTCAACGGTGGCAGCAGTGGACGGAGCCGGGGTGTTCGGCCGACAACATGCCGGGTTGGCAGCAATTTCCTTGGGGGTGACACCTTCTTCGAAAACAACCACCTGTTCCTTTTGTGTTCCCATGATATTTTCCTCCTTGCTTTGTGTAGGGTTGAACAAAGGGCTCGGTGAGCCCGGTAGCACAGTTAAAACAGGACAGCCTCGTTCAAAAACGAACCGTAACACCCGCCTTCATCCAGCGGCCGGCGGTTTGAAAATCGTAGTCGGTGTACTGAGAACCGCTGAACAGATTGTTGACCGAAAAGAAGAGATCGTAGCCAATCTCCTGAAAACGGAAATGCCTGGACATGGTCATATCCCAGATGATCGTGTCGTATTTATGGGTGATGGCGTTTCGCCGCTGTTCTGCCCAGAAATAATGAGCGCCCAGCCTGCCGGAATAGAGGTCGGAATCGTACTTCAAGAGCAGATTGGCCACCTGTTGATCGTCGTTTTCAAACCGGTTACCATACCAGTCAGTCATGGAATCGTAATAATCGGTATAAGTATAAGTGTAATTGAGCGCTGCGGAAAGGTTGTTCCATTTGGCGGTCTCGGCCTCAAGCTCCAGGCCGGTGTGGGTAGTCTTACCGGTATTGACATAAGCCCCCCAAAAGTGGGTGGGGACGCTGCTGTCCCAAGACCAGGAATCTTTTTCCCGGTTCTGGAACAGAGTGCTCTTCATCCGGAGAAAAGGCAGGGAGGTGTTTTCGAGACCGACTTGATAAGACCAGGCCTTGCTTGGCTGGAGGGTGGTCGAATAGGTGAGGAGGGCGGAGGGCGGCCGTCTGAATCCCCTGGCCACTCCGAGGCGAAGAAGGTTGTTTGACGAAAGCTGCCAGGTCAGACCAAGGCTGGGGCTCAGCATATCATCGGCGTTCAGATTCTGATCGTAGCGTAAACCGGGAGTAAGTGCCCACTTGCCAAAATTGATGGTGTCGTTGATGAAAAACGCCCAGAATTCATCAAAGATCCTGTCCGGCACCCCTTTGTCCTCATAGTAATTACGATGGTGTTCGCCCCCGACTACCAGACTGTTGCTGGCATTTTTCCAGTTAAAGTAGCCCTCCACAGAACGGAGCGAGGCTTCCCGGCTCATCCAGGGATGCCTGTATTCACGAGCGAAATTCTGATAGCTCAAATGGTAATTGCTGTTTTCTCCGGGAGCGCCGTCGAGGCTCAAAATCTGGAACTGATCGTCTTCTTCGGTGTAGAATCGTTCCCCCCAGAAATTGCGGGATGACTGCACATAGTAGGGGTTAAAGCGGCCCATGCTTGCGGTGAGGGTCGAGGCGAAGGGCAGATCGGCGGAGAGCTTGCCGTAAAAGGTTTCGAAATCGCGGGAGCGATCGAAATCCTCACTTACCAGGCCATCGCTGTTCAGGCCGCCGGCATGGAAATAGTAGCCGATCTTCTTGATCTTGCCGGCAACTTCGCCGTTGTATGCCTGGGTATTGCCTTCCCCGTAAACTGCGGTAAGAGAGCCTTCGGGCCGAAGGTTCTTGCCGGTGCCCTTGGTGATGATGTTGATTACCCCGCCCAGGGAAGAACCCCAGGTGGAGGAAGCCGCTCCCTTGATGATCTCGATCCGTTCGATGATCGAAACCGGAATCGCGTTGGTTTCGTTGAATTCCGAGTCAATAAAGGACCAGCGCATCCCGTCCAGGAGCACGGTCACATGCTCGTAATCCGAATTGTGAACATGAAGACTGCTTGGCCCGCCGGGATCCCGAGTTGTGGACATAATGAACATCCCGGCGACATATCTAAGCACATCCGCCACCGTATGGGCGCGCAAGGCCTCGATCTCTGCGGCGGTGACGATGCTGACGTTCTCCGCAACCTGGCTCATGGGCTTGGGAGCGCGGGTGGCGACCTCGACCAGCTGGGAATCATCGAAGTACATGGTCATGGGAGCTGAAGCCCCCCGCTCGGCTCCGCTGCTTAAGCCGGGCAGCAGGGCGAGGAGAAAAAAGGCTGTTCCGGCGGAGGTGCGACTAACAAAAAAAATTGGACGCAGCATGTGGATCTCCCAAGCAAATAATTAAATATTGCGCATAATCCTAACAGTTTAGGCGCTCCCCCCTGCTCTCCCCTTGATTAAAGACGGCCCTGCCGCGCATTTAACCCTGCAATCTCTGCTTGCACAATACCGTGCAAGGCTCTAGGATTACTGCATGTGTTTGACACCTATCATTTCCAACGGGTCTATCCACCGGTGAAAAAGTGTACCCCCCTCCTGGCGCTGTTGTTTCTGGCCTTGTCCGTTCCGGCCTGGGCGCTGGACTGCGTTCTGCTTCAGTCTTCGCCGCTCAAGCCCTATGAGGAGGCCCGCCAGGGCTTTGAAAATGGTTGGTTCGGCCAGCAGCATTCATCCTCTGGGCCGAAAAGTATTATCAGCGGCAACAACGTTACACATATTTTGCTTTCCGAGCAACAGACAACAAACGATTTTTCCCTGAAAAAACAACTGCAAGGGGCCCGACTGGTGGTGACCATCGGCGACCAGGCCCTGGAGTTTGTTAGAGGCCTGCGGGGGGTACCGGTGATCTATCTCCTGGCGCCCTCGGCCCCACCATCCCTGCCCAAAAACTTTGTCGGCATCGAGATGCGCATCCAGCCTTCCCGGCAGCTGGCCGCAATCAACCGGGCGCTGCCCAAGGTCCGCACCATCGGCGTCCTCTACAACCCGAGTAAATCCGGCCGCTGGGTGCAGGAGGCGCTGCTTTCGCCGGTTAACTCGGTCCAGACCATGCTTTTCAAAAAGTTCGACAAGCAGACCGGCGTGCCCGGCGCCCTTCAGGAGCTGACCGGCAAGATCGACGCCTACTGGCTGCTCCCCGATCCACAGCTAATCACGCCCCAGGTCTTGGGCAGCCTTTTTGAATTCTCCATGCGATACCGCGTTCCCATCATTAGCTTTTCGGAGAAATATCTGGCCCAGGGTGCTGCCTTGGCAGTGACCTTCGACACCGCCGACCTGGGGGCCCAGGCCGCCGAGCTTGGAGCGAATCTCGCTCGCAACGGCCTGGACCAGGACACCCCCGCTCTCATCCCGCCCCGCAAGGTCAGGGTGCTGGCCAATCCCACGGTGCTTATGCGATTGGACTTCCCCTTCGACCCATCCGGTATCGACGAAACCTATATCCCGGAGGTCGGACGATGAATCTTCTGAATTCGCTTTGGCTGAGGAGAAAATACTGGTGCCCGCATGGCTACCGCCTGAAGCTGTTCCTCTCCTTTCTCGGGGTTATGATCCTCTGCGGCGCCGGCCTGATTGTGCTTTTCGGCCAGATCCAGAGGCAGACCCTGCTGGAGGAGACCCACAGCCGAGGGAGATACGTTGCCTCGATCCTGGCCCGCAGCCTGGAAACCCCGCTTTTTTTTATGAACAGGGCGCAAATCAACGCGAATGTGGAGGCGGTTCTCGGAGTAACCGACCTCGTTGCCGTGTTCATCTATGATAAGGATGGCCAGCGGATTTTTTCCCGTGTTTCGCCCCAGGCAGGCGCGTCCGCTTTCGGGCCGGAGGGATTGGCCCAGCTCGCCAAAATCATGACTGAATTCTTTATCCCAGGCGAGGAGGAGGTCAGCATTCATTGGCATCAGGGGCAGTTCCTTGCGTTCGACAAAAGGGTCATCAGCTCCGAACCGTCCAGCGATCAGGCCTCTCTATTTTTTGACACCGGTGAGCAGCCAGAGAACGTGGTAACCGATCTTGGCGGCGTGCAGCTTGTTTTCAGCCTCGCCAATTATCAACATAGCCTAGGGCAGATCATCCGGCATGCGGCCCTGGTCTTCCTCGCCTTTCTGCCCATTTCTCTGCTTATCGCTTTCCTGTTGGCCAGGGATGTGGTCAAGCCCTTACGCACTCTGGTCGAAGGCCTGCGAATCCGGCTGGGTAAGAGAGAAGAAGAAGAAGAAGAAGAAGAAGAAGAAGAAGAAGCACCCGATGAACTCGGCCAGCTCGACATCCGTCTGAAGCAACTGGTCGGCCGGCTTGACCAATCCTTTGCCACCATCGCGCAAATGAACGAAGGGCTGGAGCAACAAGTGGTTGTCCGCACCGCCGAATTAACCAAGGCCATGCAGGAGCTCAAGGAGACCCAGGCCCAAATAGCGCAGACGGAAAAAATGGCTGCCGTTGGCCAGTTGGTGGCCGGGGTGGCCCACGAGGTCAACAACACCACCAATTTTGTCACCGGCGCCCTGGCCCCCCTGGAAAAACGGCTGGCGGAGCTGCGAATGCTCGTGGCTGACCAGTCTAAGCAGGCGGAGCCGGAGCCTGATCGACCGGATCGGCCGGATCGGCCGGATCGGATTAAAGAGTTGATGCAAAGCATCGACCTGCTTCTCGGCAATATCCGGGAAGGGGCCCGGCGCACCAGCAAGATCGTCACCGATCTTAAGAATTTTTCCCGGCCCGACAAAGACCGCGTTCACCAGATCGACATCAATCATTGTCTGGAAAGCACCCTGGCCCTGGCCATGCCTGAGTACCGGTACCGGATCGAGCTGGTCAAGGAGTTCGCCCCGGATCTGCCCACGATTGCCGGTTCCCAGGGGCAATTATGTCAGGTGTTCATGAATCTGATCATCAACGCGGTCCACGCCCAGCCGGACAAGGGTTTTTTGCTGATTCGCACCTTCCGCGCCGAGGATGGGGTGCATGTGGTGTTTGCCGATAAGGGGCCGGGTATTCCCAAAAAAATTCAGGCGCGAATATTCGAGCCTTTTTTCACCACCAAGAAAATTGGCACGGGCCTGGGCTTGAGCATTTCCTTCGGCATCATCAATAAACACCGAGGCACAATCCTGGTGCGGAGCGAGCCTGGCCAGGGCGCGGAATTTGAGATTATCTTGCCGGAAAAACCGGAACCGGTCATAATGCAGCATGAAGAGGATGAAAAATGAGTAAGAAAAAAGGCCGAGTACTCTATGTGGACGATGAGGAAATCAATCTGATCAACTTCCGGGAAACCCTGCGGGATGATTTCGAGATCTTTATCGCCTGTTCCGGCCATGAGGCGCTGGCCCTTCTCGAGCGGGAGGGGGAGATGGCCCTGGTGGTCACCGACCAGCGGATGCCGAGGATGAGCGGCATTGAACTGTTGGCCATGGTAAGGGAGCTGTACCCGGACACCATCCGGATGATCATCAGCGCTTACACCGAGATCCACGAGCTGATCGAGGCCATCAACAAGGTAGAGGTTTACCGGTATTTCGTCAAGCCCTGGCAGGAAGACCAGTTGCGTCTCAGTATCGGCAATGCGGTGGGCTCCTATAATCTGGGCCAGGAAATCAAGGATTTCGTTGATGAAGGAAGAAGGCATATGGCGGAAAGGCAACGGAATTTTGAGGAAAATGTAACTATCCAGCTCAAGGCCGGAAACAAACAAAAACAACCCAAACCGTAACTATCCAGCAGTGCCGTAGCTGCTAGGCAGAAGCCTGCGACGTGTGCTTGGTGCCCATGAGCAGGCTGATATAGCTGAGTTGAGCAGCTTGTCTGCTCAAACGAAACTTATACCCTCTGGGTGCAACAACGCAGATGCGGTGCTGCTTGCTGTTTATTGATGACGAGGAGATCAACCGGAACAACTTCCAGCAAACCTTTGCCGACGAGTACGAGATCCTGCTGGCCGCTTCGGGGGAGGAGGCTCTGGAGATCATGGCCCGGGAAGACGATCTCGCCCTGATCCTCTCCGACCAGCGGATGCCTGGCCTTTCCGGGGTTGAGATTCTTGCCCGGGCCCGAGAGCTTGTCTCGCAGGCGGAACGGATCATGATTACCGGCTATTCCGACCCGGACGACATCATGGCCGCCATCAATCAGGGGCAGGTGTACAATTATATCCTCAAGCCCTGGGCCAGCGGCGAGCTGCGTATCGCTATCATCCAGGCGGTGGAGCGGCATCAGCTGAAAAAGGAAAATCGGCTTCTGCTATCAGCCCTGGAAAAAAAGAATGCCGAGCTTGAAGAGCTGGTCCGGACCAGGACTCAGGAGCTGAAAAATCTCCAAAGCCTCCTGCCCATCTGCTCATACTGCCGGAAGATTCGGGACGACAAGAATGCCTGGCACGAGCTGGAGACTTATCTGCGCCGACACAATGACATCCTCTTTACCCATGGCATCTGTCCGCACTGCTACGAAAACATGATGGGGGAACTGGCGGATATGGGGCAACGAAAACAACCTGACCAGGAGTAAGCCTATCTCTTATCCTTGGCCAGGGACAGGGCAAGCCGAGCCGCCCGTACCGAGGCCCCTGGGCCGCCCAGCTGTTCCCGCACCTCGGCCAGACCGGCCAGCATGCGAGTGCGCTCTGCCTGGTTTGCCACCAGGCGCACGGTAGCAGCGGCTATTTTTTCCGGCACGGCCGCATCCTGCAGCAACTCCGGCACCACCTTCCGCTCGGCCACCAGATTGACCAGGGATGCATATTGTACCTTGATCAGCCGCCGACCCAAAAAATAGGTGAGCGGCGAAACCTTGTAAGAAATAACCATGGGTACCTCCAAAATGGCCAGCTCCAGGGAAACCGTCCCCGAGGCCGCCATCACCGCATCGCAGGCCGCCATAAGTTCGTAGCGGTTTTCCCTGATCACCCGTACCTCGACCCCAGCCTCAGCCAAGCCGTTGGCCAGCAGATCAGCCTCGCTCAGGGTGGGGGCCAGGGGCAGGAGAAAGAACACCTTACCCATCTGCTCTTCTATCAGTTTTGCCGCCGCCAGAAAGGTTGGGAGCATTGCGGCTATTTCCCGCCTGCGACTGCCGGGCAGGATGCCGATCACCTTACTCTCCGGGGCAATGCCCAGGGAAGCTAAAAACTCGGTCCGGGGCCTGGCGGCGCGCACCGTGTCCAGGAGGGGGTGGCCCACATACTCCACCTTCATCCCGCGTTTCTGGTAAAACTCCTTTTCAAAAGGCAGGATCACGGCCAGCCGGTCCACCAGCTTTTTGATGGTCTTGACCCGGCCGCTGCGCCAGGCCCAGACCTGCGGACTGATGTAATAGAACACCGGGATGCCGAGCAGCTTGGCCTTTTTGGCCAGGATCAGGTTGAAGTCCGGATAGTCGATGAGGATCAAAAGGTCGGGGGGCTGCTCGCGGAGCCGTTTTTCCAGGGCGCGCATGGCCTCGCGAATGAAACGGAAATGACTGATAACCTCGATGATGCCGACCACGGCCAGACGGGAGGAATCGTAAAGGATCTCCATCCCGCAGGAGGTAAGGGCCGGACCGCCGATGCCGCAGACCGCCAGATTGGGGGCCTGTTCCCGCATGGCGGCGACGAGCTTGGCTCCGTGCATGTCGCCGGAGGCCTCCCCGGCTACAAGCATGATTTGGAGGCTATTCAGGTTTGCCATGGTTTTCTGATTTCAGCCATTGAGCAGCTGGCTATGGGTGTCGGCATGTTCCTTGATTCCGGCCATGATCTCCTGGGCCACAGCCAGAGCCAACCGCCCTTCTCGGCCCGAGACCTTAGGCTGGGTCCGGTTGCGGATATTCCTGACAAAATCCGCCAGCTCCAGCTCAAGAGCGTCCTGGTGCAAGTAGCAGGAAGAGATGACCTCCTCCTGGGGCATCCCGTTTTCGTCCAGCTCTTTGCCTGGCTTGATCACGGTTATTTCCTTCTTGCCGTAATCTACCGCCAGGAAAGAATGGGGCTGGAATATCCGGAGTCGCCGGATGTTTTCCCGGGAAACGCGGCTCACCGTAAGATTGGCGGTGCAGCCGTTTGCAAAGATCAAGCGGACATTGGCGATATCGGTGGTCTGGGTGAAAACCGGCATTCCCACTGCGTGCATGGAGGCGATGGGCGATTTGACCAGGCTTAAAATAATGTCGATGTCGTGGATCATCAGATCGAGCACCACATCCACATCAAGGCCGCGGGGTTTGAAAACATGGATCCGGTGCGACTCGATGAACAGCGGCTGGGTGAGGTGCTCGGTCATGGCCAGAATGGCGGGATTGTACTGTTCGATATGTCCGACCTGCAGGATGCGCTTCCCCTGATCGGCCAGGGCGATGAGCGCATCGGCCTCGACCAGCGTGGTAGTCATGGGTTTTTCCAGCATGACATCCTTGCCGGCCAGCAGGCAGGCGGAGGCTACCTCGTGGTGCAGGCTGGTAGGCACCACCACGCTCACCGCCTCGACCTGAGCGAGCAGTTCCCGGTAATCGGCAAAAGGCGTGGTATGGCAGACTGCGGCGACTTCTGCGGCGTAGGCAGGATTGAGATCAGCCACCCCCACCAGCTCTACTTCCGGGTTTGCCATATATTTCTGAGCATGAAACTTGCCGAGATAACCTACCCCGATAACTCCGATGCGTGTCCGTGTCATAATATTACTTCGCCTGCAAGCTTGAATTTTCGTAACCGTTCACCGGGGCGGTCACCAAAGCACCAATAACCGCCGGACTGTAATCGTTCAGAAGTGCCGCAGATTCGGACAAGCGGATCGGCGCTGCGTACCTCGGGTACGTAAGCCGAGCCGATCGTCCGCAGATGTGGTGCTGCTGAACGGTTACGAATTTTCTGAGAAATTACGCCATTGCGCGGGAAGTGACAAGGTAAAAGGTGCGAGACCCAAGAGCCAGGATGCAGAAAACCCGCTTTGCCCTTTAAGCCTTACACCTTGAGCCCATAGGCGAGTTGTGCTACTATCTTTTTAGCTATCCGGCATGGAGCCGTAACGGTCAGTAAACTAAGATATGCCGGTCACCAGCGGCCCAGCCTTCGATACCATATGAATCTGCCTCTAATTATCTCCAATCTGCGCCTCAGAACCAGGATCATCCTTGCCTGCGCAATTTTTGTCCTGATAGGGGTCTCCGCCCCTGCCCTGCTGCTTCCGCACCTTGTCGATCTTGACCGGCTCAAGGTGCGGCTAAGCGCCCAGGTAAACGCCAGGCTGGACGGCACCCTGCAAACCGACCGTCTGGAATGGGTCTGGTTGCCCCTGCCCCATCTGAACCTGCGCAACACCCATTTTACCAGCGAGGGGACCGTGCTGGCCGCGCCCAAAGCTGAGGTGTATCCGGACTGGTGGGCCTTCTTCCGTGGCCGGGTCCGAATCGGCAAGGTTCAGCTCGATAGCCCGGAGATCTGGGTGAAACGACTGCCGACTTCGTTCGCCGCCCCCATCGACCCCGAGCTTGCCGGCCTGAATCTGGTGATCCGCAACGGGGTCTTGCAGGTTGCCGAGAACAGCCAGTTTGCCGTGCTGCAAAGCCGCGATTTTTCCGTCAAATCCCTGAACGGCAATGTAGCGATCAGTCCGACCGCCGTTAATTTCGGCCTTTCCGGCAAACCTGCGCAGGGTGGCAATCTTGCCTTCTCCGGCACCTATCAGCGGGAGGATGCCTCCTACCGCCTCAAATTTTCCTTCCGCAACTTCAATCTGCAGGAGATGTTTTTTTCCTTTGCCCAGGGCAAACTGACGCCCGGTGATACCCAGCTCAATCTTACCGGCAACATTGAAGGCCGGGGGTTTGAAAAAATGTCCGGCAAGATCGTGGGCGACTCTCCCTGCCTGCTCGTTTATCCCAAGGATAAAAACATCCTGCTGAACTGCGGGGTTGTCGATCTGGCCTTTACCAAGGACGGCGATAACCTGCTGTTGACGCTCAAGGAACTTGAACTGCTTGAGCCGGGGTTCAAACTCGCCGGTACGGTTCGGAGTACTGCCGGAAGCAAGGCAGGCTCCGCGCCGGTGTGGCAGATCGATCTGACCGGCGAGGATCTTGATCTGACTAGGATTCGCGCGGCGGTACTCGCCATGTGGGGAAAAAACGAGATCGCCGGGAAGGTTGGCGAAATTGTGCAGGGCGGCACGGCGGGCAAAGCCGGCTTCAGTTTCAAGGGCACCGCGGTTGAGCTTGGATATGTACGCAACATGCACGTCACCGCCGAGAAAATTAACGCCACCATCAAAATACCGGCAGGTGATTTGCTGCTGACCAACACCACTGGCAAGATGCAGATAAAAGACGGCCTGCTCATCGTGGAGGCGGATCAGGGCCGGATGGGCAACAGCCTGGGGCGAAACGGCCGCTTGATTCTGGGGCTGCCGGATGATGATTTCACCTTCAAGCTCGATGTTGATATTGACGCAGATCTGGCCGAGCTTCCGGGGGTGCTGGCCCGGCTTGTCGAGTACCAGCCGTTTCAGAAGGAGCTGGCCAAGTTCAGCGGGGTCTCCGGACGGGCTAACGGCCATCTTCATCTGGGCGATCACCTCAATGATTTCCGGATCGCCATTGACGTTACCGCCGGGCAGGGCAAGGGACGCTACGCACCGTTGGCCTGGGATTTTGCCATCGAGGGAGGAGAGATGACCATTGCCCCCCCCATGCTGCAATGGCGGAACGTGCGGGGCGCCTACGGCCCCCATGTGGTGAAAATGGCAGCCGGGCAGGTACGTTGGCCGGACGATGTTTTTCTTGAGGTAAGCCAGCTTGAGGCCGTGCTGGCGGCAAAAGAGCTGGAAAAGGAAGATCTATCCTTTTTTAAGGAGATAAGCGAAAACCTGCGCCGCCATATTACCCGGGCCGATGGCAGAATAGAACTGCGCAATACCACCATTTCCGGGAAGGCCTCAAAGCCTGCCCTGTGGACGGCGGCCTCGGATATCCTGGTGCAAAATCTTGCCGTGGAGACGCCGTTTTTTCCGGAAACTCTTTTGATAAAAGAGGGAAATGGGCACTTCTCAAACAAGGAAATCACGGTTTCCTCAGCCACCGGCTCCATTTTCGGCGATACCTTCACCCTTGGCGCTTCTCTGACCCACCATGCTTTTGCCTCGCTGCGCGGGAAAATATCTATGCAAGGCAAAGTCGGACAGGGGTTGGGGCAATGGCTTAAGGAGAGGCAACTCATTAAGCCAGTCCTTTTCCCGCAACTCCCCTTTGAGGTGGAGTCCCTGCAGATCGACCTGCGGGAAGAAAAAACCCAGGTAAAAGGTCTGATCCAGCCGGCGGGGATGATCTTCAACCCACCCAAAGCAGATTTCTCCCTGGAACTGGCCAAGGACGATGCCTTAAAAATGGCGGTGCATGTTTACGGCGGCACGGAAGAAGCCAGGATCGCCCTGGATTTCCCAGACAAAAACAGGGAGGCCTTTCTCTTTTCCTGGAAGGGGGAATTATCCAAGCAAACTGTTGACCAGCTGCTGGAGCGAAAAAACCTGCTCCAGGGCAAGATTGCCGGAGATTTCCAACTCCATCTCCCTTTGGATCCCGGCAAGGTTGCTTTCAGTGGAGAGCTTGAAGCTCATGATCTCCGCTGGGTTCTGGACGAAAAAGCGAATCGCTTTGTGGATATCAAGGAGCTTGGCCTTACAGGGGTTGGCAAGGACCTTAAAGTAAGACATCTGGCCTGCGCCTTCAACGACAAGGAGTTCGTGGCGGTCAAAGGGCTGGTCTCGCGGGTTGGTGACGGGTTTGTCCTGAAACTTGATCTCGCCTCTCCGGCGCTTTCCCAAAATACCCTGCTCGATTTTCAGGAAACCCTGAAACAGATCAGGGACAAGGGCGGCAAGCCGGCTTCTGCCGGCCACTCCCGGCAGACCCCTCCCTGGGAGAATATTACCGGCACGGTGGCCTTTACTGTCAATGAGTTCATCGCCGGTCATGCCCCCGGGAAGAGCACTGTTGATTCCAGTCTGATCTGGCAGCCGTTGGAGGGGGAAATCAGGATTCATCCCCAGGGGGAGTTATCCGCGCTGATAAGCAATGGCCGCCTCTGCTGTCTTGGCACCACCGGACAATGGTTTTCCACCCCAGAGCTTGGCAATAGCCATTTTGTCGTGGGCAATGCCTGTCCCACCCTGCCTCGCTTTGAAACCGTTCTCCCCTGCCTTGGCTACCCTCAGGATATCATTATCGGGGAATTTTCTCTTGATGCTCGCCTGGATGGGATGCTGGACAACTGGCAGGACGGGCATCTTCAGATAGAATCACATCAGGGGAGGATTCTGCGCCTGAAGCTGCTTTCGAAGATTTTAAGCGTGGTCAATATTACGGACCTTTTCAGAGTGGATCAGGATGGGGATGGCGCCGAAACATCTACCAGGGGATTCCCTTACAAGGATCTTCTTATAAAGGCCCATGTGAAGGAAAACGAACTTGTCATCGACGAGGCGGTGATCCGTGGTGAAGGACTTAATCTTTTCGCCAGGGGCAAGATGAATCTTGCCACCTTCGACCTGGATGTCGTGGTCTTGATCTCCCCGTTTAAAACCCTGGACGCCATTGTCAGCAAGGTGCCGCTGGTAGGCAGGGTAATTGGCGGGGAAACCGCGACCCTTATCACCTTTCCGGTTGGGGTTACCGGCAGGGCAACTGACCCCCAGGTGACTCCCCTGCCTCCCAGCGCGGTGGGTGAGGGGTTGGTGAATATCATCAAAAGAACGCTGCTTCTGCCGTTTTATATTCTTTCCCCGATCTTGCCCGAAGAGGCACCGGAGCCCGAGAAGAAGCCGTAGGAGGAGGGACGCTTTTGCGGGAAATGCCGGCTAACCAGGACGAAAAAAATCTTTTCAGCCAACCTCCTTCCCGGGGGTGGAGGCTGGCAAGATAGGCCTGTAGCCTGATAACGTTGAAATCATCCGGAGGGACAAGGAATTTCAGCCCCAGCTCAAAGTGCTTGACCGGGCCGGAAAAAACGTGGTCAAACCAGACAGGCTGGACGGGAATAATCAGTTTTTCTCCCTCTTCTCCGTCTATTATTTCGAGATGAATGACCTTGGCCGGATCATCGCTGCAGTCATAAAAAAGGTGATAGCTGCCGGTATGGATGTGGTGGATGGAAAGGCGGGTTCCGTGCCGTGAGCTATCCACCATCATTCCCTGCACAGGGTCGGCAAGAGCCAGTCCGCTTTTGCTGTCGCGCAGGGTAAGCGTGACCGCCATGTTGACGTTGGCCCGCGTTGAACGCCTAAGTTCCTGGATCATACAGATTCGCCCCGGGTGGACTTGCCCCCATGCCGTTTAATGCCCGCCTGCCCTCCCCTCAAAGCCATCTACAGGATATTCCCGTAACACTTTGATGTCAAAGAATTTTTTTGCCGGATTGGCTTGCAAAAGTGAAAGTCGGTCAGTTTAACTTCTTGTCCTGAATTTCCTTTATAATCTCGCTGACCATTTGACCGTTGGGCGCCGTGGCCATGGGATTCAGGTTGACCAGCTCCTGCCAGGCGGCAATGGCGCCAGGCTGATCCTTAAGATCGTAAAGCAGGACAATTCCCTTGTTGAACCGGGAGGTATCATGCTTGTTGTTTGCCTGAATCGCCCGGTCAAAGGAAGCAATGGCCTCTTGCGGCTTGCCCACCCGGCGGTACATGACCCCGAGATCGGTGAGCACATCGGCATTATTTGGGGCCAGGGCAAGGGACTTGTTGTAAGCGGTGATCGCCTTCTCTGCTTGATCTGAGTCAAAGTAAAGATGCCCGAGGTTGGTCCAGGCCTCGACATTTTCAGGATTCTTCTGCACCTCCAGCTCAAGCTGCAACAGCTTCTTGGCTTGATCGGGGTTTAGTTTTCCGGGTTGAACTTGCGGCTGCCCACCGGCAACCTGGGCACTCCCGGAGCCTGCCGGCATCTTGTAGACACTGAAGACAATTCCTGAAAGAAAGCCGATGATCAGGCAGCCGAGGCCGATGAGAAATACGGTTTCTTTTTTAAAGCCGCCTGCGGGAGATTGCTCGGGTTGTGATGCCATGGGGGGAAGTCTCCTTGTTGAATTAGGGTTTAATACTGTTTATTGACAAGGGTAAGCCCTGCCACGCTTGTCTGACACGCATGGCAGGGTAAATGTTCCTGAAGAATGTACGATTTTATCATGTACTAAGCTCATGCACCTGGAGTTCAGAGTTCTCGGCAAGCTGGCGCGCTTCGTCAACGATCCGGCGGTGATGGGTAAAGAGGATGATCTGGGTCTTGGCGGCCAATTCCCCAAGAATCTTGAGGGCGGCCCGGGAGCGGGCATCGTCGGCATTAACCAGGATGTCATCAAGGATAAAGGGCATGGGCTCATGGTCGGCCAGACGCCACTCCAAAGAGGCCAGGCGCATGGCAAGGTAGAGCTGGTCCCGGGTGCCGGAGCTCATCCGCTCCACTAAAACCCTGGCGCCGTTCGACCTGGTTCCCACCAGCACCGGGTCGCCCTGATCATTTTCATCGGGCAGTAAGCCGGCAAAGGAGCCGAGAGTAAGTTCGCGGAAATAGCGGGAGGTGATGGCCAGCACCGGAGTCTGATTTTCACGGCGAAACCGCTCGATCTCGTTTTTCAAGACGAAGCCGGCCACCTTGAGCTGGATATAGCGCTCCGCCAAGCGCCTTATTTTGGCAAGCAGTCTGGCCCCCTGCTCCGCCGCCTCGGCGGCCCTGGCATTGCCGTCCATCTGCCGGAGCTGGTTTCTTTTTTCTCCGATGAGCACGGAGAGCCGCTTGCCTTCCGGGGCCAGTTCCAGCTCGATTTCCTGGGTCAGCCGGCCGATTTCTTCAGGGAGCTGATCCGGGTCGATCCCGGCTGTCTGACCTTCCAGCTCGGCAAGGGTAAGCCCCCCCGCTCCCTCAAGCAGGATCTTTTCCGTTTGCGCAAGACTCGCGGCCAGGCTCCGATACCGGGCCGAGCGTTCCTCCACCGCCTCCAGTTCCTCCGGCAAGACCCGTCCGGCCAGGCGGCAGAGTTCCGCGCCCTGCTGCTCCAGATCTTTCCGTTCCCCGGCCAGAAGGAGCGCCTCCTCTGCCTCTTGTTTCTCCTGTTCAAGATGCCCTTCCCGCAGGGTTCTTTCCGTCCGGGCCTGATTGAGCAGAGTCTTGAGCTGCGCCACGATCTCACTTGCCGGCTGGTTTATGCTCGCGGGGAAAAGCCTTTCCGCCAGAGCCATGGCGCCTTCCTCGAATCGCCTGGTGTCTCGGGCTATGCCGTCGATGCGCTTGCGCAGATCCTCGGCTTCTTTCAGCTTGTTAAAACAGCTGTGCAGATTGTCCAGAAGATCTCCGGCCTCGGCTGGGAGGATCACCCGGTCGCCGCCAAGATCGCCGGCCACCTCCTGCCATTCCCGCCGCCAGGTCATCTGATCCTGAAGAAAATCAGCCTTCTTCCCTTCAAGCAGCCCTGCATTTTTCAGCAGGTCTGCCTTTTTCTCAAGGAGTCGGTTGCGCTTTTCTTCCAGGGCCGTAAGCCGGGAAAGGATCGCCTCCCCATGAAAAATAAGTGGTTCAAGCTCGCCCTCGCCGGTTTCGGCGGCAAGCCCCTCGGAAAGCCCTGCCAATTCCCTGGCCAAAGAGTTTTTCAGCTCCTGGCGTTCGAGACTCTTTCTTGCCAGCTCACGCTCATCCGCCTGAAGTTCATCCGCGCTGCGCCTCAGATCACCTGCTTCAACAAGCCAGGCCAGCATCTCCTTCGGAGACAAAGGAGTGATTGCGTAAGGCTCCCATAAAATACGCCACTCCGCGGCAAGGGGGTTGAAGGCAAGAATGATTTGGCTTTGCTCATTTTCCAGTTCGGCAAGAAGGCCGGTCAGGTTCTGCTCCTCGGCCCGAAGAGCCGCGAAAGCCTGAACCCGGTCTGCTTCGTGACGGAGACGATCCGCCAGGGTATCAGCCTGCCGCACCTTTTTTTCGTAGGCTTCCGGCAGGGGCAGATCCTGCCCGAAGGCGAGATCTTCTCCTGCGAGGTCTTCCCCCTTGAGCCACTGGCGGCAGAGAAGTTCCCAGCCCAGGTCGCGCCGGGACCGGAGAGCAACAAGCTCTTCTTCCGTTGGCGTGTTTCCGGTGGTTTCAAGCTGCCGAATGCCTGCCTGGGTCTCTTTCAACCTTTTGTGCAGCCGTTCCCTTTCCTTTATAATATCTCTCTGGCGCTCATCATGGAGGTGGAAAAACTCCTCGAATTTACGCACTGTTTCGAGCAGGGGCAAGCGCAAGGCAAGAAACCGGCTGAGTTCGCCGGACCAAAGGGCAAGTCGGCTCATGGCGACAAGGCAGTGGCGTTTTTTATCCTCGACCAGTTTTGCCCTGTTGCGCAAATCCTCATCGATTGCGCCGCCCTTTCTGGCCAGGCGGCAGAACTGCTGCAATCCTGCCGCCTCCTTTGCCTGGGGCAGCCGGGCGATTTCTTCGTCGAGCAGCTCAATTTCCCGCTGGATATCCCGCAAATCTTTTTCGGCTTGGCCAAGCCCCTCCTGCAAACCCTTGTGGCGGATGGCCAGATCACCGATGATCTTTCTCCGCCCGGAAACAGCCCGGAGAATTTCCACCTGTTCCAAAGAGATATCCTGGCGGACCATTCTAAGAAATTCCGCCGCCTCCCGCTTGCAGCTGATCCGCATTCCTTCTAAATTTGGCTGGTCTTCCCTGGCCTTGTTGTAGCCGCCCAGCCGCTGTTGCAGCTCTTCAATGGCGGCCTCCGATTCAAGCACCTCCTGATATGGGGAAACCTCCGCCATTTTCCTGCGCTGGGCCGGCTTGCCGGCAAGGTCTGCCTCCCGGCGGCTCAAAGTATGAAGGGCTTTCTCAACCTCAAGGCGCCGAGCGTGAAAATCGTCCGGCAACACCACAACCTCGCCCAACTCGGCAAGCTGCTGGCGGAGGGCATTGCCCAGGGCAAGCTGGGGAAGCAGCTGGTGGATGCGCTCCAGCTGCCGCCGCCGCCGCTCTTTTTCTCCCTGTTGCTTTTCGATGAGCCGCAGGGCTTCCTGGGCCCCGGATAAACTGCTGTTGATCTCCTGCCACTCCCTGCTGGAAAGGGAGGCCTCGCGCACGATCCGCTGGGTTTCCTTGTAGGCGGCCAGGGCCTCGTTGATCTCCTGCTTTGCCCCGCGCGCCTTGAACAAGGCCTCGGCATCGCTATCCAGCCCGGCGAGAACCCCCCGCAGGGAAGAGATCCCGGCACCAGCGGAAAACAGGGCCTGACCGACTTCGCCCTTTTGGGCCAGGATATCCTCCCCGCCCCGGATAAGATCCTCGTGGCTCAAGCCATACAGCGATTCAAAAACCGCTTGCTCAGCGATGGGCAGGAAACCGGCCAGCGTCTCGGCCGTAATGGGATTGCCTTCCGGGTCAAGAACATCCGCTTTTCGCTTCTTGCGCCGGGAAAAGGCAAGCTCGCGGCCATCTTCCGCCTGCAGGCAGCCGCCCACCAGCAACTGCTCGTTGGCGTGGAGAAAGTTATCGGAAGTTTGATGCCCAAAGCCAAAAAGCCAGGCCTTGAGCGCCCGGAGGGTGCTGCTTTTCCCTGCCTCGTTGGGGCCGTAGACGATGTGCAGGCCGGGACCCAGCTCCAGGATGCGGTCGGTGAAAGGGCCAAAGGCCTTGAGTTCGAGTCGGGTTATCCTCACCGGCTTCCCTCCTGCCCAAGCAATCTGGCGATGAGCACCTCCTTGACTTCTTCAGCCAGGGGACCACGCCCTTCAGGGGAATCGGCAATAAGTTCACCTTGATGGAGAAGTTCCGGCGGCAGTTTACTTTGCAGCACCCCGATCTCCGGCACCAGCTCCAGGAGGATTGACGGCTGGAGGTCTAGCCGGTCAATAGCCTTAAGCAGATCCGCCAAGGGCGTTTCCGCCCCGATGCTTTCGTTCAGTTCCACGGGACGCTGGGTGGAAAATTGCACCTTCTCAAGCCACATTTCGCCAAGGCCCACGGCCAGAGCGCGAAATTCCTCGGTCAGGGCAACGGCCTCCCGGTGCAGCACGGCATGGGCCGGGCATTTGCCAACCAATTGCAGGCGAAGTGCCAGGGGCCTTCCCTCGGTGCCGGCCTGTTCACCCTCCATGGCCTGGCGGACCGCATCAATGGCCAGATCGATCGTGGCGCAGTCCGTGAGATCGACCCGGCACAGAGACCAGCGCAGCACATCAAGATCATGGTGCTCGACCGCATTGATGCGTCCTTCTTCCACCCGCACCAGGGTGGCTCCCTTGCCGCCGGTTTCCTGGATATGCCTCCCCTGGATATTGCCGGGGAAAACGATCCAGGGCAACCGGCTTACTTCCTCCCGCTGATGGACATGACCAAGGGCCCAGTAATCATAGCCTCTGGCCTTGAGATCGTCGAGGGCGCACGGTGCGTAAGGCTCATGGCCCTGTCTGCCGGTAAGCGAGGTATGGAGCAGGCCGATGTTCAGGTAATGCGGGAGAGCTAAGGGATAATTACGGGCGATATTCTCGGCCAGGGCCCGGGTATGGTAGCCCTGGCCATGCACCGCCACTCCCAACTCTTCAAGGATAATGGTCTCGGGATGTTTGGTGGAAAAAAGGTGGACATTATCCGGCAGACGCAGGGCCTTGGTGATCTGGCTGGCCGCGTCATGGTTGCCGGAAGCCAGGAAGACCATGATCTTCTCCTTGCGCAGCCGGGAGAGCCGGTCGATGAAGAACAGGCCGGTGTGGTAATCCTTCCACTCCCCATCGTAAAGGTCGCCGGCCAGCAGGACAAAGGCGACCTGCTCCTCGATGGCCAGCTCGATAAGGTTGTCAAAGGCCCGTCTGGTTGCCTGGCGGATTTGTTCAACCGGCGCGTCGGCGTAGCCCTCCAGGCCGCGCAGCGGGCTGTCGAGATGGATATCCGCGGCATGAAGGAAGGTGAACATGGCTTACTTGACCAAAAGCAAAAAGGTGTCGCCGCCAGCCATGGTATTAATAAACCCGGCCACCCCCCCGCCAAGAATGAGTAGGAAAATATTGAGTACGGAAAAATCCTGCATTCAACCTCCCGAAGTCATTGACTTTACTCACGCATAATTTCTCTGTACCACAGGCCTGATCAATATGCCAGCAAACATTGCCTCGCCCCGCATCCCCCCTTTCTTCTTGACACAAACCCTGCTGGGCAGATATCAAGAGAATTCCGCACAGCAAAGAGAAGAGTGACCAGGGAGAGGTTATGGATACCCAGATGGCAAGGCAACTGCAGCAGTTTCTTGAGGAAGACATTGGCCAGGGCGACATCACCACCAATTCGGTGTTTGGGCCCCAGCAGGAGGGAGAGGCCGTATTTATCGCCAAAGAAGAGTTTGTGGCGGCCGGGCTCGACGAGATCGCCCCTCTGGTCTTTACCACCCGCAACCCCGGGATCGTCTGCAGGTCTCTGAAAAAAGACGGCGATACAGCCCGTCCGGGCGAGCGGATCTTTTCCGCCCATGGTCCGGTGCGGGATCTGCTCAGTGCCGAACGACTGGCTCTCAACCTGGTGCAGCGCCTCTCCGGAATCGCCACCCTGACCGCAGCTTTTGTCCGGGAGGTCGAGGGTCTGCCGGTCAGGATCATCGACACCCGAAAAACCACCCCCGGCCTGAGAATTTACGAGAAATACGCGGTCCGGGTCGGCGGGGGACACAATCACCGCTTCAGTCTGGCCGACGGCATCCTGCTCAAGGACAATCATATCGCGGCAGCAGGCTCCATCACCCTGGCGGTAACGATCCTCAGGGACAAGGCGCCGCACACCCTGAAGATCGAGGTCGAAACCGAGAATCTTGCCCAGGTTGCGGAATGCCTGGCCTGCGGGGTGGAGATCATCATGCTCGACAACATGGCCCCCGCCCTGATGCGGGAGGCCGTGGCCCTGATTGGCGGCCGCGCCCTGGTGGAGGCCTCCGGCGGAGTGAATCTGGCCAATGTCCGGGAGATCGCCGAAACCGGCGTTGATCTGATCTCGGTGGGAGCGCTCACCCATTCCGCCAGGGCCGTGGATATCAGCATGCGGCTGGTTGACAAAGAACCATCTCTATACTAAGCTTCCGGCAACTTTTTTGTCCTCAATTTCTTTTCTTTCCCGAGGTATCCCATGAACCGTCTTATCAACGAAAGCCTGAAGCATTCCATTGCCGCCAAGGAGGCGCTGGTCGCCACCCAAATGGGCTCCATCAAGCAGCTGGCCCAGTGGCTGATCGACACCATCAAGCGGGGCAACAAGCTGATGATCTTCGGTAACGGCGGCAGCGCCGCCGATGCCCAGCACATGGCGGCCGAGTTCGTCAACCGCTTTATGATCGACCGGCCGCCCCTGGCCGCCATCGCCCTGACCACGGACAGCTCGATCCTCACCAGCGTGGGAAATGATTTTTCCTTCGACGACATCTTTCTCAAGCAAATTCAGGCCCTGGGCAAGGAAGGGGATCTGGCCCTGGGCATCTCCACGAGCGGCAACTCGCCCAACGTGATCAAGGCGGTGGAAGCGGCCAAGGCCCTGGGCATGCAAACCGCGGTGCTCACCGGCAAGGATGGCGGCAGGCTGATCGGACTGGCCGACCTGACCATCAACGTGCCCTCGCAGGTGACCCCGGCCATTCAGGAGGCGCACCTCTGGCTGGAGCATCTGCTCTGCCAGATCGTGGACGAGGCCTTATACGGCCGCGGCGTTTCCGCCTGATTCCCTGGACGACTCCCTGTGAAAACATACCAGCCCCTGGATTTTTCCGGCCTAAACACCTATTCTATCCACAGCCGTTACAGCAAGGTCACGGTGGATAATTTTGCCAAGCCCCTTGCCCCCGGCTCAACCCTCAAGGAGTTTATCGCCTCCCTGCCGGAGCAGCTGCTGGGGCTTGATTTTCCCGAACTGGTCGGCCGACTGGCCGCCAGCCACAAAAACAACCGGCCCATTGTGGTCGGCATGGGCGCCCATGTTATCAAGGTTGGCTTGAATCCCATCCTCATTGATCTCATGGAGCGGGGGATCATCAACGCCATCGCCTTAAACGGCGCAGGCATTGTCCATGACACCGAGATCGCCATGGCTGGCCGCACCTCGGAAGAAGTGGGTGACGTTCTGGGCAGCGGCGCTTTCGGCGCGGCTAAGGAAACCGGCGAGGTGGTGAATGCCGGGATCAACCAGGCTGCGAAGCTTGGGCTGGGCTTGGGCGAGGGGTTGGGCGAGTACCTGCTGGCCCAGAATTTCCCTTACAACCACCTGAGCCTGCTCGCCACGGCCAGGCGGCTTAAGATTCCGCTCACCGTTCATGTGGCCCTAGGCACCGATATCGTCCATATCCACCCCTCCGCCAGCGGCGCGGCCATCGGCCAGACCAGCCATCAGGATTTCCGGCTCTTCTGCGCCCTGGTCGCCGATCTCGAAGGCGGGGCCTACCTTAACTTCGGTTCCGCCGTACTCCTGCCCGAGGTCTTTTTAAAGGCCCTCACCCTGGTCCGCAACCTTGGGCATGTGGTGAATAATTTCACCACCGCCAACTTCGACTTCATCCGCCACTACCGAACCATGACCAATGTGGTGAACCGGCCCACCATGGGCGGCGGCAAGGGCTACAACATCATCGGCCACCACGAGTTGCTGATTCCGCTGCTGGCCGCCACCCTGCTCGACCATCTCCAGGAAAGTGTGCCGGACAGATGACTTGCACCCAGAGGGCATAAATTTCGTATGAGCAGGCAAGCTGCTCAACTTAGCTTTATCTTGCACAATCAACGGAAAAAAGATAAAGAACGGAGTCAAATTCATGCCGTTACCTGAATTTGACTGCCGCGCCCCTGGACATGTTTCCGAGAGTAACCGATCAGGGGGGAGTGTCACCGGAAGTCAAATTACCACGGAATAAGCGATCACAGGGTGCCGCAGGTTGCGGCAAGCGGGACGGCGATGCGTACTTTTGTACGTGAGCCGGGCCGATCGCCGCAAGATGTGGTGCCCTGTGACCGCTTACCTTCGAGACTATGGTCTTGGCCAAGGTGCCAGTCTGTTTGCCAACCAACAACAGAGGAACAATTGATGCAGAAAATAATCAGAATCGGTACCAGGGCAAGTCTGTTGGCCCTTACTCAATCCAATTGGATCAAAGGCTTGATCGAGGCCCAATACCCGGATACCTCGGTGGAACTGGTGAAAATCATCACCAAGGGCGACAAGATCACCGACGTGCCCCTGGCCAAAGTGGGCGGCAAGGGGCTGTTCGTCAAGGAGATTGAAGAAGCCTTGCTGGCCAACGAGGTGGATATCGCGGTACACAGCATGAAGGATGTGCCGGCCGAGCTGCCCGAAGGCTTGCACATCGGCATCATCACCAAGCGGGAAAACCCGTTTGACGCCTTCATTTCCAATACCTGCGCCACCTGCCGTGAGCTGCCCCATGGCGCCAGGGTGGGCACCAGCAGCCTGCGGCGCAAATCCCAGCTGGCCAATATCCGTCCGGACCTTGTCATTGAAGACCTGCGGGGCAATCTTGATACCCGGCTGCGCAAACTCGACGAGGGCCAGTTCGAAGCGATCATCCTGGCCGCCGCCGGCCTGAACCGTTTGTCGCTCAGCGATCGGGCCAAGTCTTTTTTCACTGAAGAAGAGATGCTTCCGGCCGTGGCTCAAGGCGCGGTGGGCATCGAATTGCGGATCAGCGATGCGGAACTGCTGGCCGGGTTGCTTTTCTTGGATCACCAGGAAACCTCCCTGGCGGTTCGGGCGGAACGCGGTTTTCTTCATCGGCTTCAGGGCGGCTGTCAGGTGCCCATCGCCGGTTTTGCCCGGCTGGTCGAGGGCAGGCTGGAAATGACCGGGCTGGTCGCTTCCGTAACCGGAGAAAAGATGGTGCGCCTTGATTTATCCGCCGATACCACCGATCCGGAAGGGTTGGGGGTGCGGCTGGCGGAAAAGCTGCTGGCCGAAGGCGGGCGGGAAATTCTTTCCGAGGTTTACGGCCACGAGATGGAATAAGAGCTCCCCCCTCACCGGGTTGCCAAACCAAACCGGCCTGGCCGGTTTTTTTATTTTGGTAATTTGCGAGTTCATCCTTATTGAGAATAATCATGACAGCACATAGAGATAAAAAGGCAACACGTTCCAGGGGTAAGGTCTATCTAATCGGCGCAGGCCCCGGCGATCCCACCCTGATTACCGTCAAGGGTCTGGAGCTCCTCAAAAGGGCCGAGGTTCTGGTTTACGACTACCTGGCCTCTCCCAAGCTGCTCAAGTTCGTGCCCAAGGAGGCCGAACTGATCTACGCCGGGAAAAAGGGCGGCCAGTGCCACGCCCATACCCAGGAAGAGATCAACCAGATGCTGGTGGACCATGCCAAAGCCGGCAAGATCGTGGTGCGGCTAAAAGGCGGCGACCCTTTCATCTTCGGCCGGGGCGGAGAGGAACTCGAGGAACTGGCCAGCCACGACATCGCCTTCGAGGTGGTGCCGGGGGTCACTTCGGCCACCGCCGCGGCCACCTATGCGGGGGTGCCCATCACCCACCGGGAATACACCGCCTCGGTGGCCTTTATCACCGGTCATGAAGATCCCACCAAAGAGATCTCCAATATCGCTTGGGACAAGATTGCCACCGGCATCGGCACCCTGGTTTTTTACATGGGGATCAAGAATCTTTCTTTTATCACCGAAAATCTGATCAAGCATGGCCGCGCCCCGGAGACCCCGGTGGTGGTGGTACGCTGGGCCTCCACCCCGGTTCAGCGCTCGGTGGTTGGGACGCTTTCCACTATTGCCGAGGTGGTGAAAAAGGAAAAGATCACCCCTCCGGCCCTCATCGTGGTGGGCGAAGTCGTCAAGCTGCGCGACACCCTCAACTGGTTTGAGAAAAGGCCGCTGTTCGGCAAACGCATCCTGGTAACCAGAACCCGCGAACAGGCCAGCGAGCTGGTTCGCCTCCTGGAGGATCAGGGCGCTGACTGCGTGGAGGGGGCCACCATCGCCCTGGCCCCGCCGGACAGCTGGGAACCATTGGACGTGGAGTTGAACCGGCTGGGCGATTACCAGTGGCTGGTGTTTACCAGCATCAACGCCATCCGTTTCTTCTTTGCCCGGCTCTTTGAGCGGGGCCTGGACAGCCGGGCTCTGGCCGGGCCGAAGATCGCCGTGGTCGGCACCTCCACCGCGGAGATCTTGAAGGAATACGGGCTCGCCGCCGATCTGGTGCCCGAGGAATTCACCGGCGAGGGATTGGCCGCCGGCATGGTGGCAAAGGGGGTAAAAGGCTGCAAGGTTCTCCTTCCCCGCGCCAAGAAGGCCAGGGAAATTTTGCCGGAGATCCTTCAGGAGAACGGAGCCGAGGTTGCGGTGGTGCCGGTGTATCAGAATATCCGGCCCAAGGATTACGAGATGGTGCGCAAGGAGCTGGCCGAAGGCGAAATCGACATGCTCACCTTCACCAGCTCCTCCACGGTGACGAACTTTCTTGAGATGCTGGGACCGGAGCGGGATACTCTGCTGGCCGGGGTCAAGGTGGCAACCATCGGTCCGATCACCGCGAAAACCGCGGCAAAAGCCGGTCTGGCCATCGATGTGCAGCCAAAAACATATACCATCCCGGCCCTGGTGGAAAGTATCCTTGATTTTTATGAAAAATGACCAGACTGCCAGCCCTCCCTTTTTTTCTGAAAATGGAGGGCTGCATCGTCAGGCAATCTTATCAAAGGCCTTTTTGCTGGCGCCGCATACCGGACATTTTTCCGGGGCCTCGCCCTCGCAGGTGTAACCGCACACCGAGCAGACATGGAATTCGGTCTCTTCCCGGCTGCCGAGAGCATCCAGCGCCTTCTGGTACAGGGCAGCATGAATCTTCTCCACCTCATTGGCATAGCTGAAGCTGCGCTCGCCCGCCTTGTGCCCCTCTTCCTTGGCCGCGGCAATCATCTCCGGATACATCTCAGTAAACTCGTGGGTCTCGCCGCCGATGGCCTCTTTTAGATTGGCGGCGGTATCGCCTATGGCCTTGAGCGCCCGCAGGTGGGCGTGGGCGTGGATGGTTTCCGCGTGGGCCGCGGCGCGGAAGAGCCTGGCGACCTGCTTGTGCCCCTCTTTCCCCGCCTTGTCGGCAAAGGCCAGATACTTGCGGTTTGCCTGCGATTCCCCGGCAAAGGCCTCCCAAAGATTCTTTTCGGTTTTCGTCATGAGTTTTCTCCTTTTCCTTGCTGTTTTTTTTTTTGCTGAAAATGGCTATTAATGAAAACCAATTAGTGGATAAATGTTTACATTCCTTAACGTAACATATTTGCCAAAATCAAGGTAAAGACCATGGAAAAAAGGCTTCTTGCCGCATCACCGCCCTGGAGAAAGCGAAAAATGCGCCGCATTTTTTTCCTCGGCCTGGGTCTTTGTCTCGCCCTGCCCGCTTCGCTTTGGGCCGGGACAAAGCAGAGTCTGGAAAGCCTGGTGGAAAACGGCGGCCTCATCGTTACCAGAAATGGGGCCACCATTTACGAGCAAAACGCTGACCGCCAGTTCATGCCGGCCAGTGCGCTGAAGGTCGGCACGGCCTTGGCCGCCATCCGGATACTCGGCAAGGACTACCGCTTTGCCACCCGGTTCTATCTCAGCGGTGACCGCGACCTGTACATTCGGGGGCTGGCCGATCCCCTGCTGGTTTCCGAAGAGGTGAGCCTGATTGTCGCCGCGCTCCGTAACCGCGGCCTTGCCGCCCTCCGCAATATCATTGTCGATGACAGCGGCTGCCGGCTTGAAAACGGAACTGATGGGGCCGGCAGCACCCTCAATCCCTACGATGCCCAGAACAGCTGCCTGGCGGTGAACTTCAACACCATCAATCTCAGCAAGGGCGCCGACGGCAGCGTGCGCTCCGCCGAGGAGCAAACCCCCACCCTGCCGCTGATGCGGGAACTGGCGCAAGGATTGCCCACCGGCACCCACCGGATCAACGCCACGGCGACCGGCAACCGGAGCCTGGTAACCGATCACGGGGCAAACCCACAAAGGTCAAATAACCACGGAACAAGCGGTCACAGGGTGCCGCAGGTTGCGGCAAGCGGGACGGCGATGCGTACTTTTGTCCGTGAGCCGGACCGATCGTCGCAAGATGTGGTGCCCTGTGATCGCTTACTGAGCCTGCGCTATGCCGGGGAGCTGTTCGCGGCCACTTTTAAAAACCAAGGGGTGGCGGTGCGCGGCGAGATCATCCCCGGACCGGTGCCGGAGGGGCTGACGCCCTTTTACGAACATGCCTCAAGCAAGACTATGGACGAGGTGCTGATCGGGCTGCTCAAGTATTCCAACAACTTCATCGCCAACCAGATTTTCCTGGCCATCGGCGCAAAAGAGTACGGCTGGCCCGCCACCTGGGACAAGGGCCGCCGGGCCATGAACGGATTTTATCGTAACGAATTGGGGCTTTCCGAAAAGGATATTGTGGTTCGGGAAGGTTCCGGCCTCTCCCGGCAGAACCGGGTGACGCCCAAGGGGATGCTAGCCATCCTCGAAGCATTCAAGCCCCATGCCGGGCTGCTCTCCTTTGAAAACAACTGCCTGCGCAAGTCCGGCACCATGACCGGGGTTTACGGCTATGCCGGGTATTTTGCCGGAGAGCGCGGGCTGGACAGCTTTGTCCTATTCCTCAACCAGCCGAAAAACACCAGGGAGCAGGTGCTGGAACTGCTCGGCGCCCTGCACGAGGCCAAGGGGCAGGGCAAGAACTGGTAACTATCCAGCAGCACCGCATCTGCGTTGTTATCAGCCTGCTCATGGGCACCAGCACACTTCGCAGGCTTCTGCCTAGCAGCTACGGCACTGCTGAATAGTTACGGTTTGGGTTGTTTTTGTTCGCTTCCGGCCTTGAGCTGGATAGTTACAAGAACTGAGATTTATAAAAGCCGATTTCAGGGGAATTGTGAGTCGTATCGCACCCTGATTACGTCTTTGTTGATGCAGATATCGTGGATACCGACCAAGGCAGTTTTGTTTTTGGTTATATTTATTGCTTCAACCGGCCCTTGGGATACTTTAGCAAATTTAACGATATCGTTCAGATCGAAGCAAAAATCCGGCTCATTATCCATTGGCGAAAACACCACGTATTCATCAGTGCCTTTTTTGCCGAACAGGTAACGCGGTGATTCATTTGACGGGAAGATTGATTCAATTTGGACTTTCATCTTGCTCCTTTTTTTCTGGTTAACATTGTTGAAATCGCAAAAAAAGCCGCGATTACAACGGTTGCCGTACGTAACCATCTGATTTTGTGTCGCGGACCTGTGACCTTTTTCCCTTTTTACGAGACCATCAACATACAAGGGGAGGCAATAGGGTCCATTCGATTATAATCTAAAATTCTTGTCTGTAAAAAATATTTGCGGCCATAAAACTTATAACCTGAAGTACCTCATTCCCTGTACCTCCCCCGGAATTCCCTGGAACGCGGGTCAGTCTCGGAATTGCAGTCTGCGGGGGCGAACCTGCCCCCTGTTTTTTTAATAAATGGCCATCCCGGATCACTAGTGTCCGGCTAGATATCAAATAAATTCAACACTGCTGTCTTATAAATTTGTAAGCAAAATCGGATAAATAGAAGGCTCGGAGAGCTCCATGTGTTATATTGTTT
>MGTD01000033.1 GCA_001799285.1 Deltaproteobacteria bacterium RIFOXYD12_FULL_56_24
GTTTGTTCGGGTGAATGGTCAAATTATTATTATTTGAATTTTTCTGGGATCATTTGCAAAAATTTCTTATTTTGCGTGAGCGCTTACAGTGCCTTTGCCCACCTCTTCCTCAAGGTTACGGTTGCTGGCCGCCAAAACGCGTGCGTCAACAGCAAGGGTTTCCTGCCCCCCAACCCGTTGGACCTCGTGTTCCTGCAAGACCCGCAGGAGCTTTGCCTGCATGCCCGGTGAGGTTTCGCTTATTTCATCAAGAAAGATGGTGCCGCCATTGGCTTGGACGAATTTCCCCTCCCGCCGCCGGTCGGCTCCGGTAAAGGCGCCTTTCTCATGACCGAACAGTTCCGATTCCAGAAGATTTTCAACCAGAGCCGCACAGTTGACCTTGATAAAAGGCCCATTTTTTCTGGTGCTGTTGTGGTGCAAAGCTGCGGCGATCAATTCCTTACCAGTGCCTGATTCTCCGGAAATAAGAACCGTTGCCTCAGTCGGCGCAACGTAGGAAACCATTTCCATAAGCTCACACATCGGCTCTGAGCTGCCGATAATTCCCCCGGTATCCGTGGCCAATGTATTATTGTTGCGGCAATAATCCTTATTTTCCTGGACCTGTCGATGATCCAGGGCATGGGTCAGGGTGAGTTTGAGCCGGTCAAAGTCAAGGGGTTTGGTCAGGTAATCGTGGGCGCCGATCTTGATGGCCTCTACGGCCGCATCCACCGAAGAGTACGCCGTCATGATGACCACGGGGATGGCTGGATTGTAGGCGTGAATCTGCCGCAGAGCTTCAATGCCGTCCAACCTGGCCATGCGGACATCCATGAGAATGGCATCAAAGGGCATGTTGTGGACCGCCTCTATGGCGGTGATTCCGTCATCCGCCTCTTCTACCTGCCAGCCCCACTGCATCAGCATGGTCTTCAGCATGATCCGATGGGTTTTGTCATCATCGACGATGAGAATGGAAACTGGGCGGTTTTTTTTCATTGCTGCCAGGCCTGGGATAAAATTTTAGGCATTTTGTCGCCTGGAGTACGAGAAGGGCTTGACACTTTTGGGTAAAGTTGATAGATGCAGAGCATCGTTTAAAATACGAAAAATATCGTTATCCTGCAAGGTATAACGCCAACGTAGCTCAGTTGGTAGAGCAACTGATTCGTAATCAGTAGGTCCGCGGTTCGATTCCGCGCGTTGGCTCCATGGTAGCAAGGGTTTCCGGTCGGTTGACGGAAACTCTTTTTTCATTCAACCTCGTTTTGTCCAACCCCTGTCCAGCTTTTATGTTTTTCCTTCTTGAACTTTAAATGACTTTTTTTGGGTTGGCCCACCAGATGAGCCCCGCCCTTGTAAGTCGTTTCTGTTCAATGTATCACTTTACACTCCCGACTCCATAGCTAGATAAAAGAACCAACCTCCGTATCTTCTCTGTCCATCTAAAGGCCAGGGTATCAAGCAGACGATCTAGCAGTTCTTTTTCAATGGCCTTGTGAGCTCCTTTTTAGAGTGGGATCTCGAAGTACCCCTGAATGGCCATTTAAACATACTATTTTACACCCTCCTTTCTTCTCGGCCCTGTCGTTCTTCTTTGGGGCCACCACGAGCACGGCCTCGATTTCTTTCCCGCAACCCGAGCAGCGAGCAAAGATTGTGGAAAACATCATCCATTCCACGATGCATCCCTATTTCCTGAGAAAATCGCCGGAGGAACTTGAACACTTCCGGCCCCACTATCTGCACCATATGCAAATGCTCGCCGACTACTGTCTACGGGAATATATAGGAGTTGGCATGATCAACTGATGAGATTTCGTTAAATTTCTGGCATACTGTTTTGTAAAATTACTTCATCAATCCCTTCCTACCGCCCGATAAAGAGCCATGGCCCGACAACCTGCCCCACACATCGCTCCCCTGGCAGAACGCCTGCGGCCGCAAACGATAGATGATTTTGTCGGGCAAAGGCAGCTGCTGGGAGAGGACAAGCTTCTTAGACGGCTCATCCAGCAGAAATACCTGCCCTCCCTGCTGCTCTGGGGGCCGCCCGGCACCGGCAAAACCACCCTGGCCCGAATTCTGGCCCAAACAACCGGCGCTGATTTTGCTTTTTTTTCCGCCGTACTCTCCGGGGTCAAGGAGATTCGGGAGATCGTGGCCCAGGCCCAGGCAGCCAAGGAAGAGCGCAACACCGCCACCATTCTTTTTGTAGACGAAATCCACCGCTTCAACAAAAGCCAACAGGACGCCTTTCTCCCCCATGTGGAAAGCGGCCTGCTGACGCTCATCGGTGCAACCACCGAGAATCCCTCTTTCCATGTTATCGCCCCGCTTCTTTCCCGGTGCAGGGTTCTGGTTCTTGAACCGCTAGGCCCGGATGATCTGCAGACCATTCTCCAGCGGGCCGTCACGGACCAGGACCAAGGGCTGGGCTCTTGGCAGATTGCCTTGGAGCCGGAGGCTGCCGCCCACTTGGCCAGGATTGCCGACGGCGATGCCCGCAGCCTGCTGAACAGTCTGGAAATCGCCGCCAATCTCGCCGAACCCGATGCCACCGGCATGCGGCAAATAACCCTGGGCACGGTGGAAGAAGCCATCCAGCGCAAAAGCCTGCGCTATGATGCGAACGGAGAGGAGCATTACAATCTGATCTCGGCCCTGCACAAAAGCCTGCGGGACAGCGATCCGGATGGAGCCCTGTACTGGCTGTGCCGGATGCTCGCCGCCGGAGAGGAGCCCCTGTACGTGGCCCGCCGCTTGATCCGTTTCGCCTCGGAAGACATCGGCAATGCGGACCCCCAGGCCCTCTCGGTTGCCCTGAATGCCCGGAATTCCTATCAGACCCTGGGCAGCCCCGAGGGCGAACTGGCCCTGACCCAGGCCGCAACCTACCTTGCCACCGCCCCCAAGAGCAATGCCGTCTATGCCGCCTACAACACGGTGATGCACGACATCAGACGCACCGGCAGCCTGCCGGTGCCGCTCCATCTCCGCAATGCGCCAACCGCGCTGATGAAGGACCTTGGCTATGGCCAGGGCTATCAGTATGCCCACGATGACTCGCATGCCCTGGTGGACCAACATCATTTACCGGCTGAACTTGAAGGAAAGATCTATTATCAACCCACAAACCGGGGCTACGAAGCAGTCATCCGCGATCGCCTCGGCAAATGGCGGCAGCTGCTGCGAGATCGAAAAAAATAACCGTTACCACCGAGGCGCAGACCCCCATGAACAAATCTACCGTTTTACTGCTTGCTCTCCTTATCTCGCTCACGCAACCCTTCACCGCGGAAGCGGCGGGGAAAAAAACGAACGGCGGTAACCCGCCTGCCGGCTTGCATGAGCTAACGTTTTTTTTCTCCAATGATGTCCGGGGGGAGACCGAGCCCTGCGGCTGAAAGAGCAATCAGTTGGGCGGTCTGCCCAAGAAAGCACAACAACTGGTTGAATTGCGGGAGAAAAAAAACGGGGTGCTGGCTCTGGACAGCGGCGCCCTGCTTTTCAAGGAGGAAAAAATACCGCCGGACCAGGTCCAGCGACTCACTACCACGGCGAAGGGCATTGTCTCGGCATATAGCAAGATGTCTTTTGCCGCGCTCGGCGTTGCCAGGCAGGATCTTGCTGCGGGGCTGCCCTTTCTCCTAGCACTTCAGCAGAAATCAGACTTCCCCTGGCTGAGTGCAAACCTTGCCAGCCGCACTTCGGGCAAACCGTATTTCAAGCCGCACACCTTACTCACCATGGCCGGAATGAATCTCGCTGTTATCGGGCTTACCGGCAACCAGGGCACAAATGATCTACTGACGGAAAAAGACAATGCCGTAATACTTTCCTGGGAAGAGGTACTCCCCAAAGAGATTTCCCTGCTAAAAGGAAGGGCAGATATGCTGATCCTGCTTTCCAGCTTTCCGGCCGCAGTGAACAAAAAAATCGCCGAAAGGCATCCGGAGATCCATCTCATCCTGCAAAGCGGGAGCGCCTCCGGCAATCTGCCGCCGGAACTGATCAACAACACCCTGATCACCCAAATTGAGCAGCAGGGAAAAGCCGTCGGCATCCTGGAGATACACTGGAACGCACAAACAAAAAAATGGGGAGATCCAAGCGCGGATAATCTGCTGCTGGATAAAAGAAAGGAGTTGGACCGCCTGGGGTGGCAGATAGGCCGCTACCGAAAAAACGGGGACCCGAAGGTTGCCTTCAAGGATCAAGCCGATGTTCTCGCCGCATATGAGGCCCTGCTTACCCAGCGCCAAAGATTGGACCAGGAGATAGCCCGCCTGCTTGCAGAACAAAACGCCAGAAATGCCAGCCGCGCTCAGTTCTCATCCTTCAGCTACCGCTTTGAAGCCATGCGGAAGGAACTCCCCGACAACCCGGCGGTTCGCGCCATTGTCGAGACCACCACCAACGAAGTAAACCGGCTCGGCAAGCTAGCGGCCAAGGCCAGAGCCGCAACGCCCCTCGCTCAGAGCCAGGGGGTTTTCCCGGAGAATCATGCCGGAAGCACCGCCTGCCAGAACTGCCACGCCCCGCAGTTCAAGAAATGGCTCAACACCAGACACGCCTCCGCTTACACCACCTTGGAGCGCAAAGGGCAACCGTTCAATACTAAGTGCCTTCCCTGCCATGTAACGGGCGCTTTTGGCCAATCTGAAGAAATAGTGCTCACCCTGGCTGCTGACCTCCGTCAGGTTGGCTGCGAAACCTGTCATGGCCCGAGCAGGCAGCATGCCGCCCGGCCACAAAGCGCCAAACCTAACCGGCCGACCAAGGATACCTGCCTGCGCTGTCACACCGCAGACCAGGATGATAATTTTATTTTTCCCGAGGCTCTTGCCCGCCTCCGCTGCGGCAATCCATGAACGGCAGAACCTGAGACGCAGCAGGTCGCACAAAAAAAGCCAAGGAGGAAGCTTTTTGCTCCCCCCTTGGCTTAAAAATTCTCTCGATTATGGAAACGCTTACTGCCTGGCAGCTCTTTACTTCACTTCTTCAAAATCAGCGTCCACCACGTCATCGTCATCCTTCTTTGCCCCACCACCGGCCTGACCAGCGTCTTCCGCCGTCTTGTCCTTGGTCGCCTGGGCATACATCATCTCAGCGAGCTTGTGGGAGGCCTGGGTCAGAGACTCAAGCCCCTTCTTGATCGCCTCGACATCCTCGGACTCCATGAGCTTCTTAAGGCTGTCGATCTCGGCCTGCACCTTGTTCTTGGTCTCGCTGTCAACCTTGTCGCTCAGATCCTTCATGCTCTTTTCCGTGGCGTAGATCATGGAATCGGCCTGATTCTTGGTTTCGACCAACTCCTTGCGCTTGCGGTCCTCGTCGGCATGAGCCTCGGCGTCCTTCTGCATCCGCTTGATCTCCTCCTCGGAAAGGCCGCTGGAGGCGGTGATCCGGATGGACTGCTCCTTGCCGGTCCCCATATCCTTGGCGGAAACATGGAGAATGCCGTTGGCGTCGAGATCAAAGGTAACCTCGATCTGCGGCACCCCGCGCGGGGCAGGAGGAAGATCGGTCAGTTCGAAGCGGCCGATGGTCTTGTTGTTGGCCGCCATCTCGCGCTCCCCTTGGAGCACGTGGATGGAAACCGCGGGCTGACTGTCCGCCGCGGTGGAGAAAACCTGGCTCTTCTTGGTCGGGATGGTGGTGTTCTTCTCGATGAGCTTGGTCATCACCCCGCCCAGGGTCTCGATGCCGAGGGAGAGCGGGGTAACGTCGAGGAGCAGCACGTCCTTGACATCGCCCTTGAGTACCCCGCCCTGCACTGCGGCGCCGATGGCCACGACCTCGTCGGGGTTCACGCCTTTATGGGGATCCTTACCGAAGATCTCCTTGACCTTCTCCTGCACCTTGGGCATCCGGGTCATACCGCCGACCAGGATCACCTCGTCGATGTCCGCCGCACTGATCCCGGCATCCTTCAGGGCAATCTGGCATGGTCTAACCGTGCGCTCAATCAGGTCCTCCACCAGCCCTTCCAGCTTGGCCCGGGAAAGTTTCATCTGCAGATGCTTGGGCCCGGAGGCGTCCGCCGTGATAAAGGGCAGGTTGATGTCGGTCTCCATGGTGGTGGAAAGCTCCATCTTCGCCTTTTCCGCCTCTTCCCGCAAGCGTTGCAAGGCCATGTTGTCGGTGCGCAGATCAATGCCCTGATCACGCTTGAACTCATCAGCAATCCAGTTGACGATACGCATGTCGAAATCTTCGCCGCCGAGAAAGGTATCGCCGTTGGTGGATTTCACCTCGAACACGCCGTCGCCGATCTCCAGCACCGAGACGTCAAAAGTGCCGCCGCCCAAGTCGAAGACAGCGATCTTTTCCTCACCTTTTTTGTCCAGGCCGTAGGCCAGGGCCGCGGCAGTGGGCTCGTTAATGATCCGCTGCACGTTGAGGCCGGCAATCCGGCCCGCGTCCTTGGTGGCCTGGCGCTGGGAATCGTTGAAATACGCAGGTACGGTGATGACCGCCTCGGTAACTTCCTCACCCAGATACTCCTCCGCGGTCTGCTTCATCTTGGTAAGGATCATGGCGGAGATCTCGGCCGGGGTCATAACCTTAGCGTCAACCTCAACCGCTGCGTCGCCCTCCTTGCCGTTAACGATCTTAAACGGGCTGATCTCGATACTCTTTTTCACTTCCGCATCGCTGAATTTGCGCCCGATAAGACGCTTGATCGCATGCAGAGTGCGGGTCGGATTGGTGACTGCCTGCCGTTTGGCAACCTGGCCCACCAGCCGCTCGCCGCTGCTGGAAAAAGCCACCACCGAAGGCGTTGTTCTGTTACCTTCCACGTTAGCGATAACCTTGGGCTCGCCGCCTTCCATCACCGCGACACATGAATTTGTTGTCCCCAAATCAATGCCAATAATTTTTCCCATCTCATATTCTCCTTACCTAGCGGGCTTAAACACCCTCAATTATTCTTCAACATTACCCTTTGAAACGACGACCTTGGCCGCCCGGATAAGTCTATCCTTAAACATGTATCCTTTCTGATATTCCTGCAAAATCTGATTCTCCGGTACTTCCACGCTGGGTTCCATGGCCACGGCTTCATGAAAATTCGGGTCAAAGGGTTGCCCCTCACCAGCCATGGGTTTCACCCCAAATCTTTCCAGGGTATTGAGCAGCCCCTTGCAAGTCATTTCCACCCCGGCCAGAAGAGCCCCAGCATCAGGAGAACACTTGCACTGCTCAACCGCACGCTCGAGATTATCAAGGGAAGGCAGAATCTCCCGAAGAATGGTTTCTTCCGCATACTTGAGCGATGTTTCCCGCTCACGCTGCATCCTTTTTCTGAAATTATCCTGCTCAGCCGCCAAGCGAAGCAGCTTGTCTTCCAGTTCCCGATTTTTTTCCAGAGCTTTTACCAGCTGAACCGAGAGGTCGCCCGCCTCGGCCTGGTCTTCTCCGAAGCCCTCCTGCTCAATACCATCTTCTTTGTTTTCTTCTTGTTCAGCCACCCGTATCTCCTTTCCGGCACGATAAAACAGTGGGATTTCAAATCCAACTGTATCCCATTGCAATAACTTGATTTTTTCAAGCAGTCTTAATTTCGTTTTCAACAATAAGTATGCTCTTTTTCATTGTCAAGACAGCAGACGGAATTATCGATTACCAAAAGAGTCGGCCCCGCTGCGCAGGCCTGGCGGTAACTGTCTGTTTTTACGCATTGATGATGCGCCATTCCCCTGTCTTCCCGCTACGGCATTATTTAATGAATAACAAATTTTAAACTTCCACGTAGTTACCGACAATGCCAACAGCCGCGAACTTATTGGGTGCCAAAAAAAAAGGCCCTCGGACGAGAAATCCCGTCCGAGGGCCTAAAGAAAAACGAAACAACCTGAAAACTGATGGTCTCGTAAAAAAAGAAAAAAGTTACAGGTCCGAGACACAAAATAAAATGGTTACGCAGCGACAACCGTTGTAATCGCGGCTTTCTGCGATTACAATAAATTCAGTGCATTAGCAGCCGAAAACCTTCTGCAACGGCGGAACGGTCTGTTTCTTACGGCTCATCATGCCATCTATCCACATGGAGTTACCGGCAATCTTGCCGCCGAAAGCCTGCTCAATAACCGCTGGCTCGTCGGAAACAACCAACAGATCGGTGCCTTCTTTCACAACATCGGTGAGCATGAACAATACGGAGTGACGGCCATCTTTCTTGAGATCCTCAAGAGCCTTGTACAGGTCGGCGCGAATGCCGGCAACCTGCTCAAGAGTGGCAAGCTCGAGCTGGCCGATGCCAACCTTCTTGCCGTTCATGTCGAAATCCTTGTAGTCACGGAAGACGAGATCCTTCATGGGGATACCGTCAATGGAAGACTTGGCCTTCAGCATCTCCATGAAAAGGGCATCGGTGTCGGCAACGCCGGCAATGTCCTTCAGCGCGGCAACCGCAGCCTTGTCAGGAGCGGTGCAGGTGGGGGACTTGAAGTTCACGGTGTCACTCAGGATGGCGGAAAGCATAGCGCCGGCAATATCCTTGGGTAGAGCGACATTGTTGTTCTTGAACATCTCATACAGCACGGTGCAGGTGCAACCAACCGGCTGGGCGTTGAACACGATGGGGTTGTTGGTGGTGATGTCCCCGATCTTGTGATGATCAACAATGGCGACAACCTCGGCGTCCTTGATGTTTGCCGGCGCCTGCCCGATATCGCTGAAATCTACCAGGGCAACCTTCTTGCCCGCAGCGTCCATCATAGTCTGGGGGGCGGCCAGGCCAAAGTTTTTGAGAACCGTGGTGCTCTCGGGGTTCAGCTTGTCTGCCTCGATCTGCATGCAGGCAACGGCGTCAGTACCGGTCGCCTTCAAGTAATGGGCGTAAGCAATGGCGGCGGCAACGGAATCGGTATCGGGATTTGAATGGCCAACAACACAAACTGACATGATGATCCTCCTTAAAATTTTTTATTAAACCCAAAAACACCCTGTTATGATTCCAGGGCAATGATCTCTCTGGAATCAGAAAAAACAAGTTCGCTTCCTGCGGAATGCGCAACACTGCATGGCAACTAAAACTCGTAAAGAATAGTGCGATTAGGATAGAGAGTCAAGAAGAAAGACACCAAGCCGGAGACAATCATTTAGCGCCACACCTGATGAGGTAACCAAATGATTTCACCTGACAATTCAAACAAACCCTGGCCAACCCGGGTTTTGTCTTGCACCATAACATTTTTTTATGTAAAAATCCGGCAAAGACTTGAATTTCCCTTTACAGGCAAACCTGCCAACCGTTGAGCCAATCCCATGAAAGAAGAAGCCGCACAAGAGACAGCCACAACCAAAACGCCAAAACGCCATAAAATTCTGGTCGCGGAAGATAACCCCGTGGTGCGCAAGGGCTTGAATAATTTTCTAGTGAAATGGGGCTACGAACCGGTCGAGGCGGATAATGGCGACATGGCTTGGAACACCCTGGAAACTGACCCAAGCATCACCATGGCCATTCTGGACTGGAACATACCGGGCCTCAGCGGCATCCAGGTCTGCCAACGAATCAGGATGCGCACGAACGGCCCCTATGTCTACACGGTCATCTTCAGTGCCCGCAGCTCCATTGAGGAACAAGTCCTTGCTCTGGAAGGCGGGGCGGACGACTACCTGGTCAAACCGGCAAAACCCTCGCTGCTCCGGGCAAGGCTGGAGGTTGGCCGGCGAATTCTGAATTTGCTGGCTGACGCCAAGGCCTGTTCCAGCAAATAAACCCAGACACCACTGCACCCCTATGACTCACCGAAAGTGTGCGCTTTTTGATTTGGACGGCACCCTCGTTGACAGCCTCGTCGACCTGGCTGATTCGATGAATCGTGTTCTGACCGGACAGGGGCTTCCACCCCATCCAATACAAGCCTACCGCTATTTTGTCGGGGATGGAATAATCAGTCTGGTCCAGCGTGCCCTGCCGGCTGAGGCCCAGCAAGAGGACCTTGTTCAGGACTGTGCCAGAAAAATGCGGCAGGAATACTCCTTGCACTGGGCAGACACGACCAGACCCTATCCCGGCATTGCCGAGTTGTTAGATGCTCTTACAACCCGGCAGATACCTATGGCAATCCTCTCAAACAAGCCCGACGAGTTAACCCAGGAAGTAGTCAGGAAGATTCTGCCTGACTGGCATTTTGTCGCAGTTGCAGGAGCCAGGGAAACATTTCCCAGAAAACCTGACCCTGCCGGAGCATTGCGTATCGCTGCCCTGCTACAGCGTAAACCGGCTGACTTTATCTATCTGGGCGACACCAACACCGACATGCAAACAGCGCGGTCTGCCGGGATGTTTGCCATCGGAGCGCTCTGGGGTTTTCGCACCGCAGAAGAGCTGAAAAAAAATGGCGCCCAAGCCTTACTTTCCACGCCGCTTGAACTATGCCCGTTTCTGGACCACACTACGTAATCAAGAAACACGGCAGACCGAGACAAAAACCCTGTCAGCACAAGGTCTCGCGCAAGTGTCGCAAAAAAAGCACAACAGCCCTCTAAACGCCGAGCCGTTCCGCTTCTTTTAGATTTCGGATCTCGCAGGCCATCTTGAAGGCTTTTTCCTTTCCGTTTTTATTCACGGAAACGGAAGTCTTACCCTGCTTGCCAACACGATTAACCCAACTCACTTCATACCGGTTCAACTTCTCGTTAAACCGGACACCGACCACACCGGTGGTGGTATTGCTCACCGTTACCAGATGTTTGTCGGTTCTGATTTTCCCTATCTTTTTCTCCGTGGTATCTCGCCAGGCAAGGGCGGCAAGCAGACTTGAGTAACGTCCGCCACATTTGCCATCGGAAAAAAATTTAGAATGCGTTGTCCCCTGAAAACGAACCCGAACATACCAGCCATGGGTCCGCTTGTCTTCCTGATCGATCCTCGCCACATCCTTATTTTTTTCAAGTACAACCTTCTTTGCCATGGCTACTCACCTCGCACAGGTTAAAAAAGCAATGAGAAACAAACCGTCTTCTCGATGAAGAAATGATCTATATCCAATAAAATCTCTTTTTACAAGGTATAGCAGATGGATGATTTTTTCAATCCCTGCCAGGAGAAATATTAGCAGCCGCGACAAAATGACTGAAGATTAGCGCCAATCGGGTATATTGTTGGTTTCATGCCATTTGCATACGCTAGGAAAACCGACATATATAAAAAAAATTCAAGATCAGCCGACTGCCACGCAAACAAAAATTACCCATACGCCATATTCCTTGGATTACGACGAGCGTAACTATCCAGCTCAAGGCTAGAAACGAACAAAAACAACCCAAACTGTAACTATCCAGCAGTGCCGTTCACCCAAAGGGTATAAGTTTCGTTTGGGCAGGTAAGCTGCCCAACTCAGCTATAGCTGCCAGGCAGAAGCCTGCGAAGTGTGCTGGTGCCCATGAGCAGGTTGATAACAACGCAGATGCGGTGCTGCTGGATAGTTACCGGCGAACAAAATGTTTGCTGCCAGACGCACTTGCCGTTATTCACCATCTCTCGAACCTACAACAAAGGCAGGACCATGACACGCACAGCGGAAAAATTCCTTGCTCTCCTTGAGATTATCAGCCGCCTCCGAGCGCCGGACGGCTGCCCCTGGGATCATAAACAAACTCCCCAAACTTTCAAACATTATCTTGTTGAGGAAACCCACGAACTGGTTGAAGCAATCAATGAGGACGACCCTGGCCATATCTGCGAGGAACTGGGGGATCTTCTTTTTCAGGTTATTTTTCTCAACAATCTTTACCAGGAAAAAAATCTCTTCACAATTTCCGAGGTCATTGACTCCATCTCCGCCAAAATGATCCGTCGCCACCCCCATGTGTTCGGCAGTAAAATCGTAGACTCTGAGCAGGAGCTGCGCCAGCAGTGGCAGACGATAAAGGCCGAGGAAAACGAGAAAAAAGGACAACCCCGGCATCATCTGGATTCCATTCCTAAAAGCCTGCCAGGCTTGCGCCGGGCCCAACGGGTGGCAGACCGGGTGGCACGAGAAGGCTTTGACTGGCCTGATCTCTCAGGGGCTCTCGGCAAGGTAACAGAAGAATTACAGGAACTGCAGAAAGCCTTTGCCCATGGGTCGCGCGAACAGATCAGGGAAGAATTCGGCGATCTCCTCTTTGCCATGGCGGTGGTTGCTAGGAAGGCGGATATCGACGGAGAAGAGGTCATGCATGAGGCAACAGGCAAGTTCACGACCCGCTTCCGCATGCTTGAAAAAATTATGGCCGTACAAGAAAAACAGATGGCTGACCTTGCCCCAGATGAACTCCTGGGGCTCTGGCAAAAGACCAAAACCGAACCTTCAAAATCCCCATAAAACGAGTAACGGTTGGGTGGTTCGAGTCATTTCCGGATTTGAGCTGAATAGTTACGAAAACGATTGACAAACAAACAGTTAATTGCTATCAATCGCGATTGTTTTTTTACATTTTTTTCCCACATACCTCCTTGCTCTTCGCATGAAACGCAAAAAGCAAGGGCCACATGACCACAAGGAGGAATCAATGCGCAGGTACGAGACAATTGTTATTGTCAGGCCGGGGGCCGGAGAAACGGAATTCTCTTCGGTTTCCGACAAGGTAACTGGAACCATCGAAGGTTTTGGCGGACTCATCGTTAGAATCGACCGCTGGGGCCTGAAAAAGTTGGCGTATCCTATCAAGAAAGAAGCCCAAGGCGATTTCCTTTATGTCGAATATGCCGGGCTGCCTGATGGCGTCAAGGAAATGGAACGACTCATCCGCATCGATGATCGGGTCCTCAAATACATGACGGTAAAAACCCAGGAAGTCTTTACTCCGGATGCCCCCAAGGCAGAAGAACTCGCTGAGCCGGAAACCAGCCCTGCAGCTGCAGAAGAAGCAGAAGAAGCCTCTGAATAGTTTTTGCGCCAGGCGCGATTAAACTATCCCAAATATTGAACCAACAAAGAGGAAAGCACATGGTTATCAAGAAAAAGAAGATCTTCAACCGGCGCAAAGTCTGCCGTTTCTGCACGGACAAGAGCCTGATGATTGACTATAAGGATGTAAAAACCCTGCGTAATTTTGTGACGGAGCGTGGCAAGATCATCCCCCGCCGCATCTATGGCAACTGCGCCCATCACCAGAGGCAACTTACCGAGGCAATCAAGCGCGCGCGCCAGATTGCCCTGTTGCCTTATGCCGGTCAGACCCAGCAGTAGAACAGGAACCAGCCAGGAATCGTGTTTTTGCGCACAGGAGCAAGCAGACAGAAAGAAACAATATGGGCTATCGCGGTCACAGCACTCGTTTTCACGGTACCCGCAGCTTTTGCCGGCCTTGAATGGCTTCGTTGCCTGATGCCCCTGCCGGCCTACTACTTCCTGAGCGTTTACGGACAAAGACAAGGGGCAATCATTATTGCCTGGGCACTTGGCCTTGCCGGCGGCATGACTTTCTGGTTCGGAACCATGCCTGGTCTGTTTTTTTCACTGACTCTCCTGCCCGTTGGTTTCATCCTTGCCAGGGCAGACAGGGAAAAAGAGACGGTCCAGCTGGCCGGGATCCAGAGCATTGTCTATCTTGTCCTGGTCTGGCTGGTCACAGGTTGGCTGGTCGGCATGACCACCCAAAGCAATCCGTATCTTGAACTGCGGCAGGGTCTGGACAAGGGGTTTGAAGCAACCTTTGCGATGTACCGGGATTCAGGGCGTTTCCCGGCTGGTGATCTTGAAGAAATCAAGGCCTTCATCACCCAGCTCAGGGAACAAGTTGCACGTTTTTTCCCGGCCTTGCTCCTCACCTCGATTATCAGCACCGTCTGGATGAACATTCTGGTCGGCCGCTGGTTGCTGAAAAAAAGAGAACCATCCCGGACAGAGCGGGAGGAGCTAAAAAACTGGCGGCTCCCGGAATTGTTGGTCTGGCCGGTGATAATGAGCGGCATCGCACTTCTGGTCCCGGATGAAAAGTTCAACACCGTGGGCTTGAATGTGGGCTTGGTGCTATTGGTCCTTTATCTCTCGCAAGGGTTGGCGATTGTTTCGAGCCTGATGCAAAAATGGTCGCTGCCCCTGGCGGTCAGAATTATAACGTACAGCCTTTTGTTCTTGCAGATTTACGGCATCGGCTTTGTTGCCGTGCTTGGCCTGGCGGATGTCTGGGCCGACTTCAGGAAACAACGGCTTGAAAAAGATAAAGATGTGGATGACACCTCGGTGTCTTAATAAAGAAACACACCATGAAACTGGAGCCCTTTTCAAGGTCTTCATTTTTCAGAAATAATGAATCCGGCAAGGCCGGGATTCAACCGGAGGTACAACATGGAACTCATTTTAAAAGAAACCATTGACACCCTTGGCGAGGAAGGCGATGTTGTTAAGGTAAAGGACGGCTACGGTCGCAATTTCCTGATCCCCCGTCGTCTCGCCGTGCCTGCCACCAAGGCAAACCGCACCACTCTGGAAAGGGAAAAAGCCGCCATTGTCGCAAGGAAGAAAAGCCAGCGCGACGAGGCGGAAGATCTTGCCAAGAAGGTGACGGGAGCCACGGTGGTCATTGCCCATCGTTCCGGCGACGACAACAAGCTTTATGGTTCGGTCACCTCTGCGGACATTGCGGAAAAACTTGCCGCGCTGGGCATTGAAATCGACAAGAAAAAAATCGTTCTTGACGAACCCATCAAGACACTGGGCGTCACCATGGTGCCGGTAAAGATCGGTTTCCAGATCGCCGCGGAAATCACGGTGGAAATCGTGCCCCTGGCCGCGGAATAATTTCTGGTTCTCAAGCAGAAGGCGGACCTGAAACCTGCTGGTTAGCCGCAGAATCATTTCCCCCTTGTCTTGACCGTGAAATAACGCAGGATAACCGAATGGGGGGGGCAGAAAAACGCCCCCCCATTCATTATAGCCAAAACGATACTCCATGGAATCCGGACCAGGTCCTTCCAGCACCCACCGTATACCCCCGCAGAATCTTGAGGCCGAGCAATGCGTTCTCGGTTCAATCATGCTGCAACAGGGCGCCATGCCCAGAGCGGCTGAGATTCTCACCGAAGAAGACTTTTACCGCGACGCGCATAAACACATCTTTTCCGCCATGATTACCCTGTTTGACCGTGGCGAACCTCTTGACCTCATCACCGTCTCCAACCTGTTGAAAGACAACAACCGCTTTGAGGCGATCGGCGGCCCCACCTACCTCGCCACCCTCACCGACATCGTGCCGGTTGCTGCAAACATTGCTTATTACGCCAAAATAGTCCGGGAAAAAGCCATCCTCCGCAAGTTGATCCAGACCGGCACCGAGATCGCCGGCCGCTGCTACGAGGAACAGGACGACATCGACGGCCTCCTTGATGATGTGGAAACAACCGTCTTTGAGATCTCCCGGGCCAAGAGCGGCCAGTCCTACCACTCGCTCAAGTCCGTTATTTCCGACACCTTCAAATATATCGAACAGCTCTACGAACGCAAGGAACACATCACCGGCGTTCCCACCGAATATCACGATTTCGACAAGATGACCGCAGGGTTGCAACGCTCGGACCTCATCATTTTGGCCGCCCGTCCCAGTATGGGCAAAACCGCCCTGGCCGTCAACATGGTCCAGAACGCCGCCCTGCTCCACAAGGTTCCGGTGGCGGTCTTCAGCCTGGAGATGTCCAAGGAACAGCTGGGCATGCGGATGCTCTGTTCCATCAGCCGGGTTGACGCCCAGCGGCTACGGACCGGTTTTCTAAAAGAGCATGATTGGCCCAAGCTTACCCGAGCGGTGGGCATGCTTTCGGAGGCCCCCATCTACATCGACGACACCCCGGCCATCACGGTGCTGGAGATGCGGGCCAAGTGTCGGCGCCTGAAAACCGAACACAACATCGGCATGGTGGTGGTCGACTACCTGCAGTTGATGCGGGGCAAAGCAAACACCCAGTCCCGCGAACAGGAAATCAGTGACATCTCCCGCTCGCTCAAAGCCATGGCCAAGGAGCTCCGCATCCCGGTGCTCGCCCTTTCCCAGCTGAACCGCAGCCTGGAAAGCCGACCCAACAAAAGACCGCAGCTTTCCGACCTGCGCGAATCCGGCGCCATCGAACAGGATGCCGACGTGATCGTTTTCATCTACCGCGACGAGGTGTATAATAAGGCAGAAGACAACCCGAGAAAAGGCATTGCCGAGATCATCATCGGCAAACAGCGCAATGGGCCAACCGGCACCGTAGAGCTGGCCTTTATTGACCGCTTTACCTCCTTTGAAAATCTTGCCCGCCATGATTTTCCCTCAACTGAATAAAAATGGGTGGGTAGTCTGTAGTGGTTAGCCTGTTAGCAACTGAGCTTCTCGCAACCGCTCCTAAAAGTTCCCTCCCCCTTGGCGGGGGAGGGGTAGGGAGAGGGGGAAACAGCCAGAGCGGCAGGATGCAACTTCACCCTCCCCCTAACCCCTCCCATCAAGGGAGGGGGGATTAAATGCAAAAAAACCCGGATCAACTAATATGAAATACGATTTCAAGGCCATCGAAGATAAATGGCGCAGCCACTGGCTTGCAAACAAAACCTACACCGCAAGCGAAGACTCCAGCCGGCCCAAATACTATCTCCTGGAGATGTTCCCCTACCCTTCGGGCCGCATCCACATGGGCCATGTCCGCAACTATACCATCGGCGATGTGGTGGCCCGCTACAAGCGGATGAAGGGCTTCAATGTCCTTCATCCCATGGGCTGGGACGCCTTCGGCCTGCCCGCCGAAAATGCGGCGATCAAGCACGACACTCATCCGGCCAGGTGGACTTACGAGAACATCGACTACATGAAGCAGCAGTTGCAGCGCATGGGCTTCAGCTACGACTGGGGCCGGGAGCTCGCCACCTGTAACGATAAATACTACCGATGGGAACAGCTGCTTTTTATCAAGATGTACGAAAAAGGGCTGGTCTATCAGAAGGTGACCACGGTCAACTGGTGCGAGACCTGCCAGACGGTGCTGGCCAACGAGCAGGTCATCGACGGCGCCTGCTGGCGCTGCGACCAGGCCGTGCTGCCCAGAGAGATGAACAGCTGGTTCTTTAAGATCACCGACTATGCCGAAGAGCTGCTGGTCGGTTGCGACAACCTCCCCGGCTGGCCGGAAAAGGTGCTCACCATGCAGCGTAACTGGATCGGCAAGAGCGTGGGCGCCGAGGTTAACTTCCCCCTCGAAAACTCTGAAAAAACTCTGACCATTTTCACCACCCGGCCGGATACGATCTTTGGCGCGACTTTCATGTCCATCGCTCCGGAACATCCCCTGGCCCTTGAGTTGAGCGCGGGCACTACCCAGGAAACCTCAGTCAAGGAGTTTGTGGCTCGTATCAAGATCGAAAAACAGCGGCAGAGCCCGGAAGATGAGGTGGAAAAGGAGGGGGTTTTCACCGGCGGCTACTGCCTCAACCCCTTCACCGGCCTGAGATTGCCGGTGTACGTGGCCAATTTCGTCCTTATAGAATACGGGACCGGCGCGGTGATGGCAGTCCCGGCCCATGACCAGCGCGACTTCGAGTTCGCCAAAAAATACGGGCTTGAAATCAAGGTCGTCATCCAACCCGATGGCGCTCGTCTGGAGCCGGCCGCCATGACCGAGGCCCACGAAGAGACCGGCACCTTGGTCGGATCCGGGGAGTTCACCGGCCTGGCTTCGGAAAAGGCCAAGACCGCCATCACCACGGCGGCCACGGAAAAAGGCTTCGGCTGCCAGCGCACCACCTTCCGCTTGCGCGACTGGGGCATCTCCCGCCAGCGCTACTGGGGCGCCCCCATTCCCATGCTCCACTGCGCCCACTGCGGGGCGATGCCGGTACCGGAACAGGATCTGCCCGTCAGCCTGCCCACCGATATCCAGTTTGACAAATCCGGCAAATCGCCCCTGCACACCCTGGAGAGCTTCTACCAGACCACCTGCCCGGTCTGCCACGGCCCGGCCCGGCGCGAAACCGACACCATGGATACCTTTGTGGAATCCTCCTGGTATTTCGCCCGATACACCTCCCCACGGTTCACCGAAGGAATGTTGGCTAAAGAAAAGGCCGACTACTGGCTACCGGTGGATCAGTACATCGGCGGGGTAGAACATGCCATCCTCCACCTGCTCTACTCACGCTTTTTCACCAAGGTTCTGCGCGATCTCGGCTATCTGTCCATCGATGAGCCATTCACCAACCTGCTCACTCAGGGCATGGTTATCAAGGACGGCACCAAGATGTCCAAATCCAAGGGCAACGTGGTGGACCCCAACGAGCTGGTGGAAAAATATGGGGCCGACACGGTTCGCCTCTTCAGCCTGTTCGCTGCCCCGCCGGAACGGGATCTGGAGTGGAGCGACCAGGGGGTTGAAGGGGCTTACCGCTTTCTGAACCGAGTCTTCCGCCTGGTGGACGACAACCTCGGGGTCTTTGATGCGCCCGCCTCCTCCCTGCCCCAGGAGATGAATGCGACAAGTGTTGCCCTGCACCGAAAAACCCATCAGACCATCCGCAAATTCGGGGCCGACATCGAGGCAAAATTTCATTTCAACACCGCCATCAGTGCGGTGATGGAACTGACCAACACCCTCTACAGCCTGGCCGCAGACGAGACGAACGAAGCCCCGCATCCCGCGGTAATCCGCGAGGCCATCGAGGCGGTGCTTGCCCTGCTCTCCCCCATGGTTCCGCATCTGACGGCCGAACTCTGGGAGCTGACAAAACATCCCACCCCCCTTGCCGAAGTACTCTGGCCGGAGTACGATGCCGAAGCGGTCAGGGAGGATGCGATCACCATCGTAGTCCAGGTGAAGGGCAAGGTCCGCAGCCAGCTTCAGGTTGCTCTCGACACCAGCGAAGCAAACCTGGAAGCTATGGCCCTGGCCGATGAAAAGGTGCAAAAATTTCTGGAAGGCAAACCTGTACGCAAGGTGATTGTCGTGCCAAACAAACTAATCAATATTGTAATTTAGGGTGACGAGCCTGACCATGAAGATCATTTCCATTAACGGACTGAGCCTGCTCCTTCTCCTGCTGCTTGCAGCCGGATGCGGCTACCACAATCCCAATATGCTGCCGCCGGACAAGCAGGGCAAAGTCCTCAAGCTCCATATTCCAATCTGGCCCAACCCGACCAATGAAATCAGGCTTACTTCCGACATCCGCAATGCCCTCCAGGACTGGCTCGGTCAAAGCAAACAGTTCACCCTGGTGAACAGCGCCGGGGAAGCCGATTATGTCTTGAACGGCAAAATCAACGCGATAAGCTATACCGGCCGGGCCTACGACGCCAAAGATCGGGCCCAGGCGCTCATTGCCACCCTTAACGTCAGCTACACCGTCGTCGACACCAGTAACGGGAAGACCGCCTGGCAGGCCAACTTTGCCCTCTCAGAATCTTATTCCCTCCAGACCGAGGCCCACAAAAAACAGGCAATGGAAACCCTGGTGGGAAATCTGGGCGAGGATATATACATCCGACTTTACAGCGCCATCTCCCGGTATGAAAAAAAGTAACCGTAGCAGCACCACATCTTCGGACGATCGTCCCGGCTTACGTACATGAAGTACGCAGCGCCGGTCCGCTTGTCCAAATCTGCACCACTGCTGAACGGTTACTGGAAAAAAACAAGGTCCGGGTGAATTGAGTACTATCAGCTATCAGCTATCAGCTATCAGCTATCAGCTATCAGCTATCAGCTATCAGCTATCAGCTATCAGCTAAATATGATTGGCAATATCCCGCAGGGAAAGGTATATAGCAACGTTTTGTAATCATCATTGCCCCGACACCACATCATCGCAGAACCAAAACCCGGAGGTCTTCCATGCCATCCCGCAGAGAACTTGCCAACGCCATCCGCGCCCTGAGCATGGATGCCATCCAGAAAGCCAAATCAGGTCATCCCGGCGCGCCCATGGGCATGGCCGACATCGCCGAAGTGCTGTGGAACGACTTTCTTTGTCATAACCCCGCCAACCCCAAATGGGCCAACCGCGACCGCTTTGTCCTTTCTAACGGCCACGGCTCCATGCTGCTCTATTCCCTGCTCCACCTCAGCGGTTACGACCTGCCCATTGAAGAAATCAAAAACTTCCGCCAGCTCCACGCCAAAACTCCCGGCCACCCGGAATACGGCTACGCCCCCGGCATAGAAACCACCACCGGCCCCCTTGGCCAGGGGATCGCCAACGCGGTGGGCATGGCCATTGCCGAGAAAACTCTGGCCGGGCAGTTCAACCGACCGGACCATGCTATTATCGATCATCATACTTATGTTTTCCTGGGCGACGGCTGCATGATGGAGGGCATCTCCCACGAAGTCTGCTCCCTGGCCGGCACCCTGGGCCTGGGCAAGCTCACCGCTCTCTACGATGACAACGGCATCTCCATCGACGGCGAGGTCCACGGCTGGTTCACCGACAACACTCCCATGCGTTTTCGCGCTTACGGCTGGCATGTCATCGAGGGTGTGGATGGTCATGACGGGGAAGCGGTGAAAAAGGCCATTGCCGAGGCAAAGGCTGTTACGGACCAGCCCTCGCTCATCTGCTGCAAGACCGTAATCGGCTGGGGCTCCCCCAACAAGCAGGGCAAGGAAGACTGCCACGGCGCCCCCTTAGGCGACGCCGAGATCGCCCTGGTTCGCCGGACCATCGGCTGGTCTCACCCCGCCTTTGAGATTCCGGCGGAGATCTATGCCGGCTGGAATGCCAAAGACAAGGGTGCCGCCCGTGAAGCAGAATGGGATACCCGGTTTGCCGCCTATAAAGCCGCGCACCCGGAACTTGCTGCCGAGCTGGAGCGGCGGCTTTCCGGCACGCTGCCCGCCGACTGGCAGGCACAGGCCGGGGCCTATGTCGATGCGGTAAACGCCAAGGCGGAAAAGGTCGCTACCCGCAAGGCCTCGCAAAACTGTCTCAACGGCTACGGCCCCCTGCTGCCGGAACTTCTCGGCGGCTCGGCCGACCTGGCTTGCAGCAATCTTACTCTCTGGTCCGGCAGCAAGGGGATCAATACGGAGACCGGCGGCAACTACATCTATTACGGGGTCCGCGAGTTCGGCATGTGTGCCATTGCCAACGGCCTCGCCCTGCACGGCGGTTTCATCCCCTACACCGCCACCTTTCTGATCTTTTCCGAATATGCCCGCAACGCCCTGCGCATGGCGGCGCTGATGAAGCAGCGCTCGGTGTATGTTTTCACCCACGACTCCATCGGCCTGGGCGAAGACGGCCCCACCCACCAGCCGGTGGAGCAGGCCGCCACCCTGCGACTGATCCCGAACATGGGGGTATGGCGCCCCTGCGACGCGGTGGAAACGGCGATGGCCTGGAAGGTGGCGATTGAACGCAGCACCGGCCCCACCTGCCTGCTGCTCTCCCGGCAGAACCTGCCCCACCAGCCCCGCACCGCCGAGCAGCTGGCCGACATCGCCAAGGGCGGCTATGTCCTCCTCGACTGCGACGGCAGTCCGCAGGCCATCCTGATCGCCACCGGCTCCGAGGTCGAGCTGGCGGTGGCGGCAGCCAAAGAGCTTACCGCCAAAGGCAGGAAGATCCGGGTGGTTTCCATGCCCAGCACCGACTGCTTTGATAGTCAAAGTGAAGCTTACCGTGAGGCCGTACTCCCCAACGCAGTCCAGGCCAGGGTGGTGATCGAGGCCGGGGTAACCGGCGGCTGGTACAAGTATGTCGGCTGCCGGGGAAAAATCATCGGCCTGGACCGCTTCGGCGAATCAGCCCCGGCGGAACAGCTCTTCCCCTACTTCGGCTTCACCGTGGATAAGGTGATCAAGGCGGTGGAGGAAGTTGTCGCCAGATAGGCACAACTCCATCCCAAAATATGAACGCCCCTCTTTTGTAGGAGGGAGCTTGCTCGCGATTTTTTTTCGCGAGCAAGCTCCCTCCTACCCTCAAACCTATGCACATCGGCACCCTTAACCTCGATACCACCTTCATCCTCGCGCCATTGGCCGGTTACAGCGATCTCGCCTTTCGCCTGCTCTGCCGGGAATACGGCGCCTCTCTTTGTGTTTCCGAGATGATCAGCTGCCACGGCCTTCATTTCCGGCAGAAAAACACCCTGGAGATGCTAAAAACCGTTTCCGAGGAACGCCCGGTGGCCATGCAGCTTTTCGGAGCCGAGCCGGAGGTGATGGGTGAGGCTGCGGCCATCCTTTCGGAACTGCCCATTGATCTCATCGACCTCAACATGGGCTGCCCGGCAAAAAAAGTGATCAAGAAAGGAGCGGGATGCGCCCTGATGAAAGATCCCGCCCTGGCAGCAGAGATCATTCGCGCCGTTGCAAAAAACTCCAAAGTGCCGGTTACGGTCAAATTCCGCTCCGGCTGGGACCACCAGAGCATCATAGCCGGCGACTTCGCCAGAATGGCCGAAGATAGTGGCGCCGCGGCAGTCACGGTCCACGCCCGAACCTGGAGCGACGGCTTTAGCGGCACAGCGGACTGGCGGATCATCGGGGCGGTGAAACAGGCGGTGTCCATCCCGGTGATCGGCAACGGCGATATTCAATCCCATGCCGACGGATTGCGGATGCTGGCGGAAACCGGCTGCGACGCGGTAATGATCGGCCGAGCTGCTCTGGGCGCCCCCTGGATTTTCTCCGCCGAGGCGCCAGAAAACCCATCCCTTGATTACAGGCAAACGGCCCTGAAGCGCCACCTGGCCCTCATCGCAAAACACCAGCCCGACACCCCGCCTTCGCAAATAAAAAACCACGCGGGCCGTTATTTCAAGGGGTTTCCAGGCGGGGCGGAAATCAGACGCCAAATCTTCAACCAGACCTCCTTTACCGGCGTGGAGGAAATCGTTGGCTTTATTGCCACGGTTAATCTTTCTTGAATTTTTAGAGCAGGCTACTCAGGGTAAAATTGTGAGTGTAGAAAGAATAGTGCGGAGAGCGGAGAGCTGCGTGCTGAATGCGAAGTGCTGAATGCTGAGTGCCGAGTCTTGACTTGCCGGGCTTTCTTTTTATTTGTTGCCCCTCTTGGCTGGTGAGCGCAAAAAAATAGCCAGGCAGCTCTCTCCTGGGGTAGGCAAAACTCAACACTCAGCACTTCGTATATTCTACCAGCTTTTACTTAAGACCGCCTTGGCAGTTGCCGTCTGTGCCGTGGCCACGGTGATAACGTAGGTGTCCTTGACAATGGTCGCGCCACTAGCGGCCCATCCTTCGGGAGTGCCTTCCAGGGCTGCCATCAGACAGGCACCGTCAATAATCAGGCCGCCGGCACAATTTGTCGCGTGATAAGCCGGCCTGTCAGCAGCTGCCTTGCCCATTAACACTGCGGCATGATTGATAACGGCGGCGGACTGAGAGGCGGCATATACCCCTTCGGCTGCCGACTTTGCGGCCTCGGTGCGCATGTCGATAAACTTGGGAATTGCTACTACCGACAGAATTGCCAGAATAACGATGACCATGATTAATTCGATCATGGTAAAGCCCTGTTGACCAAGTTTTGCCTGTTTCATGCTCATTTGTTCCTCCTAAGAGTTGTGTTTAGGGTAGATCCCTTTATTTGCCCAGCTGTTTCCAACGCTGCTTGTCACTATCTGTCTCCGGCAGTTTTAACCGCCGCCTTTGACCACGTTCATCATATCCCACATGGGCATGAAAATGGCAAGGGCGAAAATAGCCACCACCCCACCTAAAGCCAGTAACAGAACCGGTTCGATCAGGGTAGAAAGATTCTTGATGGTGTAGTCGCTTTCCGTGTCGTAGAAATCCGCCACCTTGACCATCATTTCATCCATCCGGCCGGATTGCTCGCCCACCGCCAGCATCTCTCTCACCAGAGAAGGCAGAATCGGATAATCGGCCATAGCCTCAGACAGATGCCGGCCTTGCTCCACCTCGTGGCGAATCTTTTCCATCATCCCGGCAAGGACTCGATTTCCCAGGGCGGCCCCAGCCAGATCCAAGGCGCGGACAATGTCTACGCCGCTTACGGTAAGTACGGCAAAAACCCGGCAGAAACGGGACATGTAAATCTTGATTCCCAGGGGTCCAAAAATCGGCAGCCGCAGCCGCAGCCGATCCTGGGCCAAGATGAAGCTCTCATTGCGCAAGGCCATCCGATAGGCGGTGATCAGGGCCGCGGTTATAAAAAACAGAATGATGAAATTGCCGGTGATAAAGTTGCTGCCTGCGATCAGGATTTTCGTCGGTAAAGGCAGTCCATGCTTGGAAGAAGCAAAAAGGGTGACAAACTTGGGCATCACAAAGGTCATCAGAAAGAGAATGGCCACGACCAGCGCACTGATGACGATCTTGGGATAACTGGTGGCGGCTTTTATCTTGGTCTGGATATTTTTTTCATTTTCATTCAGTTTGGACAAATAGTCGAAGGAACGATCCAGGCTGCCGGTTTCCTCGCCGACCCGCACCATATTATAAAAAAGAGGGGTGAAAACTTTGTGATGGACGGCGAAGGCGTCACTTAATTTTGTCCCACCCTCCACTTGATCGGCGATATCCAGGGCGGCTATGCGCAGCAAAACATTTTGCGCCTGGCGGCCGATAATCCGCAGGGCCTGAAGAATGACGATGCCGGCAGCCAGCATGGTGGAGAGCTGGCGGCAGAAAAGAATCAGATCGTCGATTTTGATGCCATGCAAACGCTCCATCAGGGTTGGGATATTGAGGTTTACGGGGCCGTCCTGGTTAGAGCTGATTTGGATTTTGAGCGGACTGAGACCGCTCTGAGCCAGGCGGGCCTCCACCTCAGCCACGGTTTCGACGGCAAAAAAACCGGTGATAATCTCACCTTTTTGGTTCATCGCTTCATATTGAAATCCGGGCATTTAACAAGTCCTTAGCGCTGAGTTAGTCAACCGCATCCAAGGTCACTCGTAGCACCTCGTCAAGAGAGGTGTGGCCGGCCAATACCTTGGCGATTCCGGCTCGGCGCAACGAAATCATGCCCTCCCTCTCGGCCTGGCGAAAGATGTCATGGCTGGAGGCCCGAGACATGATCAGCTCTTCGATGGCCGGGGAAACCGACAGAGTCTCATGCACCGCCAATCTGCCCTTGAAGCCATTACCGTCGCACCTTGGGCAACCCTTGGGCCGGTAGATGATCAGCCGGGCATCGTAGACCAGGCCCATTTCCTTCTGGACTGTTTCCGGCGGGGTAAAGGCTTCGCGGCAGTCGGGGCAGAGCCGCCGAACCAACCGTTGCGCTACTACCATCCCCACAGCGGTGGCAATCAAAAAGGGGGGAATTTCCATGTCAGTCAGTCTGGCAATCGCTCCAGCTGCGTCGTTGGTATGGAGGGTGGACAGTACCAGATGGCCGGTGAGAGCCGACTGGATGGCGATTTCTGCAGTTTCCGGATCGCGGATTTCGCCGATCATGATCACATCCGGATCCTGACGGAGAATAGCGCGCAGGGCGTTGGCGAAGGTAAGGTCAGCCTTGCGGTTGACCTGAACCTGGTTGACCCCGGCCAGCTCATATTCGACGGGGTCCTCAACCGTGATGACATTGCGGTCTACGCTGTTGATCCGATGGAGGGCGGCGTAGAGGGTGGTAGTTTTGCCGCTGCCGGTTGGACCGGTAACCAGGACAATTTCGTGCGGACGGGCAATATGTTGTTCGAACTGCGCCAACTGGGCGGCCTCAAAGCCTAAGACCGAAAGGTCGATCTTCACCTTGCTCTTATCAAGCAGCCGCATCACCACCTTCTCACCCTTGTTCAAAGGCAGGACCGAAACCCGGATATCAATATCCCGGCCGGAAACCGGAATTTCGCAACGACCATCCTGGGGTTTGCGCCGCTCGCCGATATCGAGCTGGGAAATGATCTTGATCCGAGAAACCAGAGGGGCATGCATTTCAAGAGGAAATTCCTTTACCTGACGAAGCAGGCCATCCACCCGCAGCCGAACTCTTACCTTAGTATCCGTCGGTTCGAGATGCAGGTCGCTGGCTCCGGAGAGCACCGCCTGGAGGATCATTTCATTAACCGCGGCCACCGCTGCCGATTCATCTTCGCCCTTGGCAACCGGCTCTCGCGGTTTTTGCATGTTGTAAACCTGGTCCACCGCAGCACTGATCAGAGAAGCCACCCCGGTACAGATAACCAGTTTTTCATTGTTGATATAACGGGATATCTCATCAGTGACAAAGATGTTCAAGGGGTCGGCGAAGGCAACCAGAATTTCGCCGGGCCGGCGGCCCAGGGCTATTACCTTGTGTTTGCGGGCCACCATTTCCGGTATGATTCTAGCCGTTTCCGGATCAACCACCACCCTGGTAAAATCAATAAAGAGGATATCGAGCTGTTTGGCCAGGGTCCGGGCAATGGAATTTTCGTTGATAAAACCCAGGCCTTGCAGAGCATCCCCCAGTTTCAGGCTATGCTCCTTGCCGTAAACAAGGCCTTGCTGAAGCTGGGTGGCAGAAATCAGACCGCTTTCTACCAGAATATCACCGAGCTTTTTTTTCTGGGTAAGTTTAGCGCTCATAGTAGCCCGGCAGTCATAGATTGAGGTTTAGAGGGCGTGTTGGACAACCCGTTTTCCCAGAAAAAGTCTGATTCATCCAGGGAGGCGATGGCCTCCTGAAGAATGGCCTTGGTAATGGTGAGACTGTGCTGGCTGTAAGCAATCAATAAAGCCCGGCTGAAGGCCTTATTAATCAACCGGGGAATGCCCTGGCAATAACGCTGGAGCAGGGTGAGGGCGGGACGGCTGATCTCCAGCCTGGTTGCTCCGGCCCAGCTCAAACGGGTATCAACATAATGGATGATTTCCTCACTGGCAAGAGGCTGTAACTGTTCAACTACCGCGATCCGTTGCCGGAGCTGGCGCAGTTCATGACGGTTAAGCCGGTCCCGCAATTCCGGCTGACCAACCAGAATGATCTGAATCAGCTTGCTGGTATCCGACTCAAAATTTGACAGCAGACGTAATTGTTCCATACTCTCCAGAGGTAGATTCTGGGCTTCATCAATGACTACCACCAGACGGCGGCCCTGAGCGGCCAGCTCGGCGAGATGGTCGTTGAGCTGACGTAACAGACGATCCATACCGATCCCGGTATTTGGTTCGACAGCCGGTGTTTGACCGAGATCGTGGAAAATAGCCGGTAGCAGTTCTTGTGGCGTTAGGTTTGGTGAGAGAATCAGGGCTGTCTCGTAACGTTGCGGCAATCCGGCCAGTAGTCGTCGCAACAGCAGGGTTTTACCAGTGCCCACCTCGCCGGTCAGAACCATGAACCCCTCTCCTTGGTCAAGACCGAAACGTAATGCCCCCTCGGCTCCGCGATGGCCCGGAGAAGGATAAAAAACATCCCGGTCCGGGGGAATGAGAAACGGTTCCCGGACCAACCCGAAAAAAGGCAGATAATTTATCAGGAAACTGCCCGTCTCATTCACATTCCACCTTTGCCGCCGGCATTATCCTTGTGCAGACCAAATTCTTTGCGGATGTAGTCAGGGTTGGTGTTGTCTGCTTCACTTAACTGTTCAATATTGACCACAGTGGTGGTGATAAAGACCAACAATTCGCGCTTGCTGTCTTCATGTTCGTTACTTTTGAATAGATGCCCCAGAATCGGAATATCGCCAAGACCAGGCACCTGATTGGAATAATTACTTTTGTTTTGCTTGAGAATTCCGCCGATCACCACGGTAGTGCCGTTTTTTAGAAAAAGTCGGGTGTTGATCTCCTGCTTATTGATCAATGGCTGATCCCCGACTGTGCTGACTGTGTCCACGCTGTCGTTGGTGACATGGACCTTCAGGTTGACGAAGGCGTCCTGAATGACCCTGGGCGTAACCTTGAGGCTGAGGGTTGCTTCCCGAAATAAAGTGTTGCTCTGCACACCGGTGCCGGCAGTGGTGCTGCTTGTATAAGGAACCTCTTGGCCCTGCTTGATTATCGCCTCCTCGCCGTTCAGTACCAGAACGCTTGGAGCGGAAAGCAGGTCAGCAATGTTTTCGTCCTGCATGGCCTGGAGTTTGACATTGAGATCTAAATTATCCCGGAGAAAGCCAAAGGTGATATTGGTGGTAGGCGAAGTTGCGGACATTAGAGCTTCGGCCTTCAACGGATTGCGGGTAGACAGATTATCGTAATTCCAATCCACCCCCAAACGTCTTTTGGCTTCGTTATTGACCGTGACTATTCTGGCCTCAATGTGAACCTGAGGTATTGGCCGATCAAGCTCGATCAGCAATTCTTCAAGACGTTGCAGGTTTTCTTTCCGATCTTTGAGCAGCAGGCAGGCGTCACGGGCGGTGACGGTGATGCTTCCGCCGGTGGCGGTGGAGACCAGAGGGCGAAGTTGTTCAATAAATTCACTTGCTTGACCATAACGGGGACAGACCCGCACGGTCAGCAACTCCTGCTGCAGAGCCGCAGCCTCAGTCTTGTCCTTAACCTTGTCCTTTTCTACCAGAATAACATTATTCAATTGCCGGTAACGTAATTGCCGAGTCTCCATAATGAAATGAAAAACTTCATAAAAAGAGATATCTCTGACATCGAAGGAAATGGTATCGGTAATATCAGCGGCCACTACGATGTTGATCCCGGCCTGACGACCGATGGCCTGCAGAAGTTGATCCACCCGGAGTTCCTCTGCCCGCACGGTGGCCTTATGGGCCTTGAGCCGCTCGATCAAGGGCGGCGCCTCGCTTTCGCCGACGGTCGCGGAAACCGGGGGCTTAAGTTCTGTTGCTTCTGTCGGGTTTTCTGCCGCCGTACCAGGGTTTGCAACCGCCAACAACGTGGTCATGGTCAGGATAAAGGTCAGCAGGGTCAGCGGTCTGTTCATCGTCGGTCTGTTCCTCTGGTTTGGTTCCCGATCGGGCCTTGGCTGGGCAATACTTTTGGGGCGGACGGCAGGCCGGAACCTGGTTCCAGCCACAAGGTATGATAAGCGCCATCGAATTCGAAGACCACTTTTTCTATCATGATCTCTAAAATGGTAGCCTGCCTTCGCCGCTCACCTGCCGGCAGGATTTTATCTCCTACCCCGGTGGTCTTGCCGTTAATGACCGCCAAAGCCTGGTGGGGCTCCCAGATAATGGCGTTTAAGGTCAGGCCTGCGGCAATGGCGGCTTTGATCGGGGGATCACGTTCCCGAAATTCAGCGATTTGTTTCTGCGACCAATTAAAAGGATCGCGCGAGGGTGGCGCGTTTTTTTTCTGGTCGGCGGTTATCGGGCGGAGACGGAGCACCTTGGCTGGCAGAGCATCGGCCGCGGCCACTATAACGAAAAAGGCGCTAACCATCAGCAAGCTCAGCAACCAAATGAACGCTGTTCTTCGAACCTTCGCCGATCCAACCTGCTCGGGGCCCTTAATCCTGAAACGCGGTTTCATTTTGCCTCCCGTAATTCCGGAGTAACCCGGCCTACTGTCAGGCTGTAGGTGATTTTTCCTGCTTTTTCGTAACCCTCCACCGGCACCAGTTCAAGAGCCAGATCATCTATAATGCCGACCTCCGGTCGTTCTTCAAGATAACGCAAATAGGAGAGAAGTTCCGGAAAGGCTGCAACCCCGGTCAGTCTGATCGGGTGGACGATGAAATCTTCTCGGATCTGAGGATCGAGATAGTTTAATTTTTTGAAACGTCCCTCCAGAGAAACCGGCGCCGTGGAATCCAGGGTCATGATCAACCGGGTGAAGAGCTCTTCATCGCCCAACCCCCGCCACTGTTCGTTCAAAAAATTCTTTTTAAGTTCCAGAACCGCTTTTTCCTCTTGGATCTGCATGATTTCTTGGTTTAATTTCCGGCGGCCGGCATCCAGTATCGGGGTAATTTCTCCGGCGGCGGTGCTGCGCAGTTGCTGCAGGGTGGCAAGCTGTTTATGGATTTTTCGCTGTTGTGGCTCCAGCAACAAGCTGTGGACACCATAAGCCACAGCCAGGCAGACTAACAATCCCAGGCCAAGTTGGCGGAGTTCGGCCAAGAGAGATGGATCATTCTGGAGCTTGGAAAATAACTGCCGCAGCTGTTCCAGGCTTTGCTTGAGATCAAAAGCTGGCATCCGTCTCCTCAGGTTTATGTTTGCGGCCGCTGGTCAGAGCGCAGTTGAAAAGTGATGGCAAAGCGAAAGGGGCTGTCGTTCGCTTCGCTGGTCCGGTCAATCTCTTTGATCAACACGGAGGTGAAACGTTTGTTCCGGCGCAGTTTGTCGGCCAACTGCGGCAAATCAGGATAATGCAAGGCCAGGCCTTCAATGCTGCCGCCATCCCGGTTAATGGCGATTTTTTCAGCGCGCAAAGACGACGGCATGACCTGACCGACCTCCGCCAGGATATCAGAGAAATCCGTTTTCAGAAAAAGATGCCCGGCCAGGCGGTCGGCCTGATCGGCGGTCAGGGTCACTTGCTTGCGCAGCGTTTCAATCTGGTTGGTCAACTGCTGAACGGAACTCTGCAATTCCTCGCTTTTTCCGGCCGCGCTCTCCAGAGAGGTAATTTCCTTTGCCAGCAAGGCGCTGCGCCGTTGCAGCCACCAGTATTCTCCCGAGAACAGAGTGGCGATAAGCAGCAGGGCAACAGCCAACAACAGCGGCATGAGCCTGCGCAGGCGGGCGGTAGCGGAAACGCCGGGGACCAGATTGATACGTTGCAGCATAGTTTTATCCTTGTCTCCGCGTAACTATCCAGCTCAAGGCCGGAAACGAACAAAAACAACCCAAACCGTAACTATTCAGCAGTGCCGTAGCTGCTAGGCAGAAGCCTGCGAAGTGTGCTGGTGCCCATGAGCAGGCTGATAACAACGCAGATGCGGTGCTGCTGGATAGTTACGTCTCCGCTACCTTATCCCTGCCCCAAGAGCAAGAGCCCGCAACAGGGAGGGGAACGACTCGGAATCCGGATCATTCTCGCCGGCAAGCGGCAACAGGTCCAGACCGAGAAACTCAATGTTGTCGGACTTCAGTTCCTGCCTGAGACCATCACTACTGCCAAGATAAATCTGGTTGATCGGGCGTCCTTTCATTACCGAGACATAATAATCTCGAGTACGCATGATTTCGAGCACTACCTGCCGACAATAGTTCCTGCGGCAATCCTCGGCGGTAGAAGCTATCTTGGGAGGAGGGGCAGAAGCTAGCGGGATGTCATTGCTGCTGCCGCCTGGATTTAAAATATCCCAGCCGGCCATGAGCAACTCTGCATCGTCATCGCTTGCCCAGCCATGAGCATCAACAGCTGTCTGATCCGCAGCAGGTGTGAAATCCCCAACTATCGATTCCATGGACAGATCTGGTTCCAGGAGGTCCGTCAACGTTGTTTCGACCTCGGCCGCCAGGGGGGTGCTGTCTGCCTGCACGATTTCAGTTTGTTCAGCCACTGTTTGCTCTAAGGCCGTTTTTTCCGTTGCCGGAGGCGGCTGGGCAACCTTAATGGTCCGGACCAGGGCCAGCCGGTTATGGTCATAAACGGCCAGCGAAATATGATTCTGCCAGATCAGAATGATGAGGCTGGCATGATCGGCGGACAGCCGCTGCTCCTTTTCCAGAAGGGCACAGGCGGCAAAAACGTCGGCTTCCAGATATTTAATTTCCAGACGCCCGCTGGGCAAAGAGGCCTTAATTTTCTCGAAGTCCTTGGCAGGGTAAAGATAGACCATGAGTTGCAAACTATCCCGGAGACGCTCAGTAATCTGCCAGTCATAAATGTAGTCGCTGATCGGTAGCGGCACCAACTTGGCCAATTGATAGGGAAGGGCTTGGGCTATGGCGCCGTCTGGAATGGCAGGCAGAGAAACGGACACGGTCTCAAAAAAATGCAGTGGCAGAACCACGGCCAGGCTGCCCCGCAGAGAGCCTGCGGTGGTCAGGAGTCTGGGCAGAGAGACATCGGCGATAGGAGGGGTGTCGGTCCTGCCCAGCACTTCCAGGGGCGAAATAGGACTGCCGGGCTGAACAACCTCCAAAAGCAGCGATAACTGATCGTTGCCGGTGAACACAAACAGCCGATTTTTTAGCGAACGTCCTAACATATGTCCTCTGTGCTCATAACTCGTAACAGATCACGGGATGAATGCCCCGGGAGTCAAATAACCACGGAATGAGCGGCCACAGGGTGCCGCAGGTTGCGGCAAGCGGGACGGCGATGCGTACTTTTGTACGTGAGCCGGGCCGATCGCCGCTGTCAATCGTCGGCAGAAGTGCCGACAACATGTGGTGCCCAGTGACTGCTTATCATAACTTGTCCAATCCGCGACCAGCAAGGTTCTCCAGATTGTAGCGTAAATCAGGATGATTCGGGGCCATGGCGTGAGCTTCCTTGAAAATCCGCACCGCTGGGGCAAAAAGGCCGAGTTCGCTCAGGGTAACTCCCATATTGATTAATGGTTCCACCGCCATGGGGTCGGCCAGGCGGGCCAGGTCAAAGTAATAAAGGCCGCGCCAGAGGTCGTTGTCGGCAACCAGTTCTACCCCCCGATTGTTCAACTCGGCCATGTTGCGGGGGATAACGGCTGGGGCCGGTTCTTTGGGGGCACTGGCTGGAGGTTTAGTCGATGTCTCCTCCGGCAGAACGGGTTTGGGCAGGGCTGGTGTCGGGATAAGCGCAACTGGGCCATCCTTTGCCATCCGCCGGCCACTATTTGAACTTATGGTCGGCATAGTGCCGGGAAAAACATACCAAGAAATCGTCGCCAACAAACTAATGGCGAACGTCAGACGGATGATCAGTGCCGAGCGGCGGCTTTTTTCTGCCGGCTGCTGGGTTTTTCCTTTACCCCACAACCTTCTTGGTGGGGGCATGGGCAGTGGTGAAGCGAGGTCTTTGTCTGTCTGGTCACGCGGCGCGACGACGATTTTGCTTGCCTCGTCCTCTGCCGAGGCGACAGCTTCTTTTGCGATGTCTGTGGGGGAAGCGACGGTATTGGCGGCTTCGTTCTGTGGCGATATGAGCGTTTCTCTTATTTCGTCAGGCTGCGAGATAACGGCATTGCCTGCTTCATTATGACGAATTCGCTCAATGGCGTCAAAAAGCTTGCTCACGACCCTTAGCGCCCCTTTCCGATTAGTACCTTGGTAAGCTGTGCTTGAATTAGTCTCACAACCTCGACAAATATGCTATATATTTAATATATTTTTCTTTTACAAGATTTTTCCTGACGTGCTTCTAAAGTAAGTCAATTGCTGAGAGCTGTATTTTTTAATTGAGGTCCAGCAGATATTTCGCTTCCACGGTGCGGCTGACTTCCGTTGCATGGTCGGCCCGCACCCGGATAATGGCCGGGGTGCCTGCCGCCACAAAGGTATCGGCCTCAATATGGGTGCTGATATTTTCCACTGACGGTACGGGGGGGGCACTTAAGCCGCCGCCTCCGTCACGATAGAGGATATTGAGACTGACGACGGATTCTGCGCTGTGCAAGGCCTGCGCCCAGAGATAATCCTCAGCCGAAACAGCTTGGGTGGTGGTGGTGTAACGGGCAATTAGCAACCCAAAAACCGCCATAATGACGATGGCGAACAAGGCGATAACCAAGGCAAAGCCTCGCTCAGCGGATTGTTTGCAGCTGCTTGGCTCAGGGCACATTTCTGATCTTGATCTCCTTGTGAAAGTTAACCACCTCCCCGTCTCGATCAATGGCGAAATGCACTACCACAATGGAGCTGCGGGTAGAGGTTCCTGGAAAATAGAAAAAATAGCCATTAGGATCACTTGGCACCACATGATCAACCAAGGGAAACCGACCAGCAAACGCCCCCAGGGCTCCGCCAGGGTTCACGGTGGCTGTTTCCCGGAAAATTCTTCCCCCGCTGACCACAAAGCGAACCGCCTGCGGCCGCACGACAAAATAGCGTTGATACGGAGATACCCGATCTATGGCCCGGTTAAGGGTCATGACCCTTGTAGTCCCATCAACTGAGGTTACTCGATAAAGACTGTTACCAGCCGCAGTTGCGAAGGCATCCCAGCTGGTATTGTAGATCGATACAATGGCCTGAGCTGCTAACATGCCGGATATATCCTTTAGCGTTGTTTGCCCGCTGGGATGTTCTTCCTCATACCGGCCGGATACCCCGGCCATGGCAGATTCGTTGATTACCCCAAAGGAGATAGCATTACTATTCCCGCTCTCTACGGAAGAAACATCGACCGCATTGGGGACTGCTCCTTGCAGTTCTCGCTCCAGGCGGGTTAATGCCAAACGTCCTTCCTCATACATTTCAATCCGATTGCCGGTTTCTTTAAAGCCTTTAAACGCCTGGGAGATGAATTCCGCTCCCATACTGCCCAAAACACCCAGGATCACGATAACGATGATCAGCTCTAACATGGTGAAGCCGCAGGGGCAAGATGCCAGACTGAGACAAGGAAAGTCCCGGTGGGTATTTTTATTCGTATTTGTCATATATTGCATACCACTGAAACCAGGCGCAGGGTCTCGTTGGTGGGAGTTGTGACGGTAACTACGATAAGTTTGCTGTCCGTGGTGCTGCCGGTTACACAGGTGGTTGCGTGAGTGATGGGGTTGCTGGTGCTGGCTATATAGCAGACTTGTACCTGGCGGCTGTATCCCGTCATCGTAAAACTATCTTCGTTTTGATCATAAAAAACATCAGTCTCTGAATGGGCGGCATAGTCGTCAACGGCCGCATAATTTCCGCGAGTTGCCTCCGTATCCAAGCCCACTATCGGAGAGGTTGCCACTTCCGTGCCACGTGAACTCTCTGCGGTGTTTATCGGGCCACCACCCACCGGGGAGTTGTTATCCCACTTCTTGCTTAAAATTTCATCCATCAGCCCCTGGCCCAGGGCGATGCCCCGCTGGCGGATAACCGGATCGGGACTATGGGCGATGGACTGGTAAAAGGGGATGAACATGATAGATACGCTACCGAGAATGACGATGGCCAGCACCAGTTCGATAAGGGTGAAGCCGGTCTGGCCCTGCTTGGGTGGGTGGGCGAATTTGCCAAAGACCACAACTTTCTTGGCCAGGGATTTTTTGAGGCCTCTCACGAGCATGAATTCCCTATGTAGCCGGTTTGCGGACAAACTACCAGAGGGGTGCCACCACCGTCTACGGTTATGGTGAAGGTGGCTATCGGGTTAGCCGTCAAGGCTTGACAGGTAGAGGCATCAATCGGCTCTCCCAGACCGTTGAACCAGATTGCCCCGGCGCTAAGGCTTGCTGAAGCAGCATTATTTAGATTGCGGTTACGGTACTCGATCTCTGCGCATTCATCCGCTGCCGTACAACCAGCCCCCTGACGTTTCACCGTGTACTGATTGGTAACCACCTCTATGCCCCATGGTTTTTTGACGCAAGTCTCATCAAACCCTCTGGTCATCGCCTTGTGCTGGGCGTAGCGTACCGCCCGCTTAAACTCCTCGACCGCGGCTGCTTCTTTTAACCCGCTGGGCCATTTGAACGCCACCGTAATCCCCAGGACCCCGAGAATGACAATGACCATGATCAGTTCGACCATGGTAAAACCTCCCCTTATATAATCGTGGGGAAAAGGTTTATAGCCAAAGGGCATAAGTTTTGTTTGAGCAGGCAAGCTGCTCAACTCAGCTTTATTTTGCTGGCTTGCGATCCTCACCGGATAATCTCCCGCCAGTTGATGATCCGGTCGTTGCCTCGGTAGATGCCGAAATTAGCTCGAGCGAATGGGTTTTCGTTGTAGTCGTTGCCCGCATTGTCCCATTCGTATTGCAACCAGGCGGCAACGGTCAGGGTGTAGAGGAGAGGTCCTGTTTTGTTAGGGGCGGAAAGTGTGAAATCCTGCCCGTTACCCACATTGGTGCCACTGGCCGTGACATCGGTGCAGATCAGAGTGTCGGCCGCGTTTGCATCTGTGCAGGCCAGAGCGGCCGCGCTGAAACTTACGCAGGAATCATCGGCATTGGTGATAAAGGCGGAGCCGTTGTAGTATTGGCTCTGTAGACGCATCTTGAGCGCTTCTCTTTCAGTGCCATAGGCATTTTTCAGCACCAGACGGCCATAACGAAGCGGCGTGGCGGCTGTTTGCACTGAAGTGGCCGTAGCTATGGTTACGTCATCTGTGTCGGTGGGCTTGGCGTTGATCGTAATATTGGCTGGGACAACGGGCGAGGCAGGACGGCTTGCCTGGTGAATGGCGGCTACTGAGGCTATGCCATTGCTCCAGCTGCCGGTTGGCGCTGTGGCGCTTGCTAAAAGAGTTGAGCTTGGGTTAGGGGTGGTATCCCAGGTTGCGGTGAAGTTGTAGTTGTTCCAGCTGGTCAGGTCGAGCTTGGCGAAATTACCCGTGTAGTTCTGGGTTGTCCCGTTTGCGGCATTTTGCGCGGTCAGGGTAAAGGGAGTGGCAAAACCATCCTGGCCGAAGTAAGTAAAATTGCCAGCGTCACAGCCCTCTGTTACCGCGCCAGGGGTAATGGCAAAATGATCGGGGATGAAGCGGCCCAGGTTGGCGGAGGCGCCGGTGGTGGAAAGCGAAGCCCCAAGAAAGGTGCTGTTGGTGGCGGTGAGACTAATAACCCCGACCTCACTCCAGGCGAGGTTGCTTACCGTGGCCACTCCGCTGCTGAAGTCCGATCGGTGGATGGCGATGGTGCCGCTCAAGGCTCCGTCCGCGGTCCCGGCCCCGGTGGGGGCAAGCCGGTTATGGGTGAGATTCACCGTCTCCGTGGCGTTGTTGCTGCCTGAACCGAAACTTGGGGTGATAGTGGGGGGGGTGGTGGAGGTCCGGGCGGTGATTGTGGCCTTGAATTGCTCACCGGCCTTGGCAAAGGCGCTGCCGCCGCCGACCAGCTCCGGGTCGGTGGGCGCGGCCGTGCAGGCGCCGACCACCGAGGCAGCGCAGGGGATTACCGAAAAATCGTAGGGCTTGACGATAAAAGCATTGGTGGCGCCGGAAAGGAGGACAGAGCTCACGGTTTTCCTCGCATGCAGGGTCACCCTGCCAACATCGCCGTAATTAAAGGTAAACGGAGCGTTCCCGCCTGCATCAAAAGTCATGGGTACGGAGGGAGTGTAGCTGGTTACGCTCCCGTTGTTGTTTCGGGCGATGGTTGTGGCGGTGCCGCCGTTGATGTTCATCAGGTCGGCGGCGTAGCAGGTGGCGGGGTCGTTGCACTCATAGGCCAGGTCAACGGAGTTGGCTCCAACCAGCGCAGCCTCGCAGGCCCCGGTGGTGGTGCTGGTTTTGATCGCCCGCAGGTAATAGGGGCCCGAAGGGGTGCCGGCGGTCTGGCTTGGGATGGTGAGTCCGCTGCCGCCGGTTGTGGCGGCAAAGATGAAACCGACATCGGAAAAAATCAGATTGCAGTCCTGAGTTGCCCCGATGTAGCAACGGGTGGCCCCGGCAGGGGAGGGGCTGACCGCGCTGGTCCCCAGGGTCACGGTTGTGGGGATGGTTTTGCTTAAATCTACCATGGTCGAGCCGATGAAGGTAATGGGGTTGCTCGACCAGCCCGTGCCGGACAGAGTGACCGTGGTGCTGCTTGTAGCATTCGAGGTGCAGTTTACATCGGCGCAGGCCTTGACGGTGATGGTCTCCGGCATACAGGTCAGGCCGTCGCCGTCGTGTTCTAGGCGGATATGGTCCAGACTGCTGCTTGTCGTACACGCTTCGATCTGGACATTGTCGATATAGAACTCATCATCACCGCCATTTGCGCTCGTTACCACGAAGGCAAGGCGGAAGTTGCCGGCGATATAAGCAGTGATATCTTGCGAGAAGGTGCCTCCTGCACCCTGGTCGTTATTGAACGTCTGAATGGTCGTCCAGTCCGCTCCCCCATTGGCGGAAACGCGAACCTCCAGGGTGTCATGGCTATCCCAGCCGGACTCGCTGTAATCAAAACTCAGGGTCGCGCTGGTATAGCCGGAAAGGTCGGCTTCTCGATAGATGGAGGTGTTGTTATCGGCGTCACCCTCGAATTGCAAGCGGTTGCCGGCGATTTCGATATCGCCGTTCGACGATGAGCCGTTGTCGCCGACCTCGGTCCAGTTGCCTGTCCAGCTTGCCGTGCCATCGTTGCGACCATAACTGTCCGAGGAAAATTCGTCGCGGAAGGTCGCGCAGTCCGTCGACGCGTTGTAGCGCAGGACGACAATACCCGCCCCGCCCTCGCCACCATTGTAAGCAGAGCCGCTGTCCGACCCAGTGGCGCCGCCACCACCGCCGCCCGTGTTGGCCGTACCGGAATTGCCGGCGCCGCGTCCAGTGGGGGCGGACCCACCGCCACCCAACCCCGCTGCCCCACCCGCTCCGCCGCCGTCCGCGCCACCGCCGCCGCCACCACCGTAGTAGACACTCGCACCCGTAATGTTGTTCTCCACGCCATCGCCACCATCGCCGCCGGTAGTATCAGTGCCATTCGCGCCTGCCTCTCCGGCGCCGCCGCCGCCGCCACCACCGTCGTTATTGTTGCCGTCGCCACCGTCGTTGCCTTGGCCGGCAGTGCCGTCGCCGCCGTGATCATTGTCGCTGCCGCCGCCGCCTGATCCGCCGTCCCTGCCATTATGCCCGCCCTCGCGCGCACCGCCGCCGCCGCCGATCGCCGTCAATGTCGAGAATGTTGAATCCCCGCCGTTCCCGCCATTGTCAGAACCCGTTCCGGCCGCACCACCGCCACCGACAATGATGCTGTAGCTTGTGCCCGGCGTCACGGCAACACTCGTACCGCTGAGTATGCCCCCAGCACCGCCGCCTCCTGCGCCATCCTCGTCATCGCTTCCAATGCCGCCGCCACCACCGCCGCCCGCCACGACCAGATAGCGAACATGCGTCACTCCGGCGGGCGGCGTGAATGTCCCGTTGCCGGTACAGGTGATAAGGGTATCGGCGCCCACCGTACTCTCGGTACAGCCGCCGGAGACAACAGTGCCATCGTCGATAGGGCAGGGGTTGCTCCGGGCGCTTCCGTCCCAATTGTTGCCGGCAAGTTCGTTGGCATAGATGCTGCTGATCGAGCTGGCGGAAAGAGCGGCAGCAAATACCTTGAACTCGTCGAGCTGCGCTTCCAGCGCCTGGCTGCTGGTAAAACCGCCGCCGAAGGAGTCCTGCTCCTGGCCAGTCAACAGGGCGTTGCTGTTGGTGATCGACAAGGCATTTGAGCTGCGGGTGTTGCAGTCCAGCAGGGTCGCGTCGAGATAGACGCAGACGCTGGTGCCGGAACGGGTGACCGCCAGGTGATGCCAGGCGCCGTTGGCAAAGGACGAAGCAGCATTGTAATTGTTGCCCTCGTCGCGAATGTTTACCCGGATCCCCGTGCTGTTGACGAGATAAATTTCTATCTCATCGTCTCCCGAACCACTACCCAGGCCGTGGAAAATTTCCTGCTGCGATTTATTGGCCGAGGTTTTGAACCACAGGCTGATGGTAAAATTGGTGCGCCCGTTTAAGAGCGAGATCGGCCAGCGGATGTAGTCGCTCGTGCCTGAGGCGGAAAGATCGGCGGCATGATTGACCACTCCGCCGGAAACCGTGTTCGTGCTGTAAGGAGTGCCGTGATAACTGCCGGCTGAATCGCTTACTGCGCCGCTTGTCCCGCTGGTCCAGGAGCATTCATCAAAACGGTAATCGGCAACCGGGGTCGGTTGCTGGACGGTGATCGCGTTGTTCAGGTCAAAGTTGCTGCCGGTCTGGCCGCCGCAGTTGTCATTGGAATAAGGCTTGAGGGTGAGGGTATGGGTGCCGGGAGTTGTCGGGGCGGTGATGCTGAAGCTGACACTGTCCGGGCCTGGTTCTTCCCGGTCAGAATGATTGCTGCAGGTGTCGACCCCGTTGACCGTCCATTTGGTTGATTCCCACTCACCGTTTGCGCCGCTGGTGTTGCCGGAGTAGTTCAGGGTGACGGCAACGTCGATCGATTCGCTGGGAGCAACGGTTACCGAACTTCCGCTATTGACGGTGGCGGAGGTGATGTCGAAATCAGCTCGGGCCAGGCCGGGGATAAACAGCGCCAATAAAAACAGGGACACTCCCCATATTTTGACCAGAGCGGCGTGTGGCAACGCAGCTGGGTTCGCAGCATTTTCTTGTGTCGGCTGGGGAGAAGTAATTGAGCTCATTACGATCTCATGATCGATCCTTTGTCTGCTGCTGGTTGCGATCAAAGCAGTGTACTTAAACGTGATGATCATGTCAACGGAAGGCTGGGGTAAGAATGATGAAACCTTATAACTTCATAGCCTGAGGGCTAGATTGGCAAATGAGCCAACCGATAAAACTGCAAAAATATTACCCGCAATCCCACCACGCTTATAATTGAATATAATTCCAGTCAACCTCAATTTGTAGACCAGCATGAAGGCCCAACCTCTTTCGGATGTAAAAATTAAACTCGGCGTCTTGGTCAATGCGTTAAATTCCACCGAGCAGAAATGATCATCACCAAGAATGGCAGGCGTGGCGTGTTGGTGAACCATGCCGAATTTGAAAGCTGGAGGGAGACCTTGATGGTTAAATCCGCTTCAAGCTGTTCATAATCATCTATAAAGGTGCGGTAGAGGTACACATCATTGTCCCAATTGGCCCTGGGCGATATATATAAAAAGATACTTTCCTGATCATCAGCAGGGGAAATCCGTAACCTTAGAGAGCCAATTTTACAAAAAAAACCTCCTTTGATAAATTGACTTTCCAGAGATTTTCCTATACTTATTAGCCTTTCCTAAAAATATTTATCTCTGGAACAGACTACCGATACCCTTTGCGAGCAGACTTTCATATGTCAACTGATCAGTCCACGCCAGCCCCAAAAAGACTCAGCGCCAGCCTGGAAGACTATCTGGAAACCATCTTTCACATCATCGCCGAAAAGCAGGTGGCCAGAGCCAAGGAGATTGCCAGCACCCTCAAAGTCAGCCGTTCCTCAGTCACCGAAGCCTTTCGCTCCCTGTCCCAAAAGGGGTTGATCAACTACGCACCTTACGAGGTCATCACCCTTACCCCTGCCGGGCGAGAAATGGCCAAGGATGTCATCCTCCGTCATCGGGCACTAAAGGACTTCTTTATCAAGGTTCTGGCGGTCGGGGAAAAGATTGCGGAAGAAGGGGCCTGCAAGATTGAGCATGCCGCGCCAAGGGAGATCATCGACCGGTTGACCAAGTTTGTCAATTTCATCGAGCAATGCCCACGGGGCGGCAACGATCTGATCTCGGAATTCAGCAAGTATTGCCAGACCGGAAAAATAGACAAGGAAAGTATTGCCCACTGTCTGAAAAAGTAGCCACAGTCAGGTGGGATTACAGGAAGGCAACACCCAAAAGAAAGAGAGCGCAGATGGACGGCACATTCACGGAAGGCTGGTTTATCCACCCCAATCATGGACTTATCAGGGTTTTCTCCAAAAGCGGGGGATGGCTCTACCAGTGTTACTCAAAAAACGGCCAGAAGGCGCTCTCCAAGGCGCGCCCCATGGATAACTGGGTCTGGGCCTTGAGCGAGGCAGCAGACCAGGATTTAGGGGCCGTTATAAAATAATCATTACATTCTCATCTATTTTATTACGGCCCCTTATGCCGCTTACGATATGATAATGTTACAGTTATTTAATTACGACGGCTTAGTCAGCCCAGGCTGAGGCCGGTCTTCTAAGAGAGTTTCCCCAGAGCCTCGGCCAGCCGCTTCATGCCCTCTTCGATGGTCCCCATCCCGGTGGCAAAGGAGAAACGGATAAAGGCATCCGCCCCGAAAGCCGCCCCCGGCACCGTGGCCAGCAAGGCCTCGTCCAGCAGATAATCCGCCAGATCAAGCGAGTTTGCCATCACCTTCCCCTGGAAACTCCGGCCATAGTAAGCGGAAACATTAGGGAACACATAGAAAGCGCCCTTGGGCCGCACACAGGTAACGCCGGGGATATTGCCCAGCGCACTCATGATGAAATCAAGGCGCGGCACGAAGGCGTCCCGCATCATGGTCGGGAAATCCTGAGGACCGCTCACTGCGGCCAGCGCCGCCTTCTGGGAGATAGAGCAGGGGTTGGAGGTGCTCTGACTCTGGATCTTGTTCATGGCCGCAATAATTCTCTTGGGCCCGGCCGTATAGCCGATGCGCCAGCCGGTCATGGCAAAGGATTTGGAAACCCCGTTAAGCACCAGGGTCTGCTCGGCGAGCCGTTTGTCCACATCCAGGATATGGGGCAGCTTTTCAGCGCCGTAAACGATGGTGTCGTAAATATCGTCGGAGATGATCAACCACTTATTGGCCAGAGCCATCTTGGCCACCGCTTCAAGCGCCTGGGCGGAAAATACGGCACCGGTCGGGTTGGAAGGGCTGTTGAGGATAATGGCCTTGGTCTTCGGAGTGGCGTAGCGGGTCAGTAGCTCCTCGCTCAGGTCAAAGCCGTTGACCTCGGAGAGCGGCACCTCCACCGGGGTTCCGCCTGCCAGCAGAACGATGGGCGGATAGGAAACCCAGTACGGGGTCGGGATCAGCACCTCGTCGCCGGGGCCGAAGAGGGCCTGGGCCATGTTGTAGAGCCCGTGCTTGCCGCCGCAGCAGACCTGGATCTGATCGGGCTCATAGCTCCAACCCTTGTCCTGTGCCAACCGGTTGGCGATTGCCTCCCGCAGCTCCGGAATCCCCGGCACCGCGGTGTAGCGGGTAAACCCCTCGTCGATGGCCTTTTTCCCGGCCTCGCACACATGGGGCGGGGTATCAAAATCAGGCTCGCCCACACTGAAATTGAGGATGTCGGCGCCCGCCGCCTTGAGGGCCTTGGCCTTGGCGTTCACGGCCAGGGTGGGCGAAGGCTTGATCTGCTTGACTCGTTGCGCAAGAGCAATAATTTCCGCTTCCATTTTCCTTCCTTGTAATGGCGTTTACAGGATGGGAGAAGTGCCGAACCAGAATGCTTCATCCCGTAATTGGTTACACACAAAGTAACTATCCAGCTCAAGGCCGGAAACGAACAAAAACATCCCAAACCGTAACTATCCAGCAATGCCGTAGCTGCTAGGCAGAAGCCTGCGAAGTGTGCTGGTGCCCATGAGCAGGCTGATATAGCTGAGTTGAGCAGCTTGTCTGCTCAAACGAAACTTATACCCTCTGGGTGCAACAACGCAGATGCGGTGCTGCTGGATAGTTACACACAAATCAGTACAAAACATTCTTCAAGGTCAAGCCCCTGGCGGGTGCAGTCATCCCCGCCTGCGACCGATCCCGGGCCACCACGATTTTCTGAAAATCAAGGGGCGCCAGCCGACCGCGCCCCACGGCAAAGAGGGTGCCGACAATATTGCGCACCATATGACGCAGAAAGCCGTCCCCCCCGATGGTCAACCGATACAGCCGACCATCTTTTCCCTCGGCGGTAAGGCGGGCGGTAAAAATGGTCCGCACGGCGCCCCTGCCCCCGGTAAGAGAAAGATCACGGGAGCCGGCGGTCTCAAAGCTGCTGAAATCATGGGTTCCGACCAGCATCGGCAGACAGAGCTGCACGGCCTCGCAATCGAAATCCCTCCGGACCTGGACGGCATACAGCCGCAGACAGGGCGGCATGATCTCCGTGGCCATAAAGGTGTATTCATACACCTTGCCCGTGGCGTTATAGCGCGCATGAAAATCATTGGCAACATTTTCAGCAGCAAGCACCCTGATTGCCTCGGGCAGCATGCTGTTCAATCCCTTCACCAGGCCGGGAAGTGGAATGGCCGACTCGGTCTGAAAATTGGCCGCCATCCCCTCGGCATGCACCCCGGCATCGGTGCGCCCGGCCCCGTGGAGAATAACCGGAGCCTGGGTCAACCGGACAAGGGCCTCTTCCACGACCTGCTGGATGGAGGGCTGACCAAGCTGCCTCTGCCAACCGGCGTAACCGGTCCCGTCATAACCCAGGACAAGCTTAATGTTTCGCACCGATCTTTACGGAAAAAGAGGAACGATTCGAAGTCCGGTATTCTCAGGAAAGCCACACATGAGATTCATGTTCTGCACGGCTTGCCCGGAAGCGCCCTTGACCACGTTGTCTATGGCGGAAAGAATAACAACCCGGCCGGTGCGCGGATCAAACTTAAGGCCGATATCGCAGTAATTGCTGCCCCGGAGATACTGGGTCGCCGGATATTGTCCAGCTTGGCAAACCCGAACAAATTCCTCGTCCCGATAATAATCCTGATAGAACTCGGTCAACTCGGGGAGCTGCTTGCCTGCCATGGCGTAAATCGTGCTGAGAATGCCCCGCGACATCGGCACCAGATGCGGGGTAAAAGATACCGTCACCGACCTACCGCACAACCCTCCCAGCTCCTGCTCGATCTCCGGGGTGTGCCGATGCTCACCCACCTTGTAAGCCTTGAAGCCATCGGCCACCTCGCAGTAGAGCGAGCCTACCTGCGCCGCCCGCCCTGCCCCGGAGGTCCCTGATTTTGAGTCAATGATGATGGTTTCCGGCTCAACCAGCCCGGCCTTGAGCAACGGCGCCAGCCCCAGGATAACGCTGGTCGGGTAGCAGCCGGGATTGGCCACCAGCTGCGCCTTGCGGATCGCCGCCCGATGCAGCTCGGGCAGACCGTACACCGCCGTGGCCAGCAGATCCTTGGCGCTGTGCGCCTGGTACCATTGCTCATAGACCTGCACGTCATGGAGGCGAAAGTCGGCGGAGAGATCAACAACCTTCTTGCCTGCGGCCACCAGCAGCGGCACGATATCCATCGCGGTCTGATGGGGCACCGCGGTAAAGAAAAAATCAGCCCGGTCGACAAGCGCCTCAACAGGCAGATCTTCGCAGAGGATGTCCGCCCTGCCCTGCAGGCTGGGAAAGACCTGGGAAAGCGGTTTCCCCGCATATTGCCGGGAAGTCGCCACCGTCAGCTCTACCTCGGGATGATTGCACAGAATCCGGGCCAGCTCCGCCCCGGTGTAGCCGGATGCCCCAACAATGGCGATTCGTACCATTTTTGTCTCCACTCACCCAAGAACACAGTAGGCCTGATTCAGGCCAAAAAAAATCAGGGGAAGAGCGATAGGCGCCTTCCCCTGATGAGATTACAATGGTGTCGATGATATTGACCAGGCAATACCAGGCAACAATTAACGCTTGGAGAACTGGAACCTTGCTCTGGCACCCTTCTGACCATATTTTTTCCGCTCCTTGACACGCTGATCACGGGTCAGAAATCCCGCTTTTTTCAGGGTGATCCGGTGCTCTGGATCAACAACCAGCAAGGCGCGGGAAATTCCGTGCCGTAAGGCCTCGGTCTGGGCAATCTTGCCGCCGCCGGTCAGGGTGGCTAGGATATCAAACTTTGCCGCAGTGTCAGTCAGGGCCAGAGGCTTGGAAATCTTCTGCAGGTAGTCAAATCCACCGCCGAAATAATCCGGCACGCTCATCTTGTTGACCTGAATGTTACCGGAACCAGGTTTCAACCACACTCTGGCTATAGCGGTCTTTCTTTTTCCGGTCGCGTAAAAACTATTATCTGCCATGTTCAAGCTCCAATATCCTGTTTTGCACCCAGAGGGTATAAGTTTTGTTTGTGCAGGCAAGCTGCTCAACTCAGCTTATAATTCCAGAGACTGAGGCTGCTGGGCGGCATGGGGATGGTCCGCTCCGGCATATACCTTTAATTTCTTCAATTGAGTCCGGCCCAAGGTGTTCTTGGGCAACATGCCGCGAACAGCCTTGCGCAACAGCTCTTCCGGTTTTTGCTCCAGAAGCACCTTGGCGGTCTTTTCCTTCAAGCCGCCCATAAAACCGCTGTGATGACGATAAACCTTGTCATCCCACTTCTTGCCGGTCAGACGAACCTTGTCCGCATTGATCACGATGACAAAGTCACCGACATCAAGAAAGGTGCAGTAATTAGCCTTATGCTTGCCGCGCAGACGCGTGGCAATCTCGGAAGCCAGACGGCCAAGCACCTTATCTTGCGCATCAACGATCAGCCACTTGCGCTCAATATCTTTGACCGGGGTCAAATATGTTTTCATTTCAAAGCCCTCGCAAAACTCAATAAAGAATAGATCTATATAAGTCAAAATGGCCCGCTCTGCCATGAAAAAATGCAGACGGGCTGTCGATCAATGCAAATATTTCTATAATGACTCGAAGCGCAAGCTAAATATGGAGCGGGAAACGAGATTCGAACTCGCGACTTCAACCTTGGCAAGGTTGCACTCTACCACTGAGTTATTCCCGCTCATTTTCAGGATGTGAAAAACGCCAGATGTATAACAATGCGGGAAAGGGTTGTCAACAAAAAACCAGGAGGCCGGGATAATTTTATCCCCTTGACCGTTCATGCTCTCCGTTCTCTTTGCGGAGAGAAGCTCATGGATGTACGCACGACTTTACAAACCATACCTGACGTGGCATAGTGCATAGGTTTCATTCACAATCGGTGCCGGCCAATCAGGCATAGCTTTATCCCACCTTTAAGGGTAATCAATCGCAGGGTAAGCCCACAAAGGTCAAATAACCACGAAACAAGCGGCCACAGGGTGCCGCAGGTTGCGACAAGCGGGACGGCGATGCGTACTTTTGTACGTGAGCCGGACCGAGCGCCGCAAGATGTGGTGCCCTGTGATCGCTTACCTTTAAGGTAATGAACAGGCGGTTTAGCGAAGCATTTTAACAGGCCGCCGCCGACCCAAACCTGAACCCACGAAGTCAGCAATGAGGCTCCAGATGGCCAAGAAGATAGGAAGAAATGATCCCTGTTTCTGCGATAGCGGCAAGAAATTCAAAAAATGCTGCCTGGGCACCGGGGCCAGCGCTCAGGCCCGCCCCGCTCTCCCCTCGATAAAAACCGAAGTTGCAAAAATCCAGGCAAACGCCGGCGCCGGAAAAGCCGGCGTCCTAACCCTGGGTGTTTTCGTTCTCTTCTCCACTCCCAGCGGCGATGCCTGGCTCCTGGAGGTCACGGACATGGACGCCATCCAGGTGGCGCAGGATGGGAAGAAACTGGCGGTTGAGATCGAGGAAAATCCGGAAACCATCGAGATCAACTGGACCCACAAGTTCGAGATCAAAAACAAAAAATTTAGCCTCACTTCCTACAAAGACAACAGTGAAGAAACCCGGGAAGATTACCCGACCCACGCCATTCTTGCCATGGTGAAAAAAATCTGCCGCCGCATCCCGCCGGAACTAGCAGGCGCCCTTCATCTTGATACCAGCGAAGCTGAATAAAAGCCCCTGCGTCATATTATCGGGCAGGGACTCTAAACATTACCTGATTAGCATCCCACGCCGCCTGCGGCGGCGGTTTGTCGGCAAGAAACCGTTCCCTGGCGGATAATGTTTTCGCTCATGATCGGCACTGCTGCCGACAATTGACACTCGGCAGACATCCTGTCTGCCTCCGAGGCGTCTGCTGTCCCGCCCGTCCCTGGACGGGACAACGCAGCCGAAACCGCGAAAACATTATCAGCCAGAGAACTCCCTGCGGTGAAGTTACTTGAAAGTGCTAATCAGGAAACATTATAGTAGACGAGCAGGCCGATAACAAAGCAGATGTTGCCGCCCCGTGATCGCTTACATACCAATAGCTCCCTGAATGTCGAACTGCTCAAATAAGAGCTTCAAGACGGAGCAACCCCGGAGGCGGGCCTCGATAAACGGTTCGCCGATCGGCAGGCTCATCACCATCAGCACCAGCAGTCAAAACGGAGAGGCTCTGCTCGCCGTCGCCGATCACAAAGGGGAAAAATGACTGAAATCATGGTGGTGGACGATGATCAGGATCTGCGGGAAAGCATGGCCGAGGTGCTGGAAGGGGCCGGCTTTTCCGTCACCCTGGCCTGGCGGGGGGAGGAAGCCCTGGAACATCTGGCCCGCAAAAATTTTGATCTGATCCTGCTCGATCTGGTCATGCCCTGCCTAGGCGGCCTGGAGCTGCTTGGCCGCATCAGGGACAAAGCGCCCCGGCTGCCAGTGATCATGATCACCGCCTTTGCCAGCGTGGAGAACGCGGTGGCGGCCATGCGCCAAGGAGCCTCGGACTACGTGACCAAGCCGTTTCGCATCGACGCTCTGCTTGCCTCGGTGGGCCGCGTCCTGGAAGAGGCCCGCTTCGAAAGCTGCCGGACTTCGCTGGATCTGGACAGCGTCCTGAGCAGCCTCTCCAACCCCTTCCGGCGAAAGATTCTCGCCCAACTCGAACAAGCCGGCGCTCTGCGCTTTATGGATCTCTGCAGGCGGCTGGAACTGAAAGACCACACCAAGATGAATTTTCACCTGAAAATCCTAAAGGAGGCGGGCTTTCTGGAGCAGAACGAAGACAAACTCTATCTCCTGACCACGCAAGGCACCCAGGCCCTGGACTGCGTCCGCTTCCTGATGAAAAAACTGGGCGACTGAGCTAAAATCCATTGTCGCGGTATGCAGCCTCCAGTCTGATCGTCTTTGTGAAGAAAACTTCACAACCATCCTCCGTCTGGTGAGTAAATTTATCTGGATTACTCCTCTTTTTCCAGTGTTAATGAGTGAAGTTTTATTAAACGGTTGACTGATGACTGCACCCCGACCATATCGTTGCTCGGGGTCAGCTGTCGGCAAGACCATTTACTATTTTTTCTGAAGAAGGAGAGCAGATGCAACCAATGAAGCGCAGTATAAGTTTAGCTGCCGTGCTGGTGCTTGGCGGCGCCATAGCTGCAGGCTCGGCTTTGGCCGCGAAGCAGGCCTCAATCAAGGGGGTTGTTACCGACGGCTCGAAACAGGCAGTGTCCGGCGCAGTGGTTTATCTTGTGCCAGCCGCAGACGTGGCAAAGCTCGCCAAGACCCCGTCCATCGAAATTCGCAAAGATGTGCCCAATGACGAGCCCCTGGAAGACAATCTCGCCAACAACAGAGACAACTACCCCAAAGGCACCACCGATAAGAAGGGTGCCTTTGCCATCAGCGGCGCGGGTGGAGGCAAGTATTTCGTCTACGTGGAGCCGGCGAACGGCACATATCTGCCCGGCGGCAC
>MGTD01000034.1 GCA_001799285.1 Deltaproteobacteria bacterium RIFOXYD12_FULL_56_24
GGGAAGCTTGGTGGGAGAGTAGGTCGCCGCCGATTCTTTTTTTGTTGTAAAACCCTTCCCCTCAAAAGGAAGGGTTTTTTTTTGCCTAAAACCAGAGTATGTTTTTTTTGAGTGCTTTAACAAACGGCTATTTTGCGGGGGAGTGTATGGAGTATTCTTCAGTTGTTGCTATTGTGCTAGCGGCCGGAAAGGGCACCAGGATGAAATCCGATAGCCCCAAGGTTCTACACGAAACTTTTTTTTCTCCGATGATACATCATGTTTTGAATGCACTTCAGCCCCTATTTTTTGGGAAAAATATTGTTGTCACCGGGCATCAGCACCAATTGGTTGAAGAGGCTCTCCGGGAATATCCACTCTCATTTGTTCACCAGTCACAACAACTCGGAACAGGTCATGCTGTTCTTGCCTGCGAGGGAGAGTTGCGCTCTCATAAAGGCCCTGTTTTCATATTGTGCGGAGATACCCCTCTCGTCAGAACCGAAACGCTCCGGCAGTTTCTCCATGCTCATGTCGAAAGCGCCTCCCTTTTAACGGTGATGACGACCACCATAGCAACGCCTGACAATTATGGAAGGATTGTCTCCGATGAACACGGAAATATTGTGAAGATTGTCGAAGAAAAGGATGCTACCTCCGCAGAAAGGGGGATTAGGGAAATTAACGCTGGAATTTATTGTGTCGATGCGCAATTTTTGCTTGATGCGCTTCACCGAGTCGGGACTGATAATATGCAAGGTGAAATATATCTTACTGATATTGTTGCAATTGCCACCGGAGATGGGGTTCATGTTCAGAAGTATTCTTGTCTAGATAGTGAGGAAATCTTAGGCGTAAACTCAAGGCGAGAGTTGGCGCAAGCCCATGCTGTTCTGCAGAGACGCTATCTTGATGTGCTCATGGAAGCAGGAGTCACTCTTATCCAACCCGAGGCTGTCAGCATAGAAAAAACCGTAATGATTGGAAAAGATTCCGTTATATATCCCCACACCTCACTCACAGGACTATGCAGTATTGGCTCTGGTGTGCGCATTGATTCTTTTGTAAAGATACATGATTGTGAGATCGGGGATTATGTGCGCATCGGCTCCTTTTCTCATTTGCAACAGACCAATATCCCCGCCTGGACTACTGTTGCGCCTCATAGCGTCGATATACAGCTGACTTGAGCATCTAGCATGCTCAAACGAAACTTATGCCCTTTGGGTATAAAAATATCCTAATTGTTGGGTGTGGTTATCGCAACGGTTTTTCTTTTCTGGATATAGGGCTTGACTTTCTTTTTTCCGAAAGGGTAAATTCCCGGTTCATTCGACGGTTGCTGTATGAATATAGTTTTGTTTTTTTGCTTGCGGGCTGGGTTCTGGAACGTTGGGTTTTCTGGGTGTAATTTTATTCCTCCCGTCTGTTCTTGGGAGAAGAGGAGTCAGTATGGAATATGAGGAAGATTTAAAGAAGCTTGAGAGTAACGTCGAGAAAATGTTGACTAATCTCGATTCAGTTCAGGGAGAAAAGATAAGGTTACAAGCCGATGTTGCCCGTTTGGAAAAGGAAAATAATGAGCTTGATGAGCAGATCAAGCATCTGACGAACGAGAAAAAGAATATCCTCCAACGGGTTTCAGGGCTGCTCGGGTCCATTGAGAAATGGGAAAAATCCGCGGCACTCGAGGTTGGGGCTTTATCTCCGGCGGACGCTCTTGGAAAGAGCTCTCCCGAACCTGTTCAAGGGGTTCTGATGGGCAACTGATTGTGGAAATATATTGCTTTCAAGGAGTTATTCTGTTAACCCTTTCATGGATGGTGCATTGTGGAACGATTGGTCACCTTTAAAGTGCTTGGCCAGGAGTATCCTCTCTATACTGATGCCCCGGAAAAAGATGTGCAGGAAATCCTGTTTTTGGTAAAAATGCAACTAGAGGATGCGGGACAAGCCTCTCAGCATTTTTTGCCAGCGAGCAAGCTTGGTATCCTAACGAGTTTGAATATCGCAAGTAAATATGTGAAGATGAAAAGGGAATACGAAGAATATAGGCAACTGGTTGAGGAAAAAATCAGTCTGCTCAGTGAAAGGATAGAGAAAAATATTTAGATGGCACAGAGTTTTCCCCTGCCTTGTTAGTGATCTGGGAGAGTGTCTCGAGCCAACATTGAGATTGAGGGCGACTTTGCTGTTTCTGGAAAGGAATCCACTTCGGTGGAATTCCTTCAAGGGAATTCAAGTACCGCCCACCTAACGCAGTTAGGTTCGATGTCGCTGCCTGACACTTCAATGGCGGGGGATTTGCCTATTATTGGCCCTTCAAGATATGGATGGGGCTTTTACATAATATGTGTGGGGATGCCCTTCGGGCAGGCAGAATAAACTGTAATAATACTCTGCCCATCACGAAGATGCGAGAACGGAAGTATTTGTCGCTTTTCCCCAAGTGGGAACTGCGCATCGGGTTGTGGTTCAGGTCGCTTGTTTGCATCATACGACAAAAAAAGTTCTCCGGAGATACGGGGAGATATTATATCGATTATTGAAAAAACGTCGTCTGAAGATTTTTTTTGCCAAAACAAGAGAGTTACACCTGAAGCAGACCTTTTCTTCCCGTTTTTGTCTCTTTCTGATTCATTCCCCCGGGCTGTAAATTAGGGTTGGCGCATTTTGTTGCAAGGCTGACAGCCAGGCTTGCATTTTTCCGTCCCCACTTCTTTTAGACATGAGTGCGATATGTCCCCCAAGGGGACTGTGCGTGCTTTTCAGATAAATTCGACATTGAGGTTGTCTCCGTGACCGTACAGATAATATTAGCGATTGTCCTTGGCATCTGCTGTGGAGTTGGCCTTGGTTTTTTGGTGCGTAAAAAATTTATTGAAGATCGCACGGAGAATCTTGAGGCTCAGGGCCGCAAGCTTATTGAAAATGCTCTGTCCGAGGCAGAGCAAATTAAAAAGGAAGCTGTCCTGCAAAGTAAGGATGAAGCCTTTGCTCTGAAGCAGGAAGCAGAAAAAGATATCAAGGCTCTGAAGAAGGATGTTCTTGAGGAGGAAAAAAAATTCATTCAGAAGCTTGAGCAGATTGAACGGAAAATGGATTTTCTGGACAAGCGAGAGATGGACTTTTTGAAAAAGGAGCAAGCATTTTCCCGAGATGAAGAAGTTTTGGCCCGTCGTCAAAAGGAGATCGATCTCCTTATAGAAGAACAGCGAGCCCAGCTTGAAAAAATCTCCGGAATATCCCGCGAGGAAGCGATTAAGCAGCTTACCGACAGCATCGAAAGTGAAGCACGGATGGAAGCCGCCAAAATGGTGGTCAAGATCGAAAACGAAATGAAGATCACCGCGGATAAGAAGGCAAAGGATATAATCTCCTTGGCTATTTCTCGATATGCCGGTGATTATGTCGCTGAAAAAACGGTTTCGGTCGTGCCTTTGCCAAATGAGGAGATGAAGGGGCGAATTATCGGTCGGGAAGGTCGGAATATCCGGGCCATCGAAGCCGCCACCGGGATCGATATCATCATCGATGACACTCCCGAAGCAGTCATCCTCTCCGGTTTCAATCCGGTCCGGCGAGAGATTGCCCGTCAGTCCTTGGAACGCTTGATCACCGATGGCCGAATTCATCCAGCCAGAATCGAGGAGATTGTGGAAAAGGTGACCGAGGAGCTTGACGTGACCATGCGGGAGGCAGGGGAACAGGCAACCTTTGATGTGGGCGCGCATGGCGTTAATCTCGAATTGATCAAGCTGCTGGGCCGTCTTAAATACCGGACCAGTTATGGGCAGAATGTTTTGCAGCATTCCCTAGAAGTCGCTTTTCTTTGCGGGGTTATGGCGGCCGAGCTCGGTATTGATGTGAAGCTGGCAAAACGGGCCGGATTACTCCATGATATCGGTAAGGCTGCGGATCATGAAATTGAAGGGTCACATGCCAGCATTGGCGCTGATCTGGCTAAAAAATATGGGGAATCATCGGTTATCGTCCATGCCATTGCTGCTCACCATGAAGATGTCCCGCCGAATGGAATTCTTGATGTTCTCGTGCAATCAGCTGATGCCCTTTCCGGTGCCCGGCCAGGGGCGCGGAAGGAAATGCTGGAGTCGTATGTCAAGCGGCTGGAGGATCTTGAGAAAATAGCCAATTCTTTCAAAGGGGTGGAAAAATCCTATGCCATTCAAGCCGGCCGCGAGGTAAGGATCATTGTCAACAGTGGGGTGATCAGCGATGCGGAGGCAATGATCGTCAGTAAGGACATTGTCAAGAAGATCGAGCAGGAGCTTACCTATCCCGGGCAGATTCGAGTAACCGTAATCCGGGAAACCAGGGCCGTGGAATACGCCAAATAAAATTGTCACCATCTGCAATACTGAGGGAACCAGGCAATCCATGATTCCCTCAGTATTTTTTTCCCGGACCACTTCCCTTTGATCACCACATGAAAATATCAATTGAAAAACAAATAGAGCTGATAGAGCGCGGGGCGGTCAACGTTATTTCCAGGCCGGACCTTGTCAAGAAACTGGAAAAATCGGCAGCGACCGGAGTACCTTTAAAGATCAAGGCCGGTTTTGATCCGACCGCTCCTGATCTCCATCTTGGCCATACCGTTCTCATCCAAAAGCTGAAGCATTTTCAGGATCTCGGACATGAAATATGTTTTTTGATCGGGGATTTTACCGGGATGATTGGGGACCCGACCGGGAAGTCCGAGACCAGGAAACCTTTGACCGTTGAACAGGTTGAGAAAAACGCCGAGAGCTACAAGGAACAGATCTTTAAAATTCTCGACCCCGAGAAAACAAAGGTCGTTTTTAACAGCACCTGGCTGAACAAGCTTACTTCCAAGGAGTTCATCATGCTGGCCTCGCAACTTACCGTGGCCCGCATGCTTGAGCGGGAGGATTTCAAGGTCCGTTTCGAAAATGAGCGGCCGATCAGCATTCACGAGTTCCTCTATCCTCTTATTCAGGGGTATGATTCCGTTGCTCTTCAGGCGGATGTGGAGATCGGCGGCACCGACCAGCTCTTCAATCTGCTCATGGGCCGTGATCTGCAACGGGTGTGGGGGCAGGATCCCCAGGTGGTCATCACCATGCCTTTGCTCGAAGGACTCGACGGGGTCAACAAGATGAGCAAATCCCTGGGCAATTACATCGGTATCACCGAAAAGGCCGATGACATCTACGGCAAAACCATGTCGGTTTCCGACAGCCTCATGTTTCGGTATTTCGAGTTGCTCAGCGATCTTGCCGCAGAGCAGATAGCCGCGCTTCAGGCGGAGATGCAGGCGGGCCGCAGGCATCCCAAGGCGGTCAAGCAGCAGCTGGCCCGTGAGTTGACCGGCCGGTTTTATGATGCCGAGGCAGCCCAGAGAGCGGAAGAGAATTTCGAGAAGATCTTCAGCCAGCATGACAACCCGGAGGAAATGTCCGAGGTTGTTCTCTCCGCCACTGCGGAAGGGATCTGGCTGCCGAAGCTTCTGGTGGAGACCAAGTTGGTCAGCGGCACCGGAGAGGCGCGCCGGATGATCCAGCAGAATGCGGTTTCCCTCAATGGCGATAAGGTGAACGACATCGACCACCTCGTGGCGACCCAGGGCGAGATTATCCTGAAGGTCGGCAAACGGCGTTTCTGCAAGGTGACATTCTCTTAGCTTTCACCGTATCAGCAAGGAAACAAAAAAGGGGAATCGATAATTTCGATTCCTCTTTTTTGTATCCAGCTTATTTCTGCCCCTGGCTTTATCTTTTACCCCATTTCCCTTGGATGCGTTTCACCGCCTCCTGCACATTCTCCCGCGCGCCAAAGGCTGAGAGGCGGAAGTAGCCTTCGCCGCTTGGCCCGAAGCCGCTGCCTGGGGTACCCACCACATGGCATTCGGTGAGCAGCTTGTCGAAGAAATCCCAGCTTGCCAGACCCCCAGGCGTCTTCAGCCAGATATAAGGGGCGTTCACCCCGCCGAAGCAGGTGATGCCTGCTGTTTTCAACCCCTCCAGAATGAGGCGGGCGTTGTCCAGGTAAAAGGAGATGGTCTCCTTAACTTGGGGCCAGCCTTCGTTTGAATAAACCGCAGCTGCAGCCCGCTGCACCGGATAGGAAACCCCGTTGAACTTGGTGGTTTGGCGCCGATTCCAGAGTTTGTTCAGGCCCACTTTTTCCCCGCCCGCAGTTAGAGCCAGGAGCTGCTCGGGCACCACGGTCAGGCCGCAGCGAACTCCGGTAAAGCCGGCGGTTTTGGAGAAGGAGCGGAATTCAATGGCGCAATTTTTCGCTCCCTCAATCTCGTAGATGGAGTGGGGGATATCCGGCTCGGTGATATAGGCCTCGTAGGCTGCATCAAAAAAGATGATCGAGCCCTGGTCGTTGGCATAGTCCACCCAGGCCTGCAGCTCCGCCCTGGAGGCCACCATGCCGGTGGGGTTGTTGGGGTAGCAGAGATAGATGATGTCCACCTTTTCCCTGGGGATGGCCGGGGCAAAGTTGTTTGCCTCGGTGCACGGCAGATAGACCAGCCCCTCGTAGTAGCCTCTGGCGTCCGCCTCACCGCTCCGGCCGATCATGACATTGGTGTCGTTATACACCGGGTAGACCGGATCACAGATGGCGACTTTGTTGGCCAGGGCAAAGATATCGAGGATATTGGCGCTGTCGCATTTGGAGCCGTCCGAGACGAAGACCTCCGAGGGCAGAAGATCCACACCCAGCGGGTTGTATGATTTTTCGATGATGATCTTGCTCAACCAGTCATAGCCCTGCTCCGGCCCGTAGCCGTGAAAGGTCTCCCCAAGGGCCAGATCGTCAACCCCGTCATGAAAGGCCTTGATCACTGCCGGGGCAAGCGGCCTTGTTACATCGCCGATGCCAAGGCGGATAACCTTGGCATCGGGATTGGCATCGGTAAAGGCTCTCACCCGCCTACCGATTTCCGGGAAGAGATAGCCCGCTTTAAGCTTGAGATAGTTTTCGTTGATTAAGGTCATTCTTTTCTCCAGTTCATTTTTGGATCAAATACCGTGTTGAGGCGAAAAATTTTACCTGCGAGCGGAAAAAAACGAAACAAAATAGTTACGTTCATTCTACCTTGGTCTGTCGGTGGTCTTCGAAAATTTTGCCGTCCTGGAGCAGGATCAAGCGGTCGGCCCAAGCGATGATGCGTGGATCGTGGGAGGAGTAGAGTACGGTAGTGCCGCGTTCCTCGTTTAAGCGGCGGAGAAGTGCGATAATGGACTCGCCGGTTGCTGAGTCGAGGTTGCCGGTCGGCTCGTCGGCAAGTACCAGCGATGGATTGCCGATCAAGGCCCTGGCCACGGCCACCCGTTGTTGCTGGCCGCCGCTCAGGTCCGTGATCCGCCGTTGGGCAAGCTCAGCAAGTCCTACCGCATCGAGCATCATCGTTACCCGTTTGTTGCGTTCCGCCGCTCCTATTCCTTGCAGCAGCAGGACATACTCAACATTTTCAAAAGCGGTCAGTACCGGAATGAGGTTGAAGGTCTGGAAGACAAAACCGACGGCGGTTCGCCGGAAGAGGGCGCTTGCTGACCGACTCAAGCCGGAGATATCTCTTCCGCCAAAGTGAATGGTGCCGCTGGATGGCTGATCCAGGGTGCCGATCAGGTGAAGCAGAGTACTTTTACCAGAACCGGAAGGTCCTGCCAGACAGACAAATTCGCCTTGGTGCATGGTCAGGTCGACGCCAGCCACCGCCTGCACCTGGTGGCTATTGGTGCGGTAGACTCTGGTGACGCCGCGCAGAGTGATTTGGCTTTTAGTGGCGTCAGACATGGGAGAGTGCTTTGACCGGATTAAGCCTGGACGCCTTCCAGGCAGGATAGAGCCCGGCTGTTGCAGCGGTTGCCAGGGTGATGGTGTTGGCCAGAATGAGATCGCCTGGAGTGAGTACCGCCTTGAGCACCGAGCCGACTACGAAATACTGGTTGGCACTGGTGAAATGAGTCAGGTCGATGCCGTAGCGGGCTAGATAGACGCAGGCCCCGAAGCCCGTAAGGCTGCCCGCCAAAGCGGCGAACAGGCCGAGCAGCAGGGACTCGGTCATCACCAGACTAACGATGCCTCCAGGCGTGGCACCCAAGGCGGTCAGAGTGCCGAATTCCCTGAAGCGCTCAAAGATGACGGTGGTCATGGTGTTGGCAATGCCCATGGCCACAATGGCAAAAAGGATGATGATCAACAGCCGGAAAGTGGCATCGTTGAGTTCCATAAGCTGGGCCAGATCCGGGACAAGTTCCTGCCAGGTCATCACTTGATAAGCGGCGGTCGGCAGGTATTGTTGCAGATGGCCGGCCAGTTTGGCTGCCTGGGCCGGCGGGCAGGCGGCGGCTACTTCGCTGATGGAGTCTTCGGCATCAAGCAGGGTTTGGGCGGTGGCCAGCGAGAGATACACGCGGCTCTGGTCAAAGGAGTCGAGTCCGGTGGCAAAAAGGCCGGTCACCGTGAATCTGTCGGTTCTGGTCTGGCCGAAGAAGCTCTGCACCATGAGGGTCATGGAATCGTTGATATTGAGGTCGAGCGCATCGGCAAGACCTTTGCTGATAAGGACTTGACCAGGGGCGAGCTGGTAGGTGCCCCGCACTATTTTTTGTCGGATCAGGGTGACGGATGCCTCTTGAGCTGGGTCGATCCCACTCAGGTAAACCGAGGAGCTGTGTCGGCCGGCGATGATCAGAGCCGGAGCCTTGAGGCGCGGCGCAAAGTTGGTGATTCCTGCGGCTTTAAAAGCGATGGTAATAGCCTTGGGGGTGGGCAGAGGCAGCAGGCGGGTCTGGTTGCGGGCAAAACCGGCGGCGTGGACTTGGATGACACCGGTGTCGAGGCTCAGCGCACTCTCCATCATTTTCTGGTGCAGACCACCCATCAGCGCTTGAAAGACGATGAGACAGAAGACGCTGAAGGCTACCGCCGCCACAGTAAGCAGGGAGCGCCGCCGGTGGCGCAGGATGTTGCGCAAGGCTATTTGAAGATGGGCTCCGAGCAGCGCCGGGGAAAGAGTCCTGCCGGGGAGGATGTCGTCGGTCATCCGCATGGGGCGTTACCTGCCTGGCCACCCAGTGGTTTTCTGGCACGGAAGAAGGAGATCAGGCCATGGAGATGGGCAAGGCGCTGAATATCAACAAAACCTGCGGAACTCATCAAGGCAGGCAGTTGCCCGCGCAGGTTGTCTTCAAGTTCAGGTTGCAGAAGGAGATAGCGGCCGAGCCAGCCAGCTGCTCCGGCCAGCAGAGTGGTTGGTCGGTCTATGTCTGCGGTAATCAACCTGCCGCCAGGCTTCAGAGTGCGCCAGGCCTCGCGGAAGAAACACTGCTTCAGCTCGCGGTCGATGTGATGGGTAAACATGGAGTTAACCGTGATGTCGAAAAAATTATCGGCAAAGTCGAGCTTTTCCGCAATACCTACCCGGAACTGCGCGGCGCTTTCCGCGATGGCGGCTTTTTTCCGAGCGATGGCGATCATTTTTGGGGCTGCGTCGATGCCGATGATCTCTTTCTGTCCGGGGATAGCATCGGCAATCATCAGGGTCAGGGTGCCGGTGCCGCAGCCGACATCCAGCACCCGGTCAGTCGGCTTAAGCTCCAGCAGCGTCATGGTTTTGGCCCGGAAACGTTGCTCCCGGCCGAAGGAAAGTTTTTCGATCAGCGGGTCGTAGAGCCAGGCAACATGATTGAGATCGCGGCCGCGGGTTGTTGGCGGGACTTTAGTAAGGCTCATGGCTCATGATGCCCTGCGGTCGCCGCAGTCGGGAAAAAAGGCAGCAGCTGTTTGACCCCCCGCAGGACAAAGAGATGGCGAACTAAATCATACGCCTGCTGCTGATTGAGCCAGTACCCCGCCTCATGAAGCATGGCGAAGCCCCGTAACGCCTCGCTGACCGCTTTGAGCATAACCTGCCGGATGGTGGCAGGAAAGATTGCCTCGACAGGGGGGTGCTCGGTTGCGGTGTCAAGAATGATCCGGAGTTGGCGCCGTTCTTCCGTTGTGCCTTGATGGAAAATTGCTGAGACTAGATAGTTGTGGTTGTCGGCCCTGATATCCTCGTAAAAATCGGTGAGATCGTCGATCAATTGGAGAGCCACCCCAATGTGGAATATCCCCTGGTCGGCACAGGCAAGCCGATCCTGAAATTCTGGCGGTTCCAGTAGTCTGGGAGCGACAAAGGATAAACAGAGGAGCTTGCCGCCCTTGTACATATGGACGGTATCGAGCACTGCCTCCGGGGTGATGATCTCCTTGACGCCGCCCTCTTCCCGGGCTTCTTCAGCGCCGATGGGGACAATGGCCTTAAAGAGCGCGCCGTCCAGGTTGGTGCTGTTTAGAGAGAGCAGCGGCAAGCTCCGGAAGCGTTCATGGATGCGGAATAGCATCCGGTCAAAAATCAGGATATGCATGACACTCTTGAAACGGGTTGCCGGCTCCGGAAAGTTTAATGGCAGCAGCTCCTTGTACTCGTCGTCCAACAGGTTGTCGGCGCCGGTGACAATGCCTCGCAGGCAGTGGTTGACCATGCCGTAGAGTAACCGGCGTTCTGCCGGGATGCCGATTGCTTCATAGATGGACAGGAAAAGAATGGAGAAGAAATGGCGTTGGGCATAAGTCAACGGGTTGTGGCGCGGCAGCCCTGATGCCCGGATGTACTCCGGTTCCAGGAGCTGGTCCAGCAGTTGCTGGATTTCTTTTTCCACCCGGTGGTGTTCCTTTAGTGAGGAATAGAGTCTGCGGTATGCGGCAAGCGGAAACATGATGGAGATTCCTCATCGGTTACGTCAGGGTCTTGGGGCGTGGCCAGGTAAGCGGTCACAGGGCACCACATCTTGCGGCGATCGGTCCGGCTCACGTACAAAAGTACGCATCGCCAGCCCGCTTGTCGCAACCTGCGGCACCCTGTGGCCGCTTTTAGCTGAGTTGAGCAGCTTGTCTGCTCAAAACGAAACTTATACCCGAAGGGTGATTCCTTGGTTATTTGACCTTTGTGGGCTTACCCCGTGATTGGTTACGTGGCCAAGGCAGCAGCAGGGGCACCTGCTTTATGTAATCAGCATAATCCTTCTGAAAGCGGCGGGAAAGGAGATATTCTTCGTTCTTGAGAAAGCGGAGCTGCCAAACAAGCATGAGCGGGAAGCTGATCAGGAGCATGGACCAGGAACGGCAGAGCAGGATGACACCCAGGGCGGCCAGATCATAACCCAGAAACATCGGGTGGCGACACCAGCGATATGATGAGGTGGTGACGAGGATTTTCGGTGGCCGGAAAGGGCTGGGAGTGCCTTTGCCGTATTGCCTGAGATCTCCCGCTGCCTTGCCGATCAGCCATGTTCCGGCCGTCAGCAGCGCAAGTGCGCCGCTGGTGAGCGTAACCCCGTCCGGCGCCAGGGGGAATCCGAAAAGGGTGTCAACTGCCAGTCCGGAAAGGATAACGGCCGACGGGACAAGCAACCAGTACACGAGCGCAGCGCGGAGTTGTTTAAGCCAAATTTCGGAATGAAAAAGCGCCATAACTTTCCAAGATAAAAAGGCCTCACCCCGAATGTCGGGGTGAGGCCTTGTGGTTGTTCTAACGGGATGCCGACAGGTTACTTAGCAGGCTCCAGGGCCTTGGCGCGGCCTTCCAGAAACTTCCAGCCTTTTTCCACGTCCTTCTGGCTCATGGCCATCAGTTCATCCGCATGCTCCGGATTCATCATTTTCAGAGCCCGGTAACGGTTTTCGTTCAAGGCGTATTCGGCAAAGGGAATGGACGGCGCCTTGCTGTCGATGGTCAAGGGATTTTTGCCCTGCTCTTCGAGCTCGGGGTTGTAACGGTAGAGGGGCCAGTGGCCGCAGGCAACCGCTTTCCTCTGCTGGTCAAAGCCCTTGGCCATGTTGATGCCGTGGTTGATGCAGTGGGCGTAGGCAATGATCAAGGAGGGGCCATCGTATGCCTCAGCCTCGGCAAAGGCCTTGACCACTTGGGTCGGGTTAGCGCCTAAGGCGATTTTAGCCACATAGACGTTGCCATAGGTGGAGAAGATCATGCCGATGTCCTTTTTGGGCATCTTCTTGCCGCCGGCGGCAAACTGAGCCGTGGCCGCACGCGGGGTGGACTTGGACATCTGGCCGCCGGTGTTGGAGTACACCTCGGTATCCATGATCAGGACGTTGACGTTTTCGCCGGAAGCGAGAACATGGTCGAGGCCACCGTAACCGATGTCGTAGGCCCAACCGTCACCGCCGAAGATCCAGACGGATTTTTTTACCAGATAGTCCGCCACCGGCAGGAGCCGCTTGGCGATTACCGATTTGTTCCCGGTCAGCACTTCTTTCAGCTTGGCAACTCGATCCCGTTGCGCCTCGATCTCGTCCTGGGATTTCTGGGAGGCGGTGGTGAGTTCGCCGGCCATTTTTTTGGTGATGATTTTTTCAGCAACCGCCTTTTCCAGCAGTTCCGCAGCCTGCTCCGCGAATTTGTTCGCGGTGTTGCGCATGCCAAGGCCGAACTCTGCGTTGTCCTCGAACAGAGAGTTGGCCCAGGCAGGGCCACGGCCATCGGCCCGCTTGCAGTAAGGGGTGGTGGGGAGGTTGCCGCCGTAGATCGACGAGCAGCCCGTGGCGTTGGCAATCAGCATCCGGTCGCCGAACATCTGGGTGGCCAGCTTGATATAGGGGGTTTCCCCGCAACCGGAGCAGGCCCCGGAGAACTCAAACATGGGGCGGAGCAGCTGGCTGCCCTTGACGGTGGAAGGATCGATTTCCTTGTTCGCGACCTCGGGCAGGTTCAGGAAATATTTAACATTGGGTATCTCCTGGGTGCGGACCGCTTCGGTGTTTTCGATCATCTTCAGGGCTTTTTCCTTGGCCGGGCAGGCATCGACACAAAGGGTGCAGCCGCAGCAGTCTTCGGTAAAGACCTGAATGATGGTTTTGCTTCCCTTGAACTGGGCGCCGACAGCATCGGCACTCTTCATGCTCTTGGGCTGTTTCTTGAGGTCTCCGGCCTTGACGATCTTCATCCGGATCGAGGCGTGGGGGCAGACCAGAGAACAGCGGCCGCACTGGATACAGTTGGCCGGAATCCACTCGGGCACATGCACCGCGATGTTGCGCTTCTCGTACTGGGTGGTGCCGGTGGGCCAAGTGCCGTCGCAGGGCATCTGGGAGACCTTGATCTGGTCGCCTTTGCCCTCGATCATCTTGGCGGTGACTTCCTTGACAAAGGCGGGGGCGTCAGCAGGAACTACGGACGGTTTCTCATGGCCTCCGGCGGTCTTGGGAATTTTCACCTCAACGATGTTGTTCACCGCCACGTCAACCGCACCGTAGTTCATGTTGACGACCTTGTCGCCTTTTTTGCCGTAGGTTTTCTTGATCGCGTCCTTGATGGCCTTGATGGCCTCTTCCCTGGTGAGGATGCCGGAGATCAGGAAGAAGGCGGTCTGCATGATCATGTTGATCCTGGCGCCCAGGCCGATGGCCTCGGCCAGGGTGATGGCGTCGATGATGTAGAACTTGGCCTTCTTCTCGATCAGATCCTTCTGGACCGAGGAGGGCAGCTGCTTCCAGACCTGATCCTTGTTGAAGGTGGTGGTAAGGAGGAAGGTGCCGCCTGTCTCCAGGTTGCCCAGCAGGTCGTACTTGTCGAGGAAGGTGAAGTTGTGGCAGGCTACGAAGTTCGCCTTGTTGATCAAGTAGGGGGCAACGATTTTGTTTTTGCCGAAGCGCAGGTGGCTGGTGGTGATGGAGCCGGACTTCTTGGAGTCGTAGACAAAGTATCCCTGAGCGTTGTTGACGGTCTCGGTGCCGATGATCTTGATGGTGTTTTTGTTGGCGCCCACGGTGCCGTCCGCGCCCAAGCCGTAGAACATGGCCCGGTAGACGTCCTTGCCTTCGATGTCGAAGGAGGGGTTGTACTTGAGGCTGGTCTTGGCCACATCGTCATCGGGGCCAACGCAGAAATTGTTCTTGGTCTTTTTTGCGGCCATGTTGTCGAATACCGCCTTGACCATGGCCGGGGTGAATTCGGCGGAACCCAGGCCGTAACGGCCGCCCAGGATGCTGGGGGACTTTTTGAGGGTACCCGCTTCCACCGCCTCGCCGATTGCCGTCCGGATGTCGAGATAGAGGGGCTCGCCGGCAGCGCCGGGCTCCTTGGTGCGGTCGAGCACGGTGATGCGTTTAACCTTTTTGGGCAGAGCCTTGATGAGGGCGGCGGAGTCAAAGGGACGGAAGAGACGGACAACGACCAGACCGAGCTTTTTGCCTTTCTTGGCCAGATGTTCGATGGTGGCGATAACGGTCTCGGCGCCGGAGCCCATCATGATGATGATATCCTCGGCGTCCGGAGCGCCATAGTAGTCAAAGAGGTGGTACTTGCGGCCGGTAAGCTTGGCGAACTTGTCCATGGTTTTCTGGACAATGGTCGGGGTGGCGCTGTAGAACTTGTTCACCGTCTCGCGGCCGGTGAAATAGACATCGGGGTTCTGGGCAGTGCCGCGCATCATGGGCCGGTCCGGGGAAAGGCCTCGCGCCCGGTGTTCGATGATTAGATTCTCGTCGATCATTTTACCCATGTCGTCAAAAGTGAGCTGCTCGATCTTCTGAATCTCGTGGGAGGTGCGGAAGCCGTCGAAGAAATGCATGAAGGGGATGCGGCTTTGCAGGGCGGCCTGGGTGGAGATAAGGGCCAGATCCTGGCATTCCTGGACGTTCTGGGAGCAGAGCATGGCCCAGCCGGTCTGGCGGGCGGCCATGACATCGCCGTGGTCGCCGAAGATGGAAAGACCCTGACAGGCAAGGGAGCGGGCTGTAACATGGAAAACGGTCGGGGTCAGCTCGCCGGCCAGTTTGTACATGTTGGGGATCATCAGAAGCAAGCCCTGGGACGCGGTAAAGGTGGTGCAGAGAGCGCCGGTGGTCAGGCTACCGTGCAGGGCTCCGGCCACGCCGCCTTCGGACTGCATCTGGGTGACAACCGGAATGGAACCCCAGATGTTCTCCTGCTTGGCGGTTGCCTTGGTGTCGGACTCCGCCGCCATGGGCGTAGAGGGGGTGATGGGGTAGATCGTGATGATCTCGCTGGTGGCGTAAGCCACATGGGTACATGCCTGATTACCATCAATGGTGACCATTTTCCGGGACATAGACTCATCTCCTTCCATTCTGCTGGGGTTGATAACGGTGGAAGCCGTCGTTAAAAAATAACTTGCACGATTGTTATCCCGTGAACGGCATAAGGAGCCGTAACGAAATGATCCAGACTGTGCAGGTTGTTTTTTAACGGCTCCTAAACTTTCAGGGCCGCATCCCGTTGTGTTCGGGATACAAATGAGGTGCGGCCAAAATAACGTTGTCAGCGGCAAAAAATCAAAATTACAAACAGCTATTTACGTATAAATACGGGTGGTTAAGGACTTCATCTTGGGTGTCGTTCTTGCTGAACTTGATAATCTAAACGAAGTTTTCAAGAATATCCAGTTTTTTCACCCAAAGGGTATAAGTTTGTTGAAATCGTAAAAAGCCACGATTACAACGGGTATTAATGCGTAAGTGTCTGATTTTGCGCGGTGGGCCTGTAAACTTTTCAGGTTGTTACGAGTTCATCAAATTTCGTTTGAGCAGGCAAGCTGCTCAACTCAGCTTGATTTTACCGGCTGGTTTTGCGTGGTTTTCATGACCAGCTCCTGGGATTTGAGCAGGACCTTGGTGTCGGGAGGCACTGACTGGGTCAGCCAGGTGTTGCCGCCGATGACCGATCTGGCGCCGATGATGGTGTCGCCGCCCAGAATGGTGCTGCCGGCATAGACCGTGACATCGTCTTCAATGGTGGGATGGCGTTTGCTCTGGCGGTCAAGGGCGCCGGAGTCATCCCGTTTGAAAGAGAGGGCACCCAGGGTCACGCCTTGATAGAGTTTAACCCGCTGGCCGATGACGCTGGTTTGCCCTATGACCACGCCGGTGCCGTGGTCAATGAAAAATGAGGCGCCGATGGTAGCGCCCGGATGGATGTCGATGCCGGTAATGCCGTGGGCGTACTCACTCATGATGCGCGGCAGGATGGGCACTCCCAGGGCATACAGCTCGTGAGCCACCCGGTAAACCATGATGGCGTGGATGCCGGGATAGCTGAAGATTATTTCGTCAAAACTGCCGGCGGCAGGGTCACCTTCGTAGGCCGCCCGTACATCCGTGGCCAGAATCTCCCGCAAGGCTGGCAAGGTGGTGATGAAGTTGAAGGCGTTTTCCTTGCCGGTATCTTCGCAGTGCTGGCAGCTTTTGCCATGGCGGAGACACTCGTGCCGGATGGCATTGGTGATTTCCCTGGTCAGTTTTTCATAGAGACCTGAGATCTCCAGGCCCAACTGGTATTTCAGGCTGATCCGGTCAATGCCCTGGTTGCGGAAATAGCCTGGGAAAAGGATATCGCGGCAGGATTCCAGAATGTCCCTGATGTGTTGCCGGCTGGGCAAGGGGTTGGCCTCGATGTGTTCAAAGCAGGAGTTGTTGTAGCAGGTGTCCACCACTTGATCAACCAGTTGCGGAAGCCGGCTTCGAAAGTCGGAGGTGACCGGATGTTCCTTGGGGCAGGCGTCATTCTGGGCAAGGGGAATTTGGGGTGTCTGGCTCACGGTTTGTCCTCTGATTTTCGCGCAAAAACAGGAAAAGAATCAAACAACGGCATATGGATTGAGATAGTAACAACGATTTGTTGTTCCCTCAAGAACTCCCTGAAACTATTTGGTGTTTTTTAGGGAAAAAGGGGATGTTTCGGCAACAGGACCATGGCATAGGAAAGTCTGGCAAAGAAGCCCACGGTGCAGAGCGCGGTAAACGGGGAGAGAAATTTCATCTTTTCCTCACGCCTTGACAGGCCGCTTGCGTGGGGATGGCGCCGATGGGGTTGACGATGGCGAAGATGGAGATGGTTTGAGGGAAAAAAGAAAATGGTTGGTAAAAGAATATGGGGCGTTTTTTTTTGCCCACCTGGGACACTATTTGACCCAGGTGAAGTGGTATGCTTTGCGCATGGTGGAAAAAAATTTACGGTCTCAAGCTAAAAAAAATACAAAGATTCCCTTTGTTTCTTGCCGGAATCCGCCGGGTGGAATACGATTAATCCTGACAATGATTTTGCATTTCAGGGAAACGGCTCATCCTAACCGTCGCCAGCGAGCCGGGGCACAAGGATATGCTGGTGAGGTTGACCGCCAATCTGCTGGTTGAAGCGGGGGAAGGGGGGAGACGATGAAGCAGGCCTTTATTGAACAGGCTAAAATTATGAGGCAACCGGTTATTCTCCTTGAAGGGACCCGCAAGGTGCCGGAGGAGCATGCTCAGCGCCTGCATGCCCTGGCGAATTTTCTGGCGGCGTCATTGCCGGACGCGGTCTTCCGCAGCGGCAACGCCCAAGGGGCGGACACCTTCTTTTTTCAGGGGCTGGTCGCCGCAAATCCGGAACGGCTCGAATACATCCTCCCCTACCCCAATCAAGGCAAGCAACGGATTCCGCCCAAGGCCTCCGTCTTTGCCCTGGAAGATCTGACGCCGGAGGAACTCAAGGCCGTGGTCGATATCACCCTGGCCGCCTCCCCGGAACTGGAAAGTCTGATCCGGGCCTATCTCGCCCGTGGCCGCAACCGGGTTACGGTCAAGGCCATGTATCTGTTGCGGGATGCGTTCAAGATCATCGGCGCGGAGTCCCTTGCTCTTCCCCCCGCCGATTTCGCTTTCTTCTTCGTCAATCAGGACAATCCGCTCACCGGTGGCACCGGCCATACCATCAGGGTCTGCCGGGCGATGCAGGTGCCGGTTTTTACCCAGGATGATTGGGGTGTGTGGTTGTGAAGGGGGGGTATTTGCCGCCATTACGCCGACAGGCCTCGAATGAATTCATTTATCTCGGGCACTGATTGACCGGGATGGTTTGGGATGAAAGGTACTGGATGAAGAAAGATATTCAATCGCGCCTCGACGCAATAGAGCACTCCTTCGGGGTGAAAATTCTCTATGCCTGCGAATCCGGCAGCCGCGCCTGGGGCTTTGCCTCGCGGGACAGCGATTGGGATGTACGCTTTATTTACCTGCACCCGCCGGACTGGTACCTCTCCATCGATGTCGAGCGCAAGCGGGATGTGATAGAAGAGGTTACGGGCGACCTGGACATCAGCGGCTGGGATCTCCGCAAGGCCCTCTGGTTGTTGCACAAGAGCAACCCGCCCCTGATCGAATGGCTCAACTCGCCGATCATCTACGCCGACCGGTTTGAACTTGCGGCCAGGCTGCGGGCTATCTCCGGCCTGTACTACTCGCCGACGGCTTGCCGACATCATTATCGGCACATGGCCGAAGGGAACTTTCGCGAGTATCTGCGCGGAGAGATCGTCCGAACCAAGAAGTACCTTTATGTGCTGCGGCCATTGCTGGCCCTGCGCTGGATCGAAACGAGGGGAGGCCCGCCGCCGATGCCCTTTGCAACGCTGGTGGACACCATGTTGCCTGATGACCTGCACAAGGAGGCGGTGCATGAGCTGCTCGCCTGCAAGAAGGCCGGGGTGGAACTGGGGGAGGGGCCAAGGATTCCGCTAATCAACGAGTTTGTTGAGCAGGAGTTGGCCCGGCTGGTGGTTGGGAGCAGTAAGAAAGGAACAGCGCCTAAGCCTTCATTGGAGCCGTTGAACCGGCTGTTTCGGGAAATGTTGGCTGAGGTGTGGGGAGAGGTTCAGTGTAAGGAGGGAATGGCGTGAAATTTTATGCCCATAGTCTGGAAGGGGAGCCACCCGAAAAGTGGCAGCCATTGGAAGATCACCTGCGGAACGTGGCTGAACTTGCGGCAGAATTCGCCCAGCCCTTCGGCGGAGAGGAATGGGCCTGTCTCGCCGGGCTTTGGCACGATCTGGGTAAGTATTCGGAAGCCTTCCAGAAGAAACTCTATGACGCAAATGGAGTGGAGTGCCATATCGAGACCCAGCCGGGCCGGGTGGTCCACTCGGCAGCCGGCGGCCATCAGGCAAGCCTGCAGGGCTGGAAAGGTGTCGATCGAGTGTTTTCCTGGCTTATCATGGGTCATCATGCCGGGCTGACGGACTTTCATACGGACCATATCGGTTCGAAGGCTCTTGAGCCGAAAATGCGTGAACCCGCCAGCTCGAAAGAAATCATCAAGAATGCACCGTCGTCAGTACTGGATCAGGCCAAGCCCCGGCAGCCCTTTCCTCCGGGAGCGGACCCGGCCCTGTTTATCCGGATGCTGTTTTCCTGTATTGTTGACGCTGATTTTCTCGATACGGAAGCCTTTATGAACAAGGGGAAGGCAACTCTGCGGAATAAAGGCTATCCGGAATTGAGTGAACTGCTGATCCATTTTGATGCCTACATGGATCAACTTTGCGTTGAAGCAGAGACTACATCCATAAATACAATTAGGGCAGAGGTCTTGTCTCAATGCCGGATGGCGGCTGACAAGGAGCCTGCCGTCTATTCCCTATCAGTCCCTACCGGCGGCGGCAAGACCCTGGCTTCACTTGCCTTTGCCCTGCGTCATGCGGTAAAGCACAAGGCAGGCCATGGGAAGAGCCGAATCATTTATGTGATTCCCTATACCAGCATCATTGAACAAACGGCGGATGTCTTTCGAAAGATTCCTGGATTCGAAAACGCGGTTGTCGAGCACCACAGTAACCTGGCCGAAACCGATGAGGATAAAGAAACCGTCCGCAACCGCCTGTCCGCCGAAAATTGGGACGCGCCGCTGATCGTCACCACCTCGGTGCAGTTCTTTGAATCCCTTTATGCCTGCCGGACCAGTCGCTGCCGCAAGTTGCATAATATTGTCAACAGTGTGGTCATTTTTGACGAAGCCCAGTGCCTGCCGCCCGAATATCTGCGTCCTTCGGTCCATGCCGTGCGCGAGCTTTTCCGACATTATCAGGTCACACCCATGCTGTGTACAGCCACCCAGCCGGTTTTAAACCGGACCGAGTCCTTTGATTTTAAATTCAGGGAGGGGTTTGAATCGGTTACGGAGATTGTCGAGAACCCCGATGACCTGGCAGTGAGATTAAAGCGGGTGGAAGTAGTGTTATATCGAGATAACTTTCAGCCGGTTGAGCTGCCGGAACTTGCCGAGGCAATCAAAAAGGAAGGCAGGTCGGTTCTCTGTATTGTGAACAGGAAGGAGGATGCCCGCCGTTTGGCCCGGTTGTTGCCGAAGGAACAAACCATCCACCTTTCCACCAATATGTGCGCCGAGCATCGGACAAGCACCTTGGCCAAGGTGAGAGAAAGACTCGAAGACAAAAAGAACCCCATCATTGTGATCAGCACCTCGCTGGTTGAAGCCGGAGTGGATATTGATTTTCCGGTTGTGTATCGAGCCTTGACCGGGCTCGATTCCATCGCTCAGGCAGCCGGACGATGCAACCGTGAAGGTGGCCTGGAAGAGCATGGCCAAAAAGTACTTGGTAAAACCGTTGTTTTTGTCCCAGCCGATCAGCCGGGTTATGTCCGGCAGCCCGCCGGAATCGCCAGCGAATTATTACAGGGAAAGAATCTGGAAAATCTTCTTGCCCCGGCGAATTACGAAAAATATTTTCGGCAACGGTTCTGGCAACTGGGGGCGGAGTCACTGGATGAAAAACAGATCATGGCGCTGTTGTCCGGGCGGATGAACTATTATTTTCGCACCGCCGCCCAACGCTTCAGGTTTATTGAGGATGATTGGCAGGAGAGCGTTTTGGTCCCTTACGGCAAGGCGATTGAACTCCTTGGCCGCCTGACCTCTGAGCCCTGGAACCAGTATGCGCTCTTGAGGCAGATAGGCCGTTATACCGTAGGCATTCCTCGGGACATGTTCGGGCCGCTGGCAGCCAGGGACTATATCAGGGAGTCCGGTTATCCCGGCCTGCTGATGCTTGACCTGGTGCTTTATGACGACGATTTGGGATTTGTCCCGCCGGATGAGGCGACAGCTATTGATCCGGGAAAATTCATGGTGACAGACTAAGAGGAGGTATCGGCATGGAGAAAAGCAGTCCTTTCCGGTTAAAGGTGAGCGGTACCAATGCCTGCTTTACCAGGCCGGAGATGAAGGTGGAGCGGGTCAGTTACGATGTAATGACCCCGTCGGCGGCCCGTGGAATTCTTGAGGCAATTCTCTGGAAGCCCGCCATTGTCTGGAGAATTCTGCGGATAGATGTCCTAAATCCGGTGCGCTGGGAATCGGTGCGGCGCAACGAGGTGGGCGCGGTTGTCCCGGCGGGGACGGTAAAGACGGTAATGAACAGGGGAAGGGGTAATCTGGGCCTGTATGTAGAAAATGAGCGGCAACAGCGGGCCGGGCTTTTCCTGCGGGACGTGGCTTATGTGATCCACGCCGAATTTGCCATGACCGATCAGGCGGGTCCAGAGGACAGCGTTACAAAGTTCGAGCAGATGTTCATCCGCCGCGCGACGAGCGGCCAGTGTTTTCAGCGCCCCTATTTCGGCTGCCGGGAGTTTCCGGTTGATTTCGAGTTTCTGTCTCGGGAGCTGGAGTTACCGGCAGCCATTGAGGAGAGCCGCGATCTGGGCTGGATGCTGTACGACATGGATTATTCCGGCAAGGAGCCGATGCCGCAGTTCTTTCATGCCAGGATGGAGAACGGCAGCCTTGACCTCAGGAATGTGGAGGTGCGGTCATGATCCTCAAGTCATTATCTGACCATTACGAACGTATGCTCAACGACCCTGGTTGTGATGTGGCACCGCCGGGATTTGAAAAAAAGGCTATCCCTTTTCTACTGATTATCAATAAAGCAGGCTCTTTTATCAATTTACGGGATACTCGACTTGGAGAAGGCAAAAAGAAGGTTGCCCGTGAATTCGTGGTCCCTCAAGGAGAGAAAAAGACCTCTGGCATTAAATCTAATCTTCTTTGGGACAGCCCGCAGTATGTGCTTGGTGTTTCAAAGGGAGAAGAAGAAAAAGACAGGGATAGGGCGGCAGAATCTTTATCAGAGTTTGAGAAGAAACTGGATGAGACCTTCGGGAGTGACTTTTCTGATGAGGGCATTGTTGCTGTCAGGAATTTTCTCGCAAAAAAGGATTTCACGGAAATTTTTAAGCATGTTGCGTGGCCCGAAATAAAAGAAAACAATTCCAACCTGACCTTTGTATTGGAAGGTGATGAACGGCTAGTGTCCCAGCGGCAACAAGTCTTGCAAACGCTGATGACGAAGACACACCCCTCCGCATCAACACAAACATGCGCTATTTCAGGGGCAGATGATACACCCGCAGAATTGCATACATCAATCAAAGGAGTATGGGGTGCGCAGTCTTCTGGTGCCAATATCGTTTCTTTTAATCTTGATGCTTTTCGCTCTTTTGGCAAAAAGCAGGGGTTAAACGCGCCGGTTGGAAAGCGCACGGTTTTTGCCTATACCACGGCGCTTAATACGCTCCTTGCAAAAGGATCAAGCCAACGCATCCAGGTGGGTGACGCCAGCACTGTTTTTTGGGCAAGTGCAACCCATCCTTTTGAGGATGACTTTTCCTGTTTCCTTGGGGAGCCCCCAAAGGGCGAAGAGCCGGATTATGGGAAAATACGTGCTCTCTTGTCATCCGTCAGAACAGGGGTGCTTCCTGCCGAGGATGAAATGTCGTTTCATGTCCTCGGTCTAGCTCCCAACGCTTCTCGAATCGCCATCCGGTTCTGGTATGAGGGTAGCATCCGGGATCTCAAGAAAAAAATTGCCCAGCATTTTGAGGATATGGAAATTGTCCGTGCCCCACATGATCGGGAATTTCTCTCATTGTTTCAATTGCTGGTTTCAACTGCGGCAGAGGGAAAAGCGGATAATATTCCTCCCAATCTTGGCGGTGAGATCGCGCGGGCGGTTCTCAGTGGCGGCGGCTACCCGCGAACATTGCTGGCGGGTGCGATCCGTCGCTGCAAGGCTGAACAGAGAATTAATCACGCACGAGCCGCTCTCATTAAAGGTTTCTTGGTCCGCGATTCACGACTTCGAGGAATAACAACAAAGGAGGTTGGTATGGCTTTGGATAAGACAATCGAAAATCCCGGTTATGTTCTTGGCAGGCTGTTTGCCGTGTTGGAGCGCATTCAAGAACAGGCCCATGCCGGGCTCAACAAGACAATCCGCGACACCTATTTCAGCGCGGCAACAAGCAACCCGCTGGTGATTTTCAAGCGTTTGCAGGATTTAGCCATTCATCATCTTGCCAAGATCAGAAATTCCGGCAAGAGCACGGTGTGGCTGGACAAACTCATGCAGGAGGTCATGGGCAAGGTTCCGGCCAGTGGTGTTCCGGTAACATTGACCCTCGAAGACCAGGGCCGATTTGCCGTGGGCTATTACCATCAGCGGCAGGATTTTTTCAATAAAAATGAGAATGAGACAAAGGAGAACAACGATGAGTGATCCAATCAAAAACCGCTATGAATTTGTCCTGCTGTTCGATGTTAAAGACGGCAACCCCAATGGCGACCCGGACGCCGGCAATCTACCCCGCATTGATCCGGAAACCGGCAATGGCCTGGTGACTGATGTCTGCCTGAAACGCAAGGTCAGAAACTATGTCGGTCTGGTTCATGGCGAACAGCCCCCTTATGAGATTTACGTTAAGGAAAAGGCCGTTCTGAACAGGCAGCATGAGAGGGCATACCAGGCATTCGAGCTTAAACCGGAAAGTAAAAAATTACCCAAGAACGAAGAGGATGCCCGCAAGATCACCGGCTGGATGTGTAAGAATTTTTTTGATGTCCGGGCCTTTGGCGCGGTCATGTCAACCGAGGTCAATGCCGGTCAGGTTCGTGGCCCGGTGCAGTTTGCCTTCGGAAGAAGCATTGACCGGGTGTTCACCGGAGAGCACAGCATCACCCGCATGGCGGTCACCAACGAAAAAGACCTGGAGAAAGAGCGGACCATGGGCCGGAAGTTTACCGTTCCTTACGGCCTCTACCGCGTCCACGGCTTCATCTCCGCGCCGCTGGCCAAACAGACCGGTTTTTCAGAAGGCGATCTGGAGTTGTTCTGGAAATCATTACAGAACATGTTCGATCATGACCGCTCTGCGGCCCGTGGCGAAATGGCGGCTCAGAAACTGATCGTCTTCAAGCACGAGAGCGAACTTGGCAACGCCCCGGCCCATAAGCTTTTCGATCTGGTTACGGTTGAAAAGAACTGCGGCGATGCGCCACCTAGGTCGTTTGGTGATTATGACGTGGCAGTCGGTGCAGCGCCAGCAGGGGTCGAGCGGATTGAAATGCTGTAATCCTTTGAGGTGATCCGCGATGCACCCGAAACTTGAAAAACAATTCCGGGAGCGGGCGGTGGCGCTGGGCGAGTCCGGCGACCCGGCCGTTTTGCCGGAGCTTGTCGAGCTGACGCTCTCGCCCGTTGCCAATGTGCGGCGGCTGGCAGCCTCGGCCATCGGCAAGCTGGCTGGATTGGCGGACTCCAAGGGGGCGGTGACGGCATTGCAGCCCCTGCTTCAGGATGGCCACCCCCAGGTTCGGCAGTATGCGGCAAAGGCTTTGGGTACTTATGGGGTATCTGCCCGAGGCGCCCTTGCCGATCTGCGCGACATGGCCATTAACCCGGCGGAAAAGGAATATAACCACGACGGGGCGAAGAGGGCGATCGAACTCATCGAGGAGGCGGGCCGAATTCTGGAGCAGCAAGCCGAGCATTGTTGCCAGCGCTGCGGCGTCAAGTTGGAGCCGGACGAATATGTCCGCAGCCGGCAGGCCTTTCAGCGACCTTTTTGCAACTACTGCTTCGACGAAGTGTTCCTTGAACGGCGCAACTTCGAAACCAAGGTGGAACTGCAGAAAAACATCCGTGCCAAGGACGGTACTTGGGTGCAGTCGGACGGCGAACGGCTGATTTGCGAAATCCTCGACGAGGAGAGGATCAGATACCGGTACGACGAGCGCTTTCGCATCCTCGACGGCTACGCCATCCGCCCCGATTTCTATCTGCCGGAATTCGATGTGTACATCGAATATTGGGGCATGGACACCGCCGATTACAAAATCGGCATGCTCAAAAAGCAACAACTCTATCAGCAGCAGGGCAAAAAACTTGTTTCACTCTTTCCGGAGGATAGATCGGGGATGCGGGAAAAATTGTTGAGCAAACTGGGGAAATACCGGTGACTCGCTGCGCGTCTGCTTTGCAATGTCACCATCTCGGAGCAACAGCGGAGTAAGTGAAAAAATGATGCACAGCGAAGACGACCTGCTGCCGCTCTCGGCCTTGCAGCATCTGCTGTTTTGTGAGCGGCAGTGCGCCTTGATCCATGTCGAACAGGTGTGGAGCGAGAATTTGTTCACCGCCGAAGGGCGCATCCTCCATGAGCGGGTTGACAGCGGGGAGCGACAAACCCGCAACGATGTTCGCACCGAAACGGCGGTGGCCCTGCGTTCCTTTCGCCTCGGGCTGTCCGGTAAGGCGGATGTGATCGAGTACCACCGCGATGCCCAGGGCAATTGGCAGCCCTTTCCGGTGGAGTACAAGCGGGGCAAGCCCAAGGCGGCCAACTGGGATCAGGTGCAGCTCTGCGCCCAGGCTCTTTGCCTTGAAGAGATGCTCGACTGCCTCGTGCCGGAAGGGGCCTTGTTTTACGGGACAAATCGGCGGCGGCAGGTGGTACGCTTTGATGAAAAGTTGCGGCGGGAAACCGAGGAGGCGGCCAGCCGGTTACATGCGCTGATTAGTTCCGGCACCACCCCGCCCGCCCGCTATGAAAAAAAATGCGAGAGCTGTTCGCTCCTGAATCTCTGTATGCCCAAGGTGGCGGGGGCGAAAAAGAATGTGAGCCGATATCTTGCACGGATACTGACTGAGGAAGCAGTTGTCCAGGATTCCTTGACAACTGCTTCTGACGGGAAAAGCTCTGCCGGGTCAATTGGTGAATCGTCATGAAAAAACTCCTCAACACCCTCTATGTCACCACTCAAGGCGCATATCTGGCGCGGGAAGGCGAAACCGTGTTGGTGCGGGTGGAGAAGGAAACCCGCCTTCAGGTGCCGGTTCATACCCTTTCCGGCATCGTCTGCTTTGGGCAGGTTTCGTGCAGCCCGTTTTTGCTTGGCCTTTGTGCCGAGCGCGGGGTGGGAGTCAGCCTGCTCACCGAAAACGGCCGATTCCTTGCGCGGGTCCAGGGGCCGGTTTCCGGCAATGTCCTGTTGCGGCGGCAGCAGTACCGCTGGGCCGACGATGGGGATCGGTCTGCCGATTTGTCCCGCTCCTTTCTGATCGGCAAAATCGCCAACAGCCGCACCGTGCTCCAGCGGGCCTTACGCGATCACCGGGAAAAACCGGGGGGCGAGGACCTTGAAGGGGCGTCCGTCCGACTGCGGTTTTCTTTGGAGCAGCTGCCGCGTGCCGCTTCCCTGGACACGCTGCGCGGCATTGAAGGGGATGCGGCCGGGACCTATTTCGGGGTGTTCAACCATCTGATTACCGCCCAGAAGGAGGATTTCCTGTTTCACGAACGTAGCCGCAGGCCGCCGCTCGACAAGGTGAATTGCCTTCTCTCTTTCGTTTACACCCTGGTGATGCACGATATCCGCAGCGCCTTGGAATCGGTGGGACTCGACCCGGCGGTCGGCTTTCTTCATCGGGATCGGCCTGGGCGGGCCAGTCTGGCCTTGGATCTGATGGAGGAGTTCCGACCGGTACTGGCGGATCGCCTGGTGCTTTCCCTAATCAACCTTGGGGTGATGAAAAAATCCGGTTTCCGGCAGGCTGAAACCGGTGGGGTGACCATGGATGCCGATACCAGAAAAGCACTGCTGGTTGCCTACCAGAAACGAAAGCAGGAGGAGATCAATCATCCGTTTCTCAATGAAAAGATCGAAATCGGCCTGTTGCCCTTTGCCCAGGCGCTCCTGCTGGCCCGGCATGTGCGCGGCGATCTGGATGGGTATCCGCCGTTTATCTGGAAGTGAGGTGAAACGATGTTCGTGTTGGTGACCTATGACGTGGCCACCTCTGAGCCGGGAGGGCAGAAGCGGCTGCGGCGGGTGGCCAAGGCATGCAAGAATTTCGGCCAGCGGGTGCAGTTTTCGGTTTTCGAGTGCATTGTCGATCCGGCCCAGTGGACAGCGCTCCGGCAACGCCTCGAATCCGAAATCGACCCGGAAACGGACAGCCTGCGCTTCTACTTTCTTGGCTCCAATTGGCGGCATCGTGTGGATCATGTGGGGGCCAAGGCCTCCTTTGATCAAGAAGGACCACTCATCGTTTGAAGTGTCTCGCGAACCCCAAGCGGACCGGGAAATCCCGGCAGGTTCGCGATCGGTCTAATGTGTTGATGTAATGAAGGTTGTGGAATTCTTGTTGTGGTTTTGAACGTGGAAAATTTGTCGCCGGCAGGAGGTTCGCAAAAACCCGGCGCAGAATCCTTTGTTGGCAAAGGATGACGAAATGACAGTCGCCCCCCGCGCGGGGGCGTGGATTGAAACAAACTCAATAATCCCTTTAGCCATTTTAATTCTGGTCGCCCCCCGCGCGGGGGCGTGGATTGAAACTTATCTAAATAATTAACTCCCAACATACCCCTAAAGTCGCCCCCCGCGCGGGGGCGTGGATTGAAACTTATGCTCCCCTAATTCGTCACCACGCCCTGCGGTCGCCCCCCGCGCGGGGGCGTGGATTGAAACAACCAAGACTTAGGCGGATTGAAGAAAAACTGAATGAGTCGCCCCCCGCGCGGGGGCGTGGATTGAAACATGTCACCCCTTTATTAGTTTGAGTTAATATCAGGTCGCCCCCCGCGCGGGGGCGTGGATTGAAACTGCAGCACTAAACTAAACTAACCCAATAGGAGGGCGTCGCCCCCCGCGCGGGGGCGTGGATTGAAACTAGGCATGATATACATAGTCATCTGCTTTATTTAGTCGCCCCCCGCGCGGGGGCGTGGATTGAAACTAGGCTTGCCAGAGCATCCTGCAGGCGCGTTACAAGTCGCCCCCCGCGCGGGGGCGTGGATTGAAACATGTCACCCCTTTATTAGTTTGAGTTAATATCAGGTCGCCCCCCGCGCGGGGGCGTGGATTGAAACCCGTCCGAATCGTAAACCTCCGGTCTGTCGTCGGGGTCGCCCCCCGCGCGGGGGCGTGGATTGAAACATCCTAACACCTCGCAAGAGCTAAGATTTTTAAGTCGCCCCCCGCGCGGGGGCGTGGATTGAAACCTTATGAGGAGACTGACGATTACGAGAATGAATCCGTCGCCCCCCGCGCGGGGGCGTGGATTGAAACTACGAAGGGAATTAATGCTACGCTCGGAGTAGATGGTCGCCCCCCGCGCGGGGGCGTGGATTGAAACATGTTGTTCCCTCCCTATATATCTATGCTGAGAGCGTCGCCCCCCGCGCGGGGGCGTGGATTGAAACATCATGCCATGAATAGGTATATATTTGCCCCAAACGTCGCCCCCCGCGCGGGGGCGTGGATTGAAACCTAATATCGCACCTGGAAATATTTCTTTTGTATAGTCGCCCCCCGCGCGGGGGCGTGGATTGAAACAATACCTCCGATAGGTATAACCGAGTTGAATTATGTCGCCCCCCGCGCGGGGGCGTGGATTGAAACCCGCATAGCAACGCCCCCGACATGATACCGTTGACGTCGCCCCCCGCGCGGGGGCGTGGATTGAAACTTTTAAATTGCTTTCTGGAGGAGATGCAACCATGTCGCCCCCCGCGCGGGGGCGTGGATTGAAACTCATTGTGTGCCTCCTTGTTAGATTGTTTGCTTGGGTCGCCCCCCGCGCGGGGGCGTGGATTGAAACAATAGGAGACAGACCATGAGCAAAATTACAACGGTCGCCCCCCGCGCGGGGGCGTGGATTGAAACCATGCTACCACCTCCACTCGGTACGTCACCGGCGTCGCCCCCCGCGCGGGGGCGTGGATTGAAACTTAATCGCCGCTTTCTACGGCGCCGCCTTTGTCCTGTCGCCCCCCGCGCGGGGGCGTGGATTGAAACTGAAGAGACTTACGGGGTTGAGAAAAAAGGTCGGGGTCGCCCCCCGCGCGGGGGCGTGGATTGAAACATGAGTCGCGGGGTCACGGCCAGTTACCTGTATTGGTCGCCCCCCGCGCGGGGGCGTGGATTGAAACATGGCAGATAAGCGCGGTATGGCTGCTATTGACCGTCGCCCCCCGCGCGGGGGCGTGGATTGAAACCGCTACCATGAGAGTGGTAGCGGGAGCAACATCTGGTCGCCCCCCGCGCGGGGGCGTGGATTGAAACAGTGAGCGAGTCATATCGTGCTGTGGCAAGTGCTGTCGCCCCCCGCGCGGGGGCGTGGATTGAAACATGGCAGATAAGCGCGGTATGGCTGCTATTGACGTCGCCCCCCGCGCGGGGGCGTGGATTGAAACTGCGCCAGGAACGGGCTTGAAATCCTTTCTGAAAGTCGCCCCCCGCGCGGGGGCGTGGATTGAAACATCATCGTCCATGTCTTCCATCTCGTGCCTCCTGGTCGCCCCCCGCGCGGGGGCGTGGATTGAAACATAGACTGTTGTTTGCATTAGTGTGGCCTCCCTGGTCGCCCCCCGCGCGGGGGCGTGGATTGAAACTGCTGCTGTTTGTCGATGAGAGCACCTGGGGTGGGTCGCCCCCCGCGCGGGGGCGTGGATTGAAACAGTTGGGCTCCAAAACCAGAAAATGCTAGGGGCGGTCGCCCCCCGCGCGGGGGCGTGGATTGAAACTACAAAGCTACAAGATTCCCGCAGGAACAGAAATGTCGCCCCCCGCGCGGGGGCGTGGATTGAAACGTTGCCGACATCGGCTACCACATACCCCACGATTTGTCGCCCCCCGCGCGGGGGCGTGGATTGAAACAGTGCCCCTGTTGACTGGTCCAGCTCCCGAAACTGTCGCCCCCCGCGCGGGGGCGTGGATTGAAACCGGAAAAAAGGAAGCATAGCAGGCCAAGCACTGCCGTCGCCCCCCGCGCGGGGGCGTGGATTGAAACTTTTCCGTGTACTCAACAAGGTCAAAAACTTCTGTCGCCCCCCGCGCGGGGGCGTGGATTGAAACTGCGTGACAAGGGATTATCCATCCTGTACTCTGGTCGCCCCCCGCGCGGGGGCGTGGATTGAAACAGGCTATAGCGGGTATTGACAAGGATTAGACAAGGGTCGCCCCCCGCGCGGGGGCGTGGATTGAAACTCTATAATTCCCTTCGCGTTCATAACGTCACCTAGTCGCCCCCCGCGCGGGGGCGTGGATTGAAACATATTGATCAGGTCCCAGACGATGATCCGGAATTGTCGCCCCCCGCGCGGGGGCGTGGATTGAAACGCGCCCTGGGCAAAGACGGCAAGCTCACCGCCGAGGTCGCCCCCCGCGCGGGGGCGTGGATTGAAACATGATACCTAGGTCGTGGTTGTACTTTTTTTGCTGTCGCCCCCCGCGCGGGGGCGTGGATTGAAACGGGTGGTGAATGGAGCGGACCAGGATGGTCTTTTTGTCGCCCCCCGCGCGGGGGCGTGGATTGAAACTTGAATCCAGGCTCGAGTTTAGCACGCTGGCGGAGGTCGCCCCCCGCGCGGGGGCGTGGATTGAAACAGAGAGCTCGACCAAAGTACAGGCGCGCTCAAGGTAGTCGCCCCCCGCGCGGGGGCGTGGATTGAAACATGTAGCAGCACGCTCCGGTTTGTAGCCGCCACATCGTCGCCCCCCGCGCGGGGGCGTGGATTGAAACAAAGAATGATCATGGCAGCACCAACCTAAGATGGTCGCCCCCCGCGCGGGGGCGTGGATTGAAACAAGTAAAGGTCAGTACCACACTCCGGGCATACCGGGTCGCCCCCCGCGCGGGGGCGTGGATTGAAACAAGTCCGGTGTCCAGTGCCACCGCGCCGCACTTTTGTCGCCCCCCGCGCGGGGGCGTGGATTGAAACTGGTAAGGGTTCTCCCCTTGCCCGTGCTGTTATCGTCGCCCCCCGCGCGGGGGCGTGGATTGAAACTTCTTCTGACTTCTTCGGCTTGCTGATCGTGTTGCGTCGCCCCCCGCGCGGGGGCGTGGATTGAAACACTTTTTCCTAGCGATTATACTTAGTAGATTTGGTCGCCCCCCGCGCGGGGGCGTGGATTGAAACTCTTTGGTGTACATGTCGCGTACGGAGCTTATCCGTCGCCCCCCGCGCGGGGGCGTGGATTGAAACTGCTGCTGTTTGTCGATGAGAGCACCTGGGGTGGGTCGCCCCCCGCGCGGGGGCGTGGATTGAAACTTGAATCCAGGCTCGAGTTTAGCACGCTGGCGGAGGTCGCCCCCCGCGCGGGGGCGTGGATTGAAACAGCATCTTAGGTTGGTGCTGCCATGATCATTCTTGTCGCCCCCCGCGCGGGGGCGTGGATTGAAACCGTTGAGAGTTACAAAATGGCGTACACTGAATACGTCGCCCCCCGCGCGGGGGCGTGGATTGAAACAGGACATAAGGAGGGACCACTACATGGCAGTTATAGTCGCCCCCCGCGCGGGGGCGTGGATTGAAACAGGCATACCGTGAATGGTCACCTGAAGAAAAACTGTCGCCCCCCGCGCGGGGGCGTGGATTGAAACTTGAGCATGACCGGCTCCGGCACTAACGGGGCTGCCGTCGCCCCCCGCGCGGGGGCGTGGATTGAAACCGATGAAAAAACACCACAACAAACATCTTGCTCGTCGCCCCCCGCGCGGGGGCGTGGATTGAAACGAATGAACGCCGACCCGGACTTTCTCAGGAGGTGGTCGCCCCCCGCGCGGGGGCGTGGATTGAAACATGACAGACAAGCGCGGCATGGCAGCCATTAACCGTCGCCCCCCGCGCGGGGGCGTGGATTGAAACGTACCCTCCCATTGCTATGTTACCAGTCGGTGTGGGTCGCCCCCCGCGCGGGGGCGTGGATTGAAACATGTTAAAAGGTTTTCTCCTTTCTGCCGCACCCTGTCGCCCCCCGCGCGGGGGCGTGGATTGAAACTTACCTATAATAATGTCCCGACCTTTTTTCTCAAGTCGCCCCCCGCGCGGGGGCGTGGATTGAAACAAGATCGAAAGCGACCTTAAAAACCATAGGCTCGCGTCGCCCCCCGCGCGGGGGCGTGGATTGAAACACCATGTCGCACATGGCAGAGTAAGAAACATCTAGTCGCCCCCCGCGCGGGGGCGTGGATTGAAACACCCCAAGGTTTAAGCGCGGCGGCGTGGATTACCGGTCGCCCCCCGCGCGGGGGCGTGGATTGAAACTCGTCGAGCAGCCCGAGGAGGCCAAGGCGGTGAGTCGCCCCCCGCGCGGGGGCGTGGATTGAAACCCTGGCCATAACCGCCGATTTTTTGCGGGTGCAGGTCGCCCCCCGCGCGGGGGCGTGGATTGAAACGACACCACCGGCGACGGCTTCCAACTTGACCCGGTGTCGCCCCCCGCGCGGGGGCGTGGATTGAAACTGCAAAACTTGGCATCAGCCCCGAACGATCCGGTGTCGCCCCCCGCGCGTGTCAATGGTCATCTGAAAGTGTACCAGTTCTGGTCATTTGAAAGTGTACCACTTTAGTAT
>MGTD01000035.1 GCA_001799285.1 Deltaproteobacteria bacterium RIFOXYD12_FULL_56_24
CTCCTGCGTCGCTTGGCGTTACGGCAAACAACGCAACCCGTCCATACGGCGCAGCAAACCCGGCATTCACTGCCACCTACACCGGCTTCCGGAACGAGGAGAATTCCGCGACCTTGACCGGTACGCTGGCCTTCACTACCCCGGCGATGGCAACCTCCAACGTGGGTGACTATGTCATTAGTCCGAGTGGCCAGAGTTCGACAAACTACACCATCAGCTATCTCGACGGCGTCCTGGGCGTAGTCCCCTCGGCTCTGACGATAAGGGCGGATGATGCCTCGAAGGTCTTCGGCCAGACTCCGATCCTGTCAGGCTTTACCTCAATTGGCCTGGTTAATGGTGAAACCATCGGCCGTGTCACCGAGACGAGCCCGGGCACGAATCCGGGCGCCAGCGTATCAGGCAGCCCGTATGTGATCACGCCAAGCAACGCTACCGGCGGCACCTTCACCCCGACCAACTACATCATCGACTATGATAATAGCGGCAAACTATTCGTGACACCGCTGATCGTGCCACCCGTAATGACGCCGGTTCTGATGCCGCTCGTAGCGCCGGAACCCCAGTTACCTCTCGTCGTGGTCCTGGCCGATCCGCAGCCCCAACAGCTATCCGTCTCACCGCCGGTTGAACCTATAGTCGTACCCGCACCGGTCGCTCCCGCACCGATAGCCGTACCCGCACCGGTAGAGCCAAAGCCGATAGTCGTACCCGCACCGGTCGATCCATTGCCGGTTATCGTGCCGCAAGAGAGCGCTCTAAAACCCTTTGTGCCGGTGCTACGGTCACCCAAAGCAGACCGCAATTAGAAATAGCGTGATAGGCAAGCACATGCTGATGAATAAAAAAACCATCGCTTTTTGGGTCTCGGCTGCCTTGCCCCACCGAAACCCAAAAAGCGGGCAAACCGATTACGGGGCAAACCCACAAAGGTCAAATAACCACGGAACAAGCGGTCATAGGGTGCCGCAGGTTACGGCAAGCGGGACGGCGATGCGTACTTTTGTACGTGAGCCGGACCGATCGCCGCAAGATGTGGTGCCCTGTGATCGCTTACAGGGCGGGCAATCAATAACCGCGACCATGGTCCAGATTATTTTTCTGGGCCTGCTGGTCGGGGGGTTCAACTCACCCCACACTTTTGCCGCAGATAACACTGGACATTCCCCCGGCCCGAATCTTTTCTCTGGTCAGGCAAAACATCCGCGCCTGGCGACACAAGAGCCCAGACGAACGGATTTCGAAGGGGAACGCGCGTCGCGCGATGTACGGCAGACAGCAGATTGGGTGGTTGATTCAGGGGACAATCACCAGCTGCCTTTTGTGATTATCGACAAGGTAGACGCCAAAGTCTTTGTCTTCTACCCGGACGGCAAGCTTCGCGGTGTATCCCCTGCCCTGCTTGGCTCGGCCCGGGGTGATCATGCCGCCCCCGGCATCGGCACAAAAAAATTATCGAGCATTCTTCCCGAGGAACGGACAACACCTGCCGGTCGCTTCGTGGCTGCGCTGGGCTACAATTTGCGTGGCAAGGATATTCTTTGGGTAGACTACGACGGCGCAGTTTCCCTGCATCGAGTAGCTACAGCCAAACCGGAAGAGCGCCGTCTCGAACGCCTGGCCACCCCAACTCCGCTCGACAATCGTATCTCCTATGGCTGCATCAATGTCCCGGCAAAATTTTTCGACACCGTTGTCCGCCCGGCTTTCACCGGCACCAACGGCATCGTCTATGTGCTGCCGGAGACCAAGCCGGCCCGCGGGGTATTCGGCTCGTACGAGGTCTAGAAAAGCAATTGCGTGTTATTGGCCAAAATACGCTATACTGACTTTTTCAGCGCAAAATGCACTGAGAAGATGCATCCCACCCCCTTGGCGAGAGCGAGACCCTTGTGAAAAAAACCTTGAAACCCGGCAAAAATAAAACCCCATCTTCACCGGCCAATCCCCCGACCAAACCAGAAAACCCCATTTTCCCGATTGTCGGAATCGGCGCCTCAGCCGGTGGGCTTGAAGCGCTGGAGCAGTTCCTGGCGCAGGTGCCTGAGAAAAGCGACATGGCCTTTGTCGTTGTTCAGCATCTGGACCCAACCCACCAGGGGATGCTCGCCGAGTTACTGCAGCGCACCACGACCATGGATGTTTTTCAAGTCAGTGACCGGATGCGGGTTCTCACCAACTGCGTTTATGTGATTCCACCAAACAAAGATATGTCTATTCTGCACGGGGTTTTGCACCTGTTTGCGCCGTCTTTACCCCGAGGCCTGCGACTGCCGATTGACTACTTTCTCAACTCCCTGGCTATAGATCGACGCGAAGCAAGCATCGGAGTCATCCTTTCCGGCATGGGGTCGGACGGGACGGCAGGACTCAAGGCAATCAAAGAGAATGCGGGCGTGACCCTGGCGCAGGATCCAGCCACCGCTAAATTCGACAGCATGCCGAAAAGCGCGATTGATGCCGGAGTTGTTGATATCGTTGCCCCGGCAGCCGAGCTTTGCGGCAAAATAATCGGTTACCTCGCTCACACCCTGGTTCTCGCCAAGCCCGAAAATCGCCTCGCGGAGAAGAACAGGAGCGGCCTGGAAAAAATAATTATCCTGCTGCGGAGCAATACCGGCCACGATTTTTCACTCTACAAAAATAATACCCTCTACCGCCGAATTGAGCGACGGATGGGGGTCCACCAGATCGACCGGATCAGCACCTATGTTCGCTATCTGCAGGAAAATCCCCAGGAGGTCTTGCTGCTGTTCCGCGAGCTTCTCATCGGGGTGACCAGTTTTTTCCGCGACCCGGCGGCCTGGGAGCGCTTGCAGACCGAAATCCTTCCCGGCCTTCTGGCCGAGAGGCCTGCCGGCGGGAAACTTCGGGCCTGGTCAGCGGGCTGCTCGACCGGAGAGGAGGCGTATTCTCTGGCCATTCTTTTCAAAGAGCTGATCGCTACCATCGACCCTCCCGGAAATTTCACCCTCCAGATCTTTGCCACCGATCTCGACCGGGATGCGATCGACAAGGCCCGGCAGGGGGTCTATCCCGCCAGTATTGCCGCCGATCTCTCGCCAGAACGCCTGAGCCGATTTTTCGTTCCGGAAGGAAACAGCTACCGAGTCGGCAAAGAGATCCGGGAGTTGGTAACCTTTGCCACCCAAAACCTGATCATGGACCCACCTTTTACCAAGCTGGACGTCCTGATCTGCCGCAACCTCCTGATCTACCTGATGCCGGAACTGCAAAAAAAACTGCTCCCCCTCTTTCACTACAGCCTCAGACAGGGCGGCGTTTTATTTCTTGGGAGCTCAGAAACGATCAGTGCCTCCCCCCAGCTCTTTGAGCCGATCAGCAGCAGATTGCGACTGTTCAGAAGACGCGAATTGACTCTCCAGGATGCAACCTGGGCCATCCCGGACCAACTGCCTCTTCCCCTGCTGAGAGACCCTAGGGAGCTTACGACCTTGAAATCACCGACACCGAACAATCTCCAATCCCTTGCCGAACAGCTGCTTCTCCAGCACTTTGCTCCCCCCGCGGTTCTAGTCAATACCAAGGGTGATATTGTTTATATCAGCGGTCGGACTGGAAAATATCTCGAACCGGCGGCCGGCAAGGCCAACTGGAACATCTTCGCCATGGCTCGAGAAGGGCTTCGGGCCGCGTTGGCCGGGGCCTTCCCCAAGGCACTCCGAACCAAGGAGACGGTCAGCGCTGAAGGCCTCCAGCTTGGCGTTAATGACGGCAACCAGATCGTCAATATCAGCATCCGGGCAATCAATGAGCCAAAGGAGCTCCAGGGGATGTTGCTGATCGTTTTTACCGATGTGGCCCCGCCATCGGAGAAGAAAACAGCGCTCCCCCAGAGCGAGCCCTCTTCGGTCGAAAACGACAGAGTCCGTGAGCTGGAGCAGGAACTCCATCATTTCCGCGAAGTGATGCGCTTCTCGGAAGAAGAACTCAAGTCAGCGAACGAGGAGCTGCAATCAACCAATGAGGAGCTGCAGTCAACCAATGAGGAGCTGACCACCTCACGGGAAGAGATGCAGTCGATGAACGAAGAACTGCAAACAATGAACGTCGAGCAACAGTCCAAGATGGACGAGCAGAATCGAAACAGTGACGACATGCGCAACTTGCTCAACAGCACCGAGATCATCACCATTTTCCTGGACAACCAACTGCATATCCGACGATTTACCAGCGGCGCGGATACACTCTTCAAGCTGCTTCCCGGGGATGTCGGGCGACCACTCTCCGATATCGTCAGCCTGCTGCTCTACCCCGAGATGAGTGAAGAAGCAGGGGAAGTGCTGCGAACCCTGGTCTTTTCCGAAAAACAAATCACCACCAACGACGGCCGCTGGTTTTCGGTGCGGATCATGCCCTATCGCAGCATGGCCGACCTGATCGGCGGGGTGGTCATCACCTTTACCAACATCACTGCGGCCAAGAAATTGGAAGCGGAACTCCGTAAAGAAATAGCAGGGCTCAAGGCGCAGCTCAAGGGAGAGACGCCGTGACCACTCGCGATCCGGGAAATGATCCCCTGGCGATAAGCAAGCTTCGCCAGCGGGTAGAAGCGATGCTGGCAGACAAAACCGCCGCAAGCAACTCCAGCCGAAACATCACCGACACCCTGGCGCTGATCCATGAACTGGAGGTGCAGCGGATTGAATTGGAGCTGCAAAACGATGAACTGCGGAGCGCTCAGGAGGAACTCGAGTCTTCACGGAACCAGTATGTTGAGCTCTACGACTTTGCGCCGGTCGGCTACTTCACCTTTGATGCCCTTGGCCTGATCCTGGAGGCAAATCTTACCGGCGCGCTGCTCCTTGACGTTGAACGGCAAACCCTGATCAATAAACCCATGCAGCAATTCATTGCTGAACCCAAGGATATGGCGATTTTTTCTCTGCACCTCAAGAGCGTTTTGCAAAAAAACGGCCTCGAGAGCTGCGCCATCAAACTGAAGGGCAAAGATGGCTCGGTGTTTCGTGGTCAACTGCAGAGCATCGCGGTCGACACCGGCGAAAACAGAGAAGTCCGTATCCTGAGTTCACTGCTTGACATCAGCCTTGCCAAGCTGGCGGAAGAAGCAATCATAAATGCCGGCGCCCTGCAGAACGCAATTTTCAAAAGCACCAACTTTTCAAGTATCGCCACCGACGCCAAGGGGGTGATCCAGCTATTCAACGGCGGCGCCGAACGGATGCTGGGCTATAAAGCGGCCGAGGTGGTAAACATCATCACCCCTGCCGACATTTCCGACCCTCAAGAGCTGATCGCTCGCGCCAACTCCTTGAGCGTCGAACTCAAAACCCGGATCAACCCGGGCTTTGAAGCCTTGGTCTTCAAGGCCTCCCGCGGCATCGAAGACATCTACGAGCTGACCTATATCCGAAAAGATGGCAGCCGCTTTCCGGCAGTCGTCTCGGTCACCGCCCTGTTCGATGCCCAGGGCGCCATTATCGGCTACCTGCTGATCGGCACCGACAATACGATGCGCAAGGAGATCGAAGACGAGCAGCAGCGTTCACTCGCTATCCAGAACGAGATGTACGGGCAACTGCAAGAGGCCAAGGATGCCGCCGAAAATGCCAACAACCTCAAATCGATATTTCTGGCAAACATGAGCCACGAGATCCGGACTCCGCTCAATGCAATCATCGGCTTCTCCGCCCTTCTTTTGAATACCGACCTCTCCCCCAAGCAACACGACTTTGTCCGCAAGATCAAAGAATCCGGAGTTTCTCTGCTCAGCATTATCAACAGCATCCTTGATTTCTCAAAGATCGAGGCCAACAAACTGGAGATAGATCGCTCGGTGTTCAGCCTGGACGATGTCCTGGCCAGCGTCATCGCCGTGGTCGAGCAAAAAGCGGTCAACAAGAATATCGAATTGCTCCTCGACATTTCGCCGGAAATCCCCTGGCAACTGTTTGGCGATTCCCTGCGGCTCGGCCAGATTATTACCAACCTTATCGGCAATGCAATCAAGTTTACCGAACAGGGCGAGGTGGAACTCAGCGCCACCCTTCTGGAGCGCATGGCAGGTCGGATAAAACTGCAATTCTCGGTTCGCGACACCGGAATCGGCCTTTCTTCCGACCAGATCGCCAAGCTCTTTCAGCCCTTTGCCCAGGCCGATGGCTCGATGACCCGCCGCTTCGGCGGCACCGGCCTGGGGCTTTCCATCTCAAAGCGGCTGGCGGAGCTGATGGGAGGGGCTATCTGGGCGGAAAGTGAGAGCGGCCTCGGCAGCACCTTCTGCTTTACCGTCTGGCTCGACATTGAAAGCGAGGGGAATATCCCGCCCAACATCCCTGAGACCCTGCACCGGATGAGAATCCTGGTTGCCGATCATGATGAGGCCAACAGAACAAGGACGATCAAGCTCTTGAGTCGTTTCCCGGCACGGGTAGAAGCCGTCGATTCCGGCAGCGAAGCAGTGAGCGCCGTCCAGAACCAGAACCCAGCCGACCCCTACAAACTTATCCTGATGGACTGGAAAACCTCGGAGATGGCCGGCTTTGGAGCGGCAAGCCGGATCAAGAAATACCTGTCACTGCACCCCGCTCCATCTATCATTATGGTCACTTCTTTTTTAGGCCTGGAGAAAGAACTCTCGGCAACGCCATCGCCTGACAGTGCCGATTGTTTTCTGCGTCGACCGCTTAACGCCTCGACTTTGTTCGATGCAATAATCGAAATCCTCAGCCCGGCAGAGCGCACGGCGATCATGCAAAATCAACACGGCAGAGACTACAGCTACAGGTTCATGCCGGCGCGAATCCTGCTGGTGGAAGACAACGAAATCAACCAGCAGCTTGCCATTGAACTGCTCAGCGGGGTGGGCTTGACGGTGGCTGTGGCCAACAACGGCCTTGAGGCGGTAGAAAAACTGAGGGCCGGGGAAGCCTATGATCTGCTGCTGATGGACATTCAGATGCCGGAAATGGATGGCTATGAGGCGACCCGGCAAATCCGCTTGGATCCCCGCTTCGCTGCGCTCCCTATTCTGGCGATGAGCGCCCATGCTCTGGTGGCGGACCGTCAAAAAAGTTTTACCGCCGGGATGAACGATCACATTACCAAGCCGATTGATCCCCAGGTCCTGTTCCGGGCCATAAGCCGCTATCTTCGCCAGGCGCCGGCAAACGCCGCTGCTCTTGGCCAACAGCCCCACAAGCCCCATGAATCACTCGCGATCCCTGAAATCCCCGGACTTGACGTAAGCGAAGCCCTTTATCGGATTAACGGCAACATCAAACTCTACTTGCAGTTGCTCAGAAAGTTCATCGTCAGCCAGACCGCTGCCACCATTGCCCTTGAATCAGCCCTTGCTTCGGGGGATCGCGCCCTGGCGGAACGCCTCGCCCATACGACAAAAGGGCTGGCCGGTAATATCGGCGCAAACAAGGCCCAGAAGGTCGCCTCCGAACTGACGGAATCGATCAGGCATAACGATCCCCCAGAAAAAACGGCTGCGATATTCCAGCGCTTTTCGGTTGAGATGGCCAGGCTGATAGCCAACCTGAGGCAGGCAGTGGTGCCGGATGAGGAGATCAAGGTGGCCAATGCCGCAATCGATCTGACCAAGCTCGGTGCGGTCTTGTCCCAACTGCACCACTACATCAAGGAAAACAACGGCAAGGCGGAATATTGTTTTGCAGGATGCCGCAACGAGCTGGCGGGTCTTGCTGAGGCAGAGGTCGAAAAGCTCGGCCTGTGCCTTGCAAACTTTGACTATGACCAGGCCCTTACGGCCCTCTATGCCTTGGCAAAAAAGGCCGGGATCAAACTCGATTAGACAGGTGGAGTCCGTGAAAAACACAAGCCCAAAAAGAGCGGTGCTCGCCTTAGTAGCCTTGGGCCTCTTTTACCCGGTGCAGACCCAGGCCAGAAACGCCAGCGATATCTTCGAAGCCGTTTCCCCCAGTCTGGTGGTGGTGAAGGCCTTTGATGCCAAGGGGAGCAATTTAACCCAAGGCAGCGGGATAGCGCTGAGCCTTGACGAGATCATCACCAACTGCCATGTGTTGGGCGATGGCCAGAGCTACCAGATCGTCTACCGCGATCAGACCTACTCTGCCAATCTCAAATACAGCGATTGGGAACGCGATGTTTGCGCCCTGAGTGCCAACGGTCTCAAAGCCAAGCCTGTTGTCCTTGGCGGCACCAACAAACTTAAAGTAGGCCAGCGGGTCTATGTGGTCGGCGCGCCCCGTGGGCTGGAGCTGACTCTTTCAGATGGCCTGATCTCCAACTTGCGATCAGTGGAAGGTGGCCAGTATCTCCAAATTACCGCCCCGATTTCACCGGGCTCAAGCGGCGGCGGTCTGTTTGACGACCATGCCCGCTTGATCGGCTTGCCCACCTTCTATCTGACCGATGGCCAACAGCTCAACTTCGCCCTGCCGGTAGAATGGATAAGCGAACTGCCCAAACGGCATCAAGTTGCCAAAACCTTACAACCGATTACTGCCCGAATAAACAAAGCGGTGGCACTCGAGGAGAAAGGAGATTGGCCCGGTCTGCGGGAGCACGCGCTGCACTGGACCCAGGCCACCCCGAACAATGCGGTGGCCTGGTCCATCTTGGGCATCGCCTACAGCAAATTGCATCAGACCCCAAAGGAAATTGAGGCATACCTTCATGCTACCCAGCTTAGCCCGGATTATGCCGGCGCCTGGTACAACCTTGGCGGGGCTTACGGCAAAGCCGAGCAAATCGCTCAGGAAATTGATGCCTATCAACAGGCCATCCGAATCAACCCGGAATATACCGAAGTCTGGAACAACCTTGGTAACGCCTACGGCAAGGCAGGAGACTTGACCAAGGCCGGCGAAGCCTATCAACAGGCCATTCGAATCAATCCGGAATATGCCGGTGCCTGGTATAACCTTGGAAACACCTACAGCAAAGCAGGCCAGACCGGCAAGGTGATAGAAGTCTATAAAACTCTCAAAACCATCGATCCGGCAATGGCCGAGGTTTTTTTCAACAAAACAGTGTTACCCTAAATGAACAGGAGAACGCAACAGATTACGGGGTATGCCCTATGAAATCGAATAACCACGAAACAAGCGGTCACAGGGTGCCACAGGTTGTGGCAAGCGAAACGGCGAAGCGTACTTTTGTACGTGATCCGGATCGATCGCCGCAAGATGTGGTGCCCTGTGATCGCTTACAGGAGAACCGTTAAGATGAATCCCAACAAACCACGCAAAACGGTTCTGATTGTCGATGACACCCCGGACAACATCAGTATTCTCAATGCCGCCTTGATGGACGAATACAACATCAAGGTAGCAACCCGGGGGAAAAAGGCCATCGAGATTGCGATGACTACCCCGGTTGACATCATCCTCCTCGACATCATGATGCCCGAAATGGACGGCTTTGAAACCTGCCGACGCTTGAAGCAAGAACCACTGACCAGCAGTATCCCGGTTATATTCATCACCGCCAAGAACGAGGTTGCCGCCGAGGCCAAAGGCCTCTCCTGTGGCGGCGTTGACTACATCGTCAAGCCGATCAGCGCCCCCATAGTCCAGGCACGGGTGAAAACCCATCTGGCATTGTATGCGCAAAACCAGATCCTCGAAGATCGGGTTCTGAAGCGCACCGGTGAGCTTATCCTGGTCAACAAGCAGCTTCAGGGTGAAATAGAGGGCCATAAGCAGGCAAAAGAGACCCTGCAGCAGGCAATTGACGAAGTTCAGCGCCTCACGGAACAGCTGCAAGCGGAGAACAGCTATCTCAAAAAAGAAGTGACCATCATGCACTCGCAGATGAATATGGTCGGCAACACCCAGGCCATCCGCACCATGTTCAAGCAGATAGCCCAGGTGGCGCCGACCGATTCGACGGTTTTGATCCAAGGGGAAACCGGGACCGGCAAGGAGCTGCTCGCTCACGCGATCCATAACCAGAGCGCTCGCAAGGACCGGCTGATGATCACGGTCAATTGCGCGGCCCTGCCGCCGACCCTGATCGAAAGTGAATTGTTCGGCCGCGAGAAGGGTGCATTTACCGGGGCCCTCTCTCGGCAAATAGGCCGGTTTGAGCTTGCAGATAATTCCACTATTTTCCTTGATGAAATCGATGCCCTGTCTCTGGAGATGCAAGCCAAGCTCCTCAGAGTGCTGGAGAGCGGTGAGTTTCAGCGCCTGGGCAATCCGCGAACCACCAAGGTCAATGTCCGCATCATTTCCGCGACCAATTGCAACCTTGCCGATCTGGTCGCCGTCGGCAGTTTTCGGCAGGACATGTACTACCGCCTCAATGTTTTTCAGATTGCGGTGCCGCCGCTGCGCGAGCGGCGAGAAGATATTGTCCCCCTGGTCTGGTCTTTTGTCCAGGAGTTCGGCAAGAAGATGGGCAAGCAGATCGAGTCTATTCCACGCCGTGACATTGAAGCACTGCAATCCCATCCCTGGCCCGGCAACATCAGAGAATTACGCAATGTCATCGAACGGGCAATGATCGTCTCCGACGGCCCGGTCCTGTGCCTGGATCTCCCCAGGATTGCCGAGCAATCTGTCGCCGGCCAGCCGACGACCCTCGAGGATCTCGACAGGCAGCACATTATAGGGATTCTCAATCGCACCGGCTGGCGGGTCAGCGGCAGTGCCGGAGCCGCAGCGATCTTGGGGCTAAACCCAAAAACCCTCGAATCAAAAATGCAAAAACTTGGCATCCAACGACGCAAGAGTTCGGATCTGCTCCCGCCATCGTAACCGATCACGGGGCAACCCCACAAAGGTCAAATAACCACGAAACAAGCGGTCACAGGGTGCTGCAGGTTGCGGCAAGCGGGACGGCGATGCGTACCTTTGTCCGTGAGCCGAACCGATCGCCGCAAGATGTGGTGCCCTGTGATCGCTTACCCGCCGTCGACCACCCCTTCCTGATATGCCAGCAAATTCCGGCATATCAGGAAACAACCCTCCCCGCAAAGCATCCCCGCAAACCGCAATTACCATATAAGTTCCAATGATTTCAGGATCAAAGGAACGCACCGCCCAGCATTATCCTCCTTGGCATACATTCTGCTCTGTAAAACTGACAGACACGGAACACTACCCACCGCTCTTTTTCGTTTCCATCGAATAGTCGTGGTTTTGTTCCTGGCCAATCGGCTTATTGAGAAAAACTGTATCTGCAAAAAAAGGAGGATAAAAAATGGAATTAGTTCTCGCTATCTTGATTGTCGCAGTCTTAGTCTACGTAGTCCTGTACGTCGTCTAGGGAAAACATCCACCAGCTTTCAAAAAGTCAAAAAGGAACCTGATTAGCGCTAATCTTCCGCAACAAGCCCGTCATCCCCGAATGTCTTTATCTGGGATCCATTATTTCGATAACTGTCAGACTGTCAGACTGTCAGACTGATAAGTTAAAAACTGGATTCCCGATCAAAAGCACTTCGGGGATGACACTTTTAGTGTCCTGCGGAAGATTAACGCTAATCAGGAAAAGGAAAAAGATTATGGATTTACTTATTGCGGTCTTGGTTGTGGTTATTTTGGTTGTCCTCGTTGTAAGGCTTATCTGACCTTAACGAAATCGGCTCTGCACAAAGGAGAACAATGATACGAAAAATCAGAAATGCCTGTTTGCTTGCCGCCGTTCCACTGGTTTTTGGCCTCACAACCGGGGTCAGTAAAAGTGCGGCGGAGGTAAACCTGAATATCGGCCTCAATTTGCCCTTAATCCGTTTTGCCGAACCACCGGAGGTAGTGGTAATCCCTGGAACCTATGTCTACGCGGTTCCTGATGTTGAAGCAGATATCCTGTTTTTTGAAGGATACTGGTGGCGTCCGCATCGGGGCCAATGGTTCCGTTCGAGAGAGTACGATGGCTCATGGCACAGGGTCTCTTCCAAAAAAATCCCTAGAGGCTTGCGAAATTTGCCCCGGGATTATCGACAACGACTTTCATACGGCCATGAACGGATCCCCCAGCATGATGTCCGAAAGAACTGGAAAAAATGGGAGCGGGAAAAGCGTTGGGACAGACAACATGAGCGCGGCAATGGCCGCCCCGGCAACGATCGATCCAACGATGGACGACCAGGCAAGCAAAACCGCGGCAACCATGACCGACAAGACGGCAGACGATAAGGGCCGTGCCGCACCTTTACCATTTGACTCCCCCCATCCGTACTGATCACGGGGAGGGGACAGAGGTCAACTAGCAACGGAACAAGCGATCACAGGGTGCCGCAGGTTGCGGCAAGCGGTTCGGCGATGCGTACTTTTGTACGTGAGCCGGGCCGATCGCCGCAAGATGTGGTGCCATGTGATCGCTTACCTCCATCCTCGCCCTCCCCCCTGCAAGGGGAGAGGGTGATTCTTTTGACCTGCGCTAAAGGAGAAGCAAAATGCTTGAGATCATTGCCATCGTTCTGGTTGTCCTTTGGCTTCTCGGCTTTGTTACCTCGCGGACCATGGGCGGCTTCATCCATATCCTGTTGGTTATTGCCGTGGTGGTGGTGCTGATTCGGCTCATTAAGGGGCGGCTCTGATAAAGCTGAGTTGAGCAGCTTGCCGGATTTTATGCCCTTTAGGGTGCAAACGAAACTTATGCCCTCTGGGTGTAAGAGCGAACTTGCCCGCAAATTTTTGGAGGAATACAAGATGAATTTCGTCAAAATTGCAGCACTTCTGTTGATCGCAGCAGGCGCCCTGGCCTTGGTCTATGGAGGCTTCAGCTATACCAAGGAGACCCATGAAGCCAAAGTTGGGCCGATTGAGCTGTCGGTACAGGAAAAGCAGAAGGTCAACATTCCGGTTTGGGCCGGCGTGGGGGCGATCGTGCTTGGTGGCGGGCTCCTCCTTCTGGGCAGCAAGAAGAGCTAGTGTCAACAATGTAGTCCCATCACACGGATAAATAAACATCATCCAAGGAGATTTCCTCATGACATTTAGAATCAAATCCGTATTCCCTCTCGTTGCTCCGTTGCTTGGAGTTCTTCTCCTCCTGCCTGGTTGCGCAACGACCGGTTCAGGCCGCGCTGAAAAGACCACCGCCAAAATGGAGGTCGTGGAGAGCGAGATACGGCAAGCCGTTGTCCAGATCGATGCGACTGGGGGCTCGCTGGAGAAACTCATTACGCCGGGATTATCCGACACGAAAGGGGCTTTTGAAACATATTCAAAAAACGTCGTTAAAATGGAGCACTTGGGAGAAAAGTTGATCAAGCACACCGCTGAGATGAGCGTTCGGGGCAAGGACTACTTCGCTGAGTGGGAAAAGCAGGGGAATACCTACACCAATCCGCGGATTCGGGAACTCAGTGAACAGCGGCGAGCCGATTTGAATACAATATATAGAAAAATATCCGAGTCCAGCATCGGCGTGAAAGGCTGGTTCATTGCCTACATGCGCGATATTAAGGAAATTCAGTCGTTCCTCTCGACGGACCTCACTGACAAGGGAATTGCAGCCATTACTCCGGTTGCCCGGAAGGCCATAAACGACGGGACAATTCTGAGGAATGCGGTTTTGCCGGTATTGTCCGCCATCGATGGTGCTAAAGGCGAAATGGCTCAAGGTGGTGCGAATTAAAGGTTGTGACTATGTCGGATACACAGGCCGAGAATCAACTTTTCCTCGCCAACATCGAACTGAGTAGACACATTGCTCGATTGGAAGAGGCTTTGCGGGAAAAGGAGAAAGCCGGGGAGTCGTTGCAAGATTCCGAGAAGCGCTACCGCCGGCTCTTTGAGTCGGCCAAGGATGGGATCTTGATTCTCGATGCTGACACGGGCAAGGTGGTTGACGTCAATCCTTTCCTGTTGCAGCTGCTCGGGTATTCTTACGATGCATTATGTGGGAAGCATATCTGGGAGCTAGGGGTATTCAAAGACATTGCCGCGTCCAAGGACGCTTTTCAGGCTCTGCAAGATAAGGAATACATCCGCTATGAGGATTTACCGCTGGAAACCCAGGAGGGGCAAGCAATCGCCGTGGAGTTTGTCAGCAATGTGTACTTGGTGGATAACCGCAAGGTGATCCAATGTAACATCCGTGACATCACCGCCCACAAGCGAGCCAAGGCCGAACGCACGCGGTTGATGGCGGCCATCGAGCAGGTTGGCGAGGGCATTTTTGTGACCGACGCCCAGGGGACCATCCAGTTCGTCAATCCGGCCTTCAAGCGGATGACGGGCTACTCCGGAGAGGAGGCCGTCGGGCAGAATCTGCGCACCCTCGAAAGCGGCGAGCAGGACGAACTATTGTATCGCAATCTGTGGGAGACCGTCTCCGGCGGCAAAACCTGGAGCGGTCGGATGGTCAACAAGCGCAAGGACGGGACTCTCTACACCGAGGAAACCACGATTTCGCCGGTTCGCGACGCGCTGGGGCAGATCGTCAACTACGTGGGCGTCGGACGGGACATCACCGATCATCTCCAGTTGGCGGCCCAGTTTCAACATGCTCAGAAGATGGAAGCGGTTGGCCTGCTGGCGGGCGGAGTGGCCCACGATTACAACAATATGCTCACCGTGATCCTCGGTTATGCGGAACTGGCGCAACGCAAGGTGGATCCGGCTCAGTCGGTGCATGCCGACCTTGAGGAAATCATCAAGGCAGGAAAACGTTCCACAGGCATAACCCGGCAATTGCTGACCTTTGCCCGAAAACAGACAATCTCCCCCGTGGTGCTTGACCTGAATAACGCCGTGACGAACATGCTCAATATGCTGCGGCGACTCATCGGCGAGGGTATCGATCTGGTCTGGCTGCCCGGGAAGGAACTCTCTTTGGTCAAGATGGATCCCGTCCAAGTGGATCAGATGCTGGCCAATCTTTGTCTCAACGCCCAGGACGCCATTGCCGACGTAGGCAAGATCACGATTGAAACGGGAACCGTTGTCTTTGACGAGGCCTACTGCGCCGACCATGTCGGGTTTGTAACCGGAGAGTATGTCTTGCTGGCGGTCAGCGACAATGGCTGCGGCATGGACAAGGAGACCATGGAGCAAATTTTCGAGCCGTTTTTCACCAGCAAGGCGGTTGGGCAGGGAACCGGTTTGGGGCTATCCATGGTGTATGGCATCGTCAAGCAGAACAATGGATTCATCAACGTCTACAGCGAGCCGGGAAAAGGATCGACCTTTAGAATCTACCTGTCCCGATGTGCGGACCACGCCGTTGACGTCCAGGGGGAAAAAGCGGTGGAAATCCCTCTCAGTCACGGGGAGACCGTGCTGCTGGTGGAGGATGAGCCCGCGCTCCTGAAGATGAGCAAGATGATGTTGCAAAAAATAGGATATCGGGTATTGGCCGCGGGCACGCCGGGCGAGGCCATTGGGCTGGCCAAGAAACACGCGGGCGAGATTCACCTTCTTCTCACCGATGTGGTTATGCCGGGAATGAACGGCAAAGACCTGGCGGAACGGCTGCACGCCCTGCGCCCGAATATGAAAATTTTGTTCATGTCCGGCTATTCCGTGAACATGATCACTGACCAGGGGGTGCTGGACGAGAGGGTGAATTTTATCGAAAAGCCATTTTCGATGAAGGATCTGGCCGTCAAAGTGACTGAAGCGCTGACAGATACCAGAAAGACGTAACTATCCACCAGCACCGCATCTGCGTTGTTGCACCCAGAGGGTATAAGTTTGTTGAAATCGTAAAAAGCCACGATTACAACGGGTATTAATGTAAGTGCTTGATTTAGCGTGGTGGTCCTGTGAGCTTTTCCGGCTGTTACGAGTTCATCGAGTTTCGTTTGAGCAGACAAGCAATAAAAACAAAGAGGTTGTCCGAAAGAGGTTGTCCGTGAGTTAAAGCGAAAAAAAGAGAAGGAGGGGTTTTTATGAAAGTATTTAAGGCTCGGCAAATGTATCTTTTATTTATTGTAATTTTGAGTGTTTTTTCAATTACAGGCTGTGGAGGGGGAGGGAGCGATGGCCAAGCCCCTATTTTAGGTAGCGGCAATGCCGTGATCGCGCCCAGAGTGACTCTGGCCAGTCCTCTTAATAACGCTACAGGCGTTGCGCTCAACAGGAATATCACCGCGACGTTCAGTAAAGAAATGACTCTGGCAACGGTCACCGCAGCAGGAACCTTTACTGTGGCGAAGACATCCGACGGGCTTCCTATAGCAGGCACAGTGACTTACGTTGCCGCCGGCAGTACTGCAACCTTTAACCCAACAAGCGATCTCACTGCCGACACCCTCTATCGTGCCACGATTAGCGTTGCGGCCAAGGATCTCGCAGGCGCCCCACTGGCGGCAGCATACACCTGGACCTTTAAAACTGGTCTAACGCTTGACGTTACCGCACCCACCTTGATTTCCACAGGTGTTGCCGATGGTGCGACCGATGTGCCCATCAACAGAAACTCCACGGCAACCTTCAGTGAGTCGATGGCCCCTGCAACACTCGCTTCTCCAGCAACCAATTTCACGGTGGTGAAAACATTGGGTGGAGCTTCCGTAGCGGGAACTGTGACCTACGTTGGCAACACGGCAACGTTTAACCCAACCAGCGATCTCGAACCCAATACCCAATATACCTCAACGATTCTGGCGGGGGCCACGGACCTGGCAGGCAATGCATTGGTGGCAGGGACGAGGGCGAATCCATGGAGCTGGACAACCGCCGCCGGGGCCGGGGCGGCAGACAGCACCGCACCCACCGTGACTCTCACATCTCCTGTTAATCTTGCCACAAATGTTGATCTCAACAAGACCGTCAGCGCCACCTTCAGTGAGGAGATGACTAATAGCACCATCACCACCACTACCTTCACCCTGGCGCCAACCGCAACCCCTGCCGCGCTCGTAAGCGGGGTCGTGATCTACGATCCGCTGACGAATATCGCGACCTTTAACCCGAATGCGAATCTCACTGCTTCGACGAACTATACCGCCACCATTACAAGCGGGGCTCAGGATCTGGCAGGCAATGCCCTGGTTGTACCGGCAGTGGGTGGACTGCCGAAACCGAATCCCTGGACCTTTACCACAGGTACGGGACTCGCGCCAGGCGCGGCAGATCTTAAGTCGGTTGCACCGTTCGGGACTTTTGGGGGCTCTGCCGGGATGACCAACCAAGGGACGCTTACCCAAATTAATGGAGATATCGGAACCATAGCTACGGATACTTCGACGGTGACCGGGTTCCACGATGTCAACGGAGATATCTATACGGAAACAGGGTCCAACATTGGCGCAGTGAACGGGACGATCTATACCTGCACCACTTCCACCACGGGCCCCACTTCTGCTACTGTAAATGCTGCTAATTGTGATATTGCAACCCAAGCCCGTCTCGATGCGGTAGATGCGTATAATTACTTGCGCGACCTGCCGTCTGACGGAGTTCTGGCTGGCAATCTGGCAGGGACAACCATAAATCCCGGCGTCTATACAAACGCCTCGTCAGTCAAGATAGAGGGAGGGGATCTCACCCTCGACGCCCTTGGCGATGCAAATGCTGTCTTTGTCTTCCAGATAGGGAGTACGCTCACCGTGGGTGGCCCGGGCGCGGCCTTCCCTCAGAGCATCATCTTGGCTGGGGGGGCCCAGGCTAAGAACGTTTTCTGGCAGGTCGGCACTGCCGCCACGATCAACGCAGGAGGCGGGGGAACCATGGAAGGAACCATCATTGCTGATAGTGGAGTTTCGTTCTCCACGGTCGGCAACGTCGCAATAGTGACGCTGAACGGCAGAGCTTTGTCCCTGGTTTCTTCGGTTACCATGACGAATACCGTGATTAACGTACCTGCTCCGTAAGGAATGCGGGATGAGCAACCCCCCTTCTGCCGATCTTGATTGCTTGTTCAAGACAACGTGATCGTGGAGGCAGAAGGGATTGACAAATATTGTGCATCTTGTAGTTGCAACATGCACGGGAGTTTTTAAATCCTCCAGGAGAAAACCATGAAATTAATAAGAGCCTCAGTGACACTAGGGTTTGCGGCCCTTACTGTAATTGCCGCCCCATTTGCGATGGCTGATGATTCCGGCTTGTACGTCGGAGGCAACATCGGCCAATCACGCGCGACAATCGACGAGGAGAGGATTAGCAACAGTCTGGCGGGAGCGGGTTTTACCACCACCGGGTTCGAAGATGACAACCGCGATCGCGGCTTTAAGCTGTTTGGCGGCTACCAGTTCAACAAGTATTTTGCCCTCGAAGCCGGCTACTTCGATCTGGGAGAGTTTGCTTTTACTGCAACCGGGTTGCCCCCGGGAACCCTGAGCGGCAATATCAAAATCAAAGGTGTGAATCTCGACGTAGTCGGCATTATGCCCATTACCGAAAAGTTTTCCGCCTTTGGCCGGGTCGGAGCGAACTACGCTAAAGCCGAAGACTCCTTTGTCGGGAGCGGCTCAACCACAGTACTCAATCCCAACCCCTCCAAGCGCGATACCAATTACAAACTCGGCTTGGGACTTCAGTACGCCTTCAATGACTCTCTCGCCATGCGCGCTGAGGCGGAACGCTACCGGATAGACGATGCCGTCGGCAACGATGGCGACATCGATCTTATCTCGGTCGGCCTGGTTTTTCGGTTCGGCGGGTCCCCCCCTGCTGCCCCGCGCGCCGAGGAACCGGCACCGGAGCCTGTTGCTAAAACGATAGTGGCGGAACCTGTTCCGACCCCTGCTCCACCCCCCCCTGCTCCGGCTCCCCCTGCCCCGGCTCCAGTAGTGGTCCCGCCCCCGGCTCCGCGCTTCCAAAAATATACCCTCTCGGTAACAGAGCTATTTGCCTTTGACAGCGCTGAATTGCAGAAGTCGCAACCGAAGTTGGACGAAATCGCCAACGTTCTCATGAACGACAGCACGGTAGATGACGTCCTTATTGTCGGCTACACCGATCGTATCGGCTCCGACAAATACAACCAGAAATTATCAGAGCGTCGGGCGGAGACGATAAAAAAATATCTGGTCAGCAAGGGAGTCAAGGCGGAGCGACTGGTGGCAAAAGGCAAGGGCGAAGCAGAACCGATCGTTGGCTGCGAAGGAAAGAAAAACGATGCCTTGATCAGCTGTCTGGCGCCCAATCGCCGGGTAGAAATCGAGCAAATCACGTTCAAGCGTCTTGTGAAATAACCGTAACGGATCACGGGGTATGCCCCAAGAGGTCAAAGAACCACGGAATAAACGGTCACAGGGTGGAGCAGGTTGCGGCAAGCGAAACGGCGATGCGTACTGTTGTACGTGAGCCGGACCGCCGCAAGATGTGGTGCCCTGTGATCGCTTGCCGTTAAACCTGCTGGTTATTGACCCTGGTGAACGGGGTGAGCCTCGCACCTTCTTTTCTCAATCAGACCAGGCCCTCCGAGCCGACATCCGTTCCGCAGAATTTTGTTTCAGCTCCGCCCCCCCAGCCCGAGGATTTTTCGGCAGAAGAGTTCACTACAATTCCGGCGAAGAGCCGAACGCTTAGTACACCACCCGCACGGGTTCATGGCGGCACGCCAAGAAAAATGATGGAACCCACTGAACGTTGTCACGGCTGACATATCAGTAATTTCCTGACATGTCAGCCTGCAATCCTTTTCACAGTGTTTGTTCCGCACATCATGATCCGTTTAAATTCCCATCATTTCAGCAGGATGACAGCCGGAATCCCGGCAATAAATCACTTGGCACATATTCTGCTCTTCAAGTTCATTGATCAGAAACAAAAACAACCCAAACCGTAACTATCCAGCAGTGCCTTCGGGGTGCAACAACGCAGATGCGGTGCTCCTGGATAGTTACGAAAATTTCGGGGCATCCACGGCCAATTACCAGGCTGACCTTTTTGGCTGCAAAGTACACCCCGGCTTGGCCTGACTCGGTTTTGGTCTGTCCGGCGGGGATTCGACATATGGAGAGAGCAATGGGGACAAAAGTCGGTTTATGGATTGACCAGCGGAAGGCGGTCATTGTGCTGGTTTCAGACCTGGGAGAAGAGGTCCGCCTGATCCTGTCGGGGGCCGAAAAACACGCCCGGCGTTCCGACGACTCAGCTCGCAATGGCCCTTATCAAGACCAGCAGCGAGCCGCCGATGATCAGCGACAGCGAATTTTCACCGCCCTTCTCAATACTTACTACGATGCGGTTATTGCCTCTTTTGCCGACGATGCGGAATCGATCCTGATCTTTGGCCCCGGTGAAGCGAAAGATCACTTGAAAACACGCCTTGAAGAGAACAAACTCGGTAAACGGCTGGTCGGCATTGAAGCAGCAGACAAGATGACAGATGGGCAAATCACGGCGAAGGTTCGGCAATATTTTGCCGGCTGAATTTCGGAAGCGATCACATGGCACCACATCTTGCGGCGATCGGTCCGGCTCACGTACCAAATGTACGCATCGCCATCCCGCTTGCCGCAACCTGCGGCACCCTGTGACCGCTTATAGCTGAGCTTGGCAGCTTGCCTGCCTAGCAAAAATTATGCCTTATGGGCATATTCCGTGGTTACTTGACCTCCGGGGGCGTACCCCATGATCTGTTACAATCAAAGGCGTGGCAATTATGACCGACCAAAATCTCGAAGGCCGACTGCAGCACACTATTGCCGGCTTGACCCACCGCATCGCCCTGCTTGAAGCGGCATTACGGGAAAAAAAGAATATCGACCTGGCGCTGCGTGAGTCCGAAACACGCTACCGGCGGCTCTTTGAGTCGGCCAAGGACGGCATCCTGATCCTCGACGCCGATACCGGCAAGGTGGTTGATGCCAATCCTTTTCTCACCGAATTACTTGGCCTTTCCCACAGCGATTTATGCGGCCAATACCTCTGGGAACTCGGGGTATTTAAAGACATTGCCGCATCGAAGGAGGCTTTTCGAAGCCTGCAGGACAAGGAATATATCCGCTATGACGATTTACCGCTGGAAACCCGTGATGGCCGACCTATTGCCGTAGAATTTGTCAGCAATGTTTATCTGATCGATCAGCACCGGGTTATTCAGTGCAACATCCGCGACATAACCGCCCAAAAGCGGGACCAGGCCGAGCGCCTGCAACTGGCCGCGCAACTGCAACAGACCCAGAAGATGGAATCGGTTGGTCGGCTGGCCGGCGGGGTGGCACATGAATACAACAACATGCTCAGCGTCATTCTCGGTCATGCAGAATTAGCGCTGGAAAAGGTCGACCCAAGTCAGCCGATCTACACCGATCTGAGAAAAATCTTCAAGGCAGGAAGACGCGCCGCCGATGTAACCAAACAATTACTGGCCTTTGCCCGCGAGCAAGCCATTATCCCGGTACAGCTTGACATGAATCAGGCCGTGGAGAGCATGCTCAATATGCTCAAGCGGCTAATCGGCGAGGAGATCGAACTCTCCTTCAGGTCCGAGGAGAGTACCTGGCCGGTGCAGTTGGATCCGGTCCAATTCGGCCAGATCCTGATCAATCTTTGCGTCAACGCCATGGACGCGATCAGCGGTAGCGGCAAGATCGTCATTGCCACCGGCAACACAACTTTTGACGAGAAATATTGCCATTCTCATCCTGGATTCGAGCCCGGAGAGTATGCGATGCTCTCGGTGAGCGACGATGGTTGCGGCATCGACCGAAAGATCCTCGACCAGATATTTGAACCTTTTTTCAGCAGCAAAGAAATTGGCAATGGAACCGGCTTGGGGCTCTCGATTATCTACGGCATCGTCAAACAAAATCATGGCTTTATCGATCTGGTCAGCGAACCGGGCCATGGAGCAAATTTCACTATTTATTTCCGCAAGGATTCCGGTCAACAGACCGGAGCACTTCCATGCTGATTCAAGTAGACAATCTGGCCAAGGTCTACAAAGGGGGACGAGGCTTGTCCCAAACCGGTTTTTCGGTAGATAAGGGTGAGTTTATTGCGATAGTCGGTCATAACGGAGCCGGCAAATCCACCCTGCTGAAAATGCTGGCTGGCTGGATTATCCCTGACAGCGGCGAGGTGTTTGTTGATGGCCTGCATCTCAAAAACAGGCTTGCCTTGGTAAGAAAGATTGGCTTTGTCCCGGAATCTCCCAATCTTTTCGATTTTTTTTCCGTTCAAGCCAATCTCAAGCTCTTCGCCCGTCTTTTCAAGCTTCCCTTGTCGCGCATCGAAGAAATTCTTGAAGAGTTCGACTTGCTGGCCTATCGGCACAGCAAAATCCAGGACTTATCCAAGGGACTCAAGCAGAGGGTCAGCATTGGCCGCAGCCTTTTGGCCGATCCACCGGTCTTGCTTTTTGACGAACCAAGCTCCGGCTTGGATTTTGAAATGACCAAAGAGATTTATCGACTCCTGAGAAGCTCTCATGCCGCAGGCAAAACCATTCTCTTTACTTCACATCGACCGGAAGAGATCAAGAGTCTCGCGACCCGTATTCTCTTGTTGCATCAGGGGGAAATAATCTTCGATGGCCCACCCAAAGAATATTTCCTGACCAAAATCCACGAGAGTCTCTACGCATGATCCAAAATATCCTGATCTTAACTCTCAATGACCTGGCGATTGCTCTCAAAAACAAAACCATTTACCTGATCCTGTTTATCCCGTTTTTCGTATTTTTATCCTTGCAATTGATTGACCAGGAAAGTGCTGGTCTGCAACAGGTAAAAATCGGCCTGGTTAAAGACCAAGCGTATCCGACCATGATCATTGAGAAGATCCAGGCAAGCGACAAGCTCTTTTCCATCTTATGGCTGAACGACCAGGCGGAAGGCAAAAAGCGCCTGAAGGAAAAGAAGCTTGACGGGATCTTGCTTGCTACCGCCGAAGCAGCGCCGGGCCTCAAGCTTATCGTTTTGAAGAAAACCTCCCATGCAACCATCGCCACCGTCGAAAGCCTTTCCGCTTTGCAAACCGCGGTAGAGGGCAAGAGTAAAAACTGGATCGCCGATATCCAGTCTTTGCAGGACAGCGGGGTCCAGAGACAAACCTTGCCGACCTGGATCTTGATGCTGGTCTTGCTGGTCGGCTTTATTATCATTCCAGCCCAGGTTGCCGAGGAAAAAGAAAAGAAACTCCTGCTTGGCCTGCTGCAAACCCCGATCAATGAGTTTGAGTGGCTGCTCGCCAAATTGTTACTGGGGATGATCCTCATCCACCTGGCCGTTATCTTCCTCCATCTCCTGGGGGGGTTTGAAGTTACAAACGTCCTGAGTTATTGGGCATTTATCAGCGCCGGCAGCTTCTGTTTCAGTTCGTTCGGCATATCTTTAGGCTTCCTCTGCCGGAACCAGGCAAGCGCCAGATCACTCGGAGTCTTCTTTTATCTGCCCCTGCTGCTCCCTTCCGCCTTGTCCGACTTTTCCGAAAAATTGACCAACTTTGCCCCCCTCTTGCCTTCCTATCAGTTCTACCAGCCAATTAAGGCAATTCTGCTGGAAGGCAGCGCCATATCAGACTTTCCTCTTGATTTGCTTTATTTAATCTTCGTCGGCGTCCTGACTTCCTTGCTCTCCTATCAGTTGATCAAGAAACGCTGGCTCATGTAATAAGGAGGAACCAATCATGAGCGATGAAGCCAAGATCAAAGGCCTGGGAGCGATACTCCACCCGCAGGGAGTCGCCTTCCGCGTTTGGGCGCCTCATGCGCAGCTGGTATCCGTCATTGGCTCCTTTAATGACTGGAATAATACCAGGCATCCCCTGCAAGCCGAGGAGAACGGCTACTGGTATGCCAGCGTGGCCGAGGCTCATGTTGGTGATCAATATCGGTTCCTCCTGTCCACGCCGAACGGTGAATTCAACCGCATCGATCCCTATGCCCGAGAGGTAACTCACTCAGTCGGCAACGCCATCGTTCACGATCCGAGCTTTGACTGGCAAGGGGATGATTTTCAGCTTGCGCCATGGAATGAGCTTGTTATCTACGAATTGCATGTCGGCACCTTCAACGACCAGGAGGACGTCAACCACCCAGGCAAGTTTACTTCGGTGTCGGCGCGCCTGGGACATTTGAAAAAGCTCGGTATCAATGCGATCCAGATCATGCCGGTGGCCGAGTTTTCGGGAGATCGGTCCTGGGGGTACAATCCCGCCCATATCTTCTCGGTGGAAGTCGCCTATGGCGGACCGTTGGCCTTCAAACAGTTTGTCAAGCGCGCTCACCAGGATGGTATCGCGGTGATCCTGGATGTTGTTTACAACCACCTGGGGCCTGGCGACCTCGATCTGTGGCAGTTTGACGGCTGGAGCGAGAACGGTCGCGGTGGAATCTACTTCTACAACGATGACCGGGCTAATACACCGTGGGGAGAAACCCGGCCTGACTACGGACGCGGCGAGGTCCGACAATACCTCATCGATAACATTTTGATGTGGTTCGAAGAATATCACCTTGACGGCATCCGCTTCGATTGCACCCAATTCATCCGCACCGTCAATGGTTCCGATGCTCAGGATCTGCCGGAGGGCTGGAGTCTGCTTCAATGGATCAACGACCAAGTCGCGCAGAAATACCCTGGCCGGATCACGATTGCCGAGGATATGCAAGATAACAATTGGGTCACCAAGGATGTCGGCGCCGGCGGCGCCGGGTTCGGGGCACAGTGGAACGCCATGTTCGTCCATCCCATCCGCCAGGCGGTGATCACTCCCGATGATGAGCAACGCTCACTTGGGGCCATCCGTGATGCCATCAGCTACAGCTATAACGATGACGCCTTTGACCGGGTTATCTACAGCGAATCGCACGACGAGGTAGCTAACGGCAGGGCCCGCGTCCCCCAAGAGATCAGCCCAAACGACCCCAAAGGCTGGTATGCGCGGAAACGTTCGACGCTGGCTGCCGCCATGGTCTTTACCGCCCCCGGCATCCCCATGCTTTTTCAGGGGCAGGAATTCCTCGAAGGCGAATGGTTCCGTGACACGGTTCCTCTTGATTGGGATCAATGTGATGAATTTCATGGCATCGTTCGGCTGTACCGCGATCTCATCCGGTTGCGGCTCAACCGTGACGGCTTCACCCGCGGCCTCTGCGGCCAGTCCACCCAGGTCTATCATCTGCACGATGAACACAAGGTTATCGCCTTTCACCGCTGGGACAAGGGTGGCCCGGCTGACGACGTTGTGGTCGTTGCCAATTTCTTGCACGAGCCACAAGAGGGCTACGTCATCGGCTTTCCGGCTGCAGGAATCTGGAAACTTCGCTTCAATAGCGACTGGCAGGGTTACAATGACGATTTCAAAAACCATCCGAGCACGGATGTCATCGCTGAGGCGACCGCCCGTGACGGACTTCCCTGGCAGGCAACGGTCTCGATTGCCCCGTACAGTGTCCTGATTTTTTCGCAATAAGTCCGCCAGGGATTGAGCCTCAGCAATGGTTGTATGAACTTGCCAAACTTCCGGAATCCAGGGAAGTTTTCTTTCAAGAAATCAGGAGGTATGGCTTTTGTTTAAAAAGTTCGCGACAGCAAAATGGAAGATCATTCTGGTCGGCATCCTGGTAGCGGCAGGGCCATTTCTTGGCCTGACCTTTTTCATTTATCTCAATGTCACCCAGGAGTTAGAGAGGATTGCCGGAGCCCAGCAGCAGTCCATTGCCGCTACTGCCGGTTGACAACCGACCAGGTCATCGGCTCCAGTGTGACGGCAGGGATCTTTTTTATCTGCGATTGCAAGGCTGCCACACCTCATATAGAAGCGCCAACGGGGGGGGGGCGGGACGCTCTCCCCTGATCTCCCCGCCAGCCCACCGAAGAACCCAACACCCATCGGCTGAGCCGGATGATTAACAAAATGGATTGAAAAGCAGGATACGGGGCAGCGGATCAAACGAGATCATCTACGGTTAGGTGAAGAATGGCGGCGATACGCTTGAGCGTTTCAATGCCGCCTTCGCGGGCGCCGGTCTCGATCTGCGACAGATAGGAAGCGCTGATCTGCGCCCCGGCAGCAAGTTCGCGGGCTGATAGCCCCCGATACTCGCGCCAGACCCGGATTTTGCTCTCCCCGTCAAGAATGCGGTTCACCATGACGGCGGGGAGCAACTCCTCTTCGCCCGCCGCAAGCCGTTGTTGAAAATGCTCGATCGCCGCGATGTCCTCGCGATTTTCGATGGCATCGAGCATGGCCAGGTAATCGGCCTCGGGGATTACAACCAGGCGCTCTCCCCCGGTGGTGGTGATGATCTGCTCGTGCATGATTGCCTGCTCCTATTCATAGGCGCCGCCACGCAGCGCGACCTTGAATGCCTTGACATTGTTGGCCAGACTCGCCGGTTCCGCCGCATATTGCTCGATCTTGCTTCGGATAAAACGGGCTGTATCAACGGGCATTCGGCTCAGCGTCTTCAAGGAGTCCCGACTGTAGGTGATACTTTTCATTTGTTTCATGGTAGCTTAAAGCAAACTTAAAGCGAAGAAACAAGATTGCATTCAGCAACGCATCGTCGAGGGAGGCTCTCGAAAAAAGAAATTAGGGGCAAGAAGGGAGTCTTGACATTTTGACTTTTTCGCCCCTAACTTAGTCACCATACTTTCTGATCTCGGCCATAAACTCCGCGCCGTAGCGTTCAAGTTTATGGGCCCCCACTCCGTTGATCCGCAAGAAGGCCTCATCGTCGCAGGGCTTGTATGCGGCCATCTCCGCCAGAACGGCATCGCTGAAGATAACAAAGGGCGGCACCCCGGCCGCGTCGGCCGTGGCCTTGCGCAGTACCCGCAACTTGGCGAAAAGTTCCTGATCGTAATCAAGCTCGCCGGGTTTACGCCGGATCGCCTTGGGCAGGGCAATGGCCTTGGCCCTGGGTTTGGCCATGCTAAGGGTTTGCTCCCCGCGCAGCAGGGGCCGGGCCGCCTCGCTCAATTTAAGCACCGAGTAATTGCCCACGTCCTGCTCCAGATATCCCTGCTGCACCAGATGCCGTAAAATGCTGCCCCAGTACTCCTGGCTCTTGTCCGCCCCGATCCCGTAGGTGGAAAGCCGGTTATGCCCCAGTTGCAAAAGCCGCTCTTTTTTCGAGCCGCGCAACACCTCGATCACATACCCCACCCCGAAACGCTGCTCCACCCGAAAGACACAGGACAAGGCCTTGCGGGCATCCTCTGTCACGTCGATCAACTCCGGCGGATTGAGGCAGATATCGCAATTGCCGCAGTCCTGTTCCAGACGATCGCCGAAATAGCCGAGCAGCACCTGGCGCCGGCAGCTCAAGGCCTCGGCAAAGCCCACCATGGTGTTGAGCTTGTGGATTTCGATCCGCTTCTGCTCCGCATTGTCGCTGTTTTCGATCAGCCCCCGGGCCAGGGCGATATCGCCGTAGCCGAACAGAAGCATAGCCTCGGCTGCCAGGCCGTCGCGGCCGGCGCGGCCGGTTTCCTGATAATAGCTTTCGATGTTCTTGGGGATGTCGTAATGCACCACATAGCGGATATTAGACTTGTCGATGCCCATGCCGAAGGCCACCGTGGCCACGATGATCCGGACATCGTCCCGCAAAAAATCCTCCTGCACCCGTTGGCGCTCCGCCGCCGGCAGCCCGGCATGGTAGGAGACAGCGGAAAACCCGGCCTCCCGCAGCTGCTCCGTCACCTTTTCCACCCGTTTCCGGCTCAGGCAGTAGACGATCCCCGCCTCCTCCTGCCGCCCCTTTAAAAAGTTAGCGAGCTGGGCAAAGGGCTTTTGTTTTTCCATTACCGTGTAGCGGATATTGGGCCGGTCAAAGCCGGAGACATAACACTGGGAAGGGTTCAAGCCCAGCCGTGCCAGGATATCCTTGCGGGTATGGGGCTCGGCCGTGGCGGTGAGGGCGATCAGGGGGATGTCGGGAAAGAGCTGGCGCAACTGGCCGAGCTTGGCGTATTCTGGGCGGAAATCATGCCCCCACTGGGAGATGCAGTGGGCCTCGTCGATGGCGAACAGGGCGATGGGGATCTCGCGGAGCCGCTCGACAAATCCCTCGCTCATCAAGCGCTCCGGCGCAACATAAAGCAGATCCAGCTCCTCTGCGTGCAACAGGGCAAGAACCCGGCGGGCCTCCTCGCTTTTCAGGGAGGAGTTGTAAAAAGCCGCCCGAACCCCGCAGGCCAAAAGGGCATCCACCTGATCCTTCATCAGGGAGATCAGGGGGGAAACCACGATCCCCACCCCTTTGCGGTGCAGGGCCGGGATCTGATAGCACAGCGATTTGCCGCCGCCGGTGGGCATCAGGACAAAGGCGTCTTCGCCCCGGATGAGTCCTTCAATGATTTCCTGCTGTGGGGGCCGAAAGGTGGTGTAACCGAATATCTTCTTGAGGCTTTCCAGAGGGGTGTCGTGCATGCGATTCAGAGATCCTTTTATTTATTGTCAAATGATCTGTGATCTTACCCGTCATGGCAACACTCCTGCTAGCCTTTATCGATGGACTCCAATAAATATCTGCTTAGCAAGTAATCTAATCTGAGTTCTTTGCTTCCTTTGCAGTTAAAATCCCATTGTTACGCAGCCGAGCACCGGAGAGGCTGCCGAAAAGGGATTTGCAATGTTTGAGGCGCAGCCGAGTTTGCAAAGCCCCGGCAGCATCGAGGAGCACAGGGTATCCCGCCCCCGGCGGGACAAGTGACAGGGTGCCCTTTCTTTTGGTTCGTTTTCTTTGGGCAAGCAAAGAAAATGAACAATACCGGCGTTGCCGAAAAATGAATTTTGAGTTTCCAGGAGCCCATCAAACATAACCCTGCATTACCTTCCCCAACCCCTCCCGGGAAACCTCCTGCCGGACGAGCGGTCCATTTTTAAGAACCGCGAACTGCTCCTCAAAAATCGGCTTTTCCATCTTATAAATAACCCCAAGCGGAATGCGCGCCCCGAATTCCAGGGCGAGGCGGAGGGCCTGAGCATGATCGGCCGGGTCATGGTCCTCACCAAGCTCATAGCAATGCTCCTTGTACCATTGAAAGGTGTTGACCTTGTTAAAGGAGACGCAGGGCTGGAGAATATCAACCAGGGCCGTGCCCCGATGCTTGATCGCCTGGGCGATAAGGCCGGCGAGATGCTCCGGCAGGCCGGCATAGCCCCGGGCCACAAACGAGGCGCCCATGGTCACCGCCACGGCCACCGGGTTGAAGGGCGCGGCAAAAGAGCCGTGGGGCTGGGCCTTGGTTACGAACCCCTGCTCCGAGGTGGGGCTGGCCTGGCCTTTGGTGAGACCGTACACCCGGTTGTCGTGCGCCAGGATGGTAAGGTTGAGATTGCGGCGCAGGGCCGCGAGAAAATGGTTGCCGCCCTCCCCATACATGCAGCCATCGCCGCTTTCCGCGATCACGGTGAGTTCGGGATTGGCGAGCTTAGCCCCGATCGCCGCCGGCAGACTGCGGCCGTGCAGGCCGTTAAAGACATTGACCTTCAGATAATGGGGGGCCTTGGCCGCCTGGCCGATGCCGGAAACCAGCAGCACCTGATGGGGCGCAAGCTCGCAGGCAACCAGGGCATGCTTCAGGGCGTTGAGAATCCCGAAATTGCCGCAGCCGGGGCACCAGGCGGTCTCGTATTTGCCGTACTCCTCGATGGATATCATGGGCGCACCTCCACGGCGGCAAGGTTTTCCAGGCCTTTCAGAATGTAGCGGGCGGTAAAGGGCAGCCCGTCGTAGCGCGTAATCCGCGCAGGGATGGCAAAGCCGCTTTCCCCCCTGATGAGCCGGGCAAACTGGCCGGTGGCATTGCCTTCCACGCAGACGACCTTGCCGGACGCTTGGAGAAGATCGAGAAACTGGTCTGGAACCAACGGCCAGACCTGGGGAAAATGCAGCATCGCGACACTGTGCCCCTTCTCGCGCAGAACGGCAACGGCCTCCTGCACCGGGCCCTGGCTGGAGCCCCAGCAGACGAGGAGAAGATCCGCGCCTTTTTCCCCGTTAAGCTCTGGGGCAACGGCCTCCTGCTGGAGAAGGGTGAATTTGCGGAGCCTTTTTTCCACCATCCCGATGCGCACCCCGTGGTCTTCGCTGATATGGCCGTCCTCGTCATGCTCGTCGCTGTCCGCCACTACCAGCTGCTCAGACATCCCGGGCAGCAGGCGGGGCGAGAGGCCGTTATCGGTAAAACGGTAGCGCTGGTAAGGGGTCACCGCCGCATCCGGCTCGACCCCCGCTATCACTGGGGTGATGGCCGCAAGGTCAAATGGCGCAATCGGCCGGGAGGAATCGGCGAGAAACTGGTCGGTCAGGAGAAAAATCGGCGATTGCGACCGCTCGGCCAGAGCCAGTGCTTTTTGGGTCAGATGGTAGCAGGCTTCAATACTGCCAGGGGCAAAAATCGCCCTGGGAAATTCACCATGCCCGGCATGAAGGACAAATTCCAGGTCCGCCTGCTCGGTTCGGGTGGGCATGCCCGTGGCCGGGCCTGGCCGCTGGGCCACCGCGATCAGCACCGGCGTTTCGGTCATGCCTGCCAAGCTCACCCCCTCGGCCATCAAGGCAAAACCGCCACCAGAAGTGGCCACCATGCTGGGCGCTCCGGCAAAGGCAGCGCCGATGGCCATGTTGATCGCGCCAATCTCGTCCTCCGCCTGCTCAAACACGCATCCCATGGTCTCGGCATGGGTGATCAGCTCAAGGACAATGGAGGTGGCCGGGGTCATGGGATAAAAGGCGCAGAACTTTAGGCCCCCGGCCAGCGCGCCCAGAGCAATGGCCTCGTTGCCGTTCAGCAATAAGCGATCCGCGGCAGGAGCGGTGGTGGTAAGGGTAAAGTCATGCTCCGGCACATGCCTTGCGGCCCATTCCCGACTTTTCTCCATGATCTCCCGGTTTTCGGCCAGGGCTTCCGGGTGTTTTTTGCCGAGCATCGTCTCCACCGCCTGGTAGAGAGCCTCGGAGGAAAGCCCCAGGATATTGCCGAGCAGGGCAAGGGCCGCAGTGTTCCAGAGCGGCTCCGGACCAAGCTCGGCAAAGGGCACCGCAATCGTGCCCGGCAGGTCAGGAGCAAAAGCGGCATCGGCAATGACCAGCGCCCGGCCGGTCAGTTGCTCCAGATGCAGCGTTACGGTTTCGGCATTGAGCGCCACCAGGATATCAATGGACTCGCGGGGCGCGGAAAATGGCCCCTCTCCCAGGCGGATGGCAAAAGTGTTGTGCCCGCCGCGAATCCTGGAATGATAACTCTGACTGACAAAAATCTCATACCCGGCCCGAACCAGCGTCTTACTCAGCAACTGGCCGATGGTCACCAGACCCTGGCCGGCCTCGCCGCCAATAAGCAGATGAATGTCTCGTGGCATGATCGTGGCTCCCTGGGGCTTATTTCCCGACTGATTTGTACTTGAAATAGAGATCGTGGATACGATGGCGCAAGGCACTGATCTTTTTGGAGTCTTCCTTGATAAGCCAGCGCGGTTCGCTGATCGCGAAGATGATCTTGGCCAGCTCATTTTCTGCCAATTGCCCGCTCATCTCGTCGGTGGGGCCACCGCCGACTACGATAACCACATGTTTCGTCACGCTTTGCCCCCTGCTTATGATATTATAGTAGGGGCTCAGCATGCAATGCCCCTACAGTTTTTTGTTACTTTAACAAGGGATGTGCAGGGCGCGGCGCTTCATCCGCAATCCGGTCAGCTCTGGACCCATGAATACGGCCCCCAGGGCGGCGACGAGGTCAATATTATCCTGCCCGACCGCAATTACGGCTGGCCGGTGATCACCCACGGCCGGGAATATGTGACCGGTTTTCATATCGGCGAGGGGACTGAGCGTGCGGACGTGACCGCGCCTCTCCATGTGTGGATCCCCTCTATTGCCCCTTCGGGCATGGCCTTCTATACCGGAAACGCGATCCCGCAGTGGCAGGGGAGTCTTTTCGTCGGAGCCCAACGGGGCAGCCTACTGGCAAGGCTGGAGCTAAACGGCAACAAAGTGGTGCGGGAAGAACGCCTGCTTATGGAGATCGGCCACCGCATCCGCGATGTTCGCCAGGGTCCGGATGGCAAGCTGTATCTGCTCGATGAAACCGCGGGCCGCATTCTGCGTCTGGAGCGGCCGTAACCGAAGAGCCCTCCCGTGCATCACCGGCCAGCCGACTGGTTTATTTTCTCCAGAGGCCATCAATATGCATCAAGATGATGCCATTCCGCGTTTTCAAGCCAGTTCCCCGGTTCGGGCCGGGAAACAAACTCAAGGATATTTTCCATTATCCGTAAATGGTTGGCCTCTTCCCCGGCCAAGCGGGAAAATATCCGCTCTTCGTTTTCATCTTCGGCCTGCGCTCCCTTTTCCCGATAGAATTTTTCGCTCTCCGCCTCTATGGTGCAAGCCTTTCGGTAGTTGGTGGTCGCTGCGGTGGTGTCGATGAACAATTGCTCCTTTTCCTCCCGCATCCCGAGAAAGATGTTTTTAACATTGTCCAGAATCGCGGTATCCGCCAACTGCGGATTATTTTCCTTCCTGCCCAGCCGTTCAACCACCGCGTAGTGTTTGACTTCCTCGTCCGCCAGCATGGCGAATATTTTGGCAAGACCGGAAACAGTGGCTTTCTTTGCGAGCCGGCGATAGAAATCTTCCCCGTCCTTTTCCATCTGCATGGCGAATTGGTAGATATTCATGGGAGAACTCCATATTTTTCCATTTCACATCTCCATTGGTTTTCCCGGCACGCTTAAACCGCAGCATACCTAAAAAAAGGCGGCCTGCTCCTTACTTATTGACGGCCTTGTAACGGGCGTACAAGTCGTGGATGCGATGACGCAACTCGCTGATCTTCTTGGAATCTTCCTTGGCGAGCCAGCGCGGTTCACTGATCGCGAAGATGAGCTTAGCCAGCTCATCCAGCACGCTTTCGGTGGCCAGGCACCACTCAGCGGTACAGATATGCGCCATCGTCCCTGCCTCCTCGATATCCTGAGCCAGAAGATTGAGGGATTTTTCAAGATTCTCCAGAAACTCCCGATGCGCACGCAGCATGAGTTCTTCCATTTCGACCTGACGTTTCATGATGCTCCTCCATGTTTGACTGGTTCATTGCTTATGGACGGGGGATACTCCATTCTCGCCCGTTAAGGGTGTCATAAGGAAAAATAAGCCGAGGCAGACAGCTCACAACTCCAACAGGCGATGGTTGATCTCGATACCCACCATGGCTCCCTGGCCGGCGGCGATAATGGCCTGGGCCTTGCCCGTCTTCAGGGCGCCCAGAGCAAAGAGATTTTTTACCGAGGTTTCGCAGGCATGATCGGTTGCCAGCTTGGCCCCGTTGCCTTCCCGTTTCAGGGCAAGCCCGGCCAGGCAGGAATCGTTCAAGGTATAACCATAACTGAGCATTACCACCTCGCAGGCAACCTCCTGCCCATCTGCCAGCTTCACCCCGGTCAAGGCCGCCTCGCCAAGAAATTCCTGCGGCATTCCGGCCTTAAAGGCAATAGCATCCTCAGCCAACAGCTCGGCATGGTCATCCGGCAGAAGCCCGGCGGGCAAAACAAGAGTAATGTCCGGGGTGAACATCTGTCGCATGGCAAAGGCGAGGCGCATGGCGTCCAGAGAATCGCCAATAATGACGAGTTTCCTGCCGGTGGTGCGGTAGCCGTCGCAGTCGACACAGGTAAAGACCGTCCGGCTGAAGAATCTGTTCATCCCCTTGATCTTCGGCGGATTCTCCACGGCCCCGGCGGAAACGATGACATAGGGCGCTTGGTACTGGCCATTTTTGGTGCTGACCATAAAACCATTTTCAACCCGTAGCGAAACAACCTGCTCACGCCTGAAATCAGCGCCGAAGGATTTGATCTGTCTGATGCCGGTATCAACAAGCTCTTTGCCCGAGATAACTTCAAGGCCGAGATAGTTTTCAATGTGCAGGGCATGCCGGGTCCGGCCGCCGCCCTGATCGAACAGGATGACCCTGCAGTTGTAACGGGCAAGATGAATGGCGGCCTGCAAGCCGCCTGGCCCCGCGCCGATGATGATACAGTCGTAGCTGTTTTTTCCCATAATCCTTCTCTGCTCCTCCCCCCGGCAGCAGGAAACCTTTTGCCGAAAAGGACCCGCTGATCATTATCGGCCCGGCCTTTCCCAAGACTCAGAGGAGACAATAGGGATAGGCACGCTTGGTCCATTCGCTGTCAGGGAAAGCAACGCTGAGCTTTTCATAGGCCTCCTTCAACGGCTTGGGATCGTGCGACTGCTTGTAGCGGCAGACACCGGAGAGAAAAACGGCCTCCGGCGCGCTGTCGCTTATGCCATATCCGGCCCCCAATTGCTCAAACCGGGCCAATGCCTCAGCAAAACGATCATTCTCAAACGCATACTTGCCAAGTCCCAGCAGGAGCGAGGGAATCAACTCCTCTGGTCCGAGAAACCCCACGGTTCGGTGATGTTCCTGGGCTTCCGGGCTCAAGGTTATAATAGTGGGGGTCCACTTGACGTTAAACGTGTCCGAATAAGGCTTGCTGTCGAAGCCAAGCCGCAGCGGGATAAAATTTTCTTCGATAAAGCTGACAACCTTGCTCTCTGGATACGTAACTGCATCCATCTGTTGACAGCCGATTCAGCCAGGGTTGAAAAAATCGAGCAGGATCGGTTTTCCAGCCTTTTGCCCCAGACACAGGGCATCGTCCATTTCCGTGCGCCATTGAATTTTTGCGGCCATGGTTGTCCCTCCTAAGGGGGTTAGGTCTGTCCGGATCACTTCAGCAACTCGTCCACTTCTTCCTTGCCCTTCTCAAGTTCGCGCTGCTGTTCCTCGTCTTTTTGCAGAAGCAAGGCCTGAAACTCACCGACATGGGTTTTTTCCTCCCGGGCAACCTCGAGAAAAATGGTCTTCAGATTCTTGTCCTTTGCCAGGTTAGCCATCTGCTCATAAAGGTTGATTGCGTCCAGTTCGGCAATGATCGCTGCCCTGAGGAGTTCTTTGTCCACATCGTCCCTGTGGATTTTCTCCAGACTAAAAGGGATAGTCGCCAGCATCTTTTTCCTCCCGAAAAACAATAGTTTTGGCAATGTTAGAGCCAGGTCTCTTGCCAGACAAAAGCGCATAACAACGAACGGTCCTTCCCGGCCTTTTCAGAGGGTAGACTTAAGAAGACAAGGGAAAACGGCCAGTATCACTCGACGCCAAGCCCGAGAATTCCCGGCTGAATCGCAAGTGGAATAAACCCCGAATCCCGGAGAATCATCCCCCATTCCGTGGGCGGCCTTGGCTGTCACGAGCAGCAGGACTCGATCAGGACAAAGGTCTTGCTCTCGCCTACCTCGCCGACCTCGCCGCACTTCGGGCATTTCAACTTAGCGGTCGGCTTTGTTTTTACATATATTTCCCTGCCGCAGCTCCCACAGATAATATGATCCCCCTGGGTGACAAGATCATTGGGCAGAAGTTCGCGCCGGCACTTGCCTCCTTTGGGATCCTCGGAAAAATGAAGCCTTGGGCGACAGCCCTGTTCTTCCAGCTTCAGTTTTATAGCCAATGGCAACTGCTACAGCTGCTCGATATTCTGCCTGAGCTGGCCGATCTGTATCCCCAGCGACACGCATTGCTTGCCGTCCATGCACTGCTGCGCCTCGGATTCTTCCAGAAAGGTCTTGAGCTCGTGTCCGTCCTTTTTTAGGTCAACGACCCAGGCCTTGTTGTTCGCATCGTAATCAACCTTGAGGTCGATACCGCAGGCGCCGATCTCAGGAAAAACCCCTTTGATCTTCTCGCACAGCTCCTCTTTGGTGGGCATAATTTATCCTCCTGTTCCCTGGTTTTTCTGGCTGATATATAATTGTAGGCATCCAGAAATCTGGAAGTCAAGGAGGAAATTTCAGTAAAAAATGCAAGCAAACTAGAGAGAAAACCGGGAGGCATCGCCTGGGATTAGCGGCACGCGAAGAGATCAAGGATAAGCGATCACAGGGGCACCACATCTTGCGGCGATCGGCCCGGCTCACGTACAAAAGTACGCATCGCCGTCCCGCTTGTCGCAACCTGCGGCACCCTGTGACCGCTTGTTCCGTGGTTATTTGGACCTTTGTGGGCTTACCCCGTGATTAGTTACGATCAAGGGAGGGAGGAAATTAAAGGCGCCCGGGCTGGCGCCCAGGCGTGGGACTTACTGAAGAGACTGGATAATATCCTGCTGCAGAGCTTCAATCACCGCAATGGGATCAGCGGCCCTGGAGATGGGCCGACCCACGACCACCTGATCGGCGCCGCTGGTAATGGCGCGGCCAGCGGTCATGATCCTGGTCTGGTCGTCGCCGCTGTCGAGCACATTGGCGCCCGGTCTGATCCCCGGCGTGACCAGCAGCAGCTTCTCGCCAAGCCCCTCCCGGAGACGGGCTGCCTCAAGACCGGAGGAGACCACCCCATCACAGCCCAGTTCCAGTGCCCGTTTGGCCCGAAAATAGACCAGCTCTTCGATGGACTGGGTCATGCCCATGGCCCGCAGGTCTTCTTCGCCGAAGCTGGTGAGCACGGTCACGGCCAGCAGCCTGATCTCGCCCTTTTCCTCCAAGGCCGCCCGGATGATCGGGTCATTGCCGTGAACGGTGGCCAAGCTCACCCCATGCTTCCTCATTTGGGCCACGGCCAGTTTGACGGTTTCCGGGATGTCGAAAAACTTGAGATCCAGCATCACTTTATGGCCCCGGTCAACCAGCCAGTCAACGGTATTAAACCAGTCGGCCATGAAGAGCTGTAAGCCCACCTTGTAAAAACCCAGATGGGATTCGGTTTTTCTCACCAGTTCCCTGGCCTGCTCCGGCGTTTCCACGTCAAGGGCCAGGATGATCCGTTCTTTCAAGGGAATATCTTTCACGCGCCACCTTTTTCCTTCTGCCTTACGCCAGCCCTATCGAATATAATAATCGTTCCCCAGGAACAAAGAATGTAGCTCCATCTTTGGTAAGATAAACGTTTAACAGTGCCGCAGATGCGCGGAAAAGGCTTGCGAACTATAGCCCGCCTATGCAAGCAGGCCGATGACAAAGCAGATGCGGTGCTGCTGAACGTTTATCGAATATCCACCTTCACCCGACCGCTGACATCATAGGAATCCCGCCGCATGTCGTAATCCATCCCCTGGCCGCGGATATCCATGCCTTTGCCGGTGATCTGCACTGGTGCCCTGGTCGCGATCATGCTGGTCTGCTCATCATAGCTGAGGCTATCGGACTGAACCACCATGCCATTTGCGGCCTGTACCCTGACTCCGTTTCGCATGATGATGGTTTTATTTTTCCTGTTGTATTCGCCTTTCGGAGCGGTGATCAGAAATTTGCGCTCGGCGCCTTTAAAAAGCTGCGCTGCCACCGCTTCCAGCTGCATCAGGTCCTGATCTTCTTTGGTATAAAGTCGTTTGGCCTCGATCTGCCAGTCCTGCGCCCCGTTTTTCAGCTGGGAAAACAAAACCCCCTCCATGGTAAAGCCTGCGTCTGCACTCTTTGCCTTGGACAGGACAAGATTTGCGTTCAGGCCGCCGCGCGGGGCTAGAAATCTGGTAATTGCCCCGCCCCAAACCGGCCAGGAGAGCAAAAGACTCACGGGCAGCAACCAGAGGATATTACGGTAGCCGGTCATCATCGCAGATACCTCGCCAACAGCTCTTCCCGCAAACCCTTGGCCTCGATGATCAGTTCGCACAGCTCGCGTACCGCACCCCGGCCTCCAGCCTGCCGGGTCACATAATGGGCAACCTCCTTGACCTCGGCCACTCCGTCCGCCACCGTTGCCGCCAGGCCAACCCGGCTGAGCAGGGGCAGATCAAGCCAGTCATCCCCCATATAGGCGACCTGTTGGGGGGCGAGCTTCTGTTTGGCGAGAATCTCGGCAAAGGCCTCGAGCTTGTTGCCCACTCCCTGATAAACATGGGCCAGCTTCAGATCCTGGGCCCTGCGCTCCACCGCCTCAGAACGGCGGGCGGTGATGATCCCCACCTCCACTCCGGCCTCCCGCAGCAGGCGGATGCCGAAGCCGTCCTTGATGTTGAAGGCTTTCAGCTCCGTGCCACCATTGCCGTAGAGAATGGAGCCGTCGGTGAGCACTCCGTCCACGTCAAGGAGAAGAAGCTGAATCTCCTTGGCCAGCGGCAGGCAGTTGCGCCAGGCATAGCCGCGCTCGTCCTGACCTTGCCGCGACATGGCCCGCCGACGCAGCCCTTCGGTAACCTCGCAGTCGGAAGGATATTGGCCGCCAGGAATGCCGCAGGAGCCGGGATCGGTCATGGCCCGGCCTCCCCCGTCTGACGCTGGATAAGGGTATGAATCTCCAGAAGATGGGCGAGCAGCGGCTCCACCTCCCCAAGCGGCATGGAGTTGGGTCCATCGCACAGGGCCTTGGCCGGATCGGGATGAATCTCCATGAACAGGCCGTCGATTCCGGCCGCCACTGCGGCCCGGGCCAGGGTCGGGATAAACTCGCGCTGGCCGCCGGAACTGCCCCCTGCCCCGCCGGGCAGCTGGACGCTGTGGGTCGCATCGTAGATAACCGGACAGCCAAAAGAACGCATCACCGGCAGGGCGCGCATATCCACGACCAGATTGTTGTAGCCGAAGGTGGTGCCCCGCTCCATGAGCATCAACCGGTTTTTGGCCACCGCGCCTATCTTGCTCACTGCGTGCCGCATGTCCCAGGGCGAGACAAACTGGCCTTTCTTCAGGCTCACCACCTTGCCACTGGCAGCCGCCGCCACCAGCAGATCGGTCTGGCGGCAGAGAAAAGCGGGAATCTGCAAGACATCCAAGACCTCGGCTGCCGGCCCCACCTGGGCCACCTCATGCACATCGGCAACCACCGGCACCCCGAAATCTTGGCGGATGTCGGCGAGAATCCGCAGCCCTTCTTCCAGGCCGGGGCCACGAAAGGAAGCAAGCGAGGTCCGGTTCGCCTTGTCAAAAGAGGCCTTGAACATATAGGAAATGCCCAGCCTGGCGCAAATCTCCTTAAGACCAGCGGCAACCTCGCGGCACAGATCGGCCGATTCGATGACGCACGGCCCGCCGATCAATAAAAAAGGCCGGTTGGGACCGACCTCAAAAAAACCGGGAATGGAAACAGGCTCCAATTTTTCTCTCCTTAAAAATTCAGAGGTCAAGGGAAAATCTTGATAAACTGGCCAAAAGGGGGAGAGTATGTATCCTTGGGCATCCGCTCATCTTGGATGATGATGGTCTGAAATATTCAGTCAACACATCAACAACATCCTATAGCGCCCCTAATGGCCCCCTTCAAGCAAGGCAGGCGTGGTCTGGAACATTAACTACAGTCATGATACAGCCAGGCGTGAAAGGGATCTCTGTAGCCAGCATTTCCTCTGCACCAATACGGAGCGAATCAAGCAGCTTTTCCTGTGTTTTTTCCTGTCCATTGACACCAGGGAGATCCACTAGCCAACCTATCCACCAGCCGTCTACCTGTTTCATTACCGCTCTGTACTTCATAATTCTACCTCAAAAATGGTATTTCAAGATCCTTGCAGATTTTTCTGGCGAGCTCATCAACAATTTCACTATGTCGAGGAATTTGAGTTTTACGTTCTGCATATTTGTAAATACTGTGCCGACTCCCCTCGCGTAGTAGATGCGCTCCATGTTCTTTTAGATGTTTTCAGCAACTGAGTACGTTTCATGCTAAAACCATAACAAGCAGGCAGGCTAAAGTCAAACCGGAAGGGTTAAAGATGGATGAGCTGAATATACTGTCCCGGGAACTGCGGGGCCAATTAAACTAATAAACTACCTCCGTCCCCTTCGGTGTTTCGTCCCCTTCGGTGTTTCTGTCCTCCCGGACAAGCTGTTCGCTACCGGCATCCAGATACGCTGATTTATCTCTGAGGGCTCTATGGGACGGAATAGCAAATCCTCGGTTAAGCGGGAGAAGGCGGGCTATTGCTTTTCCCCTTCTGGTGATGGTCACCTCGCTTTCTTGGCTCAGAATCTGCTCAAGGTTCGACAATGATTGACGCGCTTCGCGGATATAAAGTTGCATGCTGGCTATGGCTCATTGCAATGATTGATGTGACACATCATTAGCTATTGTTGCACATTAAAGGGGGAGCAAGCCAAAAATCGTGGAGGCGGAGACAGCGCCCCTCAAATCCCCGCGTTCTCCAGGGCAGCCTTGATAAAATTCGTAAACAGGGGATGCGGCTTCATGGGGCCGGATTTGAATTCCGGGTGAAACTGGCAGCCCAGAAACCACGGGTGGCCGGGCAACTCAACAATCTCCACCAGCTTCTCATCCGGCGAGGTGCCGCTGATGATGAGGCCATGCTTGACCAATTCGTCCTTAAAAGCGTTGTTGAATTCGTAGCGGTGCCGGTGACGCTCTTCAATCTGGTCCGTGCCATAGGCCTTGTGGGCAAAGGTTTCCTCTACCATCTTGCAGGGATAAGCGCCCAGCCGCAGGGTCCCGCCCATGGCGGAGGATTCGTCGCGGATCTGAATCTTGCCGGTACGGTAATCGTACCACTCCTTGATGAAGTAGATGACCGGATGCTTGGTCAGCTGGTTAAACTCGGTGCTGTCGGCATCTTTCATCCCGGCGATATGACGGGCAAACTCAATCACCGCCAGCTGCATGCCGAGACAGATACCGAAAAAGGGAATCTTTTTCTCCCTGGCAAAGGTCACGGCGGCAATCTTGCCCCCCACCCCGCGATTGCCAAAACCGCCCGGTACCAGCACCCCGTGACACCCGGCCAGCAGCTCGTCGGCCCCCTTCTCTTCAATCTCCTCGGCGCTCACATAGCGGAGCCGCACCTTGGCCTCGTTGGCCACGGCCCCGTGCACCAGGGCCTCATGCAGGCTTTTGTACGACTCGGTCAGATCGACGTATTTGCCGATGATGCCGATCTCCACCTCGCGTTTGGGGTGCTTGACCTTCTCGACCAGATCCTGCCAGGCATCCAGACGCGGCGACCCGGTCCAGATATTGAGCTTGTTGAGGATGATGTCGTCGAGCCCCTCGGCATGGAAACATAAGGGGACCTCGTAGATATTCTCCACGTCGCGGGCCGTGATCACCGCCTCTTTCTCCACGTTGCAGAACAGGGATATCTTGGCCTTCAGCTCATTGCTCAGCAACCCCTCCGTGCGGCAGAGGAGGATATCAGGCTGGATACCGATGGCCCGCAGCTCCTTGACGCTGTGCTGGGTTGGCTTGGTTTTCACCTCGCCCGCGGTCTTGATGTAGGGAACCCAGGTGACATGGATATAAAGGGAGTTTTCCCTGCCCACATCGGTACGGAACTGCCGGATCGCCTCCAGAAAGGGCAGCCCTTCGATATCGCCGATGGTGCCGCCGATCTCGATGATGGCCACGTCCACCTCGCCTTCAAACTGCTTGATGGCCGTCTTTATTTCGTCGGTGATGTGCGGAATCACCTGCACGGTGCCGCCCAGATATTCCCCGCGCCGCTCCTTGCTGATCACCGAATGATAGATGCGGCCCGAGGTGTAGTTGTTGCGTTGCCCCAGAACCGCGGAGGTGTACCGCTCGTAATGGCCGAGATCAAGATCGGTCTCCGCCCCGTCGTCGGTAACATACACCTCGCCGTGCTGGAAGGGGTTCATGGTGCCTGGATCAACGTTGATGTACGGGTCCAGCTTCTGGAAAGTGATGGACAGCCCGCGGCTTTCGAGCAGGGCGCCGATGGACGCGGCAGCCAGCCCTTTTCCCAGGGAAGAGAGGACGCCGCCGGTAACGAAGATGAACTTGGTGCGATGGGTGTGATTTGTAGTTTTCATGAAATGGCGCCGGTCTCGTAAAATAGGAAAAGAACACGATGGCTGGTTTTCTACGCAAACACCGCAACTCATCGCCGTGACGCAACCCCAGGGTAGCGGGGCCTGCGTCGGAACTCCATCAGGCAATCAACAGACAGCAGGGGGGCAATGATGACAGCCCGAGATAATCGAGCCGCATTACATTTTCAACAAAATACAGCATCCCGCCCTCTTTTGTCCAAGGGAAAATACCCTTTTTGACAAGAGAAATTGCCGAGGCCGGCAGCCGGAATCATTCTTGCTGCGCCCATTGATTTCTTCGTCTTCTCAACGATAGCAGGAAAAAACCACAGGCTGACTTATCTAAAACTTACTGCCAGGTAAAGACTTCTAATATAATCGACATCCGTGGCATTAGGCTCGATGAACTGCAAACCGGCAAGGTATCCTTGCTCTTCTTTTTTTGACCAGGCCACTTTAGCCCGAAAAATAAATTTGCACTGCCCCACAGTGAATGAGAGCCGCAGCAAGTTTGACTCACAACATTCCCCTGAGGTCATAACGGACGGATAAAATAGCTATAATTTCGATATCACAACACTTATTGCTTTGCAAGCCCTTATTCCACCCATCGGTCGCAACACGCTGCCCCTGCCTAGGGCAGACACCGAGGACCATCGAGTGCTGACCTCGCACATGCAGGGAGAGGACGGGAAATGGCTCGAGATCATGAAGGCGAACTATCAGCGCAGAAAGTAGCTGGGCAATAACATAGGGTTGGCATTTTGATATTTGCTCAAGCCTGTCATCTGTCTCATCCGACGGGCATACCCGGTTTGCCGGGAAATCAGGATATGTCCCCGGAATACAATCCATGACAAGCAAAAAAATAAATAAGAACTCCCCCCTCTGCCTCAGCCTGCCCATGTATTTTTTCGTGGAAAAATCGGAGCGGGAGTGTACTGTTTTTCTGCAAGGAGGCTTGGCCCATATGCTTAACAGACGCGACCTGCTCAAGACGTTGTGCGCTCTTCCTGTTCTCTCCTTTTTTCCCGCAATGGGGAACGCGCAAGAGGCTGCCGGTTTTCCGCAATTGAAGGCGGGCTATGCCCTGCGCCTGAAAAAGATCCTGGCCGCGGGCGAGCTTCCCTATATCGATATCGAAAGCTCATGCAACTCCGCAAAGCTGGCCATCGAGTCCCTGGCGAAAAGCATGGATCGCCTCAATATCGGGATGATGGCCCTTTCCGCGGACATCGGCAAGGGGCAGTTCGCGAAGGGCGTGCGGTTTGACAATCTGTCGGAAAGGCTGCTTGCCGATTATCCGACCCATTTCATTCCTGTGGGAAACGGCGGGCAGCCCCCGGCCCTGACGAACGCGCCGGACGAGTTTCTCGATGCCCAGGAAGCCGCCTCCCTCAAGAAACAGCTGCTGCTTCTGGGTGAATTCGAATTCCGCCACTACCCTTCGCCCAGGCAGGTGAAACGGGGCGATATGGACCGCGATGTGCATGTACCGATCGACGGACCCGTGGGGCGAAGGCAACATGGGTAGTTGAAATCTTACCGATACGACTATTCCACTTTGGCGGGGTGGTAGCGACAGCACGGTGGTAAGGACACGCTAAGTAACTGGAGAAACCCTACTCGCCCCGGCGCGAAATCGCCGGAGCAAGGTAGACCTTATAACCGGAGAACCCGGGAAGCTGGTTGAAGGTGAGAGATGGCGGCGCAAATGCCCACCGACAACGAGGCTTTCCTGCGGATCCACTGAGTCGGTGCCTGCAAGCTCTAACTCTACGGCGCGGATTTTCTTGGAGAGATTCAGCGGTTTTGTGACACGATCGAGAGGGAGAATTAAGATTCTTTCCGGCGTAAAAATTGGCCCGATAGGCTCATAAGAGATGCATGCCCATTTTGAGCACCACCTTTTTGGTGAAAACAGGCATCTGCTGGGTCATGAGCGACGGCATGTGCGCATCGTGGGGAAACAAGGCCATGAAATTGCCAGGAAACAGGTCTACCCGCAACAGCCCTTGAGCTGGATGTTTGTATAATTCCACATCTCTTGCCGCGTCATAGGGTGTGTCAATCTCCAGTGCACCGGCTTGGCACCAGCCAATCACCTCTTCTCCGCTGAGAACAGCCTGAATATCGAGATATTTCCGGTGCGTTTCAAGCTCGGAGGTTTCCGGAGAGCGCGTTTCATAGCTCATGACCATGGCGAAGAGGTCGTCGCCTTGCAGGTGGTACTTCTTTTCTTCCGCGTCGTGTTTCAGTGAGGTGAGAAAATCAAAGGCCAATTGCCAGGCCTTGCCAAATGGGTAACATTTGTAATTGGCTAAACGATCAACGATCATGGCTGTAAAGTCCTCTTGGATTGTTTTTAGAGATAGAGGCCACATCTTTTTGCGTGGCCAAATACTGTCTGCCGCTCTGTTTGCCGGGGCAAATCTACCCTGTCAAGCCTGTGGGACAAGATTGCAGGATACTTCATCGTCAACCATCTCACATCCCCGGCTGCTGGCAGGATTTGGCCAGCAGATCCTGGAGTTTCCTGGGGGAAGACAGGCAGGCGCACCCCTGATTGCACTCGTTGAGCAGGGCGCAGAAGTTGATGAACTCCTCCATCAGGTTGGTGGAGGCCTTTTTTTTGTATTGAATGATCTGCAGGGTTCGTTTCATGTCGACGCCCTCCACGGGCAGCCCTGCCAGCCATCCCTGTTCAACCTCCCGGCAGACTGCCAGTTTTGAGAGGCAGGCAACCCCGGCTTCTGATTCAACTGCCTTCTTGATGGCTTCGGTATGGCCGAGTTCCATGACCACCTTGAGCCCGGTTACATGGCGTCCCAGCCTTTTTTTGAAGATCTGGGCTGTGCCCGAGCCCTTTTCCCGCATAATCCATTTGCATTTTTCCAGATCCTCCGGCACGCGGAAGGTTTTTTGGGCACCTATTTCGCTGGCCGGGCTGGCGATCACCATCAGTTCATCCTGGAGCCAGGGAATGGTGGCAATTTGGTCGTTGCTTACCTCGCCTTCCACAAAACCAAGGTCCATGCTGCCTTCCACAATGAGTTCCTCGGCCCGCCCGGTGTTGCAGACCGCCATGTCGATGGAGACCGAGGGATGCATCTGCCGGAAGGCACCGATCAGGTAGGGCAGGACGTAATTGCCGACGGTGGAGCTGGCCACGATTTTGAGGGCACCGACAACCTTGTCCTTTTTTTCGGCCATCAGGGTCTCGATGTTGTTGATCTGGCATAGGATCTCCTTGGCAAAGGGCAGGAGATACCGACCGCGGTCATTAATCAGCAGGGTACGGCCCCGCCGGTCAAAAAGCGGTCCGCCCAGTTGATTTTGCAGCTCGTTTAGGGCCATACTTACCGCCGATTGTGTCAGAAACAGCTTCTCGCTTGCCTTGGTCACCTGCTGGCTTTCGGCCACGGCGACAAAAATTTCCAGTTGCCTCAGGGTAATGCTCATCAGGAGTTCCTCGCACGATGATGGTTAATTCGTTGTTCTCTTTAGTAGTACCATAAGTAAAACTTGCGACAAACATTTATATTATTCATTTTTATTTATCATTAGGGTTCGTTAGAGTGTCTGCAAGGCTAAGGCAATACAGGGGGAAACAGGGTAAGAATCGGTTTTCCCGGCGCAAACGCTAGGTGAGCCACAAAGATACTTCAGCAAAAAAGGAGGAATGGTCGTGGGAAAGTCAGAGGTTGCCGTCTGTAAGATTGTCCCTGTTCGCAACGCCTCTCCGCTCAGAGACGTTGCAATTCCTGAGAACCGGTCGGGGAATTGGCTCGATACCGGGGACGGCAAGCATGCTCAAGATGGCAATGCACCGGGAGAGCAGCACGGAAAATTTCCTCGCTTCACCCCGCGCCTGGAGATGTATGTGTTTCATCAGGGGGTCGGACGGGTACTCGACATCAGCATGGGCGGCGTGTCGTTTTCATACATTGCCGACAGCCACCCGCCGGAGGAACTGCCGAGGGAAGGGATGCTTTTTACCCACAGTGGCCAGCATATCCAAGAGATCCCCTTCGAGGTTGTGGCCGATGAGGTGTGTGCCCAGTTTTTTTTAAGCGACTATTTTGTCCTGGAAAGGAGGGTCCGCTTTGGCGAGCTTTCCGAGCTCCAGATCAGGCAGTTGGAAAGCTTTATCCTTAACAATGCCCATATCCCGCAATATTCCTACGACACGCGGTATACGGAGTACAAATCCGTGTATTCTCCCGCCGGGCTGTCTTCTTTTAACAGAAAAGCACGGGCAAGGGAGGCCAACGCGGATGTACGCCTGGCTTGACCGAGCTGATATCAAGATTTCTGCGGGGATGGACAGGTACTGCCAGCCTTTGATGCGATACTCCATCGCTCTGATCTTCATCTGGTTCGGTCTGTTGAAGCCTTTGGGGATGAGTCCGGAGGATGAGCTTATCAAGCGCACGGTCTACTGGGTTTCTCCCCAGGTATTTCTGCCTGTTCTCGGCTGGTGGGAGGTTGCCATAGGCCTGTGCTTGCTCTATCGGCCGTTGATCCGCATCTCCCTGCTGCTCCTGCTTCTCCAGTTGCCGGGGACGATGCTGCCCTTGATGCTGCTGCCGGAAATCTGCTTTACCCATCCGCCGTTCGGGCTCTCCCTGGAAGGGCAATATATCGTAAAGAATATATTTTTGGTGAGCGCGGCTTTTATGATCGGCGGGAAGGTCCGCGTCCAGTAATCGCCCTCAGCACCGGCTCACTCCTCCGCAGCCGGGGCGACTGTGGCCTTGTCCAGACCTTCTCCCCTGGGCAAGGCCGCAGAGTTTTCCTGAAAAGGCGTGAGGGATGTTCTTTGGCAAGAACTGCCTTCAGCGCGAACTCAATTCCAGCTTGGCCGGGACACTTTTATCCTGCTCTTCGCTTTGCACCGCAGGGCCGACGGTGATTCGAACTGCGTCCGCGCCGGCCCGGTCCGTGAGTCCCTGGACGATGGCCTTTCCCCGTTGCTCGGCCAAACTCTCCAGCTCGGCTTGATTCAGGGGCGCGGTTTCCACCAGATACGCAAACAGAGCCCGGTAGAACTCGTGGTCCTCGCTGGCCCGGCCGAGCAGGGCCAGGGCAGGGTTGACCCGGTTCGCTGTTTTGCCTGTGTTTTTCCGGTAGTCGGCTTCAAAGGCGGCCAGTCTGTTTCCGCTCAGGGTTTCCAGGGCGCGCTGGGTTTTGGCATGGTCAAAGGCCACCGGGCCAGGGTCTTCGTCCGCTTCCAGTTTTACGCCAAGTTTTTGGGCCAGCTCGCGGCGGACCTGCGCCGACTTAAGCGCCGTTCCGTCCAGGCCGGGCGCAAAACCGCCATGCACGGTGAGTTGCAGCTGTTTTCTTTTTTCAAGAGCCAGCGCCACTTTGTTAAGTTTTTCCTGTTCCGGCGGGGTCAGCATCGCCTGGCCCGGCTCAAAAAGGATTTTATCCAGATTTTCAGAACTGCCGCTGAAAAGAGCGGCCAGGGCTCGGAAAGGCGCGGTGACTATCTTGGTGAGTACATTGGTAATGGCCTGCCAGATCAGGTGCCCGTATGAGAACTCCGGGTGGTCCACATTGCCGCGCACCGGGAGCTTCAGATCAATCTTGCCGTCGCTGTCGGTGAGCAGGGCAATGGCCAGATCAAGGGGCAATTTGAGGGCTCCTGGGCTTTCCACCCGCTCGCCCAGGGTGAAACGTTCCAGAATCACCGAGTTGTCGCCCAGCAGCTCGCTGTCTTTGATCTTGTATTCAAGGTCCAGGTTCAGCTTGCCGCTGGAGATGATTCGCCCGGCAAAGGTGGCGGTGTAGGGAGAAAGGGGCGGCATCTCCACATTGCGGAAAGATACTTTGATGTCGGTGAATTTTTTCGGCGCGTAAGGGGCCAGGCTGCCTTCAGCCCGGGCCTGACCAAATTCGCCCACCTTGCCGTCGAGCTTCAGGTTGGCCCGGCTGTCCTTTTTGCTTGAGATCCCGGTGATAACCCCGCGGGTTTGTTCGATTTTGGCGGCAAAGGGCAAAACCAGGCTGAAGTCGGCAAAGTCAATCACCCCTTTTTCCAGGCGGACCCGCTCTATGTTCACCGGGAAGGGCGGGCGGTCCTGTTTTTCTTCCGGTTTGCCCGACTTCGCCGCTTTTGCTGCCTCCGCAGGCCCTTGTTTTTTGCGGATCTTAGCCAGGTTTACGCTTTTGTCTTTGAAAATGGTGATCTTGGCCCCGGGCTCCCTCAGCCTGAGCTCCTTGATCTCCAGATGATCCGGATTGAGGCTTAAGTCAAAGCCGTTGGCCGCCAGCTCTTTCCAGGCAAGGAAACGGTCGCCGGTCTCCTCCTCTTGCAAAAGAAGATTGCCGATTTTGGCCAGGCCTGTAACGTTGATCTGGGGCTGGGGTTCCTTGGGCTCATAGCGCAGGTTGGTGTCGGCTGAAAAGTCCCCGGAAACCAGAGTAAGGGCTACCTCTTTCGCCACCAGGCCGGCCAGCGGCTTGAGGTTGAGGCGGTCAAGGGCGATCTTTGCCTCGATCTTCCCGATTTTATTACCTTGCCGGGGCACGGTTCCTTTAAGGCCCAAGGAGCCGCCCTGTCGGATCTTGCTTTGCAGGGTAAAGGCCAGGGGCTTTTCGCCGGGCAGAGTCAGCCCCGTCACTTCGGCCTGCAGGCCGGTCAGGTCAAAGGCCAGCGGGGTTGTACTCTGCCGGTCAACAAAACCAAGGTCAAGGCTGCTGACGGTAAGCAGGTCAAGGGCCACTTTCCAGGGCTGCTCTTTCCCGGCCTTGGCCTCCTCGGCTTTCCCAGTTTTCGCCTTGGCCTTTTGCCCTTTGCCTGCCGGACCTCTGTTTAGATTCAGGACCTTGCCGTTAACGGCAAAACGGCTAAGAGCAGCTTCCTTGCGCTCGGAATCAAGGCTTGCGCCACTGAGCCGCAAATCAAGCCGGGCCTCAAGGCCGATGGGGGCGGGCTGGCTTTCGTCGGTAAAGTTCACGGCGACGTTCTTGACGTTCAGGGCCGCCATTTTCACCCGCCAGCCTGGTTTCTTAGGCTCTTCCGGCTGCTCCTTGATCAGAGCCTGCCAGTTGTTGGAACCGTCCGGGTTGATCCGCAGGGCGATCCGGCAATCCGCCAGATCGATGCCGGGGAGCTGTATCTCCCGGGCGGCAAGATCAAGCCTGGCTCCGGCGACCTTCAGGCTGTTAAGGCCGAGGATTGGCTGGGCCGAGTCCTTTCCGGCCAGGGTCAGCCCGGTTAAGGCCAGCTTATTCAGGTTGACGACCAGAGAAGGTTTTTGCTCGGGCAGAGAGAAATCATAGACGGCGGAAAGAGAGAGGGCGCCGGCCGGCTCGGTGATGTTGACCTGATCCTGCAAAAAATCAAAAATCGTGGCAGCCTGCAAGTCCGTAATGTCGATTTTTCCGGAGGCGGTTAGCGGTTTAAGAGTCATGCTCCCCTGCCAGCCGAGCTTGCCGCCGTCGGGCAGGGCGGCGCTGATGATGTAGGCGCCGCGCTCCTTGGCCAGGGTTGAGATGTTTCTCAGCTCAATGGCAACCGGGGCGGAATTGAGTTCAACCGGCTTTTCCCCGGAAATATCGGTGAGCCGCAGCGAGCCGCCGGTCAGCAACAGATGCCTGAGCAGCAAGCCGGGCAGCTCTGTAGCCGCCGGTTCCGGTTCCGCTGCTTTGGGTAGCTTCCCGACGATTCTGGCCAGGTTGAGACGGCCATCCGCTTCAATCACCAGATGGACGGCAGGGTCTTCCACGACGAGGTCGGCAAAGGTCCAGGCCCGGCGGAAAAGGCTGACCGCTTCAAAATCAATAAAAAACCTTTTCAGGGCAACAAGCGGTTGGCCTTTTTCTTTTACGCTGAAATTTGTTATCTCGACGGTGAAAAGCAGGGGGTTGATATTTATCCGGCCGGGCTCAAGCTGCAGGCCAAGCTTTTCCGAAACGGATTGTGGGGCATATTTGCTGATCAGCCAGGGGGCGAGATAAAAACCTGCCAAAGTATAGAGGGCAAAAAGAGTGGTCAGGATGCAGGCTGTGATGATCAGGCCACGGCGCCAGGCGTTTAGCAGGGCAAGGAAGCGGGGGATTATTTCGGCAGGCTTCGGCATTGGGTGGCTCCGTAAGGGATGCTCGGGAGATGATGGCCGTCTATCTGCCTATAGCATAACAGAAAATTTGCAGGATGATGAGACTGTAAATCCCGGCCAGCACATCATCGAGAACGATGCCCAGGCCGCCGTTGAGCCGCTGGTCGATAAGGCGGATGGGGTATGGCTTGAAAATGTCGAAAAAACGGAAAATGAAAAACCCCAGCAGCCAGATCAGGGGGTTGTCCGGCGCAGCGATCAGGGTGATCAGCATGCCGATGACCTCGTCGATCACCACCACCCCCGGATCTTTGCGGTCCAGAATCTTTTCCGCCTGCCCGGCCGTGATGACGGCGATGAAAAATATGGCCGTCAGGGCCAGGGCATAATAATTCGGCGCCAGCTGGCGGAGAAAAAAATGCAGGGGCAGGGCCAACAGCGACCCCCAGGTGCCGGGGGCCTTGGGCAGATAGCCCGCGCCAAAACCGGTGGCAATACCCATGAACAGTCGATCCATTTACCTTTCCCCTTTAAATCTTTTGCCTTCGGCGCGCCCAACCTCAGCGTACACCTCTTTGAGCGGGACGTGGTGCTCTATTGCCACCCGCTTGCAGTCCTCGTATTCCGGGGTCAAAACCTTCCCGGCCGGGGTCGTTACCTTTTTTACCCGCACCTCGCCCCAGCGGGTGGGAATCGTGCCACCCTCCCGGGGCAGGGTCCAGCGCTGCTCGGTGCGAAAACGCAGGCCGATGGCCGTGGTCTCGCTTAAAATGCACTCCTTGACTGCCAGGGCAGCAGCCCGGTCACAGATCACCCGCAACAGAAAGCCGGGCCGCCCCTTTTTCATCTGGATGGGGATCAGGGCCACATCCAGGGCGCTTAGGGTGAAGAGCCGTTCACTGAGATAGGGAAAGGTTTCCGGCGACCAGTCGTCCAGATGGGTTTCGATCACCTCTACCTCCTGGGCCTCAACCACGGGCCTGGCGGTGCCCAGAATCAGACGGAGGAGATTGGCCTGGCCGTTGCTCAGCTCCTGGCTGCCGGCTCCGTATCCCACCCCGGTTATGGTCATCGGCGGCATGGGGCCGTAGCCGGTAGCCAGGGTCTTAACGATGGCCGCCCCGGTCGGGGTGACCAGCTCCTGGCTCAGTTCGACTCCGTAAGTGGGCACCCCTTGCAGCAGTTCGCAGACCGCAGGGGCCGGCAGGGGCAGCAGGCCATGGGCGCAGCGGACCCAGCCGCTCGGCATGGGCAGCGGGGCGCAATGGAGCTGGGTGATCTTCAGGGCGGCAAGGCCGATGGCTACGCCGACGATATCCACAATGGCGTCGATCCCGCCCACCTCATGGAAATGGACGGTCTCCACCGTCCTGCCATGCACCCTGGCTTCGGCCTCGGCCAGCAGGGAGAAGATGGCAAGCGCCGTTGCCTGGACCGGCTCCGCGAGTCTGCTTGCGGTGATGAGCTGCCTAATGTCCGTCAAGTTGCGGTGCGGATGGCTCTCCCCGCTTTGCACCGAAAGGGTAGTGGCGGCGATGGCCCCGCAGCTCTTTTTGCCCACGCTCATGGTATAGCCGTCAAGGCCGAGCAGGGCCAGCTGGCTTTGCAATTCCGCCAGCGGCAGCCCGGCATCGAGCAGGGCGCCAAGGAACATGTCGCCGCTGATTCCGGAAAAACAGTCGATATAGGCGATGGTGCGCTGGTCAGTCATTTTTTCTCGAAGGATCAGGTTTGGTCAGCTCGTCGTCGGGGAAGGTCCGGCGGCTGTAGTGGGTGAGCCAGGCGAGGATCTGATGGTGATAGAAGGCATAGGGAATGGCAATCAGGGCGGAAAGGCCGAGTATAATGGCAAATTTCAAATAGTTGCCCTGATAGATCTCGGCTCCCTGGAAGGAAAGGAGCAGGGTGCCCGGCATCCGGCCCACGAAGGTGATGAACAAAAAAACCGGCAGCGGCATGTGGCTCATGCCCAGGAGATAGGCCAGGGAATCCTTGGGGAAGCCGGGCAGGAGAAAGAGGATAAAGGGAATAATAAAATCTCCCTTGCTGATCAGATGGTTGAATCGCTGGTAGAGGGCAGTGTGCTCCAACCTGCGGCGGACCAGATCGCTTAGCAGGCGGCCGACCATGAAGGCCAGCCAGGAACCGATGGTCAGCCCAATGGTGGAATAAACAAATGCCGACAGGACGCCGAAAAGGTAGCCGCCCAAAACGCCGCTTGCCTCGCCGGGGATGGGGGCAATGAGAACCTGCATGATCTGCAGGGAGATGAAGATGAGTGGCGCGAAGACGCCTTTGGCCAGGATGACCTCTCGGAGCTGTTCCCCGTGCTGCCGCGAATTTTGTAAGTAAGAAAGAACCCGGCCAAAAAGGTTGTCTTGCTGGAGGGCATAGAGGGCAACGACCCCAATCCCGGCGAGGATGAGCACAAGGTAGAAGATGCGGCTTTTCAGAAATCGGGTCATGTGGGAAACCGCAGCCCTTTTTCGAGCGGCCTGCCCCGGAGAAAGGCGTCCGAGCTCAGCCGCTTGGAGCCTTCAAGCTGCACCTCCCCGAGGCGCAGATACCCTTCGCCGGTGGCCACCACCAGCCCACCCTTGTTGGCTCGGCACAGGGTGCCGGGCGCTTCGCCAACACTCCCCTCGCTAACCTGCGGGGCAAAAAAACGCAGCCATTTGCCATCCAGGGTGGTGTGGGCCATGGGCCATGGGTCCAGCCCCCTGATCTGGCAGCTGATTTCCTTGGCTGATCGGCGCCAGTCAATGGCGCTCAACTCCTTGGAGAGCGGCGGCGCCGGGGTGGCCAGACTGTCGTCCTGTTTGTGTGGCGGGAGGTTGCCGGCCTTGAGCCGTTCCAGAGCTTCGATGAGCAGCCGGCCGCCAAGGTCGGCCATCTTAACGGCCAGGCTGCCGGCGGTGTCATCAGCCGCGATGATCAGGTTGCCAGGCAAAAGGATGTCGCCGGTGTCCAGGCCCTCGTCCATCTGCATGATGGTGATGCCGGTTTCCGGGTCACCGTTCAGCACCGCCCACTGGATGGGGGCCGCGCCTCGGTATCTGGGGAGGAGCGAGCCGTGTACGTTGATGGTGCCTAAAGGCGGCAGGTTGAGTACCGGCCCGGGCAGGATGCGGCCATAGGCGGTAACGACCATGAGATCCGGGGAAAAGCTGCGGAGTTCTTCCAGAAACTCAGGGGTTCTGACCCTGGCAGGCTGGAGAACCGGAAGGCCCGCGGCCAGGGCCAGCTCCTTGACCGGCGGCGGGCTCAGCTTGCGGCCGCGGCCTTTGGGCCTGTCCGGCTGGCAGACCACGGCGACCACTTCTTCTCCGTGGTCGAGAAGGGCCTGTAGCGAGGGCACGGCGAACTCCGGGGTGCCCATGAAGATTATGCGGTACCTGCTGGTCGCCACCGGTTATTTTTCCTCTTCGGCCTTGAGCATCTTTTTGAGCTTCTTTTTATAGAGCGTCCGTTTGAGGGGGCTGATCCGGTCGATGAACAGGGTGCCGTTCAGATGATCGAGCTCGTGCTGGATCACCCGGGCGTAATAGTCTTCCGCCTCGAAACTCAGCGGCCGGCCGGTGATATCCTGGGCCTCCACCCAAATCCTGGTATAGCGGACCACCTTGCTGGAATACTCGCGCACGCTTAGGCAGCCCTCTTCGTCAACCTCCTGGCCCTCGCCCTTGATGATTTTGGGATTGGCCAGCACGATCAGCTCTCGGGGTGCATCCTTGGGCGAGATATCAATGACGCAGAGCTGCAGAGGGATGTTGATCTGCGGGGCCGCTAAGCCGACGCCGGGAGCGGCGTACATGGTTTCCGCCATGTCGGCCACCAGCTTTTTGAGCTCCTCGCCGAAGTCGGTAACCGGCTTGGCCGTGTCCTTGAGAATGGGAAAAGGGTAGGTGACAATCTCTCGCAATGGCATGGGGTATCCTTAAAAATATGGTAACTATCCAGCAGCACCCCATCTTGCGGCGATCGGCCCGGCTCACGTACAAAAGTACGCTTCGCCGTCCCGCTTACCGCAACCTGGGGCACTGCTGAATAGTTACGGTTTGGTGGTTTTAGTCATTTCCGGCATTGAGCTGGATAGTTACGTTTTCTTTAATCTTGATGGACTCGCAACAACTCGTCATACCCGCGAAGGCGGGTATCCATTGCCTCGGTAACTAATTTAAAATACTGGATTCCCGTTTTCACGGGAATGACAAAATAATGTTGTTTCCAAGTTGTTACGAGTCCATCAATCTTCAATATCCTGTAAACAAAAAATCGAGCGCCGCGATGATTTCTCCCCGGTGTTCCGCCAGCGAGTCGATTCTTTCTCCTAGAAGGCGCACCGGAATACCGGCAAGTTCTGCTGTGGACATGATCACTTCCGTTTGCCGCACGGTAAATCGGGGGTTAAGGTGCCGTGCTGCTTTACCCATGGCCGAGGCAAGAACCAGCGGCGCGACTACATGGGTGGCAAGGTCGTTCAGCAGGCCTGCCTGTATGTCCAGCAAGTAGGGGATTTCTTCCCTGGTCGCCGGGTTGAGGTTTTCGTACACATCGAATTGGGCCATCAGAATTGTCTCAAGCCGTCGTTGAACACCCCGTGATTCCCAACGCGGGAGTTGTAGTCATCTATGGCCTTGCGGTTTTCCTCAAGCCATTTGCGGCCTTGATCCTCCCGCAGCAGATCAGCAAGGTGCTGCTCAAGAGCCTGGGAAAGATTGATGCGGCTTTCCCGCGCCAGTCTCAGTAACTCATGGTTTATGCTGAGATTAGCCGACTTTTTAGGGGCTGCCGGGTCAAAAAAGGTTGTCTGCATCGCTATCTCCTCATGCGCATTAGGTATGCGCATAATATATCCGTTGTGACAGGCGAAGGCAAGGGCGATATCGTAAGCGATCACAGGGCACCACATTTTGCGGCGATCGGCCCGGCTCACGTACAAAAGTACGCATCGCCGTCCCGCTTGCCGCAACCTGCGGCACGCTGTGACCGCTTGTTTCGTGGTTATTTGACCTTTGTGGGGTTGCCCTGTGATCGTTTATGAGATATCGACTGCGTACTTGCATAAAGGTAATTAGTATCCGCTGGACAGTTACGCTTAAAGCATATTTTCCGGATCAACGTCCACCGCCAAATTCACCGCCCCAGCCAACCGGGCGTGCTCCTGTTCCAGCTCCAGGCAGAGGGAGTGCAGCTCTTCAAGGTCCGGGCCTTTGAGCAGGATCTGCCAGCGGAATCTGCCCCGCAACCGGGCCAGGGGCGCCGGGGCCGGGCCGAGGATCGCGGTTTTCCGATAGCGGCGCAGTGCTTTGCCCTTGGCAACGAGAGATTCTGCCCGGTTCTGCACCGGTTCTTCCTGTTCCCCGTCCAGAACCATGTTGATGAGCCGGCTGAAGGGGGGATAGCCCAGAGCCTTGCGCAGCCCGGTTTCTTTGGCAAAAAAACCGGGGTAATCGTGGTCGCGGGCCGCGGCAATGCTGTAATGGCCGGGCTGATAAGTCTGGACGATGACCCTGCCCGGCTGCTCGCCCCGGCCCGCTCGGCCGGTTACTTGGGCCAGGAGCTGGAAGGTGCGCTCGCCTGCCTTGTAATCGGGCATCCCCAGCCCGGCATCGGCCCAGACGATGCCCACCAGGGTAACATGGGGGAAATGGTGGCCCTTGGTGATCATCTGGGTACCCACCAGAATGTCCACCTCCCGGTCATGCACCGCTCGGAGGATGCGGAGGAAATCCTGGCGGTTGCGGGTGGTGTCGTGGTCGAGCCGGGCGATGCGGGCCTTGGGAAACATCCCCGCAAGTTCCTCTTCGATGCGTTCCGTGCCGAAACCGATGGGGGCCAGGTTTATCGAGCGGCAGTTGGTGCAGACCGTGCGGCTGTTGGTGGCATAGCCGCAGTAATGGCAAACCAGTTCGCCCCTCCCCTTGTGCAGGGTCAGGGTTATCCGGCAATGGGGGCATTGCACTGCCTGGCCGCAATCGGAACAGAGCATGCAGCCGGCAAAACCGCGGCGGTTCAAGAAGACGAGGCTCTGCTCCTGTCGGGCCAGGGTCGCCCGCAGCGCCTGTTTGAGCTGCGGGGAAAAAAGAGGCGGCCGGCCGGAGACGGTATTCACCGCCTGGAGATCGACCAGTTCCACCTGGGGCAGGGGCCGGTTTTCGATCCGGCTCGGCAGGCTGAGCAGGGTGTACTTGCCATTGAGCGCATGCTGGTAGCTGGCCAGCGACGGGGTGGCCGAGCCGAGCAGCACTGTGGCCCCGCCCTGGCTGCCGCGGAGCAGGGCCAGATCTCGGCCCTGGTAACGGAGGCTGTCTTCCTGCTTGTAGGCGGAGTCGTGTTCCTCATCGACGATGATCAATCCTGGGTCGGCCAGGGGGGCGAAGATGGCGGAGCGGGCGCCGATCACGATGCGCGCCTCGCCGGAAACGACCCGTTGCCACTGGTCGAATCGTTCCCCCCGGGCCAGGCCGCTGTGGAGCAGGGCCACGGTTTTACCGAAACGGGAGAGAAAATGCGCCTCCAGTTGGGTGGCCAGGGCGATCTCCGGCACCAGCACCAAGACGCTGCGGCCCAAGGCCAAGGTGGTCTCCGCTGCCTGCAGGTAGACCTCGGTCTTGCCGCTGCCGGTGACGCCATGCAGCAGGAAGGGCGCGTATTTTTTTTGGGCAATGGCCGGGTTCAGTTGGGCCATGGCAACCTGTTGATCAACGGTAAGCTGGGTGGGCCTGGGGTGAAAATGCGGGGTTTCCCCAAAGGGGTCGCGATACACCGGCCGCTCTGCCAGGCGGATGAGGCCATGGTCGGCCAGGGAGGCAAGGGCCTTTGCCGCGCCACTGTAAAGCTTGCTTAGCTCCCGGCGGGGAAGCCCCTGGGGCGAATTCGGCAGTAGCTCCTTAATGAGGGCGAGGGTCTTGTTTTCCGAAGGCTTGAGGGTGGCGGGGAGTTCCGGAGCAAGCGGCTCGGCGGCGAGAAAGATGCAGGTCTCCGTCTTCTGGCCTATGGAGGCCCCGGAGATAATTTGTTCCACGGAAAGCAGGCCCTGTTCGGACCATTGTTCGATGAGCCGTCTTTCCTTGCCCCGCCAGAGCTTGCGCATGGCGGCACCGCTCAATTTTTTTTTGGCCAGCAGCCCGGCAAGCCAGGGATGGTCGTGGGCAAGCTGCGGCTGGGCAACGAGGAAATAATGCTGGCCGGCTTCGGTAATCTTGAGCTGGCGGCCGCTCTGCGAGGTGAGCCCGCCGGGCAGCGCGCCCCGGATTACCTCGCCGATGGGATAATGATAGTAGCGGGCCACCCAGCGAAAAAAAGGGACCATGGCTTCCGGAAAAACCGAAAAATCATCAAGGACGTCGGTTACTCGTTTGAGCCGGAATTCCGGCTTTTCTTCGCTTAAGGCCAGCACATAACCGGTGAGCAACCGTCCGCTTAAAGGAGCCAGCACCCGCTGTCCGGGCATGGGGATTTCTCCGCTGGCCGGGACTGCATAGGTCAGGGTCTGCGTAAGGGGTGCAGCAACGGCTACTTCAAGATAGAAAGAGGATGGGGGCATGGATGCTTACTAAGCCGTCGTTAAAAAAACAACTTGAACGATTGTTATCCCGCGAACGGCATAAGGAGCCGTAACAAAATGGTCCAGACTGAGCATGTTGTTTTTTAACGGCTCCTAAAAATCCGCGCAGATTTCCTTGATGTGTTTCTTGAATTCCTTGCAGACCACGGGATGGCGCAGGGCATAGGCGACAATTGCCTTGAGGTAGCCGAGCTTGTCCCCGGCGTCGAAGCGGGTGCCGGTGAATTCGTAGGCATACATGGGTCGTTGTTTGGCCAGGGCCAGCAGGGCGTCGGTGAGTTGAATCTCCCCGCCATGGCCCGGGGTGGTTTTTTCGAGCATGGCAAAAATCTCCGGGGTCAGCAGATAGCGACCGATGATCGCCAGGTCGGAGTCGGTGGTGCCGGGCGCGGGTTTTTCCACCATGCGGTCCACTTGATAAACCCTCTCTCGAAGCTTGGTTCCCTCCACAATCCCGTACTGGTTGGTTTCCTCCGCCGACACTTTCTGGATAGCCACGATGGGCGCATCCAGCTCTTCGTGCAGGGTGAGCATCTGCTGGCAGCACGGGGTATTGCTCAATACCAGATCATCTCCCAGCAGCACCAGGAATGGTTCGTTGCCGATGACGTTTCGGGTGGCCCAGATGGCGTGGCCCAGTCCCAATGGTTTTTTCTGGCGGACCGTGGTAATGTCAATGAGATTCGAGATGTGGTTGATCTCTTCGCAAAGGGCATCCTTGCCTTTCTGCTTGAGGATGGTGTCGAGTTCGAAATCGTAGTCAAAATGATTTTCAATGGCCTCTTTGCCTTGGCTGGTGACAAAAACGATCTCTTCGATCCCCGAAGCGACCACCTCTTCGACAATGTACTGGATGGTCGGCCGGTCAACGATGGTGAGCATTTCCTTGGGGATCGCCTTGCTGGCCGGGAGAAAGCGGGTGCCCTTGCCGGCCACCGGGATAACAGCTTTGCGGACATTCATGGTGAAGGACCTATTACCTGAGGTTTTGGGGATATAAGGGTAAGCGATCACAGGGCACCACATCTTGCGGCGATCGGCCCGGCTCACGTACAAAAAGTACGCATCGCCGTCCCGCTTATAGCTGAGCCGGGCAGCTTGTCTGCCCTAGCGAAACTTATACCCTCTGGGTGCGCCGCAATCTGCGGCACCCTGTGACCGCTTTTAGCTGAGTTGAGCAGCTTGTCTGCTCAAACGAAACTTATACCCTCTGGGTGCGCCGCAATCTGCGGCACCCTGTGACCGCTTTTAGCTGAGTTGAGCAGCTTGTCTGCTCAAAACGAAACTTATACCCGAAGGGTGATTCCGTGGTTATTTGACCTTTGTGGGCTTACCCCGTGATTGGTTACAGATAAGGCATCTTCTGGCAATGCTATATCACATAGCCTAAAGATGGCCCCATGTTCAAGACAATTATTGATAAGAGGCTCTCTTGCTGCGAAAGATTGAAAAGATCATCAGGGCCGGGGGCTTGCTTGTCTCCGGGGAGCGCTGCGTGGTGGCGGTATCCGGCGGACCTGATTCCATGGCTTTGCTGCATGTTCTGGCGCGACTGGCCCCGGGGCTTGGCTTTTCCCTGGTGGTCGCCCACCTGGATCATGGTCTGCGCCCGGAAGAGGCCGAGGCTGAGGCCGCCTTGGTAAGAGAGGCCGCCGCCAGTTTTGGCCTGGCCTTTGTGGCCGGCCAGGTGGAGACCATGGCTCACGCCCATGCGCAAGGGCTGTCCTTGGAACATGCGGCCCGCGACCTGCGCCACGCTTTTCTTGCTGAGGTGGCCGACCGGCACCAGGCCCGCAGGATTGCCCTGGCCCATACCGCCGACGATCAGGCCGAAGAGGTGCTTTTGCGGCTGCTCCGGGGCACCGGCCGCAAAGGTCTGGCCGGGATGGCCATGGTTTCCGGGCGGTTGATCCGCCCTTTTCTGGAAACCGAGAAGGTGGAAATTCTCCGTTATCTGGCCAGGAAAAATATCCCCTATCTTATTGACAGTTCCAATCTTAAGCCCGTTTATCTGCGCAATCGGATCAGGCTTGAGCTGCTTCCCTGCCTGCGGGAACAGTATAATCCCGGCATTGATCTAATTCTGCGGCAGACCGCGGCTATCCTCGCGGACGAGGAAGAACTGCTTGCCGCCATGGCGGAAAAGGCCAGCGCCATAATTATCGCCTTGGAAGAGACGGATGGCGGGCTTACCATAGAGTTGGCGGCTTTTGCCCGTGAGCCGTTGGCCCTCAAAAGGCGAGTGCTGGAGGCCGCCTGCTGGCGCATGGGTTGCCGGCCATCCTTCCGGCAGCTTGCCCAGCTTCTCCACCTGGCCGAACGTGGCGCCACCGGGGCCGGGCTGCATCTGGCCATGGGCCTGCGGGTGGCCAAGGAGCCAGGGCGGCTCCATCTGGCCTACCCTTTGGGGCGAAAGGCCTTCAGGGGAGAAGCGGCTGGGCGGTGAAAATGGCTTTACTGGAAAAGCAAGACATGGTAAGTAGGTTGCCACTGCAAGAAAGAAAACCCGAGGGCGGGTAGCTCAGTTGGATAGAGTGTTGGCCTCCGAAGCCAAAGGTCGTGGGTTCGATCCCCGCTCCGCCCACCAAGAAAATCAATGGGTTACAGGATATTTCCTGTAACCCATTTTCATTTATCCAACCCTATATCCAACCTTGGGGTCAGCCGGACTGCTCTGTCTCAAATACTCGCGGCGGCCTGTAATCGAACTTCACCCGCCTGCTGAGCTTGGCCGTGAAGGCGTTGAACCGCTCCAGGATGTCGTGTCCTTCGGCCATCAGTTTTTCTCCTTCCATTTTGGGGAGGCGTCAACTATCCGCGCTGCAAAAATAAACTCGACCTTCGCTGGACTGAGGCCGACTTAGGGATGACTACTTGATATTTGCTCGATATCGTGGCTTGCATGATATTCTCCTTTTTCATGATCGATTGCATCATCGTAAGATTTAGGCGAAAACCTGTCAATGAAAATAAACCCGGCCTATTTGCGCCCGCCCGCAGCGTCAGGTAATGCAGCATATCTGTGGGCAGACATACCTGTTCCCCACGGCAACCGCATCCACATCCCGCCTGAAACTTGTCGGATTTCGCTTCGCTCTATCCGACCTACGAAATACTCCGAACCGCGAACTGTCACCTAGCTCCCATCCCAAAATCCTTCAGCCCGCAAAGGAGATCGTCCTGGTCCGGATCACCCCGGGGTGCGCTTCAATTTCCGCCACCAGCGCCGGCGGGATTCCCGACTCCAGATCGATGATATTGTAGCCGATGGTCCCGTTGGACTCGTTGAGGTAGCTGGCGATGTTGATGCCGCTGGCGCCGATGGCGTGGGAGGCAAAGCCGATCATGCCCGGGATGTCGCGATTGATCATGATGAAACGGGTGTGCACACTGGCGGCGGGCACCAGTTCGGCGGAGGGAAAATTGACGCTGTGGGTGATGGCGCCGTACTCCAGATAGCCGCGCAGCTCCAGGGCGGCCATGCTGGCGCATTGCTCCTCCGACTCCTCGGTGCTCGCGCCCAGATGAGGGGTAGCGATGATCCGCGGATGCCCCAGGGTGGCGGCGGAGGGAAAATCGGTGAGGTAGGCCCCGAGCCGGCCTCCGGCCAGGGCACCAAGCACGGCCTGCTCGTCGACCACGGGGCCGCGAGCGTAGTTGACCAGGATAGCCCCCTGCGGCAGACGGCTAAGCAGCTCACCGTTCACCATGCCCCTGGTTTTCTCGTTGAGCGGGGTGTGCACCGTCAGGATTTCGCTCTTGCTCACCATTTCATGCAGGGAGCGGGACAGGGAGACCTCCGGGGAGAGATGGTGGATGTTCTCCAGGGCCGGAATGGGATCGAAACCGATAACCCGCATCTGTCGCGTGACCCCGCCGTTGGCCACCCTAAGGCCGATCTTGCCCAGACCCAGGACGCCCAGGGTTTTCCCGGCCAGCTCGAATCCCTTGAAGGCTGATTTCTGTTTCTCGATGCGGGAGGAAATCTCCTGGTCGGCCAAACCTGCCAGCCCCTGAGCAAAGGCGAGGCTGTGGTGGATGTTGCGCGCCTGGATTCCCAGCATGACGAAAACCAGCTCGGCCACGGCATTGGCATTGGCGCCGGGGGTGTTGAAGACGCAGATCCCCTGCTCCGTGGCTTTGGCCACCGTGATATTGTTGACCCCGGCTCCGGCCCGGGCCACCGCAAGCAAGGATGGCCAGTCCGCAGTAGCCACCTGGCTGCTGCGCACCAGAATGCCGTGCGGGTCGGGCTCCTCCGCGCTTACCTGAAACCGCTCCGCCAAAATAGCCAGCCCTTCCGGGGCGATCTTGTTGAGCACCCTGATACGATAGCCTGTCATGCTCTCTCCTTACTGCGCAGTGCAACGGGAATAAAAAAAAGCCATGCCTGATTGTAGCAGAATTTTCCTCTGCTCCACTCAGCCATGGCATGATTTTTTGTTTTCAGCGGGCGCAGCCGAAACTCAGCCTTGCTCGACACAGACACAACAATCTAGGTGAAAAAGAGAAATCCGGCCTTAAAATGCGGCGCCGAGGCTGAAATGAACGACGTACCCCGCCTCGTCCCTCTCTGTGTCCCGATCCGGGTTCCAGGCAAAATCAAGGCGGGCCGGTCCTATGGGCAATAGATAGAGAAGGCCGCAGCCGATCCCGGAGCGAAAGCCCTTGAAATACTCGGCAAGGGTCGCGTCGATAACCTGGGAACGATCACTGAAAGGGAGTTCGCCCGACTCTTCCCGGCTCCGGTTGGGAGAGATATTGCCGTAATCGAAAAAAAGCGAACCGGCCAGCCTCTCCGTCAGCATGCGGCGCAGCTCGATGGAAAAAACATTGAAGGCATCACCGCCCAAGGGTTCGCCCAAGGCATCCCTGGGACCAAGCTGCGACTCATTGAAGCTGCGCACCGTATGCTCGCCGCCGTTGAAGAAGCGCTCGCCGATGGGGATGGCAAGCTGGTCGCGGCCGGGAAGAATGAGCCCGGTGTCATAGCGCAGACCAAGGGTGTTCTTTTCACTGAGCGGGAAAAATTTGCGCAACCCCAGGTTGAAACGGTAAAAGGAGATGCCGCTGCCCAGGGCGGGGTCGGCTACTTCCACGGACGCAAAGGTCTTGTGCCCGCTGGTGGGGAAAAAGATGTCGTTGCGTTTGTCCAAGGTGGCCTGGAGCTTGACGCTGGCGATGGTATACTCACTCTCCGGCACCTCGGTGAGAGAAAGGGACGCGATATCAACAATATTGTTTTCGCGGTAAAGATAGCCCAGGGTCACGCCCATATTTTCGAAAAAATCCCTGGAAAAAAAGAGGGAGGCCCCCGTTTCCTCCCTAGTGAAGGAGGGCTCCTCCCGCCGCCGGAAGTAAACAGGCAGGTCGGCGGTAATATCGCTGCCTAGGAACCATGGGTCGGTAAGGTTGGCCTGCAGGGCGGCGCTTTTTGCCGAGACGCCGGCTTCGAGGCGGAAGAGCCGGCCCGTGCCGAAAATATTGTTGTGCTGATAGCCGGCGGAACCCCGAAGCATCTCGTAGGATCCCCAACCACCCTGAATAAAAAGCTCCTTGGCCATGCCCTCCTGCACCGTAACCTCGAGAACCCGCTCGGTGGGGCTGGACCCTTCCCCCAGCTCGATAGTCACCCTGGAAAAAAGCCGGGTCTGGTAAAGACTCTTGAAACTTGCCTGTTTGCCTTCGTCGCTGTACAGATCCCCGGGCCGCAGGGTGACCCGGTCAAGGATAAATGCCTCCTTGGTGCGTTCGTTGCCGTGAATTTCAATGCCTGAGATTTTTACCCGCGGTCCGCTGACAATGCTGACATCCAGCCGCACCTGCGAAAAATTGAGCCCGGGGCCTTCCACCACCGCAACCTCGGCGTCTGGAAAGCCGAGGTTGGCGTAAATCTCCCGCACCCGGCTTTGCAGCAGCAAACGGCGGCGGGGAACATAGGGCTTGCCGATCTGCTCCTCGGGAATATCGGCCAACATCCCCATGGCCAAGGTATCGGTATCCCCATGAAACTCCACTTCGGCAACGGTGCGGCGGATTCCCTCGAAGATGATGCTGTGCACCGTGACCCGGCTCCGGTCCGCAGAAAAGGAAAGAACCGGTTCGCCGACCGTGACCTGCGGATACCCTTCACTGAGATAGAGATCCCGGATCTCCGCCAATCCATCCCGGACATCCTTTTCCACAAAGATCTCTCTGTCCGGGCCGAGAAAGCCTCGCTTGCCCGCGGCAAAAAAGGTAAGCAGCTCCTCGCGCGAAAAGGCGGTGTGGCCGGAAAACTCGATGGCCTCGAGAATCACCTGCTCCCCCTCACTCACGATAAATTCGAGGACCAGGTCTTCGCCTGGGGCGGAAAAGCGGTAAGAGAGGATGGCAAAGGCGTAGCCTTCCTCCTTGTAGGCCTGCTCCATCATAAAAGCCGCATCGTCGGCGTTCGCCTCCGGAAACTCGGCACTGCCGAGATCGGCAAGCTCCTCGACCGCAATCTGGCGCAGGCGCGTTTCGGAGAATACCTGATTGCCGGAGAAAAGCAGCCGGTACTCCCGCCCGCTCTGCCTTTGCTCCGCTTGGGCCAGCACCGTGGACGGCCCTGCCGCAAATCCCAGCAGCAGCAGAAGCAGCCAGCAGAATCCGAACGTTGCCCTGGGATGCAGGCACCTTGCCGCAGCCAAACGCCTACTTGAAACGGAAAACAATCTTCACCCCCATGTTGTAGTTGTCATACACATCCCGTTCGCTGGTGATGTAAAGCCGGTCCCCGGAGAGCAGCAGCCCTTCTACGATGCGGAACTGCGCCTCCACCGTGTGTTGGCCGCTGCTGCTGATCTGGCGACCGATATCCAGCTCAAGCCGATCGAGAATCGACTCGTCCCTTTCCGGGCCGCCGAGGCCGAACCAATCGGCCAGCAATCCTTTTCCCAGATAAACGGCCATATTCATGCCGGCCACGGATTGCCGTCCCCTCGCCGTGCCGGAGACCGGCGGTTGGCCGGTGAGTACCAGAAGCAATAGATCGCTGTCGGGCAAGGACGGCTGCGAAGAGAGGGTTATCACCGGATCCTCGGAGGTTCCCCCGATCTGCATGTCTATATCATAGCCCGCCAATCTCGATTTGGCGGTTAAATCAAAGGCAGGCCGGTCCGGATTGATTTCCGGAAAGGTAATCACCCCTGATTCAATGGTCAGTCGGCCGGCCGGCAAGGAGATCCGCGAGGGATCGACAAATATCCGCCCGATCAGCACCGGCAGTTCGCCGGTGCCGCCGAGCCGAAGGTCCGGCCGCAGCGAGCCGTTGGCCAGATTGTTGCGGATGAGAAATGGCTGGGCAGCGCTGATCTTGATCCGCAGCACCATATCCCGAAAAGGGGGATCGGGCAGGGCAAGGGCCTGCAGCAGCCCGATATCGCCGCGCGGCCTGGCCTTTCCCTTAAAAATTCCCAGGAAATCGAACTTCTTTGTGTAGCGGCCATCGGTGACCGCCAGATCGCCGGCAAGCGTCAATTTGCTTAAAGGGCCGGTAAGACGCAGGTCGGCATCGCCGCGGATCCTCAGATCGGCATCGCGAAACAAGAGGAGATTGCGTCCTTTGCCCGTTAAGTCGAAACGGGTATTTTCCCCGGCCAGAGCAACGGTCCCCGCCACCGTGAAGGGGCCACCACCGAGCAAGCCCTGCAAGGCATGAAGGGTAATGGTCTCCCCGGCAAACTCCGCCTTGCCGTGCAATTTATCCAGGGGCGGCAGGGCGGAGTTGGTAAAACGAAGCGAGCCGTTTTCTAAAGCGAACCCGCCGCTCAGCTTAGGCTGCGCGGCCTTGCCGGCCAAAGAAAAGGTTGTCTCCAGCCGCCCGCTCACTCGCCGCAAGGTTGTGGTTTTTGAAGCAAGCCAACCGAGATCAGTCATCCGCACCGCCCCGTTTATAGCGAGGGAGCCGGGTAGCTGCCGGGGAAGATCAGTCAGCAGAACCGGCAGCGGCGGCAGGGCAAACCATTGGCCGGAGAATTCTCCCGCAAAGGAGGCAGAGGAGAACCTGCCCCGCTGAAGAAAAAGCCGGTCGCCATGCAGAGAAAGGGCGCCATCCAAGCTGAGCGGCCCCGGAGGAAGCAGCCCATGCAGCTGCGGCACCGTCAGATTCTCGGCCCGTACCGTCGCCCGGCCGACGGGCTTGAACCAGGAGCCGGAGAGGTCCAACTCGGCAACAAATTCGCCGGCCGCAATCCCTTCCTGCCGGTTCTGCCCATAAGACTCAACCTTGAACCCCGGCAGATTTACCATTCCCTTAAGGGCAAGCGGCCCGGCCAAAAAACTTTTCTCGGCCAGGGGATCATAGGGGATGATCCCGGTCAGGGAAAGCTGTCGGCCGTGGCCATTGCTCAGGAAAAACTTCTTCAGCCGCATCCCTTCCGGCGAATAGGCGAGATCGAAATCGCCGGCAAAGGGTCCGGAAAATTGGGGGCAGCCGAGGGCAGCCACACGGCCGACCATTGCGCCCCTGGCCTTGCCCAGCGGCCCCTCAATCGTAAGATTCATTTCCAGCCCCTTGAAATCATAGCCCGGCGCCAGCAGGCCCTCCAGCCACTCGCCACTGCCGAGCCCACTTGCCTGCAACTGGAAACGCCCCTTCTCGTGGCTGGAAAGTCGCCCGCTTGCCACAAGGGAACCTACCGGACTGCCTAGCGCCAGGCGGTCAATGGCCAGGCCTTTGTTTGCGCCGTAGGTTGCGGTCACGGTAAAGGGCTTTTCCGCAACAAAGCTGGTTTTACCCCTGGCAATGGCCATCTGGCGCAGCCTGGCAACAACACTTTGCCGGGCAAAATCGAAATCAACAAAGCCGACGAGGGAAAGGGTCAGATCACTCCTGGTAAAGTCCAGCTTTCCGAGATGCCCATTGTGCAGCCTCAGGGAGAGCTGCTGCCCTGTGCCAGGGGCCTGGCTCAGCGAGGCGTGCAGGCTGCCGGAAAGATCAGGCCAAAGGCGATTACAGGCAGAATAACGGCTGAGCTCCCTGATCGACAACTCCCCTTTCAGGGTATCGATTCCCCGGCGGTCCAGGGCATACCTGCCCGAAAAATTCAAGCTGTCCTCCGCCTGCTTCACCCGGGCGGCAATGACCTCTACCATGCGGCCATCCGCCCTGGCCTCAAGCTGAAGCTCCCCCAGCAGGCACCCTTGATAGCGAAGCTTTTCCCCCCGGACGCTGAACCGACCTGTCGGCGTCCGCAGCGTGCCGTTGATGCTCCCTGTTCCCTGCAGGCTTCCCTCCATCTCCGGCTGGGCAACGAGAGAAGCAAGCTCCCGGAGATCCTTGAATGAAAAGCGAAATGTCCAGGCAAGCGGCTGGGTGAAAAAGGATTGCCCGGCATCGGGCAGCTGCATTGACGCCTGATTCAAGGTTAAGGAGTTTTTTTTGCTCGCAAATCTTCCCCGGGTCAGAACAAGACGCTTCTCCCTGATCTTGCCCTCAAGTTCGAGAAGATGAGCGGCCGGCAACGTAATTGATTCCGGAGATCTGCCGGCCATTTCCCAGAGGACCGGCAGATTTTCCAGGCGGGCGGCAAAATGGGCCACGGAAACATCAAAGGCCGAACGCTGCTGGTCGGCAAGGACTGCGAAGGGAAATACCGCGTTGGTGAGCGTCAGTCGGTTCCCGGCAAGGGCGGCCTCAAGATGGGTAAGGGTCAAGACCTCGTCTTTAAGAGCCGCATTCAGGGAAAGATCGATGGGTTTGTCGTTTACCGTACCCTGCCAGGCGGCATTCAGGGTGGCGGAGGGGCCAGCCGGGCTGATCATGGCCTCTGCCTGGCCCGAGACCTTGCCCGCCAGCACAAACCCCGAGGGGGGAAGAAGCGGGGTAATCCTTGCAAGTTCCAGTTCGGTAAGGCGCAGGAAAAATTCGCTCCTCCCGGCGCCAAGGCTGCCGGAGGCGGCCAGTTCTCCGCCGAAACTCTGAAGCCTTAAAGCAAAGAAGGCGGGTTCCCCCTTTTTTTCAAACGAGAATTGCCCGGTGGCGGGAATCTCTTCGCCATTAAAGAAAAACTTCTCCAGCAGCAGCGATTCCGGGCGATACCAGGCGGAAAGCGAAAGAGAAACCGGCACCGCTTTTCCGCCGGCCGAGGCAAGGGAAACGGACTTGCAGCCAACCCGCAGGGGCTGGCCCTGCCCTGCCGGCAAGGCATCCGTTGAAAAGTCGCAGCCCGCCAGAACAAGCTTGTTGTCACCATGCTGGAGCAGCAGGGAAAGTTTGCGCCCGGCAATACGAGGCAGGTACCGCGGCATGACCACGGTTGTGCTGGCCTCCGGCCCGGCCAGATCAAGGACAAGATTGCCCCCCTCAATGGTGATCCGGGTATTGGCAAAAAAGATATCCAGGCCCTGGAACAGGTCAAGAAGCGAGTAGTCCGCACGCAGCGAATCAATGGCAAGTTCCGTCAGTGCTGCCGACTTGTCGGTCCGGGTGGCCCTGATTTTTGCCAGGCGCAGGTCGCCGATCAGGCTGCCGCCGATCTCGACCTGATTCAGGGCAAGATGGTGCTCCCTGGCCAGATAGTCAATCAGATTTCTTTTGATAGTGGGAAAAAGGATTACCCGGCCCAGCAAAAGCGTAGCCAGGAACACCGCGGCCAAGCCTAGTAGAATAAAGCGAATTCGCGAGAATGCCTGTTGCCGGGATGCCATAAGAAGTTGCCGTCAGGAAATATTTCCCCCCTGAAACCGGAGGTGCCGCGCAAAGTTTTCGCGACGGGTAACTATCCAGCTCAAGGTCGAAAACTAACAAAAACAACCCAAACCGTAACTATCCAGCAGTGCCGTACACCCAAAGGGCATAAGTTTCGTTTGGCCAGGCAAGCTGCCCAACTCAGCTATAGCTGCCAGGCAGAAGCCTGCGAAGTATGCTGGTGCCCATGAGCAGGGTGATAACAACGCAGATGCGGTGCTGCTGGATAGTTACCGCGACGGCAACCAGAGCCCGCGCTCCGGACAGGGAAGATAATACCATGTTACCTTCGAACAGAAAGGCTTGCAACGAGGAAACCAGCACGCCAGGGAGGGAAGGGTCGGGGAACAAATGGCGGCCGACCTTGCGGCAGACGATTACCCCCTGCGCCACCAACAAAAAAGGCCATGCCTGGTTGGCGCAGACTTTCCTGCCTTCCAACCCGGCCATGACCTATTATAAAGTTATAGCTAGTGTTCATCCGGAAACTCTCTTTCCAGATGATCGCGGTCAGCTTTCAGCAATCAGCTTTAAGCTTAACGTGTTTACTTGATTAAGTTTTTAGCTGACCGCTGATAGCATCTAGCAGGAAACATAGTTTCCGGATGGATACCAGATAATTTATTGAAATAGAGGGTATAAAATAGTTTGTGTAAATGGCCATTCAGGGGTACTTCGAGACCCCACTCTAAACAGGAGATCATATGGCCATTGAAAAAGAACTGCTG
>MGTD01000036.1:0-4855 GCA_001799285.1 Deltaproteobacteria bacterium RIFOXYD12_FULL_56_24
GGTTTGTTCGGGTGAATGGTCAAATTATTATTATTTGAATTTTTCTGGGATCATTTGCAAAAATTTCTTATTTTGCGTGAGCGCTTACATCTACATTGGCCCCGACAGAAGTGCCACTGCGAACGATTTGTTTTGAAAGAACAAATTCTTTCTTTTGTTCGCATAAATAAAGATACAGCTTTACGATCCTCAGAGCAAAAGCATACGATCTTTCCTGAACCGGATTCCCATTCTTCATTCCTAATTCCTAATTCCTAATTCTTACTTTCTGATCCACTCCGGCGGCTTGATCGTCCCCCCGCTCACATCGCGCATCCGTATTCCGGTGACGCTCTCAAAAATATGCCCCTGGTCGTCAAAAATTTGCAGTTCAAAGAACAGTTCATCATTGGCCTGGGAAAGCAGTTGCACCCTGGTGCAATAACTGCCCCCGGGCAGGGTGGGGCGGGAGATGATCCGCCGGTCAAAGCCCACGGGAAAGGGGACAAAGTCGGCGGCGCGCTGGCCCAGGACACAGGCGGCGTGGAAGGCGCCGTCCAGGGGAAAGGGTGAGCCGACGAGGTTGCGGACCCTGGCCGATGCGGACGAAAAAGTCGGCGCTTTCAGCCTGCCCCAAGCGACCTGGCCGCAGAGTTGCAAGGTCTCCTGCAGGGTATGATAGCTTGGGCCAAAGGGCACCAGCTCGCGGTACACCTGTTCCGTCGGAATCGTCATTTCCGGGGCGACCGGGGGGGCGGGAATATACTCCGCCATGGCGGCATCATTTTTTCCAGCCGGGGCAAAGAGGATCTCGCCGTGCTCCTGCAGCCTGGCCATAGCCTTGCCCTGCCTACGGCTGAGCACCTTGGCGTGGACCGAGCCATCTTCATTCTTTCGGCATTCCAGCAACGCCTCCACCCTGCTGCTGTTTGCCGGAATTTCCAGAAATCTGGCAAAACGGACCTTGCCCATGACCCGGAGGTCGATTTCCGGATGGATCGCGGCAACCTCCGTGGCCAGCAGGAGCATGGTCTCCACCGCCGGCAGCACGATTTTGCCGTTAAAGCAGTGATCGGCAAACCAGGGTTGGACAGGGATGGCAACGGCAGTCCGGTCGCTGATCATAAACCGGGGAATTCCTGCCAGAGCCGGATGGTTTTGACATCAATCTCCACCGGGATGCCCTTGTTGTTCACGGCGCAGTGCCTGGTGAAGCCGGTGCAGGCGATTTCCCCGGTTTCGGCCCTGATGATCAGGTAATCAAACTGGAGCTTGACCAGCTCGATGGTGGCGGGCCGGGTATGGATGTACATCAGGTCATCATAGAAAAGGGGCGAGTAATAGTTGAGCTCGGTCTTGATAATGGGGTAGATGTAGCCGCTTTCCTCCACCTGTTTATAGGGGTACGAAGCATCCCGCATGAGCGAGGCCCGGCCGAATTCAAAATATCGCAGGTAGTTCGCATGGTAGACGACCTGGGAGCGGTCCGTATCCGCATAGAGGGTGCGCTGTTCGCAGCGGTGCCAGATCTTGCCGCTGTTTTTGTCCCTGACCAGGGAGGGCTTGTCCAGGAATTCCGGGATAAAGGGTTTGGGTCGCATCACATTCCTCGAAAAACGATACAGCAGTTGGTGCCGCCAAAGCCGAAGGAATTGGAGAGCACGAATTCATGCGGATGGTTGCGGGCTTGATTGGGAACCACATCCAGGTCGCTGAACGCGGGGTCCGGGATATGGTTGGCCGTGGGCAGGACGATTCCCCGGCCCATGGCCTCGATGGCCAGGGCCGCCTCGATGGCTGCGGAGGCGCCCAGGCTGTGACCGACCTGGGACTTGTTTGCCGATATGGGTATGCCGGAGAGCTTGCGGCCGAAGACCGACCTGATGCACTCCACCTCGGTGCTGTCCCCGGTGGGGGTTGAGGTGCCGTGGGCGTTGAGCGCCCCGATATCCGAAGGGGTAATCTCCGCATCTGCAATGGCTCCATGGATGGCTTGGACAATGGTCTCCCGGTTGGGTCGGGTAAAATGATGGGCATCCGAGTTCATGCCTATCCCGGCCACCTCGGCCCTGGCGGTCAGGCCGAGGGATCGGACCGCCTCTTCGGCGGCTAGTACCACCACCCCTGCGCCTTCGGAAAGGACAAAGCCCTTGCGGTCAATGCTGAACGGCCGTGACGCCTGGGTGGGGTCGGCAAAGGCGCGATCCTTGGGCTCGACCTTGATGGTGGCCAGCATGTTGGCAAAGCCCTGGATGATTTCCGGCACCAGGCAGCTCTCCACGCCACCGGCTAGAACAAAGTCGCAGTCGCCGTCCCGGATCATCCTGGAACCCAAGGCAATGGCATGGTTGCCGGAGGCGCAGGCGCCCTGGGGGGAGAAGACCGGGCCGGTAAAGCCGAGGAGCATTCCGGCCTTGCCCGCCGGAAGATTGGCGCAGAGATTGGGCAGCAGATAAGGGCTCACCTTCAGGGGGCCCCGGTTGACATAGTTGTCCATGGCAATCCGGTAGGCATCCGTGCCATTGAGGGCCGAACCGATCAGGCAGCCGGTTCTGGGGCCGGTCTCCCGGTCAATGACCAGCCCGGCATTGGTCAGGGCCTCCCGGCACACCTCCATGGTGAGAAAGACAAATCGGGCATCCCAGAGCGAGGCCTCTTTCCGGGTCACATACTCCAGCCTGGACGGGTCCCAGTCCGGGATCTCCCCCACCACATTGCTGCGGGTGGTGACCTCACAGCGGCTGATCCGGCGAAAGCCGGCCCTGCCGGCCAGGGCAGCCTCCCAGGTGGCGGCAAAGGTGTTACCCAGGGAGGTCGCCGCACCATAGCCAACGACAAAGACCTTTCTGTTCAGCGGTGCTTTCATAATTTCAGCGGCTCGGCCTCTGCTTTTTTAACTGCTTCTCTTGAACACCGCACAACTGTTGCAGCCCCCGAAACCAAAGGCGTTTTTTAAGACAAACTCCTGGATGAGTGGCCGTTTTCCTTCGTCCACGCAGTCGATGGCGATCTGGGGATCAGCAGTGTAATTGATGGTGGGCGGCACAACCCCGTCCCGCATCCCCAGCAGGGCAAAGATGGACTCGATAACGCTGGAGGCGCCCATGGCGTGGCCGATCAGCGATTTGTTGGCGCAGACCGGCGGCAGCTTATCTTGAAAAACCGCCCGCAAGGCATCGTATTCCACCTGGTCGCCGACCTTGGTGGAGGCGGCATGGGCGTTGACCACATCGATGTCCCGGGGAGCGATGGCGGCATCGCCTATCGCGTCGAGCATGCACTGCCGGACCGTTTCCAGATAGGGGGCGACAAAGTGGTGGGCATCCGAGGTCATGCCCCAGCCGGCAAGTTCGCAATGATACGGCAGGCCGTGCGCCTCGGCGAATTCCCGGGTGGCGAGGATCACCGCCCCAGCGCCCTCGGAGAGGACAAAGCCCCGCCGGTTGGCGGAAAATGGCCGGCTGGCTACGGCCGGAGAATCATTTTCCCGCTCTTTTTTGGGGATGTAAACGCCGTTCATGGTGTAAAAACCGGCCACGATCGGTTCGACCAGGGCAAAATCAACCGCGCCGCAGATGGCGACATCGGCCCGGTTCTGGGCGAGAAACATGGCGCCGATGATCATCGAGGTGAGCCCGGTGGCGCAGGCGGAGATGGTGGAGGTGATCGGCCCTCTGGCCCCGGTCAGGATGGCGATCTTGCCGCCGATCATGTTGATGCAGGCATTGGGGTTGGCGTAGGGAAGGGGCAGTTTGCCTTCGCTTTGCATCCTTCGGTCGGCGGTCAGTACCGCATCTAGGCCGCCGATGGCGGAGCTGTAGGTCACCGCTACCCGGGAGGCAAGGTCCGGGGTGATTTCGATCCCGCTGCGTTCCAGGGCTCTGGCCACCGTGAGCTGGGAATACTTGAAGACTGGAGAGCTCCAGGCTGCCTGGTGCCTGGCGGAGAGAAAGGGGTAGTCCGCATCATCGATGGAGGGAACCTGGCCGGCAATCCTGACCGGGAAATCATCGCTGCGGGGGAAACGGGTCAGCGGGCCGATGCCGCTTTTTCCGGCAAGGGCCTGCTGCCATTGGCTTTCAAGATCATGACCCAGGGGGGAGATGGCATCGTAGCCGATAATAACCGCGTCTTTCAAGCCCATCAGCCGATCCTTGACACGCCTGATTACCAGGGGATGAACTGATAGAGCTTGGCAAACATTTCGTACACCTCAATCCAGTTCTGCAGCTCCTCGGCACTCTGCATGTGCGCCCGTTTGTTGGCCATAACCCAGCTCATGTGGGCCGCGCCATCCTTGCAGGTGGCGCAGTCGCGGGTTTCCGAGGTGCAGCAGCGGTGGACGGTCTCAAGGTCCGAGGCCCAGCGGATGAAATTGGTCAGCCGCTTGGGTCGGGGATCCCGCTTGTCGATGGTATCCGTCACCGAGGGGCATTCCATCCAGCCGAACGGTCTGCCCAGCATTTGCCCGGTGGTGATGATCTGGTGGTAATATTTTGAGGAGATCACCGTCCGCGGGTAGGCCTCCAGCATCGCATCCATCTCCGCCCGCACCTCGATCAGTTCGGCCGGGGTCCAGGAAAAGCCATCCACCGCCTCGTCATTGGACAAAAGCTGCATGTGCACCTTCAGCCCGACCCCTTCGATTTTCTTGATGATCTTCTCGGTCTTGCCGAGCTGTTTGGGGGTGATGGTGTAGAGATAATAGGCGTGGGGATCACCGGCGTAGTTGGCGCTGGAAATCTTGAAGGTATCCTTGCCGCGCAGGGTTATTTCATCCTCCGCCTCGCCCCACAGGGAAATGCCGACCATCATGTCGGGGAATCTGTCCCTCGGCACCTTGATCAGGCCATTGGTGGCGCAGAAGGTGGGCAGC
>MGTD01000036.1:4862-59417 GCA_001799285.1 Deltaproteobacteria bacterium RIFOXYD12_FULL_56_24
CCAGGCAGAGGGTGGGCTCCCCGCCGATGAGGATGGCCAGGTTCACCCCGCGGGCCATCTCTTTTTCCACAAAGGTGTGCCACTTGCCGACGTCCTTTTCTTCGGAGGCCGCCTCGTGCTCGCCCGAGGAAAAGAAGAAGCAGCCCTTGCAACGAAGGTTGCAGCGGTCGGTGACGTCATAGATGGAACTGCGGATATTAAGCCGGGCAATATTTTTATAGCGCTCATACCAGTGCGCATCGAGCAGGGAACTGACGGTTTTCATGGTTTATACCGGAGGCAACTCATTGGTTTGGAGGGGGGATAACCGGCGTCTCGCAGAGGTTAGGGCCTTTTGCATACCCCTTAACCCAGACGGCCAGGTAGGTGTCAACATAGTCAAGCCAGGCGGAGAAGGTCAACGGGTCCGTGGCGTGCCGGTACATCCTGGCCGTGACCACGGCGCTGCCCGCCGCGTAATGACGGCAGTCATCACAATCGGTATCCGGCACGCAGCAGGCCGCCTCGCGATCCCACTGCAGGTTGGTGCGGTATTGGCGAAATGTTCTGCCAAGACCGATATCCGTTGCCTGGTTCATGCGGGGATAGGAACAGGAAAAAAGCTCATGCAGCCCATGGGGCCGGGTGTGGGTAAGGATATTGTAGGGAGAAAACAGCACGGTTTCCGGGAACTCGGCCAGCAGCTCGGTCATGACCTGCGCCGTTTTCGCAAGGGTTTGAGGAGTATGGCGCAGCGGTCCTTTGTAGCCGACCGGGGAGGAAAACATGTTGAAGGTGATCTGCAGGCCGCCTTTGGCCAGGATTTCCGTAACCTCTCTGGCTTCGTCGATGTTGACCGGGGTAAAAGTATATACCCAGACGGCTCTGGGGTCATTTTGATAGTTGGCCATCTGCCGGACCAGCATGTCCGGGGCCTTTCTGATGGCAAGGCTGGTCCGGTCATTGCCCCAGACCGAGAGATGGATCCGGTAATCAATCCCCGGCGGGAGACGGTGCAGCCCGTTGCTGGCAATGGCGCCCAAGGGAATCACCCCGTGACACACCTCGCACAGCTCCGGCACCAGGGACGGTTCGGCCCCGGCAAGCACGACAAAGGTGATGCCCCGGGCCTTTTCCGCTTCCAGGAGCTGCCGCCAGGCTGCCGGATCCCGGTTTTCCTCGGCAAACTGTTTTTCCCCGGCAAAATAATAGCACCCTTCGCAGCGGATATTGCAGCGGTTGCTCATGTCATAGGTGGATTCGCGGAGAAAGAAATACCTCCGGACTTTATTCCACCTTTCCCTGATAACCGGGTCTGCGATGATCTCGGAGAATTTATACTCCCTGGCCGGGACGATCACTTATTCGCCACTGGTCAATTTGGTGTTGATGTACTCGGCGATGATCTGGACGGTGGTCAGCTTGGGATAATCGTCTTCATCGATCCGGATGCCGTATTCGTCCCGGAGAACCAGGGCAATGGTCGCCAGATCCATGGAGTCAATGCCCACCTCGTCCACCAGGTCGAGGTCCGGGTCAAAGGTCTGGGGGGTGACATCCTCCAGCTGCAAGGTGTTGATGATGATTTCAGCGATCCTGGTGATGGTTTGGGGAAGGTCTGTGTTCATGTAGGTCTCTATATCTTGGTTTTTTTGGCAAAAAGCATTATCCCGGAACAAACCTCATCATTGCCGCTGGTTATCCGGAACGTATAGTGCTTTTTAATTTGGACGAATGTGGCATGGATGTCAAGGAGTTCTCCGGGTCTGACGATCTTTCTGAACTTGATCCGGCTCAGGCCGCTCAGGCAAAGGTCATCTTCCCTGGATGCGACAATAAGATCGGCAACCATCTTTAACTGGGCAATTCCCGGCAGGATCGGATTATCAGGAAAGTGCCCGGAAAACCAGGGCGATTGACGATCCGTTGTCACCCGGGCGGCCAGCTCGTCTTGTGGCAATTGTCTCGCTTCGGTTTCGACCAACAAATAGCTCAAGGTATCGCGTCGAGTCCTGGGTAAAAATCAATCTGGGGAACATGCCGGTGCCGACCCTGCGACCGCTTACAAAAAACTTATACCACCGGGGGTATAAACACGCAAGAGAGGCCCTGCTGCAAGAACAGGTTATCCGGCAAGAAATTCCCAGAGCGGCCCGGTATGCCCCCGGTCGTACATCTTCTTGACCATGGCCGCGCTCCGTGCCCCGCCGGAGCCGATGAGCCAGTTGCCGCGCTTGCCCGCCCGTGCCGTGACCTGAGCGGCAATGGTGTCGCGGTCGATTGCCTCGGCCTGGTAAAAAAGCGGCTGCAGCAGATTTGTTTCCGGGCGAATCTTCCCTTCCGCAAGGGCGAGGTCGTAAAGGGCGGTATGGGGATAGATCCGGATCCCGATGAAAAAAAAGAGCACCGTCTTGTTGAGCTGTTCGATGCGGTCAAGGGATTCCGCGACCGTGGCGGGGGATTCCCCCGGACCACCAAGGAGAAAGTAATGGGCCACATGCAGCCCAGCCTCAAGGGCCTGTTGGTGGGCGGCAAAAACCTCGTCAACCCCAAAGGGTTTTCGGTAGGCGGCCAGCATGGCCGTGGAGAGCGACTCGGTGCCGAATTCCACATGATTGCAACCGGCTTCGGCCATGCGGGTAAAATAATCGGTCGGCAGCCTGAGCGGGGCGAAAAAACCACCCCAGGGAATGGAAACTCCGGCATCCTTGAAGGCCTTGGCCACGGCCAGACTGTGGGCCACATCCGAATTAAAGGCCGAGTCGGTGAGAAAAAGATACCTGGCTCCGGCCTCCTGCAGATCCAGGGCGGTCCTGGCCACCTCAGCGGGGGGGGCCAGACGGTGCTTTTTCCCTTCGAGATGGGGATACGGGCAATAGATGCAGTTGAAAGAACAGCCCCGTTTGGTTTGCAGATTCAGCATCCCCCCTTTTTTGAGGTAAAATTCCACATGGGAGGCTTGGGGCCGGAAGGCGCGCACCTGTTGGCCGGGCCAGGGCTCGGGCGTTGCCGGAGAGGAACCAGGGGAGATCACCCCGGGAATCCGGGTCGGGTCCAGTCCACGGTGCAGGGCCTCCACCAGCAGGCCGAATCGCTCCCCCTCGCCGATGATCCCGTAATCCACGCCCAGGGCGGCGAAAACCCTCTCCGCCATGATGGTGAATCCGCTGCCGCCGCAGACCAGCACGGCTTGCGAGCGCTCGCGCAGCCAGGCAACCAGTTCGCCGTAGGCACTGATAAAAAAGAGGGGCTCGCCCGCCTCGGTGTTGTCGATATTGCGGCAGGAGAGGCCGATGATCTCCGGGGAAAAATCGCGCAACAGCTCTGCCAGGGCCGCTAGGGAGAGGACATTCAGGTCCGCGATTCGGACCTGATGCTCTGCGGCAACACACCCCGCCACATAGTCCAGGCCGATGGGATAGACTGGATAAGGGACGGTGAGGGTATTGGGCGAGATGAGCAAGATCTTCATGGCCGGGAGAATTCCATGGCGGAAAGATATCGGCCCAGACCCAGCACCAGGATGGCATTTTTTTTGCCTGCCAGCGCAAGATCATCCCCGGATACGAACGGTCCGGGCACCTCCCCCGAGCGGAGAAAGGAAGCGGCCATAACCGCGGCGACGGCCGAGGCCGAGGCGAATTCCCCGGTAAATTCGCGGTAGCGGATGATTGGGGCCTGTAATTCGGATTGGCCCAGAAACTCTGCCAGCTGCCCCTCGCCTTCTTCCCTTACCGCTGCGGGGATACCGGCCAGCAGGAGGGCATACTTGCCGTTTAAGGTTTGGGCCCCACCCAGGGCATCGATCAGGGCCTTGATCCCCCCCTCGGCTGCGCTGCACTGATAAAAAGGAATCCGGACCAGGCATTGGGCGCCTGCTGCTTTTCTGCTCAGACAAAAACCGCCGCCGCCGTCGGCCAAAAGGGTGCCCGAGGCAATGGAGGGATCGAGCAGGGGAGAGAGGACCGGGTGCCCCTCATCCGCACCAAGGACGAGGGCGCTTTCCTGTCCCTCGTCCAGCATGAGGTCCGCGGCAAACAGCGCCTGCTCAAAGGAGTAATCGCCGCCGCTGGCGGTGATATTGGCTCCAGAGGCCCCGAAGAGGATGGCGGTTTGCCCGGCAGGCCCGTTATGCACCGAGCCGACAAAGTCGGTGGGGCTGGGAAACTGTTCGCCCGAATCGGTGAGGCGGGTCAGGAAATCATGGGTTTCCGAGAGGGCGCCCCAGCCGGTTCCCATGAACACGGCACCGGGCTTTGCCTCGAATCCGGAATCCTGGTGGGCGCTCAGGGCCAAGGACAGCGTCAGGCGCGGCAGCCGTTTCAGGCGGCGCACCAGGTTGGGCGGCAGGTTTGCCGAGATGCCGGCCAGGTCCGCCGTGCCGGCCACCGGCAGACCCTGGGCAAGCAGGGCCAGGGTGGCGGCGGTATCCCCGGCGCCGGTGAGGCAGGCATAGCCGTGAATGGCCAGCCCGGCCTTGCCTTGCCTGGGAGCGGGGAGTGGAAAACGGTCCGCTTTGGCAATTACCAGGCAGCCGTTGTTGCCGCCAAAGCCAAAGGAGTTGCTGAGCACGGCGGCGGTGGCCTGGTTGGTCGGCTGGCGCAACGGGGTCAGGCCAAGGGCGGGATCGGGATTCCGGCAACCGGTGTTGGCGGGCAAAAAGTCTTTGGCCACCGCGATTGCCGCCACTACCGCCTCGATGGCCCCGGAGGCAGCCAGGCTGTGGCCCGTTGCCCCTTTGATGGAGGAGAGCGGCGGCGGCGCGGCAAAGAGGGTGCGGACGGCTTTGGCCTCGGCCAGATCGTTTTCCGGGGTGCCGGTGCCGTGGAGATTGATGTAGCTGATCTCTGTAGGATTAAGACCGGCATCGGCAAGTGCCGCCTGCATGGCCCTGAGTGCGCCTCGGCCCTCGGGGTGGGGGGCGGCCGGGTGATAGGCATCGCAGGAAAGCCCGGCGCCGAGGAGTTCTGCCAGGGGGCGGGCCGGTTTTTCCGTGGTCAGCAGCAGCATGGCCGCGCCTTCGGCCACCGCCATACCATGCCGGTCCGCATCAAGGGGTCGGCAGCCCTGCTTGTCCACGAGCTGTAGGGAATGAAAACCGAAATAGGTCAGACGGCAGAGCGAATCCACCCCTCCGGCCAGAACTGCCTTCGCTTTGCCGCTGCGCAGCATTTCCAGAGCCAGGGCAATGGCTACGGCCCCGGAGGAACAGGCGGTGGAAACGGTGAGGGGTATGCCCCTGCAGCCGAGCTCTTGGGCAAGATACTCGGCGACACTGTTTAACCCGTGATACCGGTACAATTCCTTATTGTCCGCCTTGGCCCGGAGCAACGCCTCCGTGGTCAGGATGCCGCCGGTGGTGTTGCCGAGAATGATTGCATCGGGTGGGGTGTGAGAGGAGGCCATGGCCTGCCTGGCGGCGTTCAGGGCCAGGCGGTGGGTGCGGGGCAGGTCCGACTGCTCGGCCAGGTCGCGGACCTGGCCCGTCGGCAAAGGCTCGCCATGCAAGAGGGGGAAGAGATCAAGCGGCCTGATTGCCGAATGGTTGTCGCGCAGCGCTTCTTCTGTGGCGGCGAGTCCCTCGCCAAGCGGGCTGATGATACCCAGACCGGCGATGTAAACCCTTTTTCCCATCAGGACGATGAACCGGGGGTGTTTTCCTTGATGTATTCGGCCAGGGAGGCAAGGGAGGAAAAGATCTTTTCTCCGACTTCCTGGCTGTTGATCACGACGCCATAGTCTTTTTCCACCATGACCACCATTTCCAGGACATCGATGGAGTCAATGCCCAAGGCGCCGCCGACCAGTCGGTCGTTTTCGTCGAAATTCTCCGGGCTCAGATCTTGAAGATTCAGGATGTCAATGATCTTGACCTTGAGTTCTGCTGTCAATGTATTCATAGGATGCGGTCACTGTATGATTGTCGTTAGAGGATGAGGAAATACTGGCGGCAAGGCGGCAATGAAGCCGGTCTGGTTTTCGGAAACTTGTGCTGGATAACGTTTACGTGTAATTATATACTGCCTAAAAAAAGATAATGCCAAGAATAATTCCACTTCAGGAGTGGCTGGCCGCTGGAAAAAGGGGTATCGTTTCGGCTCTAAGGACCAGGGTCAAGAAGGTGCCTGATCAGCGCGAATTTTCCGCAAGATGTAATTTGTACAGAGAGAGCTCCTTTGAAATTCTCCCTCTCCCCCGCTTTACTGGGGGAGAGGGCCGGGGAGAGGGGGTAAATTGCGCTGTCCACCCTCTCCCTGACCCTCTCCCTCAAGGGCGAGGGGATTTTAGGAAAATTAGCGCTAATCAGGAAAAGGTATGTTTGCATGAGCCCACTAACACTCTCCGATCTCACCCTGGAGGATCTTCTGCCCCATCGCGGCACCATGCTGTTGGTCAAGGAGATTATGGAGGTGGACAGCGAGAGCGCCCGCGCCCTTTTTTTGGTGGAAAAAACGTGGCCCATGGCCGATGGGCAAGGGGTGGACCCTCTGATTCTGGTGGAACTCGCCGCCCAGACTGCCGGGGTGTGCAACGGCTGGAGCAGGGTCCAGACTCATGGCCGGGACTCCAATCAGATGGGCTGGCTGGTGGGCATAAAAAAGGCGGATTTTTTTATCGACTCCCTGCCCTTTGGCGCCAGGATCACGGCCAGGGCAGAAAATACTTATAGTTTTGAAAATCTCCGGGAGGTCGCCTGCGAACTGCACCTGGACAAGCAGCTCATCGGCCGGGCCATCCTGCAACTTTTTCAGGCAAATCAACAATGACCACAAAAAACGAAAAAAGCATAGCCCTGGTCACCGGGGGCAGCAAAGGGATCGGCCGGGCAATCTGCGTGGAGCTGGCGCGCTCTGGCTATTATCTGGTCATCAACTACCACAGTGACCAACAGGGCGCAGAGCAGACCCTGGCCATGATCGAAGGGGAGGGCGGCCGGGGCGAGATCTGCCGGTTTGATGTCCGGGACGGACAGGCGGCGGAAAAGATTGTGGCGGAGCTTGGCGCCAGGCTGGGATCCATCGACATCCTGGTCAACAATGCCGGGATCGTTGCCGACGGGCTGTTCATGATGATGCCGCCGGAGAGGTGGCAGTCGGTCATTGATACCAGTCTGCACGGGTTTTACAATATGACCCGGCCGGTGCTGGAGTTGATGGTGCGCCACCGCAAGGGGACCATTGTCTCCGTTTCCTCCGCCAGTTCCCTTATGGTTAACCGGGGCCAGGCCAACTATTCCGCGGCCAAGGCCGGCTTGAACGCGGCCAGCCGGGTCATCGCCGCCGAGGTCGCCCGCATGGGGATTCGGGTCAATGTCGTGGCTCCTGGCCTGATCGAGACGGACATGATCCAGAACGCCCCCAAGGAGCATATCAAGACCATGATTCCCATGAACCGCATCGGCAGGCCGGACGAGGTGGCCAAGGTGGTGGGCTTTCTCTGTTCCGATGCAGCTTCCTATGTCACCGGCCAGGTCATCTCGGTCAACGGCGGGATGTTTTGATGAAACGGCTGCTGCTCCTTGTCGCCCTCTCTCTTTTCGTCGCCGTCCCGGCCGTCCAAGCCGGAGCTGCAAGCCGGGGAGAGCCGGTAACGCAGGTCCAGCCGGGGCAATTGCGCTCGGTCCAGGCCGATTTTATCCAGGAAAAACATCTGAAGATCCTGGCCCGCCCCATCATCTCCACCGGCTCCTTCACCTTTCAGGCCCCCCAGTCCCTGCGCTGGGAATACCGGACGCCCATCCGCTCCATCCTGCTCATGCATGGCGGCAAGGTGAGGAAATTCGTGGAACGGGATGGCGTGCTCACGGAAGACAAGGGGATGCGGCTCGATGCCATGCAGGTCGTGCTGGCCGAGATTTCCAACTGGCTCGATGGCCGTTTTACCGACAACGCCATGTTTACGGTTTCCTTTCCCAAAAAACAGACCGTATTGCTCACCCCGAAGGAACCGGGCTTTGCCGCCTTGATCAGCAGCATTGAGCTCAAACTCGGCGATCAGGCAGGGCTTCTCGACAAGGTGATTATCTTCGAGGGGCCGGGCGCCTTCACCAGCCTCACCTTCAGCAACAGGCTCCTCAATCAGGAGATCCCTGCTGCCGTGTTTACTAAGCAATGAAGCCGCCGGTCTTTTTTCTGCTCATCATCCTGCTGCTTGGCCTTACCGGCTGCGCGGCGCAACAGCCCTCCCTGCCGGAGCTGACCGTTGAAGCGGGAGAGGAGCGGAGGTGTGCGGCGGTCTTTCCCCAAGGACGCTGGGAGTTTGTCCATACCATTGAGTTCTCCATGGCGGATGGCTCCGGCGCCACGGTTCTCGGGGTGACCAGCCTTGGTGGAGACGAAATTGCCTGTGCCCTGATGACCGTTGAAGGGTTCACCCTCTTTGAGGCGGTGTATCGGGATAAAGAAGGCCTGGAAGTCCGGCGGGCGGTTCCTCCCTTTGACAAGCTTGCCTTTGCGGCAGGATTGATGGAAGATGTGCGGACGATTTTTCGCGCCCCTTCTCCCGCAAAGGTGCAATACGGACGCGCCGGAGGCACGATCCCGATCTGCCGCTACACCGGGGTCGAGGGCCGGATCACCGATATTCTCCCGGCCATGGCTGGCTGCTGGCAGATACGAACCTATGGCGCCGATCAGGCCCTGAACCGCTCCGTGGTGGGGAGTTCCTGCCGCAAAGAGGGGGAGAGCCTGATCCCCGAACATTTTGAACTCAAGGGGTTCGGCCACACGAACTACACTCTGAAAATGACCCTGATCCATGTTGAAAATTTAGGAGCCGTTGGCAAATGACTATTACATTTTTTTAATCATTTTGTTACGGCTCCTTATGCCGTTTTCGCTATAAAATACTACTGTTGCCTTATTCCAACGGCTTGAACGGGAAAGCACTGCCATGAAATTCAAACTGATCTATCCCAAATGGGCCAAGCTGGACCGGCAGACAGAGTTTCACCTGCCGCCCCACGGCCCGGTGGTCTTTGCCGCCGCGCTGCCCGCCTATGTTGATGTTGATTTTATCGACGAGAATCTGGAAGCCATCGATTTTGACGAGGCGGTGGATTTTGTCGGCATCTCCATGATGTTGACCGTGCAGGTCAAGCGGGGCTGGGAGATTGCCGATATCTACCGGAAAAAAGGGATCAAGGTGATCTTCGGCGGCATTGCCACCATGCTCCATGCCGAGGAGACCATGGAACACGCCGATGCCGTTTTCCTGGGCGAAGCCGAGGGGCGGATGGAACAGGTCTTTGCCGATTTCCGGAACAACAAGCTACAGCCCTGCTACGACTTTATCAAGGATCGGCCCGATATCGGACTGGTGGGTCCGGCGCGCCGGGATCTTCTCAACCGTAAGCTCTACAACTACAAGGGCGTGCAGATGGTTGACCTGGTCCACGCCTCGCGCGGCTGCCGCTTCAACTGCTACCCCTGCGCCGTCTCCTACCTGGGCGGCCGCGTTTTCCGGCCTCGGCCCATCGACAAGGCCGTGGCCGAGATGGCCGGCATCGACAACAACCGGCTCTTCATCGTGGACAACTCCCTGGCCCAGAATACCCAGTGGGAGATGGATCTGTTCCGGGAAATGATCCCCTTGAAAAAGAAATGGTGCTCCCACCCCATTGAAGACAAGCCCGAGGTTCTGGATCTCGCGGCCCGGGCCGGGGCCTGGTACGTGTATCAGGCGGTCTTCGACACCTCGGATTACATCAAGGAGCGGATCAAGCGCTACCATGACCACGGGATCGGGGTTGAAGGCACGATCCTCCTTGGCCTCGACAACCACGATGAAGACTTTATCAAACGGCTGATCGATTTTTTGCTGGAGATCGAGCTCGATCTGGCCGAATTCACGGTCCTGACCCCTTTCCCCCACACCAAGGCCTGGGAGGAGCTGAACCGGCAGAATCGCATTCTCTCCCAGGACTGGAACGATTACTCGGCGGACAAGGTGGTGTTTCAGCCCAAACAGATGAGCCCGGACAGGTTGCAGGGACTGCTCGATTATGCCTGGAACACCTTTTATCAGGATGAATCGCAAAAGTTCAAGATGGTGAAGCTGTTCCAGCAGGTGGTAAAAAAGGAGATGGCGGACGACACCTTCCAGCCGCGGGACAGAAGTCTTGCCGGGCAATCTTTTGGTCGGGATGCGAGCAGATAGGATTTGATAGATTACATGGGGGATAGGGAAAGTGATAAGTCACTATTCTGTAAATTCAACTGTTGCGCACTCCAGCCTCAAACAGCCTTACGTCTCGCTCGCAACCTTCTGGAGTAACCACACCATGACTAAAACAGCTACCACTCGCTATGACGTTGCAGAACATCTCAGAACGCAAGAGGAAATGGCTGCTTACCTGGAAGCCTGCCTCGAAGAAGCAAATGGCGACGCCAGTTTTATTGCCAAAGCTCTTGGTGACATCGCCCGCGCCAAAGGTATGTCCCAAGTTGCTCGGGATGCAGGACTGTCCCGCGAAAGACTTTATAAGGCACTTTCCGGTGAACGTAGCCCAGGCGTCGATACCATTTTTATCTCTCGACAAGAGCAACGAAAACCGTTACTTTTAGCGAGTGATTAATTTAAAGATGGGAACAACATGCTCGCATCCAGATTCATTTCCGATTTGGCGGCACGGGGCCGGTACACCTTTACGGTCGAGGAAGCTGCCAAAGCCCTGCACCAGTCTCCGGTCGCGGCGCGAGCAGCGCTGAGGCGGCTGGGCAAGAAGGGCGAAATCGCCATGCCCTACCGAGGCTTCTGGGTAATTGTCCCCCCGGAAAACCGAAGCAGCGGTTGCCTGCCCCCGGACCAATTTATCCCGCAACTGATGGAGCACCTGAAAGAGCCCTACTATGCAGGTCTTTTGAGTGCGGCAGAGCACCTTGGCGCTGCGCATCATCGCCCCCAGGTATTTCAGGTTGTTGTGGCAAAAAACCGCCCTCCCATCGATTGCGGCAAGGTTAGAATAAGGTTCATTGCCCGCAAAAATGTCGCGGAAATCCCAACTGTCTCTTTCAAGACCCCGCGCGGTTTTCTGAAACTCTCCACCCCGGAGGCAACCTCCTTTGATCTGGTAGGTTATCCGGATCGTTCGGCGGGTTTGGATAATGTGGCAACCATTCTGGCGGAACTGGCCGAACAGCTCGATGCCGGCAAGCTGGTCGAGGTGGCCAGGCTCTCGCCCATTGCCTGGGCACAACGGCTGGGGTATCTCCTTGACCTGGTAATGGCTGACGACAAGACGGCTGCCCTGGCGAGGTACATCGAGCAGAAACAGCCGGTGGTAACCCCGCTCGCGCGATCCATTCCCTTTAAAGGGGCGGAAAAGAATTCGCGTTGGCGGGTTATGATCAACACTGCGGTGGAGGCGGAAGTTTGATACCACTCGACTTCATTACGGAATGGAGATCAAAGGCGCCCTGGCAGGGAGGAAGTAAGTAGAGTTCCTGTTCAAGCCTGGTTTCCACCTCGCTGGGCCTGAGCCTGCCGGGCCTGGAGACGGCGAACGATCTTCTCCTGGTCAACAACGGGCCACCAGTGGGAAATTGGGGACTTCAGTTTATAAGATTCTTTGCCGTAAACGGGTTCCAGTGCATCAAAACTTATAACTTGAAGTACGTCTCCCGGCGTGCCCCGTCCCCGTTCTGCCCATCGCTCGGTCTGCCGTCTGTTTTAATTTTATCACAGAGAGTTTTTCAACATGGGGTGCGGCAAATTTCAAGATAGTTTTCCGTTGACTTGTCTGTAATGTCTTGATTTCATTGTTATGATATTGCCTTGTTAGAGATAATCACGCGCTGCCTTTACAGAAGAATATCGCCATGCCTTTATTTAACCACCATGATCTACGGGAACGCACCAGGGGCTGGTGTTCCCCAACACGTTCTGTTTATAGTAATTTATTTGTACGTATACACATCGCACAGTATAAATATGAATAAATTGATATAGGGTGAGCATTATGGACAAGAATAGCTAATTAGCAAGCAATGCCCCCCACCCACCAGGATAAATGATTATGGCCCGTTCCACTGTCCACTACGCTGATAAAGAAACTAACAACATCCTCAAAAAACTGCACAATAAGTTGCGGCCCGCCGGCACGCCGGTGCAGCGGGTAGAATACATCATCGAGCTGCTGTTGTTGCGCATCTTCGAGGTCAAGCTGGTGCAAGACCCTGAGTACGAACAGTTGCGTGGTGCGTTTGCCGGTGACAACGAAGCGCGGCTATTCACTTCATTGTTGAGCCTGCCCAACGACCAAATCCTGACTGCGCTCAACACGCGTTTTTTCCCTTTCTATGCCCATATCCTCAGCGAAGCGCGCAAAGTCTGGCAAGGCAATCTCTCCACCAAGGTGCAGGATCAACTGATTCTGATCGAGGAGGTTTTCGGCAACTCCAACTTCACCAACAACGTGACCAGCGGCAACATGGCCGAAATCATCGGGCTGGTCGCTGAACTCGACAGCGAACGGCTACTGAAAACCGACCTGTTGGGCGATGCCATCGAATCGGCACTCTCGGAAACCGGCGGCACCAAAGATATCGGCCTGCATCGTACACCCGACCACATCCGGCAATTCATGGTCGGTTTGACCGCGCCCACTTTCAAGTCGCGGCTATTTGACCCGGCAGTGGGCACCGGCGGCTTCATGTTCGACAGCTTTGAATATGTGCTCGAAGGCGTCTATCGCGAAGGCCATTGGCCCGGCACCAAGGCACACCCGGAACTCATTGTATGGTTCAAAAATTGGTTCGACCAGTATCCGACAGAGCTGCCGTCGCATGAAGTAACTACCGATTTTTATCGCTCCGGTGTAGGTGGTATCGAGTATCTCGGCATGGTGCGCAAAATGGCCGCGATCAATTTCTATGTGCGTGGCATCAACCCTGGCAACATCCAGCAGGGCGACGCGCTGGAAAAATTCGGCAGCGTTATTTTGCCCAACAGCAAAAGTATTGTACTCGCCAATCCGCCTTTTGGCGCGGAACGGGACAAAGAAGCCTATCCCAATGTTTGGAGCGAATACCCCACCGAGGGCGAAACCACCATCCTCTTCGTCAAGCTGATGCTGGAAACCTTGGAGCAACACGGGGTGTGTGCCGTCATCGTCTCCGAAGGATTTTTGACCTGGGATCAAAACAGCGCCCGCTCCCTGCGCCGTGCCTTGCTCGAAGAATGCAACCTGCAAGCCATCATCAGCCTGCCGCAAGGGTTGTTTGTCAGTAAGGGAGGGCAAGGGCCGAAAACCTCTATCCTGCTATTTGTCAAAGGCCAACCCACCAAGCGCGTCTGGTTTTACAAAGTCACCAATGACGGCTACACGATGGGCACCAACCGTAAGCCCATCGCCGGTAGCCAATTGGTCGAGGCACTCGACCTGTTTCACACCCATGTGCGGCAAGGCAAAGAACCGCCCGAGAGCAGGCATTCTTTCTGCATCCCAGCCGAATGGATCAAGATACTCGACCCCCGCATAAAGGATCGCATTCGCGCCGAAACGCGCGCCGATATGACCGCAAAGGAAACCGACGACAGAGCTAAGCAACTGGAAAAGTGGAATGCCCAGATTGCCGCAAAGAAGCTCACGACCGCCGAGCGCGACCAGCGGCTCGCGCAACACGCCGAACTCTGGTTTAGCAAAACCGAAAATGAAATTGCCCGCAAGATCGAGCGGTCACATCTCTATTCTTTCAACTTGCCCAACTACCGCAGCAGCTTGACCTTGGAGCAGATTAAGGCATGGAAAAGTTTCGCAGCAACGCGCCTGCGCGAGGGCGCTGAAGAAAAAACGTTGGAAGGAAAATACCGCACCATCGCCGCCGCCCGTACCGAGGAACTGGACGAGATGCTGTCCTCGCTCGATCCGAGACATACGCTGGAACTCGACTGGGCGCGGCAGTTTCTGACCAGCGTGCCAGCGGAGGAATTCCAGCGGCACCCGCATTTGAATACTTTGCAGGTAGTGATTGCTTCGCAGGCAAAGGCACTACGCATACAACTGAAAGACCTAATTAAACCGCGTCAGGAAAAAGTAAAAAAAGACGACTACGATGGTGCATTGCCCATTGTCGAAAAAATCAGCTTTGCCGATGGCCTTCTACATTTCAGGGATGAGCGCGAAACAGGGATGGACTTGTATAAGGCGTACAAAGGCGACCTCGTTACATCAAAGATCAATTTGCACCAAGGAGCGTTAGCTCTTGCACCCTGCACCCTTGTTACCTCGACGCATTACTTGCCATACGAAATTAATGTGGGCGAAATTGATCCAGACTATCTGGTTGCAGTGCTACGTTCCACACAGTTTCGTGCGTTGATTGATGCGCAGAAGAACAGCGGAATCAAAAATGAACAGGGAGCAGAGTTTCTTGGTGGGTTTGAGATTCCGCTCCCCGCTCTTGAAGAACAGAAGAAAGAGGTTAGCGAACTGAAAAAATTATCGGCCATGCAATTCCATGCCAACGGTTTTGTTGATGCATGGAGTGTAGATTTGTTCCTGTCTTTCGATGGCGAATCTATGTTGTTGGGCGACATGGCCGATGTCGATGCCAAGGTCATCAAAGACCTAAATGTGGTGTCAGATGTCCGGTATGTCGGGGGCGAGCATATTGAATCAGGAACAGGGCGGCTAGTCGCAACGCAGACAGTCGCAGAGGCCGGAATAATTGGACCATCGTATCCTTTCAGGGCAGGTCAGGTTGTTTACAGCAAGGTGCGGCCTAATTTGAGGAAGTGTTTTTTTGCTGACTTCGATGGCGTGTGCAGTTCCGATATTTACCCATACACGATCAAATCAGAAAAGATTTTCGCAGAGTATTTTGCTATTGTTTTGGCATCGAACTGGTTTGCGGAGCAGACGCTAGAGTTTCAAGAGCGCGCAGGTATGCCGAAGGTGAATCGAGACCAACTTGCGACTATTCGGATCATTGTCCCGAGCATTGAAGATCAATTGAGGTGCGTAAGTAACTACAAGGCAAACCGATTCGTCATTGATGGGTTAGAGGCAAGTGCCAAAGTTTGCAGACAAAAAGCACTGAATATCATTAGCTTAATCTGGGAGTCCTAATCATGCCCAAGCCCACAAAGACCGGAGTGTTCGACAACGAGGCTTCGGCAGTTGATCTCAAGGTCTATGATGTTCTGAAGTCACTGGGCTGGACTGTTGAAAATAAGGGGCTGCTCTATCAACCGAGCTATGCGCTGACCGAGGAAGAGCAGAAGGATTTTCCCGGTAGCAAGTCCATCAAGCCGGATTTCGTGTTGCAGGATATGCAGGGGTTTTCTCTGGCGGTGATCGAAAACAAGCTGGACGATCCGGCGAAGGCGTTGCCCAAGCTGCGACTGAAATATAGCCGCGTGCTGAAACCCCGTTTTCTTTATGCCTGTGCGGCGGATGGTTCTGGTGGGCTGAAGGTGTTGTTTTTCGACCTCGCATGGCGTGGGGTGGATGCGGCTGATTTTCGTGTGGTCGATAGCTTTATGTCGTTGACGGACATGAAGCTGAAGATTGAGCAGGACAAGCTGAAGCGGCAGGAACAGGAAATACGCATCGACACGACGCTGGCTGGCGGCTTTGATCCGGCGGCGGGCAAGGAGCGCGCTTATCAATTGACCTGCATCCTCATACTGCTCAATCTTTACCGCGAGGGCAAGATGAAGATGCTGGTACACATGGCGACCGGCTTGGGTAAGACGCGGACGATGGTTGCGCTGGTCAAGGCGTTGCTTGAACATGCGCTGGCCAGGCGCATCTTGTTCGTGGTGGATAGGCGCACGCTGGCGCGACAGGCAATCAGCAAGGGGTTCCAACTGCTTGCGCCTACCTACAACAGCCACTGGATTACCTCGGCCAGTTGGCGGGCGCACAAGAACAAGAATATCCATGTGGTGGTGATCGACACGCTGGAACAGCTCTACGACAAAATTCCGAGCAACTTCTACGACCTCATCATTGTGGACGAGTGCCACCGCTCAATCACGGTGAACCGCAATCTGGTGTTCGATCATTTTGTTTGCCCGCGTATCGGCCTGACCGCGACCCCGCGCATTGCTGTTGCGCCGAAGGGCGGCAAGCTCGACGATGAGGATGCCGCCATCAACGATACCTATCGCCTGTTCGGCTGCGAGACCGGTGAGCCAGATTTTAAGTTTGACCTTGACCGGGCTATCGAAGAAGGCTTTTTAGCACCCTACCGAAAGGAGGAGCACATTACCGCGCTCACCAAGGAGGCCATGGAAAATGGCGTGCTCTACGACCATTTGCTCGACCCGGAAACCCGCGATCGCATTGAGCTAGGAGCGCAACAAACAATCGAGCTGGAGAAGCTTAACAAGCGCATCTTGAGCGACGAACAAGCCAACCGCTGGGCGGAGATTCTGCGCAAGGAAACCGAGTACGGCGAAAAAATTATTCTGTTTGCGGCCAGCCAGGCGCATAGCCTGATGCTGGTGAAAGCGATCAACAAGGCATTCAACGATTCAAGCCAAAGCCCGCGGTACGCCGAAGCAATTATTTCGGAAAACGAAGACATCAACGAATCGCTCAAGGAGTGGTTTGATCGCCCTTACTCAAATCCTCGCGTGGTGGTGTCGGTGGACATCATGAGTACAGGCGTTGATATTCCGTGCGTGCGTTACATCGCTTTTGGTGCGATCACCAAATCGGTAGGAAAGTATTTGCAGATGCTGGGACGTGGCACGCGGCTCGACCCGAAAACCGGTAAATTCAGTTTCAAGATTCTCGATTTTGTCGGCCTGTGCAATCGGATGGGCGATAACGGCAAGGGTACGTTGATACCGAACGAAAAGGTGGTTAAACCCGGCGCGGGGGGTAATGGTGGTGGTGGGGGCGGCGGCGGTGGAGTTGAGGGGATTCTGGATAACCCTGATCCCGCGAGCCTGATTCAGCGCGTGCAGATTACGGAGGAAGGCATCAAGATTATTGACAACATCCCCATTGCCAAGGCACGCGAACTGTTCGAGGAAGGCGTTAAATCAACGATGGACCCGCGTATCGCCCTGCTGCGGCGCAAGGCATGGGAAGACAAGGATTACCAGCCAACCGAGGAAGAACTCGCGCTCATCAAAGAATGGGCGGCAGCACCCGACGTGATTTTGTCCGAGGAACAATTGCAGCGGATTTACGAGTATCCGGCCGGATCGGTTTGGGATTTTTTTCTCGCCGTGCTGGGCGTAAAAAAGATACCAACCACGCGCGAACTTATCGAGGCGGGTTTCGAGAGTTATCTAGGGCTTTACAATTTCACCGACGATCAAGCCAAGGCGCTGCGCAAGATCAAGGATGTATTTGTCGCCAACCTTTCGTCGCACGGACGGGTTGATCTCGACACGATTTTTGCCGATCCTATTTATGCTCGGCTGATTGGCGACTTTGAGGATATCAACCGCAAGTTCGACGGAAAATTGCGTAAGATAGTGGCGGAAATGCAAGGTTGTTTCAGGACGGCGGCTTGAACAGGCCGCGGCGCTGTTTCTTATGACAGATAGGCCAAGGACTTTGCGATATGACTACTCTTCCCGGAGAATTTTGTCAAACAGGACAGGCCGCACTGTGTTGGCTAAGTCCGTTGCCAACCTGATGCATCTTCGCAAAATCCCACCCTTTTGAGTATTGATTGCTGTTTGGCATTCTGAAGGAAATTAACAATTAGGCAAGGAGCAGACATGCCAGCCGTCTCAGAAATAATCGTCCGGCGCTTCCAGAAGCTTGAGGACCAAGCTAGAGCTATTCAGATAATACGTACGGAATCGAGCAACATAGCTGACCACGAGCAGTTTTACTCTTGGGCCATGAGCGCTCTTTCGGCTATCCAGGACGCATTTGGAAGTGACTCACCACACTATTTGGCTTTCCAAAAGGAGATGAGTACTATTCAGAACAACTACATTGATTCTAAGCGACTCGCGAGTATTCGCGGAATTTTCTTCGGAGCCAAGAACGACATCGATGGTGGTTATGTGTTCGATCTTCAGCGTTCTATCTCTGGCGAACTATTCGGAGATTTCGTAGCAGTGGCGAAGGCAGCTCTGGCTGATGGATATCACACTGTCGCGAGTGTTCTAGCGTGCGCCGCACTTGAAGACGTACTCAAACGATACGCAGTTTCGAAAGACCTTCAGGTTGATGGTAAGACGATGGAAGATGTCGTGAACGCTCTCAAGAGCAAGGGACTCGTCTCGGGCGCACAGAAGACGCTGCTCGCTGCCATGCCAAAAGTCAGAAATGCCGCCATGCATGCTGACTGGGACAAGTTGACGCCGCAGGACGCTGGAAGTGTCATTGGCTACGTCGAGCAATTCTTGCTCGTACACTTCTAGGCGAAATTCGACTCGTGGAGTTCATTTATGTTGGTACGCACGAAAAAGCACCATACTGAAAGCGTCCGCTTTGTCGGGTCACCGGCGGCAATCGAGCGCCTGGGCAAGAGAGGGGACATCCATAAGATTATAAGTTGACTCTGGTCGGGGCATCTGGTCAGGGGAAATTAAGGGCACTGCCCAAATTAGGAATATCGCAAACCACCTGTTCATGTTGAATAATTCCCAAGACATCCAAGCCCTGCTGACGGGGCCAAAATTTCCGGTCCGGGAGTTTATCCGTTCCGGCGCCACCTTCGGCGAGGTCTATGCCATGGCGGCCGGATTTCGTGCTGCCTTTTCCGGCCCGGAATACGAGGGGGTAGCCGTCTGTCTTGCCGTGGACGACCGGGCTGTCATGGCCGCTGTCCTGCTGGCTGCCATGGCGGGCGGCCCGACCCTGCTTCTGCCCTACGCCTTTTCCGCCCAGGCCCTGGCCCGGATGCACCAGCTCACCGGCTTTACCACGGCCATTGCCGATGCCGATTGGGCGCTGCCCCCAGGCACCACGATCATCCGCCCGCCGGCAGGAACCCCGGCTGAGCGTGCACCCTGCGCCTCGATATCGCCGCAAGCGGAACTGCTCAGGATCTTCACCGGCGGCTCAACCGGCACGCCGCAGCTCTGGGCAAAAACAGGGGACAATCTTTTCGGCGAGGGATTGTCCCTGGCCCGCCACTTTGCCGTAACGGAAAAAGACTGCCTGGTCGCCACCGTGCCCCCCTATCATATCTACGGCCTGCTGTTCTCCGTTATCCTGCCCCTGGTTTCGGGTGCCTCGGTCGTCATGGCCACCCCCTCTTTCCCCGGCGAGATCGGTGAGGTGATCCAGGAACAGGGAGCCACGCTTCTTGCCGGCATCCCCCCCCATTACCGGGCCCTGCGGGGGAAAAAGATAGCGGCATCCTCCCTCAGGCTGGCCTTTTCCTCCGCTGGTATGCTGGACGCGGAAGACAACGAGACCTTCTCCCGCCTGAATAACGTAGGGATTGTCGAGGTGTACGGCTCCACGGAAACTGGCGGCATCGCCACCAGAAACAGACACCTGGGCGAGACCGCATTCACCGCTTTCCCGGATGTTTCCTGGCAGATCAAAGAAGAGCGCCTCTGCGTGCGTTCCCCCTTTCTCTCCCCCGAACTGCCCGTGGCCGACGATGGCTTTTTTACCACCGGCGACCGGGTGGCACGAAGCGGGGCAAGCCAATTTATCCTGAAGGGACGGGTGGACGGGGTGACCAAGGTGGGGGGCAAACGGGTGGATCTGGAAGAGGTTCGCGCCGTCATCAAGAAAGTGCCCAAGGTCAGCGACTGTGTGGTCATGGCCCTGCCCGAATCCGGGGGGAGGGAGCACCGGATTGTGGCCCTGGTCCAGGGGGCCGAAGTGGATATGAATCTGCTCAGGCAAACCCTGGCCGATTCCCTGGAATTCTACGCCCTGCCGCGAGTGCTCAAGACGATCAACCGGATTCCGTTGCAAGAAAACGGCAAGTACGACCGGGATGCCATTATCCAATTCCTGGAGACATGAGCATGCGCAACGCCTTTGTCAGCGGTTACGAAAACCTGTCGGCCTGGGCCGATCTCCTGGACCGGATCAACGTCTTTCCCGTGGCCGACGGGGACACCGGGGCCAATCTGCGCATCAGCCTGGCCCCCTTACGTGACGGCACGGCCGAGACAACGCAAACCCTGAACCTGCTGGCCCGCTGCGCCACCGGCAACTCCGGCAATATCGCCGCCGCCTTTTTTCAGGAATTTTACCAGGCGAAAAGCTTTGCCGAGCTGGCCGAAAAAGCGGCGCTGGGCAGGACCAAGGCCTGGCAGGCCCTGGCCAGACCGCAATCCGGCACCATGCTCAATGTCTTTGACTGCCTGGCCACAAGCCTGGTTGGCCAAACGGACCCGGTTCTGCTCTATCCCCTGCTCTGCAAGGAGCTGCAAGAGACGGTCCTTGCTACCTCCCAGCTGCTGCCTGATCTCCGGGAGGCAGGCGTCGTCGATGCCGGAGCCCTTGGCATGTATGTCTTTTTTGAGGGGTTTTTCCGGCAGCTTGCGGGGCAACAGACCATGTCCGCCCCCATCCCGGAACTTTTTGCCGGCAGGCTTGCGATCAGCGGTGATTTTCAGGCCAGCCCCACCGGCTGTTTTTGCGTGAATGCCCTCATTCACACCAGCGACAGGCAGGCTGCCGCCGGAGAAGAGCTGGCAAAATTGGGGCAAAGCGTGGTCGTGCTCCCGGCGGAATCCGGCTTCAAGGTGCATATCCATACGGCGGACCGGCAGCTGTTGCGCACCCAGCTTTCCGCCCTGGGCGAGATCGTCGATTGGTCCGATGAGGCCATGGACGCAGGCAGTATTCCCGGCCCTGGGAAAAGGCAGGCCATCCATATCATGACCGATGGGGCCGGTTCCCTGAGCAGGGAGATGGCACAGCGCTACGGCATCACCCTGCTGGACAGCTATATCCTGGCCCAGGGCCAAAGCAGGCCGGAAAGCCTGCACGCGCCGAGGGAGATCTATGGACTGATGCGGGAGGGCGTAAAGGTCACCACTGCTCAGGCCTCTATCTTCGAGCGGCATCAGCACTATCAGAGCGTCTGCCAGCAGTTCGGCCGCACCCTCTACCTCTGTGTCGGTTCCGCCTTTACGGGCAACCATGATACTGCCCGGCGCTGGAAAGAAGAACACGATCCGGACAACCTGCTGGAGGTCGTGGACAGCGGCGCCGCCTCCGGCAGGCTGGGTCTTGTTGCCCTGCTTGCCGCCCGCTATGCGGAACAAGCCACAGATCCGGAAGAGGTTATCCGCTTTGTGCAAAAGGCCCTGCTCGACTGCGAAGAGTATGTCTTTATTGACGAGCTGCGCTACCTTGCGGCCGGCGGCAGGATTTCCCGGGCAGGGGGATTTTTCGCTGATCTGCTCCAGATGAAGCCCGTGATCAGTCCGACCAGCGAAGGGGTGCGCAAGGTGGGCGTTGTCCGCAGCAGGGAGGGCCAGCTCGCTTTTGCCTTGGCGAAGCTGCGGGCAAGACAGTCCACCGCCCCGGTGATTATGCTCCAGCACACCGACAACGAAGCATGGCTGGTACAAACGGTGCAGCCCCAGGTGCGGGCGTTGCTGCCGGACGCGGAGATCGTGCTTATGCCCCTCTCCCTGACCTCCGGGGTGCACATGGGGCCCGGCACCTGGTCCCTGGCCCTGGCAGGAAGGGAGGGACGATGAAAGCCGCAGTCATTATCCCGGTTTACAATCACGAGCAACGCATCGGTGAGGTGATTGGCCAGGCCCTGAAGCTGGGCCTGCCCCTCTTGGTGATCGACGACGGCTCAACTGACCGCACTCCCGAGATCATCCGCCAGATCCCGGGGATTTCCGTAATCCGCCATCCCGTCAATCTGGGTAAAGGCGCGGCCCTGCTTACCGGTTTTGCCGCTGCCGTGGAACAGGGCTGCGCTTGGGCAATCACCATCGACGGCGACGGCCAACACCTGCCGGAAGATGCCACCTCCCTGCTGCGGGCGGCGGGGGAAGGCAGGCGGGCCATCGTGGTGGGCAGGCGGCAGGGAATGAGCGGGGAAAACGTGCCCTGGACCAGCAGGTTCGGCCGCGGCTTTTCCAACTTCTGGGTCTGGGCGGCCGGTGGGCCGTTCATCTCGGATTCCCAGTCCGGCTTCAGGCTCTACCCTCTGCCCGAGACCCTGCATCTGGGGGTCAAGGCAACCCGCTACCAGTTCGAGGTGGAGGTGCTGGTCAGGGCAAAGCAAAAGGGGATCAACACCATTGAAGCGCCGGTCCGGGTTGTCTATCAGGCCAAGGGAGAGCGGGTCAGCCACTTTCGGCCCTGGCTTGATTTCCGGCGCAACTCCGCCACCTTCAGCAGATTGATCTGGCAACGAATCTTTGGAGCCTTCCGGTCATGAACGGCTTTTGGTACAAGTTTTTTCTCCGGATGGCCAGGCTCTGCGGCCCCTGGCTGCTGGTCGTGACCTCGCGGATCATCGCTACGGGCTTTTTCCTTTTTTCCGGCCGGGTTTCGGAAAGCCGCCGGTTCTATGGGGCGCTTTTCCCGGAACGGGGAGGCCTCTATCACCTGTGGTGCGCCTTCAGGCAGTATCAGAATTTCACCACCATCCATCTTGATCGCTTCCTTGCAGAGAGAAACGACACCACCATCTTCACCTCCCAGGGCTGGGAAAAACTTGAGGGAGTCATCGGCAGGCAGGGCGGGATTTTGCTTATGTCCCACCTGGGCAACTGGGAGATGGCGGCCAGATTGCTGCGTCGGCAGAAAGAAGACCTGCGGCTTCTGCTTTATATGGGGGTGAAGGAAAAAGAGGGGGTGGAGCGGCTGCAAAAGGAGGATCTGCGCCGGGCCGGGGTAACGATTATCGGGGTCGATCAGGAGAGGGGCTCACCCTTTGCCGCGGTGGAGGGCATCCGTTTTTTGCAGTCAGGCGGCATAGTCTCCCTGACCGGGGATATTGTTTGGCGCAGCGATCAGCGCAAGGTCCGGGTCAGCTTTCTCGGCCATGAAGCCTGGCTCCCCGAGGCGCCCTATATCTTTGCCCTGCTCTCCGGGGCGCCGCTGTTTGTCTTTTTCGCCTTCCGCACCGGGAAAAACAGCTACCGCTTCACCTTATCTGACCCCATTGCCATCAGGCCGCACGCCAGGGCAGATCGGGATCGGGCCATTGGGGAAGCGGCCCAGCAGTATGCGGATCTGCTGGAAAAAAGGCTCCGGGAACATCCCTTTGAATGGTATCATTTTGAACGCTTTCTCCAATAAGTGAACCCAGCAATAGGACTCTGCAATGGATCAGGCAAGGGTTAAGCATTATGGCTCAAAAGAAGATTTTAAAAAAATCTATTTGATAGCCCCCAGGCATCCAGACAATTTCTGGTCCATGCAAGGAACAGCAGATATTCTGGGGGCTAAAACATTGATGCCGAATTCAGCCCTGGCTACCTTGATGGCCTTGACCCCGAGAGGCGTCAGCATTCAGTATGCCCTCGCGGATGAGAATGTAACTGAAATAGATTTTGATTTTATTTGCGATCTGGTGGTCATAACCGGGGGCACCCTGCATGCACACAGAATCCATGCGCTCTGCGAAGAATTTAGAAAAAGAGGGCGGCAGATAGCTCTGGGGGGGACATACGCCTCCATTGAATATGACCGCTGCGACGGACTGGCGGATTATCATTTTATCGGAGAAGCTGAATACACCTGGCCGCTTTTCCTCAAGCAATGGAGAGAGGGTAAAACTGAAAAAATTTATAAGCAGGAACAGTATGTTGACATGAAAGACAGTCCTCCCCCGGACTGGTCTTTAATCCGGGCAGGGAACTATGTTAATCTCAGTATTCAGACCAGCAGGGGCTGCCCGAATCAGTGCGATTTTTGCGATGTTATCCAGTATGTGGGGAGAAGATACCGCACAAAATCCATTGCCCAAATTTTGCAGGAACTGCAGAACGCTCTGGACCTTGGCGCCCGAACGGTTTTCTTTTCCGATGATAATTTCCTTGGCAACAAAGGATTCACCCAGGAACTGCTCGCCAGCGTAATCGCCTGGAACGTCAAACAGTCCAGGCCCTTGTCATTCTCAACCCAGATCACCGTCCAGGTTGCTGATGATGATCAGTTGCTGAAAATGTTCGCGGATGCGCGATTTTCCGTCCTGTTTCTCGGGGTAGAAACGGTGCGGCGGGAGAGCCTGGCCGAGGTACACAAGAGCCAGAATCTAGAAAAAGACCTCTTTGAGAGAATCAGAAAAATATCCCGTTTTGGCATCGTCCCCTTTATTGGTCTCATAGTCGGTTTTGATAACGATGATGAAGATGTCTTTGAGGAATTGGAGCAGTTCCTGATTGCCACTGACAGCCCGATTGCGGGCATCAGCCTGTTAAACGCCCCTCGACACACTACGCTCTATGAAAGGCTGAAGAAAGAAGGGCGACTCACGGAAAACAATTTCTCCGGGGAATGGCAATTACACACGAATATCATTCCCAAGCAGATGAGCCTTGCGAGACTCAGTTTCTTATACTGGGGTCTTTTCCGGAAAATTTATCAACCGGAGTTTTTTGAGGAGAGACTGCTTAACTGGTTGAAAAACGTTGAATATTTTAGCGAAATTTATGTGAACAAGAAGGCTGATCCCAAGCAGCTGCGGTTTGGGATCAGGATTTTCAGCCATTTCATTTTCAACGAGAACCGGCAGGTTCGAGCCCTTTTCTTTAGAATGCTGAAAAAGACCTGGAAAATAAACCCCAAGCTTATGAGGCGTTTTTTTACCGTTATCACCCAGTACAGCCATTTTTATCGCTTTGTGAACAGGGATCGGACAGAATAGTGGCTGATTGCCATTTTACCCCATGCTCTTGATTATCTCCGGCAGAATTCATGCTCAAGCAGGAAGAATCACTTGGTTTCCTTTAAAAGGAGATGCTATAAGGAATGAACTTGCGTATATACTTCTTGGCCATTGGCTCAAGAGAGATAGCGGTTGGACACAAACTGAAGTTTTTGTTTTTTTAAGCCCTTGCCTGGACACCGGTTATGAATAGAGATGTTTTACAAAAGAAAATCCTGGCCATCCTGATCGAGGATTTTGAGTTTGAACAGCCGGGTCTCAACGATAACCTCCGGGACGATCATGGCTTTGACAGTATCGACGCCATTGAACTGCTGGGGAAAATCGAGTTGATCCTCGGCTATTCCCTCACCTGGGAGGAAAAGGAAAAGGCCATGGGGATCAGGACCATCAACGATATTCTCGACTACATTGAAGTCATCGCCGCATCCCGTAAACCCTAATGCCCTTCAGGCAAATCCCATGAAGCGACGCGTTGTCATTACCGCCTGCTCGGCCATCACCCCCATCGGTTATGGGAAAGACGATATCGTCGCTAGTCTCCGGCAGGGCAGATCCGGGGTCAAGCCCCTGCGGGATGACGGGCTGCTGAACAGGCATATTCACTCCCGGGTCTTCGGCACCGTGGATTATGAAATAGATTACGGCTTCAAGCGGCTGTACCGCAAGACCATGGGGCCGGTGGCCTATTATGCCTGCCAGGTGGCCAAGGATGTGCTGGAGAGCTCCGGCCTGGATCAGGAATTTATCACCTCCGGCCGTCTGGGCGTGGCCTTCGGCTCCACCCATGGCAGCCCCACGGTCCAGCGCGAGATCTACAAAACATTTTTTCAGGAGCTGGAGACGAAATTCGCCTCCATCGGGGCGGTGGATTATCTCCGTTCCATGGTCCATACCACGGCGGTGAACATCACCCGGATGTTCGGCATTACCGGCCGGGTTATTGCCTCGTCAACTGCCTGCACCACCAGCAGCCAGGCCATCGGTTTCGGCTATGAAATGGTCAAGTACGGGATGCAGGATGCCATGCTCTGCGGCGGCGCCGATGAGTACGACACCACCACCGTGGCGGTCTTTGATAACCTGCTGGCCTGCTCCACCGCCTATAATGAGACGCCGCATTGCACGCCGAGGCCCTTTGACAGCGGCCGCGACGGCCTGGTCGTGGGCGAGGGCGGCGGCGCGGTGCTCCTGGAGGAATACGAGTCGGCAAAACGGCGCGGGGCAACGATTCTCGGCGAAGTCATTGGTTTTGCCTGCAACAACAACGGTGGAGACCTCATCCTCCCCAACCTGGAAGGGATCACCACCACCCTGCGCCTGGCCCTCGCCGATGCCGGGATCACCCCCGCGGAGGTGGATTTTGTCAGCGCCCATGCCACGGCGACCAAGATGGGCGATGTGATCGAATCCCAGGCCATTGCCGCGGTGTACGGGGACGGTCCTTTTGTCAGCGGCCTGAAGAGCTACATGGGCCATACCATGGGAACCTGCGGGGTGATTGAGACGATCCTGACTCTCTACATGATGGAGCAGGGATTTGTCGCACCCACCCTGAACCTTGAAAACATCGACGAACGCTGCCGCATGTTGCGGCATGTCCAGGAGATAACCCCGGCAACCATAGGAATCGGTGCCATCCAGAACTTTGCCTTCGGCGGGGTCAACACCTGTTTGTTGATTAAATCAGGTGAAAGGATGAAGGCTGAAGATTGAAGGTAAAATTCACTTCAGTTTTCAGCCTTTTACCTTCAGCCTTCAGTCTTAACAACCTGAGTAGCTCCCCAGCATGAAAGTTGATCGGTTATTAGATTTTTTGGTCACCATCCTCTGCTGGGTCTGGTTCATTCTTGGTTTTTTTCTGTTCTTTTCCTGGTTGTATCTTGGTGCAGCCATGTTTGTCAAAAACAAGGAAGCCGCCTTCCAGCGGTTGAACAGCCATTTTTATCAGGTTTTCTTTTGCCTGCTGCGCGTGACGGCTCCCAGGCACAAATGGGTTATTAATCAGGAGGTGGCGTCGATCAGGTCGGCGGTGATCGTCTGTAATCATCTTTCCTATCTGGATCCATTGCTGTTCATTGCCCTGTTTGAACGTCAACGAACCCTGGTCAAGACGCGTTTTTTCTCCATGCCGGTCTTCGGCTGGATTATCAAAAAATCAGGCTATTTCCCGGCCAGCGGCGAGGGACAGTTCACCAGAATGATGCTCAAGCAGATGCAGACAATGGAGAGTTTTTTCCAGAAGGGCGGGAATCTCTTTATCTTTCCCGAAGGCACCCGGAGCCGTGACGGGGGAGTCGGCAACCTGAACAGAGGAGCCCTGAAAATTGCCCGGCTGTGCAAAGCGCCTATTTATGTCTTGCAACTGACACATACGAACAAGCTGTTTCCCCCGGGCAGGTTTCTTTTTCAAACCAGGATAAAAAACAGGATCACTCTGCGGATCCTTGACCGTATCGAGCCCGACTACCAGCATCAGGTCCCGTCTGCAGCCGTGCTGGAACAGCGGGTGATGGCAGCCTACGCAGGACAACAGCCATGAAGGTTCTTCTCATCTCCATGCCCGATGTAGTGCCGCTCATCATCCATGAGGCAGCATTTCACATGCCCAATCACGGCATTGCCTCAGTTGGCGGCAATATCGATGCAGAACATGAAGTCTATCTGGTTGATCTGATCCGCAAGCGCCGTTCCATCAAGAAATATCTGACCAAGGTGATCGGCAAGATCAAGCCCGACCTGGTAGGCCTTTCGGCCATGACCTGGCAGTATGATACCTGCATCAAGATCTCCCACCTGATCAAGGAACTTAGCCCCGAGGTCAAGATTGTTATCGGTGGCTACCATGCCACCCTGATGCATGAAGAGATAGCCTCCGCCAAAGAGGCAAGGTGGATTGATTTCATGATCCGGGGAGAAGGCGAAGAGGCCTGCCGCCGTTTGGTGAATGGTCTTGACGGCCGTGATGATCTGGCGGCGATTCCTTCTCTTTCCCATAAAAAAGACGGGGTGTTCGTCCATAATCCACGGGGTGAAAACCTTGATCTGAGTACCCTCAAGCTCCCTGTCCGGGATAAACGGAGGCTGACCTGGGGCTATCATATTATGTACTCCAAGATCGAACTCGTGGAGACATCCAGGGGATGCACCCGTGCCTGTAACTTTTGTTCCATGAGGCATATGTACGGCCGCACCTTTCGGACCTATCCTGTAATCCGCGTCCTGGAAGACATCGATGACATATACTATAAGCGTAAGACCAGGTGGATATTCATCGTCGACGACAATATGGTCCTGAATCCTTCCCGGGTCGTGGAACTCTGTGACGCGATTATTTCCAGAAAGTATAAGGGGCTCAACTTTGTTGTTCAGGCCGATTGCGTGTCCATGGCAACTAATGAAGGGATGGTCGCCAAAATGGCGGCGGCGGGTTTCCGCTCGGTTTTTCTCGGCATCGAAAACGGCTCGGCCAAAAACCTGAACTGTGCCGGCAAAAGCGATATTCTTGCCTACGTAAAGAAGGCCATTGAAAACTGCCACCGATACGGGATAATGGTGGTCGGCGGCTTGATCTTCGGCTTTGCGGAAGATGACGAGGAATCGATTCGAGAAAACTACGAATTTTTTAATGATATCGGCGCGGATGCCGCCTACTGCCAGATCCTGACCCCCTATCCCAAGACCGCCATGCGGGATCAGCTTCTGGAGCAAGGGCTGGTGAGCAACAGCAGCGATTATAAAAAATATAACGGCCTGTGGGCCAATGTCCGCACCAGACACCTTGACTCTGCCCAGCTCCAGTATCAGTTCTGGTACCAGCGCCAAGTGGTGCTGGGGTGGTGGAATCCTCCCGCCCCCGCCCGAAGTCAGGGGCGGATATGGACCTCCATCTGGCGTTTTCTGTTCAAGCCCTTTTTGAAGATCCACTATCGAATGATCATGAAAAAATATGGCTGGGAAGGCCGTTACCAAAAGGAAGTTGCGCGGTGGGAAAGAATGAATCGTTTTACAGACCTCGAACCTTACTAAGAAAAATTGTAACTATCCAGCTCAAGGCCGGAAGCGAACAATTACAACCCAAACTGTAACTATTCAGCAGTGCCGTAGCTGCTAGGCAGAAGCCTGCGAAGTGTGCTGGTGCCCATGAGCAGGCTGATAACAACGCAGATGCGGTGCTGCTGGATAGTTACGAAAAATTAAAAAACATGCAGATATATAATCTTGAATTTACCGAGCAGGAAATCCGCGAGGCCGTAGCGGCGGGCAGGTTGCTGTCCATGGAGATCGAATTCAGCCGCATCTGCAACTTCCAGTGCTCATACTGTTACGTGCCGGAGAGAAGCACCTGCCGCAATGAACTCTCTCGGGAGGAGATCCGGGATGTTATCCAGCAGGCCAAGGAACTTGGGGCGCGCAAGATCATCATCTTGGGCGGCGAGCCGAGCATCTATCCGCACCTGGTGGAGATGATCCGGTTTCTTGGCCGGGAAGGGCTTGAGATCGAAATGTTCACCAACGGTACCGGGATTGATCCAGCCCTCGCCGCCGTCCTGGCCGAAGAAAAGGTCCGGGTGGTCCTGAAGCTGAATTCCCGGGACGAGGCGATCCAGGATCGGTTGGCCGGGAAAAAGGGGGCATTCCAGATTATCAACCGGGCCTTGGCCACCTTGCAGGCGGCAGGATACCCGTCAGCGGAGCAATTCCTGGCCATCAGCACCGTGATCTGCCAGCAGAACATCAAAGAATTGCCGGCCATGTGGCAATGGCTGCGAGAGGAGAAGATAGAGCCTTATTTCGAGGTTATCACCCCCCAGGCCAATGCCCTGGAGAACATCTGGCTGGGGGTTGATTCCAGCCAGTTGAAGGAGCTGTTTGTCCGGCTCTCGGCCATCGACCGGGAACAGTTCGGCCGCGATTGGGAGCCCCAGCCGCCCCTGGTGGGAAATAAGTGCATGCGCCATCAGGTTTCCTGTGTGGTCACCGCCAGCGGCGATGTCATGCCCTGTGTCGGGGTAACCATCGCGCTTGATAATATCCGCGACAACAAGCTTGCCCATATCCTGAAACACAGTGAGGTGGTCAACAACCTGAAAAACTTCCGGAACATGATCAAAGGCCCCTGCCGCACCTGCGAAAAGGCGGAAGAATGTTACGGCTGCCGCGGGGCGGCCTTCCAGATGACCGGTGATTACCTCGCCTCGGACCCCACCTGCTGGCGCAATGCCGAAAATAACGAGCGCTGAGGCGATTCTCTTCAAATCAAGATGGGTAGAAACCTCTTGGTCGTTTTTCGATATTCTTGGTAGGCGGGATGCCCGGAGTTTTCCCCCCCTTTGTTAAAGGGGGAGGTAGAAGAGTACTGCCGCCGTGGGCGGCCCACGGTTTCATTTTTTTGGCACACCCAGCAAATCAGACAACCGTTAGCAGCATCCAACCCACCGAAAATCTGCCGCTTTCTGGAATAAAGCCGAGAATCCTCTCTCCCTTGTGCAGCCGGTCGGAAGAAAACAGCTCTTCCAGCATGATATAGAAAGAGGCTGAACCGGTGTTGCCCTTGCGCGCCAGGTTGGTAAACCAGCGCTCTTCGGGGATTGCAAACCCTATATCCTGCAGTTGTTGCCGGAGCGGTTCCCGGAAGTATTGCGAGGAGTAATGCGGCAGGAACCAGTCAATATCCTCGGGCCGCAGGTCATGTTTTTCCGCCACCGCAGGCAGGCTTTTTCCGACCAGAGTCCGGATCACCTCCCGATTCAGCAGCCTGGCATCCTGTTTGATGGTTAGCATACCGTTTTGGGCTGCCTCGCCTTCCCCAGCATATTCCCGCCAGCCCCTGAGGCTCCCGTCTGCCTGTTTCACGGCGCCGGCATACATGCAGGTCTCCAGAGAGTGGGCATGGGAGATGATCTCAATCCCGTCAATGCCGAGGGAGAGTCCCTCTGTCGCCGGTTTATTATCGATCAATACCGCTCCGGCGCCATCGGAGAGCATCCAGCGCAGGAACTCCGCCTCAAAGCAAAAGGTGGGATGATCCGGTTTCTTTTCCGGTTGAGCATCCGCCCCCTGCATGGCCTGGAAAAAAGAAGTTCGCAGAAAGGTGGAGGCTAGTTCGGAACCGGCGGCAACCGCACGGGTGTTCAACCCCTGGGCCACCGACATGGCCCCGTATTTCAAGGCGGTGATGCCGGAAAGACAGACCCCGGCGGTACTGATAACCTCGAAGGGCCCGCAGGCCAATTCGCCATGCACCATGGAGGCATGCCCGGGCATGAGCTGATCGGGCGATGAGGTGCCGCAGCAGAGGCATTCGATAAAATCAGCGGAAAGTTCACTGCCTGCCGGCACCAAGCGGCGCACGGCCTCGGCCGTCAGCATGGCGTTGCTGTGCGTTGTGGCGCCGGTTTCCGGGTCGATGGCATAGTGGCGGGATTCGATGCCGTTGCCGGAAAGAATGATCTGTCTGGTACGGGCCGCGATCCGGTCCACCTTCCCCAGATATTTCTCCAGATCGTCATTATGCACCGGTAAGCCGGGGAGAAAGGCGGAAACCGCAGTGATAAAAGCATTCATAGTAGGTTAACCTGGTTGCGTTTTGTCAAAAGAGATGGTGAAGACATTATAGTCGCGCGTTTTGATGGCTGTTGTCAAGGAGCTCCGCATAACGGCGGTAAAACCGCTGTTCATCAAGCTTGGTCGGGGTGACGGCATTGGTCAGGGTGTAATAATCCAGGTTGTGGTTGCTGATCCGGTGCTGCTCTTGCCTGTAAAGGGCAGTGCCCGGCAGGGGGGTCATGACCGTGATCATCGGCAAATCGATCCGCCTTGCCCCGAGATACTTTTCCAAGCGGTCAAAGTCATTTTCATCATAGTCAGAGGAGATGATGAAATCGCCCACGATGGTAATTCCCAGGGTATTGAGAATGGCAATGGCCTCGGCGTTCATGGCAGCCTGATTGGCCTTGTTCATGGCCGAGAGGCTGGCATCGTCAATTCCTTCAAAGCCGCTGATCACGGCCCTTAGGCCGGCCTCTTTCCATTGCCGCAGCATTTCTGGGTGGCGGACAACCGTATCGGAGCGGATATCTGCCAGATACTGTTTATTGAGACCCGAGGCGAGCAGGGCGTGGCCCAAGGCGGTGGCCCGTTTGACATCGCCGAAGGTGTTGGCATCTACCAGCCGGATGACCGGGATCTCGGGCAGCATGGAGATATCCCGGATGACCGCCTCGATGGATTTTGTCAGATAGCCGCCGCCGGTCTGGCCTTGAATGGAGCAGAACAGACACCGGTGCGGGCAGCCGAAGGCCGAGGCGACAAAGCCCATGGTGAGGCCCAGTTTCTCAAGAATGTAATGGGAGCGGTAGCGCTTTACCAACTCATAAGCAGGGGGGCGCTCCATGACCAGATCGGCAAGACAGTTCCGCACTACCGGCCTTGCAATCTGCTGGCCCGGTCTGGTCCGGATCACCCCGGGCAGAGCAGTAAATTCATCATCGCTCGCAGTGCCGTTCTCCAGGGCGCAGACAAGCTCAGCAAAAACCTTCTTGCCGATCCCGACCACGATATAATCCACCGCCGCTTTATTGAAAAATCCCGGATCATTGCTGGCATGAATCCCGCCCACCACCACGGTGGCCGGGCAGGATTCTTTGACCCTGGCGGCAATCCGCAGCATGGTGTTTGCCTCGCAGGTCACCCCGGTAATGCCGACCAGCTCCGGTTGAAATTCGCTCAGCTCCCTGTCCAGGCCATCGGGCTCAGCCTTCAGGTCAAGGATCCGCACGGGATGGTCCGGGAGATTTCCGGCCAGCTCTTCCAGGGCCAGGGGTTCGCCGCGAAAAATCTGCTTGAGCGAGGTTATCCCATAACGCTCTTCGGGAATGCTTCGCCCGCAATTCGGGGGATTGATAAGGAGAATTTGCATCAACACCTGGAGAGTGTAATTTTTTCGGGCGCCAGCCCTTTCATCACCCCGGATACCGCGACTCAGCGTGAAAAATCAACCGGCAAAACATACCAACCGGAATGGCCCTTGGCGATTAAAAAAACGGTTGGTCGGAACGATTGCGGGAAACTGTCCGGACGCCTGGCAATTCAGGAAAATTCCTTAATTCGTAACCATCCGTCTCAATACCGGAAATAACTTAAACCACCGAACCGTAACTGTTCAGCAGTGCCGCAGATTGCGGCAAGCGGGACGGCGAAGCGTACATCAGGTACGTGAGCCGGACCGATCGTCGCAAGATGTGGTGCTGCTGGATAGTTACCTAAATTCGTACCTCTTTCTGGAACCGTTCAGGGCCGATGATAAACTGGACCGTGGCCAGCGAGCCGATAATCGTGCCCAGAATGCCGGGAGCCATGACACTCTGTCCGGCCAGGAACAGGCCCCGCAACGAGGTGCGGTTCAACAGGGCGCTGGAAAGCAGCTGCTCGGTTGAACGCATGACTCCATAGGCCGAGCCGTTGGGGCTGTTGGTCCAATCCCGGATGGTCAGGGGGGTGGAAATATCCAGCAACTGGACGCCGCCGAGGGGGCCGGTAACTTTTTTCGCCTGACCGATCAGCTGGTGGGCAAAGTCCGTTTTGGCCCTGAGATATTCCTCGCCCCGCCGGCCGCTGACGGTATGCTGCCAAGGCTTCCACAGGGCTTCATGGCCGGAGGTGATCAGGGAGAGCAGATTCTGGTCCGGCCTTTCGCTGGGCCGCAGTTGCACATAGATCAAATCGCTGGTATCGCCGCAGGCGTCGGTCTGGATGGCAAAGAGGTTATGGGCGAAAGCCGGATGTTGGGCAGCCGGCACCAGGGCATGGACCGCGGTCATTCCGTGGGTATTCTGCAAGGCCTCAATACGCCTGCGATACGAGGGTTTTACGCTTTCGGGCGGCAACAGCCCCAGTGTCTCCTTGGGGTGGAGGGTGGAGATGACCAGATCGGCGTCAAGGGTTTCCCCGGAGGCCAGGGTGACCCCCTGCACCCCGCCGTCCGTGGTGTGGATCCGGACGACGGCATCGTCGGTGCGCACTTGGCCGCCGAGGGAGGCCAGACGGTGGGCGCAGACATCGGCCATCTGCGCCCCGTTGCTGGTCAGGCGCCAGGCGGAGAAGAGATAACTGGCCAGGGCCATGGTGTGATAAAATTGCGGGCATACTGCCGGCGGAACGCCGATCAGGACCGAAGGCAGGCCAAAGACCGCCCGCAACCCGGGGCTGCAACCGAGTCGCTCAAAAACCGCCCCCAGGGGCTCCATTTGTTCAAACCAGGAAAGGGCCGGCCTTTCCGAGTAGAGAAAGTCCAGTTGCTCGAACTGAGAACCGCTGCGGCGCAGCATCGCCATCAAAGCATCGATCTGCGGCTGTTGCGTAGGAAAGGCTGTCCGCAAATTGCTTTCATAGGCAGCAAATCCGGCGGGCACATCGAACGACTCAATTCCCAGGCGCTCATCGCTGAAGAGGTAGCGATCGATGGGGCCATCTGTTCCCATCCGCATGAGTGGTAAATCGGCGGTGATCCCGAGATGATCGAAACAGCGGCGCAGAACCTGCCCTTCATCCAGGGCACCGAGATAATGCAGGCCGACATTGCAATGCACTCCCTGGCGCACATAGCTGCGCATCATCCCGCCGGGCTGCCTGTTCTTTTCGACCACCGTGACCTCAAAACCGAGCCGGGCCAAAATGATGCCGGTGCTCAATCCGCCGATTCCGGAGCCGATGATAACGACTTTTGCCATGTCTGCCAGGTGCCTTGCCTTGTTTGAAAAATCAGGGGGATTCATCTTATTCCCCCCTTTGTTAAAGGGGGAGGTGAAGAGTGCCATCGCTTTGGGTGGGTTATTCCCCTATCTGTTCGCTTTAATATAGTCGGCAAGCCGCGCCACCGACTGCAACACAATCCGGCTGGTGTTTTCCGAGTCCATTCTCACTCCGTATTCCTTCTGGATGGTCACCGCAATTTCCAGGGCATCCAGGGAGTCGGTGCCCAGGGGGGAATCCGGACCGATTAAGGGATCGTCGGGACCAATGGTGGCCAGATCCACATCGGGGAGGTTGCAGGTGGTGCAGATCAGTTCGAGGAGCTCTTGCTGTAGTTGGTCCATGGTCGTTAAGAGAGCCTCTGGCAGTGGTTAAAGGGAAGGGGTTATTTGCGGATTCCGGCAAGCTTCCAGGATAAAAAAACGGTTACTACGAAAAAAAGCAGCAAGCGGCTCAGGTCATCGAGGATGGCCGACAGGGAGTAGCCACGCAACAGCAGATCCTGGAAGGCGGTCAGCCCCCAGTTGAGCGGCGAGATAATGCTGATCTGCTGCATCATTTGGGGCATGGCATAGACCGGCACCATCACCCCCCCGAGGGCGGCTGCGGCCACTACGGTGGTGGAGCCTAAGGTGGACGCCTGCTCGTAGGATTTGCAGGCCAGGCCAAGGAGGATGCCGTAACCGCAGGCAGCGAGGCTTGAGAGCACAACAGTAAGCAGCACTGCGGCTGGATGCATGGAAACGGTAAAAGCCGGCAGCCCGAGCGAGGGGAAGAGAAAAGCGCCGATCAGGGCGATGAGCAGGAACTGGCAGAGGCAGACGCCCATATAGGCCACGGCCTTGCCGGTAAAAAGCACCAGGGGGGAGACGGGAAGGGAGGTCAGCCGGATCCAGATGCCGGAGTTCCGTTCCTGCAAGATTGAGCCGGCAATGGGGATGGCGGTGAAAAACATCCCGAACAGAGCCCAGGCCGGCACGTTTTGCTGGACCGGCTTATACAACGATACTCCGATTGCCTCGGATTCGCCCTGGTTTTCCTGTAAATCAAGAAGGGGTTGCCGGAACAGGGCAGGGAGTTTGTCGCCGGCCAGGGGGCTGCGTTCCGGCGGCACCCCGGCCTGGGCCATGGTTTGCGTAAGCACCGCGCCGAGCCGGGTCAGCTTTGCCTCCATGGCAATGGTGGTTAAGGCCATCTCAAGCTGGGCAATCACGCCTGAGCGCAATCCGGCCATGATTCCGGGATCAACAAAGAGCTGCACGGAAGTGGCGGCCATCTCCCTTGGAGTTCCCTTCCCGTTGCCCTGTTGGAAAAGGCGCGCCGTCTCCTCCAGGAACCGGGCGGAGGCGCCCTTGGGAATCACAACCCCGACCTGATAGCCGCCGCCCGTCACGGCGGCCTGGATGACCGCGATATTTTTCTGCCCTTTATCCCAGAGCACAAGATCGAGATTGGTTGCTGACAGATGGTTTTGCAAGGATATGCCGAGATCTCCCTGGTCCAGGTCGAGAAACAGCACCTGGGTCTTTTTCTGGCCGGTGAGTTCCATGACATTTTCCTGCACCAGGGTGATCAACACCACCAGGATCGCGGGCATGAGAAAGAGGACAAGCAGGCCTGTCCGGTCCCGCCGCAAAAGCAGGAGTTCCTTGGCCGTGGCGGCAAAAATCTTCAGCATAAAAGCGTGTTTGGGGGAAGAGAGGATTCGGGAATGTTCATCAGGTGTCGCGCAGTTCCTTGCCGGTCAGATGGAGAAAAAGTTCTTCCAGGTTGCGTATCCCGCTTTGCTGGAGCAAGGCGGCGGGATTTCCCTGCTCCACCAAGCGGCCGTTGTCGATGATCCCGATCCGGGAGCAGAGTTCCTGGGCCTCTTCAATGTAGTGAGTGGTGTAGAGGATGGTGGTCCCTTGCCGGTTGATTTCTTTCAGCTGCTCGTGGATCAGGTGCCGGGACTGGGCATCAATCCCCACGCAGGGCTCGTCAAGGACCAGCAGTTGCGGACCGTTTAACAGACCCACGGCCAGATTGAGGCGCCGTTTCATCCCGGTCGAAAAGGTGGCCACTTGATGGTGCGCATGCTCGGTAAGCCGTGCAAACTCAAGACCCTGTTGGATCCGCTCCGCAAGTTTCTGGGCGCTGAGGCCGCAGAGTTTGCCGAAAAAGTTCAGGTTTTCCCGGGCGGTGAGGGTGTCATACAGGCCGATATCCTGGGGCACCAGGCCCAGAATCTGTTTGATTTCGTGCTCTCGCTCTTGAAAAGACCTGCCCCCGATCCGAACGCTGCCGCTGTCTGCGGGAAACAGACCGGTGAGAATGGAGATAACTGTGGTTTTTCCAGCCCCATTTGGGCCAAGCAGACCGAAGAATTCCCCTTGCTGCACCTCCAGGCTGAAATCATTCAGCGCCGGGCGGTCGCTGTTTTTGTATTGCTTGACCAGTGAGCGGGCGGAAACCACGCAGTTTAGCCCCGGCTCAAGCAAACACGGGTTGCCGGGTGTCATGGCTGCTGTCTGGTCCATTGTCTCAGTTCCGTAAAAACCTTTTCTTCCATGGCAGCGCATCTGTTGAGGCACGCCACCATGGCGGGATAGCTGTCCTCCGGTCGGCCGCGTTTCTTGCAGAGCCGGGCGGCCATGGCGGCAAACTCGCGCCAGGTGTCGCCTGCCGCGGTCAGGGAGGCGGCGCATTCCTGTAACCGGGGTTCCTGCATGGCCGCCGCACTTTCCTGGAGAAAGGCGGCGTACATGAAACGGAAGCCGCCCCCGCCGGTGCCGATTTCCTCCTGCATGCGGACAACGTGCCCCAGGTGCAGGTCCGCCTGTTCCGGGCCCAACCGCTGCGGCCATTTGCCAAGCCGTTTTGCCAGAAAGCGGATGCCCTTGACCCCGATCAGGGGAAAGGGGCTGGCCAGCATCATTTTGCAGACGAATCGAATCCCCTGGACGATATGGGGTTTAAGTTTCAGTTCTGCCGGCACCCGAGTCAGATAATACATTTTTCCCTTGGGAGCAAGGGCGCCGGAGGCAAATCTAGCCCTGGCCAGATCTGTGGCCGGGCAGCGGACCGGGGTGGGGAAAACAGGGTCGCTGATCAGATACTCATTTCCCTCTTTCCCATAGACGACCAGGTTGTGGGCGTTGAAGTGAAAACGCAGCGCCTTGGGGAAATAGGGGAGCCAGAAAACCCCGGTCTGTAACCCCACAGGGATGGAGGCGGCCAGGGCTTGATCCAGCTCCGCCATGGCCTCATCCTGGTTGCGGAATTTCTTTTCAACCATGCTGACCCCGTCAATGGAGGCAATCTGCCGGAGGATGTTTCCGGCCGCGGCCCGGTAGGTGACAAGGGGCAGCCCATTGATTCGGATAAAGGGAAAATAGCCGAAAAAAAGGCCCCCGCCGAGGCCAAAGGCCATGGCCTCGGAAATGGTGAGACCTTGGTGGGTGAGGAGGTTGGCGGCCACGCCGCTTTCACAGTGGGCGGATTGGGTGTGGGGAAAATCGAGCAAATGTGCGCTCCGGGCTATTCGTTGTTGTAAATGGGGGCAAGGAGCCTGCCATTGCGCAGGTCAGCCAGGGAAACCCTGTACATATCGGCATACTTGCGCAGGGTGTCGGCAGACACTCTGGCAAAAACAAAAGGGATGAGATGCAGGCAAACCTTCCAGCGCGGCTGCCTGGTGTACTGAGCGACGAGGCCGATGTCCATCTGGTTGGCGGTCATATAATAGTGGAGGCAACTTACCCGTCCCGCTGTCACTTTATTCCTGGAGATGCTGATTTTCTTGGCAATCTCTTCCCATGCCTGATGATTGACGACGCCCACCGGCTGCCAGACAAAATCCTGGGTCAGCTCGTATTCGCCATTGCTGTTGACGGCATAGCTCACAATCTTGAGGCCATCGGTTACATCTTCAGCGGAAGAACGGTCGGGCAGCTCCATGGCGTCTGTTAAAAGGTGATGCCGAAAAGAGCTTTGACGGAGTTCAGAGGGTCGTTGGGTTCTTCACTGCCGCCATTGGAGATATGATGGTAGCGCATTTCAAACAAAAAATCGTGGGCCGGGTTTATCCGGTAGCTGAGCCCCATGCCGAACTGATAATTGCCGTTCAGCTCTGATCCCATTCCGGGAACATCAGCAAAACTGTAGACCGGTCCGCCGCCGCCAAACAGGTAGGGACGGATATCCTGATTGGCGGTAAAGGTGTAACAGGCCAGAAAATTCATCCCGATCATGCTGGAGACATCGGGGCTGACCACAACATGTATAGGCAGTTCCAGGAGGATGGAGTGAAAGCCGCGATACCATCCCGAACCGAGGTTGTCAAAGATGAGATGATTGTAGCGCAAGGCAAGGTCAATGGTTTCGACTCGTTGGCTGGTTCTTCCCCAGCCGGGAATACTCTGACCATAGCCGCCCAGAACAGCCCAGCTGTCTTTTGAGGTATCAAAGACCGCTGCTTCGGCAAAATCAGTTCGGGAGAGATTGCTCACAAGCAGAAGGAGTAATAAAAAGGCGGCATGTTTACCAGGCATAATTTTTTTCCCAAAAAGCCGACAAATGATCATGATGTTTACCCCCTGGCAGACAGCGTAGAGCCGTATAATGGGAAATTGGGTAAAAGACGGTTAAATCGGCTGCTGAAAAAATTTCCGCCGAAAAAGATTGAAATACTGATATGATTGACTTGACCTCTACCTAGTCAATATATCCTTGATATTTGTCAATTTAAAAAACACCTCGGCTGACAGTCAGGAAGTTTTGTCTGGTGCATTTTTGAGTATCTGCCATTACCGAAAACCATTCACACATTTGCGTGGCGAACTTGTTTTTCTAAAGCTGTAACGCTAATCTGAGCGCGGTATCATTGAGGGCTTTGTCCACTGTCTCCCGAAGGGTACGCTCTAATGTTGCCCGAAGGTCATCAACCGACGCAAAGACCCCTGTCTTCATACTGAGAATGGATCCATCCAAATTGCTGGCGCTGTAAGTTCGCGTGAAATGTGGTTGCCCTGCGGCATCCAGGATGTGAACCTCAATTTCGACGTTCGCCTCACGGCGAACGATTTGATTGCAGTCCAGTTTCCTGATTATTCCTGTCAGATGATATTTTGGCGATTGCGAGTCAACAGTGACGCCGCGCGCTCGAAGTCCATCGACAAAAGCCAACCTGACTATATCGCATACGGGTTGGTCTGTTTCCAAATTCTTCAGCGGGTTGCCATAGCCACCGCGAATAGTCCCCAAATAATTGGCAGGCTCCCCTCGTTGATCTATAAAAGATCCGACCAAAAGAGGAGGCGCTGAGGCGGATGCTTTTTTCACTTCTGCGGTGGACGGGTACGTCATGCCAACGTTTGACGTTGAGGCGCAAGCAGATAAGACTGAAAGGCTAAGTGCGATAAGGACGGTCCTGATCATTATGTGATTCCTTATAAGTTTAACTAAGGTTAACCAAGGGACAACGCGGTTATCTATTTTCTATTCTATTGCGCTCATGATTTTCTTCAACAGCACCGAAGTTGCCTTCAGAATCTTCTCTCCGCGTCTTGAGGACAGGCTGTCTCCTGTCGGCTCCAGATGGAAAAATTTACGAGCTTTATGGCATACCTGAACATCTTCTCCAAAAAGATTAGGATATCTACCCTTTCCCATGTGATTTATATAACGAGCGGGATTTTCGATGGCAAGCATAAAGTTTGTTGGGCAGGTTTTGTTTGCAATCGATGCTTTGCCGGGGGACAACAATAGTTTGACATTCCGGAATAATATCGAAGCCTCCATTCTCGTTACATCCCGTAGTTTTCGTCCAATTCCGCATCAAGCTTGATAGTTTGTCTCACCTGTGATCTTTTCCATATCAGCGGCGCCGAGTCGGAGAAAATCCCTGGCTGTCATCTGGAGGCCCGCCGGGCTTTTGCCTTTTAAAGCGCCATGTTTTGCGGTATAAGATTAAGCTTCCCATTGAATCCATTTATTGTTTGATTTTTTTTATATTTTTGGAGGTAAGTAATGTCGAAGTGCAGCAGTGGAACCTGTGGCAGTAAAAAAGCGAGTGGCTGCGGCTCTGCCGATGCGGCGGTGGCCCAGCAGAATACGGCGATTGCCGCTTCTCTAGACCGGATCAGAAACAAGATTCTGGTGATGAGCGGCAAGGGCGGAGTGGGCAAATCCACCATCTCGGTGAATCTGGCCTTGGGCCTTGCCGGCAAAGGCTACAAGGTTGGCCTCATGGACGTTGATCTCCACGGTCCGGATATTGTCCGCATGCTCGGCCTGTCCGGTCGGATGGACGGCCCACTTACCAAGGACGGCAAGATGCCGCCCCTGCAATACAATGACCGGCTCAAGGTCATCTCCCTTGAAAGCATGATGGAAAACCGGGATGAGCCGATCATCTGGCGCGGCCCCCTCAAGAATCAGGCGATCCGCCAGTTTATCGCCGATGTGAATTGGGGAGAGCTGGATTACCTGGTTATCGACGCGCCCCCCGGCACCGGAGACGAGCCCATGACCGTGGCCCACACCATCAAGGACGCCAAGGCTCTGGTCGTGACCACCCCCCAGAATATCGCCTTGGCCGATGTGCGCAAGTCCCTCAATTTCTGTAAGCACGTTTCCATGAAGATCCTTGGGATTGTCGAGAACATGAGCGGTTTTATCTGTCCGCACTGCGACAAGACGGTGGATATCTTCAAGACCGGCGGCGGCGAGCAGCTGGCGACCGAGTTTTCCGTGCCGTTTTTGGGCCGGATTCCCGTTGATCCCCGGGTGGTTATTGCCGGGGATGACGGCAAGCCCTATCTCTCTTCCGAGGCCGCCAGCCCTGCCACCCTGGCGTTTGCGGAGTTTCTGGCCGCAGTCGAGAAAGAGCTACCCGTCCATGCCGCGGCCGGTTCTATTCCCATGGCCAAGCCTTTGGCTAAGGCCGGATCGAGTTGTGGTTGCGGTACCGGACCCTGCAATCCAACCACCTGTGATTGTTGAGGGGGTCGAATATGATCGTTAAACAGCTGACCGTGGGCTCCATGGCTGTGTGCTGCTATGTGGTGGGCTGCGAGGAGACCAAAAAGGGCGGGATCATTGATCCCGGCGGCAACGAGGCGGAGATCCTCGCTTTCTGCCGGACGGAAGGGCTCGGTGTCGAGGCGATTATCTGCACCCACGGTCATCCGGACCATGTCTGCGGCAACAGGGTGATCCAGCAGGCCACCGGCGCGCCCATCCTCATGCATGCGGCCGATGCCGAGTTTTTTGCCAGGCCGGAGGTTATCGACTATTTCTCCATGCTCGGCCTGCCCCCTTCGCCGCCGGTGGACAGGTGTGTCAGCGATGGCGAGGCGATCGTGATCGGCAAGCTTACCCTGACGGTACTTCATACCCCCGGCCATACCCCGGGCGGGATCTGTCTCTATGCCGCTCCCCATCTTTTTACCGGAGACACCATGTTTGTCGAAGGGCTGGGCCGCACCGATTTCCCCGGCGGCGACACCGAGCAGTTGCTTGCCGCGATCAAAACGAAGATCCTGACCCTGCCTGCGGAAACCGTGGTCTGGCCGGGGCATGGCTATGGCGGGGCCAGATCCACGGTGGGCGAGGAAGCCCGCCACAATCCATATCTCAAAGGGAACTGGTAGCAGATGCGGGAGATCGTTCTCGGCACGGCCGGCCATGTGGACCACGGCAAGACCAGTCTGGTCAAGGCTCTCACCGGCATTGACACCGACCGGCTCAAGGAAGAGAAGAAGCGGGGCATCACCATCGAGCTCGGCTTTGCCTTTCTTGATCTGCCCTGCGGCCATCGCCTCGGGATCATCGATGTGCCCGGCCACGAACGCTTTGTGAAAAACATGGTGGCCGGCGCCACCGGCATCGATCTCTTGGCCTTTGTCATCGCGGCGGACGAGGGGATCATGCCCCAGACCAGGGAGCATTTCGAGATCTGCCGTTTGCTCGGGGTCAAGCGGGGGCTGGTCATCCTCACCAAGAAGGATATGGTGGATGCGGAGTGGCTGGCGCTGGTGCAGGAGGATGTCCGTCAGTTCCTGGCCGGCAGCTTTCTCGAAGACGCACCCATGCTCACGGTTTCCTCTACCACCGGCGAGGGGCTCGCCGAGGTCCGAGAGGTGCTGGACACCCTGGTGCGGACCAGCGAGTTTTCCGAGGCCCATGGCCCGTTCCGGTTGCCGGTGGACAGGGTCTTCAGCATGAAGGGCTTCGGGGTGGTGGTCACCGGCACCTCCATCTCGGGCCGGATCGCGGTGGGCGAGGATATCACCGTTTATCCCCAGGGCCATACCGCCAAGATCCGCGGCATCCAGGTGCATGGTCAGGATGTGGCGCTGGTCGAGGCGGGTAAGCGCACCGCCATTAATATCCAAGGGTTGGATACCGAGATGATCGACCGGGGCAACATGCTCGCCACCTCGGGGACCCTCGCGCCCTCCTACCTGATGGACGCCGATTTTTTCTATCTCTCCGTCAACGCCAAACCCCTTAAGAACCGTAGCAGAGTGCGGGTGCACATCGGCACCGCCGAGATCATGGGCCGGATCGTCCTGCTGGAGGACGAGGCGCTTGCCCCGGGCAGCCGGGCCAATGTGCAGATTCTGCTGGAGGAGCCCTTCGGCGCGTGGCCCGGCGACCGCTATGTGGTGCGGAGTTATTCGCCCGTGGCCACCATCGGCGGCGGTGGGATCTGGAGCGGGGCTCCGCCCAAGCGGCGGCGTTTCAAGGAGGCTAACAGTCAGGTCTTTGCCCTTTATCAAGCGGGTTCGACCGAGGACATCTCCCTGCTGCATCTCCGGGAGGCCGGGGTTGCCGGGCTCACCTTCGAGGCACTCTGCGTGAAGATGGGGCAGTTCGGCAAGCGTTTCCGCAAACTGCTGGACACCCCCATCTCCAGCCGGAAGATCATCATGGTGGATTCGGAGCGGCAGCGTCTGGTAGCGGCGGAAGTCTTCGAGGCCATGGGTACCTCTTTGCAGAAGATTCTGGCTGATTTTCACCGGGACAATTCGATGAAGCCGGGGCTCTCCAGAGAGGAGTTGCGTTCCCGGCTGCCCGGCGACCTGGATCAGCGGTTTTTTCAGCTGCTGATCAACACCTTGGGCAAGCAGGGGATGATCGTGGTCGATGAGGCAACGGTCAGGCTGGCGGGGCATCAGGTATCGCTTAAGGCGGATGCCATAAGCATCCGGGCGGAAATGGCGGCCTTTTACACCGAGGCCGGGCTGACCCCGCCCACCGTGCGGGAGCTGCAGGAACGCTTTGCCAAATATCCGGCTCCCCTGGTCCGCGAGGTGCTGGAGCTGCTGGTCCGCGAGCAGGTTCTGGCCAAGATCAGCGAGGAGCTTTATTTCCCGGCTCGGGCTCTGGCCGAGCTGCAGGCGCAGATGGTGGCCTTCATCAAGACAGAAGGGGAGATCGACGCGCCGCGCTTTAAAAATCTCACCGGCTTGACCAGGAAATTTTCTATCCCCCTGCTGGAGTATTTTGATAGAATCAAGGTAACCATCCGGGTTGGCGACCGACGTTTGCTGCGAGAGCGGATCAGTTGAGCAGTTTTATTGCGGAGGCGTAACTATCCAGCAGCACCGTATCTGCGTTGTTGCACCCAGAGGGTATAAGTTTCGTTTGAGCAGACAAGCTGCTCAACTCAGCTATATCAGCCTGTTCATGGGCACCAGCACACTTCGCAGGCTTCTGCCTAGCAGCTACGGCACTGCTGGATAGTTACGATTTGGGTTGTTTTTGTTCGTTTCCGGCCTTGAGCTGGATAGTTACGCGGAGGCACGGCCATCGGCATGATAACCGGCAATACCGGCGGCCTGAAAACCGCCCAGCTGAAAGCGCTTGAACGCCTTGCCGGGCGCCGGGTCAACCCGGATTTGATTATCAGCCCGGAGCTGGCCAAAGAGCTAAGTACGCTTGCTTTCGAGCTCGGCCGTCAGGTGGGGGTGCTGCTCAGTCGGTCCGGGCAGGTCGAGGCGATCATGGTCGGGGATCATAAATCCATCATGATCCCTGCCCTGAAGCAGTTCCGGGCCTCGGGGGGGCGCCTAAAGGGCTTGCGTTGTGTGCATGTCCATCTTGCCGGCGAGGATCTCAGCGAAGACGATCTGATGGATCTGCTCTTCCTGCGACTCGATATGATGACCGTGGTAAAGATGGAGCAAGGACAGGCCACCCGGCTTTATTCAGCCCATCTGGTTCCCCAGCCGGTGGCGGGGAAGGACTGGGTTTTGTTGCCCCCGGAGATTCCAGGCCGACCGGCCAATTCCTGTAGGGAACTCATCGCCGCGCTTGAGGAGGAGTTCGCCAAGGCCAGGCCGGTGCGGGAGATTGATTCGGGTCGGGACCGGGCAATTCTGGTCAGTGTGACCCCGCTCTCCAAGGGTAAGGCTCAAGAGTCCATGGACGAGCTTGTCGAGCTGGCGCGCTCCGCAGAGGTTATCGTTCTTGACACCGTGGTGCAGCGGCGGGAAAAGATCAATCCTCGCCTGATTCTGGGCAAAGGCAAGCTCGGCGAGATCATGCTTTCCGCCCTCAGGCTCAATGCCAATCTGCTGATTTTCGACCAGGAGCTCAATCCTTCCCAGGTCCGGTCGATAACCGATCATACCGAGTTGAGGGTTATCGACCGGACCCAGTTGATTCTTGATATCTTTGCCCGGCGGGCCTTGAGCCGGGAAGGCAGGCTGCAGATCGAGATGGCCCAGCTCAAATATATGCTGCCCAGATTGACCACCAGGGATGACGCCCTTTCCCGGCTCACCGGCGGCATCGGCGGGCGCGGCCCCGGCGAGACCCGACTTGAGGTGGATCGCCGCCGCATCAATGACCGTTTGGGCAAGCTGGCCAAAAAACTCAAGGAGGTCAGCCGCGAGCGGGAACAGCGGCGGGCGCGGCGGCGCAAAAAGGACTTGCCGGTTCTCTCGCTGGTCGGCTATACCAATGCCGGAAAATCAACTCTGCTCAATACTCTGACTAAGAGCGCCATTGTCGCGGAGGACAAGCTGTTCGCCACACTGGATCCGACCAGCCGACGGCTGCGTTTCCCCGAGGATGTGGAGGTTATTATCACGGATACGGTGGGCTTTATCCGCCATCTTCCGGAAGAGTTGCTCAAGGCCTTCAAGGCGACCCTGGAAGAATTGCACGAGGCGGACGTGCTCGTGCATGTTATTGATATCAGCAATCCGCGCTGCGCTGAGCATATCCGGGTGGTGGATGAACTGCTGCGGGAGCTTGAGCTGGATGCCATTGTCTGTCTCAAGGTTTTTAACAAGATCGATCTGGTGACGCCGGAGGTTGTTGCCGAGCAGTTGCGGCTGCATGAGGCGGTGGCCTTGAGCGCCCATGATGCCGCGACCTTTGGCTCGTTTCTGGACCGGGCCAGGAGTCTGGTTCTGAAAAAATGGCGGACGAGAGAATAGGGAAAAGAAAAGATTCAAGATTCAAGGTCAAAGATCAATAAAGCTGGTTTCACCTTGCGCCTTGAACCTAGTTGCGTCTTGCATCTTAAACCTTTGACCTTATAACCCTAAACCTTAGGTTTTTCACCTTTGCTACTATTTAATAGACGACAATTTCGCGGCTTTACCGTTTTTCTTTTTACCCTGGCAATTTTCTGGGGAGGAGGGCAACCCGCCCTTGCCCAGAACGCGACCATAGATGAGCTGATTGTTACCAATTCCAGCACGGATCTGTTGTTGTTTCTGACGGTCAACAATGCCTTTACCAAGCAGATGGAGGAGGGGATCAAAAACGGTATTCCGGTGGCCTTCAATTTTTATGTGAAGCTGGAACGGAAACGCATGTGGCTGAATCAGGAGCTTGTTTCCCTGAAGTTTGACCACACCCTGAGCTATGACACCTTGAAAGAGGAATACACCATTGTCCGTTCGGAGCTGGCTGGGCAGACGCTCCGCACCAAATCGCTGGCCGAGGCGAAAAAGGCCATGGTCCAGCTCAATGGCCTTATGGTTACGCAGCTCAAGGTCCTGCTGCCTGAGGCGGGATATCTGCTTCGGGTTAAGGCCAAGCTCTCGGAAAAAACTCTGCCGCTTTATGTTCACTATGTGATCCCCTTCTGGAGTCTCTGGGATTTTGAAACCCAGTGGTACACCGTGGAATTCAGGTATTAGGATGGACGGATCCTGCGAGGAGGCTCTCTGGCAAGACCGGCAGCGCCGCAAAAAGCGCATCCGCCTGGTAATCCTTGCCTGTCTCGTCCTGATTCCGCTGCTGACCTATTTTGAAACCAGGATAGTGCAGCTGGGAGCCATTCCTTTTCCGGTCAGCGGCAACGTCCTGATCTTCGTGCTAATCAACTTCAACGTCCTCCTGTTGTTGTTGATGGTTTTTCTGGTTCTTCGCAATCTGGCGCAGCTTGTTTTTGAGCGACGCCGCCGTTTCCTGGGGACAAAGCTGCGCTCCAAGCTGGTGATCGCCTTTGTTTCCATGTCCTTTTTCCCAACCGGGCTGCTGTTTTTCATCGCTCTGCAGTTTGTCTCCACCAGCATGGATTACTGGTTCAATATCAATGTCGCCCAGTCCCTCGAGGAATCGATCGTCGTTGCCAAGAATATTTACCTGGAGGCGCAAAACCAGGTCGACCGTCAGGGCCGTCTTATCGCGGAACGATTGGAGTCAAAACGCTATGGTAATGTTGCCGGGGCAAATCTGACCCCGGTGCTGGAAGGGATGATGAAAAGCCATGGCCTGGCCGGAATCGAGTTGATTTCCGGGCAAAAAGTGGTGTTGGCCAAAGTTTACCGGCCAGAGATAGCAGGCGAAGGTATCCCGGAAATTTCGTTGCAGATGATCCGTAATGCTTATGCCGACAATCAGGAGCATACAACCATCCAGCCGGTGGCGGCAGGGGAGCTGGTGCGCGGGGTAAGTTTGGTCCGGATTGGCGAAGACAACGGCCATTCGGGGGTACTGGTTGTCTCGCTGCTTATTCCCCAGGAACGGGTTCGGCAGATGCAGACCATTTCCGCCGGCTATGAGGGCTACAAACAGCTGATGATGCTCAAGGCTCCCATAAAAACCAGCTTGCTGGTCATGCTGCTGATCGTCACCCTGTTGATCGTGTTCTGCGCGATCTGGTTTGCCTTTTATGTGGCCGGCGGCCTGACCGGGCCCATCGGTAGACTGGCCGAAGCCACGCGGCGGGTGGCCGAGGGGGAGCTGGATTTTGTGCTGGAAAAGACTTCCGGCGACGAGATGGGAACTCTGGTTGATTCCTTCAACCGGATGACCAGCGATCTTTCCGCCGGCAAAAGGCAGCTCGAAGAGGCAAACGCCGCCCTGCGCCAGGGCAATCTCGATGCCGAAACAAGGCGGCGCTACATGGAGATTGTTTTGCAGAATGTGGCGGCCGGGGTAATCTCTCTGGATGAGGAGGGCCGGATTACCACGATCAACCGGTTTGCCGAGGAACTTCTCCGGATTGATCGCAGGGCTTTGGAGGGCAAGGATTATCGCGTGGTTCTCAAGCCGGAGCATCGGGCTATTCTGGACGGATTTTTTGCCGAACTCTCCCGTAGTGGCAAGTCTTCCCTGGAAAAACCGTTGCGCCTGACCTTGGGCGAGGAAACCTTTTCGCTGCGGGTAAATTTAACCAGGCTGGAAGACGAGAACAGTCAGCCCCTTGGCGTGGTTCTGGTGTTCGATAACCTCACCGAGCTGGAAAAGGCGCAGCGAATGGCGGCCTGGCGTGAAGTGGCCCGGCGGATCGCCCATGAGGTGAAAAATCCCCTTACCCCGATCCAGCTTTCCGCCCAGCGGCTCCGCAAAAGATACCTTGATCGGCTGTCCGGGGATCAGGAAGTTTTTGATGTTTGCACCAAGACCATTGTCAACCAGGTTGACGAGCTGAAAAAACTGGTCAGCGAATTTTCCAACTTCGCCCGAATGCCTGCGGTTCATAAGGCCATGGGCAACCTGGCCGAAATGGCCAACGAGGTTTTTGTCTTCTACCAGGAGGCCCATAAGGACAGGCATTTCAAGTTGCGGGTGGAAGGGCCGATTCCGCGCTTTTCCTTTGATGCCAAGCAGATGAAGCGGGTGCTCATCAACCTGCTCAATAATGCCGTGGCCGCCACCGGCAGCGGTGGGGTAATCGAGATCGTTATCGCCTGCGAGGAAGAGCGCAAGGCTGTCAGTCTCGAGGTGCTTGACAATGGCTCCGGGGTTAGTGATGCGGATAAGCCGCGTCTCTTCGAACCTTATTTCTCGCGGAAGAAGACCGGCACCGGCCTGGGGCTGGCCATTGCCGGCACGGTGGTGGCGGACCATCACGGCTATATCCGGGTCAAGGACAACGAGCCCCGGGGCGCCAGGTTCATTGTGGAGCTTCCCTTAGGTAACGGCTAGAAAACCGTATTTCACCCAGAGGGTATAAGTTTCTTTTGAACAGGCAAGCTGCTCAACTCAGCTTTATCTGCTTGTCAGTGCATGGTATACTGGGTAGCAGCAGACAAAATTCGATGAAACGGCGTAACCTGTCACGGGGGAGTTCCCCGGAAGTCAAATAACCACGGAATCACCCTTCGGGTATAAGTTTCGTTTTGAGCAGATAAGCTGCTCAACTCAGCTAAAAGCGTTCACAGTGAAGCGGCGATGGCAAAGACAATCCTGATAATTGACGATGAAGCGAGTATTCGCGAGTCTTTGTCCGGCATCCTGTCGGACGAAGGGTTTCAGACCATTTCCGCCGAGGACGGGCAGCAGGGGCTTTCCCTGCTGGAGGAAGAGCAGGTTGATCTGGTTCTGCTCGATATCTGGATGCCGGGGCTGGATGGTCTGGAGGTGCTGAAAAGAATCAAGGAATCCCTTGCCGAGTTGCCGGTGATCATGATCTCCGGGCACGGCACCATTGAAACCGCAGTACAGGCCACCAAGATGGGGGCTTACGATTTCATCGAAAAGCCGCCTTCCTACGACAAGATCATTCTTGCCATCAACAACGCCTTGGATCTTGCCAGGTTAAAAAAAGAAAACCTGTTTTTGCGCCAGCAGACCCAGCGTGCCAGTCAGCTCACCGGTAACTCGCCGGCCATGGTGGAACTCCGGCAGCTGGTAGAAAGGGTGGCGCCCAGCGAGGCCTGGGTTTTGATCCGTGGGGAGCATGGCACCGGCAAGGAGCTGGTGGCCCAGAGCATTCACCGTTTGTCAAAAAACGCGGCCAGGCCGATGATCGAGCTGAACTGCGCTGCCATCCCGGAAGAACTGATCGAGTCCGAGCTGTTCGGCCACGAGAAGGGATCGTTCACCGGCGCCACCGCCAGCCGCCGGGGCAAATTCGATCTGGCTGATGGCACCACCCTTTTTCTGGATGAAATCGGCGACATGAGCCTGAAAACCCAGGCCAAGGTGCTGCGCATCCTGCAGGAACAGAAATTTGAGCGGGTGGGCGGCTCGAAAACCATCCAGGTCGAGGTGCGGGTGCTGGCCGCCACCAACAAGGATCTTGAGCAGGAGATTGAAAAAGGTACCTTCCGGGCGGATCTCTATTACCGGCTCAATGTGGTGCCTATCCAGGTGCCGCCGCTCAGGGAACGAAGCGAGGATATTCCCCTGTTGGTCGCCGATTTTGTGGCGGACAACGCCAAAAAAGGCTTGGGGGAAAAGGCGTTCAGCCCAGGAGCTCTACAGGCCGTGATGCGGCATGGCTGGCCGGGCAATGTCCGCGAGTTGCGCAATTTTGTGGAGCGGGTCATGATCATGTGCCCGGCGGAAACGGTTGACGAAGCAAAAGTCGGGCAGCTGCTCGGCCTTGCTCCGGAAGAAGGTGCGCCGTCGGCGCCCGGTCTGCAGGCGCTGTACCACTCCTTGAGCTATAAAGAGGCCAAGAGGATTTTTGAGCGGGATTTTCTCACAGCCCGTCTAGCCGGAAATGACGGGAATATTTCCCAGACCGCGGAACAAATAGGCCTGGAACGGAGTCATCTGCACAGAAAGATGAAGTCCCTGTCCCTGGATGAAGAATGATGATCGTGTAACAACTGAAAAACGTAACGCCAAGACGCAGAGGCGCAAAGGCAACATGCTGAGATAAAGGGATAAAAACTTTGCGACTTTGCGCTTCTGCGGTAAAAAATGACCTACGAGTCCATCAAGAATGATTTACCCGAGACTTTTGATGAGGATGCCATGAGCCAATACGCTACCAGCCTTCCCGACCAGAAGGCGTTGGAAAAGGAAATCGGTGAGTATCTTACGAAAAAATATGGGCAGAAGGTGAAGATCATCTCCAGCGGCTTGCTGCCCATGGCCCAGAGCGAGGAGAATGAATCGGGTCAGCTTGAGGCAGGCGAGGCGGCGGACTTTCATTTCGACACCAATCCGGAAGAGCTCATTGCCTATCTCGACGAGTATGTGGTGCGCCAAGATGAGGCCAAGGCCATTCTGGCCACCAAGATCTGCACTCATTTCAACCGGATCAGTTACAACCTGGCCAAGCCCAGGCAGGCAAGGCGCAATCTGGGCCAGATTAAGAGCAATGTCCTGTTGATGGGGCCGACCGGCGTCGGCAAGACCTTCCTCATCAAGCTCATCGCAAGTTATCTCGGGGTGCCCTTCATCAAGGGCGATGCCACCAAGTTCAGTGAAACCGGCTATGTGGGAGGGGATGTGGAGGATCTGGTCCGCGATCTGGTCCGGCAGGCGGACGGTGATGTCGAGCGAGCCCAGTACGGCATCATCTACCTCGATGAGATTGACAAGATAGCCGCCAGCCCTTTCCGCATCGGGGCAGAGGTTTCCCGAGCCGGGGTGCAGCGTGCTCTGCTCAAACCCATGGAGGAAACAGAGGTCGAGATCAAGGTTGCCCACGATCCGGTATCGCAGATTGAGGCCATCGAACAGTACCGGGCAACGGGCAAGAGGGCGAGGAGGGTGGTCAATACCAAAAATATTCTCTTCATCATGAGCGGTGCTTTTGCCGGGCTGGAAGAGATCATCAAAAAGCGGGTACAGCAGCAATCCATGGGTTTTGAAAGTTCTGTCTCCTCGGTGCGATCCAACCGGCGTTTTCTTAAGCAGATCAAGGCGGAGGATCTCGTTGAGTTCGGTTTTGAAAGCGAGTTTGTCGGGCGATTGCCGGTTGTCGCCGTGCTTGAAGAACTGGAAGAAGATGATTTTTACGAGATTCTGGCCAATCCTAACAGCTCCATCGTGGTCGCTAAGAAGCATGATTTCCGGGTGTACGGTATCAATCTGCAGTTCGAAGATGCGGCGTTGCGCGAAATCGCCGGTCTGGCCAAGGTGGAAAGAACCGGGGCCAGGGGACTGGTGAGCGTGATGGAAAGGGTTCTGCTTCACTACGAGAAAAAACTGCCTTCCACCAGCATCCGCCATCTTGTAGTGGATGTCGAAATGGTGCGTTCGCCTGCTGTTGTCCTCGAAAGGCTGCTGGCGAAGTCCGGGGTGCAGGCGGAGCACCGGGCCAGGTTTGAGGCTTTGCAGATTGAGGAGTATGAGCGGTTGACCGGCTTCATCCTGAAGCGGCTGGGGAATTATCTTGAAGATCATCAGGTGCTCGCCACCCCGGCGCGGCTGCAGCTGATGGCCCGGGAGAGTCAGGAGCAGGATGTTGACCCCCGCGAGGTTTGTGATACCTTTATCCTGCTGGTTCAGGCAATTCACGACAGCGAGGTGGAGTTCAGCGAAAAATGCGGGATCAGGGTCACTTTCAGCGAAGAGGCCGTTGACCGCTTGTTGATCAGGGAGCCACGAACCCTTGAGGCCGTCCAGTCTTCATGCGCCTTGATTTTGCAGGCCATGGAATACGGTCTGCGGCTCATGGGACAGAAAAAAGGGGTTGCGCAGGTGGTTATCCCAGGAGAGGGTATTGATATGCCGGAACGGTATATCAACAACCTGGTCAGGGAAACCTTCAAGGTTGATTAGCTGTAACTATCCAGCAGCACCGCATCTGCGTTGTTGCACCCAGAGGGTATAAGTTTCGTATGAGCAGACAAGCTGCTCAACTCAGCTATATCAGCCTGCTCATGGGCGCCAGCACACTTCGCAGGCTTCTGCCTAGCAGCTACGGCACTGCTGGATAGTTACGGTTTGGGTTGTTTTTGTTCATTCCCGGTCTTAAGCTGGATAGTTACGATTAACTGTAAATTTTGGCGTATTGGGTTGCCAATTATGAATAATTACGCTGGCGGAAGTTCTTCCCCAGCCAAGAAAAGGAGAGAATAAAATATGATTTTTCCAGAGTACCGGGGCCGCAGGCTCAGACAAAACGAAACCTTTCGGGCGCTTATCCGGGAGACCAGCATTTCTCCGGCCCATCTTGTCTACCCGCTTTTTGTCATGCCAGGCAAAGGGGTGAGGGAAGAGGTGCCGTCCATGCCGGGGGTATTCAGAATCTCCGTTGACCAGTTGGCTAAGGAGGCCAAGGAGTGCATGGGTTTGGGGGTTAACTCGGTCATCCTCTTCGGCCTGCCCGACAAGAAGGATTCGAAAGGCTCGGGGGCGCATGCCAAGGACGGCATTATTCAGCGGGCCATTAAAGAGCTGAAGAACACGGCGCCTAAGCTCACAGTCTGTACCGATGTCTGCCTGTGTGAGTACACCAGCCACGGCCATTGCGGGATCATGCTTGATGAGGTGGTGGACAATGACTCTACCCTGGAGGTGCTTGCCAGGGTTGCGCTTTCCCATGCCCAGGCCGGGGCCGACATGGTGGCGCCTTCGGACATGATGGATGGTCGGGTCGGCGAAATCAGGGCTATTCTGGATGAGAATAACTTCTCCATGGTGCCGATCATGTCCTATGCCGTGAAGTACGCCTCCGCGTTTTACGGGCCTTTTCGGGATGCGGCGGAATGCGCGCCCCAGCAGGGTGACCGCAAGAGTTATCAGATGGATCCGGCCAACATCCGGGAGGCGTTGCGGGAGGCGACCCTGGATGTGGAAGAGGGAGCGGACATCCTGATGGTCAAGCCGGCCATGGCTTACCTGGACGTAATCAGCCGGCTGCGGGACGAGTTCGACCTGCCTATCGCCGCCTACCATGTGAGCGGGGAGTACGCCATGATCAAGGCTGCCGCAGCCAATGGCTGGATCGACGGGGAAAAGGTCATGCATGAGAGCCTGCTCAGCATCAGGCGGGCTGGGGCGGATATTATTATTACCTATTTTGCCAAGGACATGGCCCGTTTGCTCAACGGTTAGACGAACGGTGATGGGGGGGGAAGGGAGAATAGTCCTCTTACCCCCGAGTTTGCCGGGGTGCATGACGGTTTGATGACTGGTTATCTTGTAATTACTATCTCGCTGCCCAGCTTTTCCACGATTTTGGGGCCGATTCCTTTTACCTTGGTCAGGTCTTTTGTTGTTTTGAATGGGCCATTTTTTTGCCGGTAATCGACAATGGCCTGGGCCTTTGCTGGGCCGATGCCCTGCAAGCCGGAGAGTGCCTTGGTGTCGGCGGTATTGACATCCACGGCGGCAAAAGCGACGGTAGCCCAGCATAAACACCCGCACAGCGTTGAAAGAATAATTTTCAGCATGTTTTTCCTCCGAAAAGAAATAAAGAGTTTGCCATGCACCCCTGCATGGTTGCGCAACAGGGTAGGCAGGTAATCCGCCTAACCCTCTCGTGTCACTTTAACGGTATTTATTTGTCAGTTAAATGTCAAGCGTTAACTCGTAATCGTTCACCAGGAACAAAAAACGCGGCTAAACCTCTGGACTGTAAACGTTCAGCAGTGCCGTAGGTGCGCGAATGAGGTATGCGAAGTGCCGGTGAAGTATAGGGGGATGACCGGTGAGTCGGTCGAGAAGAATGAAGGGAAAAAAGAAAGGAGTTACCGGGGGGCGGGAGGTTGACCGTCAGCAACGCCAGGGCCAAGAGCAGGCGAAGTCTGCCGTAGCTTATGGTTGTTTGTAACCAATCACGGGATGAAGAACCATGGTTCAGTCATTATCCAATCCTGTGATCGCGCTTACTTGTGAATCGGCATGCAATAATGACCCACCTGGGGGGATAATCGGCGTTCAAAATTGACCCACCTCAGCTCATCCTTCTTACTCTTTGGAA
>MGTD01000037.1 GCA_001799285.1 Deltaproteobacteria bacterium RIFOXYD12_FULL_56_24
CATGGCGATATCGGCGGACTGCTTGTCAATGCTGGTGAGCACGGCGCAGGATTGCCAGTCAAACCCCATATCTGAGGAATTATAACCGATTTCCCGTACTGTTTCCCGCACCACCTGAGGCATGTCCACCCAGGCTGAGGTGGTGATCTCGCCGGCGATTATGGCCATGCCGGTGGTGACCATGGTTTCACAACCGACTCTGGCGTACTTGTCCTGGGTCAGAATGGCGTCAAGAATCGCATCCGAGATCTGGTCGGCAACCTTATCCGGATGGCCTTCTGAAACAGACTCCGAGGTAAAGAGATAATTTGACATTTCAACTCCTCATGCTTTTCGGTTAGAACAACAGGCTGCGCGGCAGCCGCGAAACTTATTACTTTTACTAAAATACAGGGAGATGTCAACGATAAACCCTATAATAGAACAGGGAATACCTTATTTGCAACCGGCAGATATCCTTTTTCCAGGGCCTTTACCGCGGCAAAAAGTTCCGCGTTGACCGGCGCGGCAATCCCCAACCGGAGGGCCTCTTCCAGCACCGCGCCGTTGATGGCCTCGATTTCGGTTTGCCTTTTGGCCCGCACATCCTGAAGCATGGAGGAAATATTGCCTGCCGTGGCCTGACAGACCGCGATGGTCCTAGCCACCGGATCCGGGGCAATAGCAATCCCCTTGGCCTTAGCGACGCTGGCAGCTTCCAGCACGGCAGCCCGCAATAAGCCGAGCGCTTCCGCCTTTTGCAGAAGAGCGCCGTTTTCGCAGCGATAAATGGCGGTTAGGGCATTGATCCCCACATTAATCAGCAGCTTGTTCCATACCTGGGGCAGGATATCCGCCTCAACCCGCACCGTAAGGCCCGCCATCCGGAAGAGTTTCGCCGCCCCCTGCAAGGCAGGCCTTGCCTGCGGCGAAGCTTCGCCAAGAAAACCGAGACTGGTTGCCCCCGCCCCCCCGAAACGCACCTTTCCCGGTCCGAACAGATGGGCGCCCAGGGAGGTAACCGCCAGTCCCATGGCCCCGGAAAGCTCCTCGCGGCGGAGAACCGGCAGATGAGCGATGCCGTTTTGCCAGGCAAGCAGCAGGCTGTTTTTCGTAAGCAGAGGAAGAAGGGAGGGAAGGGTTTGGCCAAGGGACGGAGATTTGACGCAGAGCAGCACCAGATCCACCGGCCCGATCCGCTGGGGGTCGGCAGTAGCCTGAATGGAAAAATGTTCTATTTGACCATCGCGTTCAAGGACAAGGCCCGAATGCTGGAGCAAGGCAGCCCGTTGGCTGTCATGGTCCAGCACCCAGATTTTCTCTCCGCTTATCCGGCAGAGGACGGTCGCCAACAGACAGCCCAGGGCGCCCGGGCCGACGATGGCGACCGTCTTGGGTGGAGTGTCCCGCATGGTTGGCGGTTAACGGGTAATAGTCACATCTTCAACAATGACCGCATAGGTGTAACCGCCGCCAAAGTCCTTGTTCGCGGCAAGCACGCCTTCCACCGTAACGATATTACCCTTTTCCGCCTTGCCGGCCGAGGTCACCACCAGATCATGGGTATTCTTTGCGGAATTACCGGTGCCATCCTGCAGATGCAGCCAGTTTTTCCCCATAATCTGCGGAGAAAACTTGACCACCTGAGCCTTGATTTTCACCTTTTTGCCGTTGAGGCTGGCGGCTTTGCCGAAAACATCCGCAACGGTATAAGCGTTCCCGCCAGTAGCCTTGGCAACCTTCAACTCCGCAAAAGGCACCACAGCCTTAGCGCTGCCCGGCGACACTGGCTCCGCTCCTGCGGTCGCGGCGCCCCCCTCTTTCTGCATGGCTGCACCAAAATCTTCGCCAGCAGCCGCGGGCTTTGCGGCTGCATTTCCACCTTTTCCTGCAAGACCTGAGGCAAAAACAATTTTTTCAAAGGTACGATTCAGGCTCTTGCTGGGGAAATTCTGCATGATCTGCCCTTCGGCAACAGTACACGCATCGCCTACAGCAATCTTGGTCCCCGGCATAGCTACCCAGGTATCACCCTTTTCGCCGGCAATAAGAACATAAGTATAACCACCGCCCTCGAGTACCTCCTTGGCCTTTCCCTGAAGGGGGAAACCGGGCGCGGCCACCTGCTTGCTCCCGCCGTCCACCGCAGCCTTATCCGCCGCCTTATTCTCGGGTTTTTGCTTATTACAGGCAACAAGCGCCACCAGGCACAACCCGCCCACCAAAAAATTCCGCCATCTCATTGTCTCACCCATACGCTCAACACTCCTCCCTCTATTCATTTTTCAAGATATAAAAAACGCACTGCAGCCTTTCTGCCATGCGCCAACCATCTTTTCCCAAGACAACTACCCTGGAAAAAAGTTCGCATTATTTTCCGCCGCCAACCTTCCGGATGATCTCTTTATTCGTAAGCGATCACAGGGCACCACATCTTGCGACGATCGGTCCGGCTCACGTACAAAAGTACGCATCGCCGTCCCGCTTGCCGCAACCTGCACCACCCTATGACCGCTTATTTCGTGGTCCTTTGACCTCTTGGGGCATCCCCCGTGATCCGTTACCTTTATTCGCTTCCTTGCCCTCGTACAGGTAGGTCAGCTTGTCACCCTTGACCCCGATCCGCACCATGCCCCCCTTGACCAACCGGCCAAAGAGCAACTCTTCGGTCAAGGCATCCCCAACCTCTTGCAGGATAAGCCGTCTGAGCGGCCGCGCCCCGAATTCCGGCGCGTAGCCCTTGGCCGCCAGCCAGCTCCGGGCGCCGGGGCTGAGGCTGATCGTCACCTTCCGCTCGGCCAACTGAGCTTGCAGCTCCGCGATCATCTTGTCAACGATTCGTTCCATGAGCCTGGCATCCAGGGCGTTGAAGGTGATGGTCGCGTCCAGCCGGTTCCTGAATTCCGGGGAGAAGAGATTTTTCAGGGCGCGGTCGTTTTTGCCCCGGCTGTCCCCGGTAAAGCCGATGGTCCGTTCGCTCAACTCGCGGGCTCCGGCATTGGTAGTCATGATCAGGATCACATTGCGGAAATCCGCCTTACGTCCGGTATTGTCGGTCAGGGTCGAGTGATCCATGACCTGGAGCAAGATGCTGAACAGGTCGGGGTGGGCCTTTTCGATCTCGTCGAGCAGGAGCACACTGTAAGGATGCTTGCGGATGGCATCGGTCAAAAGCCCGCCCTGGTCAAAGCCTACATAGCCGGGAGGCGCGCCGATGAGCCGGGAAACCGCATGTTTTTCCATATACTCGCTCATATCGAAGCGCTCAAAATGCACGGACATCGCCGCGGCCAGCTGCTTGGCCACCTCGGTTTTTCCCACTCCGGTGGGTCCGGCAAAGAGGAAAGAGCCGGTGGGCCCTTCCGTCTGCTTCAGTCCGGCACGGGAACGCTTTACCGCCGTGACCAGGGCGCTGATCGCCTGATCCTGCCCGAAGATGGACTTTTTCAGCACCTGATCCAGCTCCCGGAGATGACTCAGATCGGAGCCGCTAAGGCTTCGCGCCGGAATCCGGGCCAACCGGGAGACCACCTTTTCCACATCGCGCACCGTCACCGTCCGCCGCTTGTCCGTTGGCCTCGCGGCGAGGCGGAAGGCGGCGCCGATCTCGTCCAGGACGTCGATGGCCTTGTCCGGCAGAAAACGATCGCTGATGTAACGGCTGGCCAGTTCCGCCGTAGCCTTTACCGCGGGGGCCGAGTAAGTGATGCCGTGATGCTCCTCGTAACGGGGCAGCAACCCTTGCAGGATGGCATAGGTCTCGGCCACGCTCGGCTCCTCGACGTCGATTTTCTGAAAACGCCGGGACAGAGCGCGATCCTTTTCGATGTAGTTCTTGTATTCCTCATAGGTGGTCGAGCCGATGCAACGGAGCGTCCCGGCCTGCAGGGCTGGTTTGAGCAGATTGGAGGCATCCATACTGCCGCCGCTGGTGGCGCCGGCCCCGACAATGGTATGGATCTCGTCGATGAAGAGAATGATGTGCGGCTCTTGTTCCACCGCGGAGATGACCGCCTTGAGCCGCTGCTCGAAATCCCCCCGGTACTTGGTGCCGGACAGCAGACCGCCCATGTCGAGAAGGCGAATCTCCACTCCCAGCAACAGATCCGGCACCTTGCCTTCATGCACGTGCAGGGCCAACCCTTCAGCAATGGCGGTTTTTCCGACCCCCGGCTCACCCACCAGCAAGGGATTGTTCTTGCGCCGGCGGCATAAGGTCTGCATCACCCGCTTCAATTCAGGACCCCGGCCGATCAGGGGATCAATCAACCCTTGGGCGGCCCGCTCGCTGAAGTTGATGGTATATTTTTCCAGGGCCTCGTGTTCCTTGGTTTTTTCCGCGCCCTTCTCGTCAGCCTTCTTTTCCTCCTGGGGTCTTTCTTCCTTTTCCAGGCCATGGGAGAGATATTCGGTCACATCCAGCTTGCTGATTCCCTCGGAATGGAGGAAATACACCGCGAAAGACTCGGCCTCGGCAAAGATGGCGGCCAGGACATCCCCGGCATCCACCTCTTTTTTGCCGCAGCTCTGGACGTGGGCAATGGCCCGCTGCAAGACCCGGTTGAAACCGAGGGTCTGGACGGGGTCGTGGGGCAGGCCCGCCTTGACCATGGGCAGGTTGGAAGCAAAAAACTCCTCCAGCCTTTTCTTCATCCCCTCGGGATCGCCGCCGCAGACCACAATGGCTCTGGCAGCCAACTCGTCATCCAGCAGGCCGTAAAGAATATGCTCCACCGTCACATGTTCGTGCCGTCGGATCTTTGCCTCCCGGATGGCTCGCACCAAGGCTATTTCCAACTTTGCATTTATCATTTCGCGCTCCTCACGGGAAACCCGTTATGTCTTTTCAAAGGAACATCTTAAAGGATATTCATTCTTGCGGGCCAGGTCGGACACCATAATCACCTTGGTTTCCGCCACGTCACGCGGGTAAATCCCCGCCACCCCCCGGCCCTGCTCATGGACATTGAGCATGATCAGGGTGGCCTCTTCCACGCTCTTCTGAAATATTGTTTCCAATACCATTACCACGAAATCCATGGTGGTATAATCGTCATTATGCAGCAACACCTTGTACATGGAAGGACGCTTGGTCTGCTTCTTTTTTTCGCTGACAACCGCACCTTCACTCTCCCTGCCCGCAGCACCCATGCTTCCTTTGCTCCCCTTGCCATCAATTACAGCCGTTTCTTTTTGATAACAATAACCATCTTTTTTTGATCCGCACGCCTGCCGCCCATCTTTTCAGGAATGGTTACGAAATAACCATCCCTGTGACCTCAGCGGCCCACGGCGGCCTGCCTGGCCCGCTCCGAAGCCCGCAGGACGGAAAAAAGAAAATCATCCAGGATCAGATATTCCGGCAGCCCGGAGCCTTTCAGCCGGTATTCCGCGGCCAGCAGGTCGATTCTCGCCTGTTTCAAGGCCGCCAGGGTAAACCGCTCCGCCTGCTGAAAACTCTTGTACACGGCAAAGGGATGCCCGGCCAACGCCTTCTCCTTCTGGCCAAGGGCCTCTTGCAGCTGCGGCAGAAGCCCCTTTTGAAAGGCGGCATAGGAGATCCCCTCGGAATAGGCGAAGGAAGGATGCTCGATGATGGCGCGCACCAGCAGCAGCTTGCGCAAAAAATTACGCAGCCCTGCCACCACGATGAGCGGATGCACTCCGTTTTCCTGCAACCTCTGGGAGATGGTCAGGGAAGCGGCCAGGTCATGATTGCCAAAGGCTTCGTTCAGCTCGTACAACGCCTCTTCCCGGGTCCGGCCGACCATGGCGTTGAGATCGTCCATGGTGATGATCTCGGCCTCGCCCACAAACATGGCCATCTTTTCCGCCTCCATGGCCACGGCCACCGGCTGAAAGCCCACCCGTTCCAAGAGTACCGGCAAGGCCCGCGGCTCCAGCCTCTTACCCAAACGGGCCAGGCTCTGCTGGACAATCTCCTTGAGCAGGGCATCTTGATCCTTGCGCGCCACGGAACTACCCCCGCTGTCCACGGAAAAATCAACAACCACGCAGTTTTTTTCCAGATACCTGAATAGTTTTTTGCGCTTGTCTGCCGCCTCGGCCAGCAGAATCAGGGTGTTGCCCGGCGGAATCCCCGTCTCCAGGGCGGCCATCAACAGTTCCGCCCCCTCGACCTTGGGTGCGGTCACAGCGATTGCCCCTTCACTTGCCACGCATGCCTCCTGCACCCAGGCAAGATCATCGGGTTTGGCAAAACCGAACAGCTCCTGCCAGTGGCCTGGAGAACAGGCGGCCAGCTCCTCTTTCTCCCAATCCGCCGGGACAAGCTCGGCCAGGGCCAGCATCTGACCCAGGAAACGCATGGCCTTCTTGGGTTCTTTCCCCTCCCAGCCCTTGCGCGCCTTGTCCCAAAGGGCGCCGGCCACCACTTTGGAATAGAGGATCTGGGAGTCCATCACCCGAATAACCTGCCTGGTGCCAAACAGGCTGTAGGTTTTGAGCAGGTTGACCGTGGCGCCCACCTCTTCCTGATCGCCGTCAATGACCCTCAGGCTGGTCTGCCGGCTGGCCTCATCGGGCAGCAGACGGCAGACCAAGTCGTTGGCGATCTCCTGGCAGAGAAAGCGTTCGCCGAACAGCAGGTAGACCGGCGATACCTGCCCGCGCCCCACCTCCTTGAGTAGCGCAGGCACTTCCTGGCGTTTATAAACCGTCATCCATTTTCCTCAAGCACCCATGGCCGGACGCGCTTCTTGTTGACTGGCCCTACCCTTGTTGCTAATCTTAAATTATTCAGCTTGGCGCCGGAAAGCCGAGGGCCGTAACTGTTAAGCAGGGCCGGAGATGCGCGAAAGAGGTCGGCGAAGTGGCTGGTGCATCTGATCTGGCCGATGACAACGCAGAGGCGGTGCGGCTGGACAGTTACAAATTCAGTCATTCACCGGGGTGGTTGTCAAAGTACCAAAACCACCGGACTGTAACCGTTCAGCAGTGCCGCAGAGTTGGACAAGCGGACCGGCGATGCGTACCTCGTGTACGTAAGCCGGGCCGATCGTCCGAAGATGTGGTGCTGCTGAACGGTTACCAAATTTAGTACCGTGTCTCGTTGCCATTGTCACTGAAAAAAATCCCCGGCAAGCACGGCGGACTTTAGCAACAAGACCATCTCCCAAAAGGACGACATGACGCCATCCATCGTGGAAAAGACAGGGGTACTCGTCGGCGGCTCCGGCCTGATCGGCGGCGCATTGGTGTATTATTTCAAAACCCGGGCAGAGGGCAGGTTCAACGTTCTTGCTCCCAACAGCAAAAAACTCAGTCTGCGCGACCCGGACGACATCCGCCGCTACTTTGAAAGGGCCAAGCCCGCCTTTATCATCAATTGCGCCATTGCCGCCATCGACAGCGACCCGCAGCTTGCCTACGAGATCAACTATCAAGGCACGGTCCACCTGGCCAAAGCCGCTCAGGAGCTGTGCATCCCCTATATCCACCTGAGTTCGGCCGCGGTCATGCCGCCCGGCCTGAATCTGAGCGAAGAAAGCCGGCTGCCCCTGTGCCCGGAGCTGCCCAACTACACCAAGGCCAAACTCATGGCCGAACTTACCCTTGAACACTTACGCAGGGACCAGGGACTTGATTACACCACGATCCGGCTGGGCATCGTTTATGGGGCCCACGACCACAAGATCCAGGGTTTTCATCGGTTGTTTTTCGCCATTGTCGACCGATCCATGCCGGTACTTTTTACCAGACAGGAGACCATGCACTCTTATTCCAGTGCCCGGAAGCTGCCTTATTTTATCTCCCATGTCCTGAACAACCGGCCAGAATTTTCCGGCCAGACCTACAACTTTGTTGATCCCAACCCCGTCTCCCTGGGTCAGCTAATCCTCACCATCAAATCCTATCTCGAACTGAAAACCCCTCGGGAGATCTACCTGCCTTTCCCCGTGGCAAAATTCGGCATGGGGGTCATGGCCCGGCTAGTACGGCTTATAACCAGGCTGGGCATCGATGCCCGGATGCCGGCCGAGCTGATGTTTTTAAAAAATTTCTACGAGACCCAAACCCTGTCTGCCGCCAAGCTGCGAAATTCAAGCTTTGTCGATCCCGACCCGGAGGCGACGATCTTCACCGAACTCCCGGCCCTTATCGAATATTATGTGACCCGCTGGGAGCACCTGAACCTCATCGAGCCTTTCAACAAGGATTTTTTTGACCCCCGCAAGCGGGCCGAGGAATTTCTTTATACCCCGGAACAGCTTCTGCAGAAAACCCACCAGGAAAGCTACCAGGCTTTTCTCAAGCAATGCCCTCTGGTCAGATCAGGGCAAGAGGGGGCCTAGTCTAACCGGCGCGGTTTTTCCTGGTTTTCACAGGGGGGGGGGAGGTTGAGGAAGATGCCGGGATGACTGCCGCAAGGCCTGTCATCCCGGTTATATTCTGCGGAGAGAAATTTTTCTAAGCACTAAAAATCTTCAAAATTCCCAGCATCTTCAAAGGGGATGATCTGCTTTGCCTCGGGCAGAGGTGCTTTTCTCCGGGGCGCAGCCAATTTCCCCGCCGGCAGCCCGGCAGAAGGCCGCCTTGGCTTTCTCGGCAGGAGCGGCCGCGGAAGAGACGACCTTCCGGCGTCCGAAGCCTCTATGCTCTTCACCCCCACAATCTCGGCCAGGGCCTGCACCAGCCCATTGAGCTCCTTGGCCTGACCGGAAAGCTCCTCGCTTGCCGAGGCCGCCTCTTCGGCGATCGCAGCGCTGGCCTGGGTAACCTGGTCCACATCGGAGACGGCAAGATTGATCTGACTAACGCCTAGGACCTGCTCATCGCTGGCTACGGTGATTTCCCTGGCCAGACTGCTTACCTGTTTAACCCCCTCGACAATCCTGCCAAGAATCTCCTTTACTTCAGCCGCCGCAACCACGCCGTTGCCGGCATTTTTCTGGGATTCCTCGATAAGCTGGGCCGTTTGCTTGGCCGCCTCGGCGCTGCGCAGAGCCAGAGAGCGAACCTCGTCCGCCACCACGGCAAAGCCGGCGCCAGCCTCACCGGCCCTGGCCGCTTCCACAGCGGCGTTCAAGGCCAGCAGATTGGTCTGGAAGGCGATCTCGTCAATGGTCTTCATAATGATCGCGGTCTGATCCGCAGACTTCTTGATGCTGTCTATGGCGTCGGTCATCCGCACCATGCGGGTTTGGGCAACCTCGGCCGAGCTTCTGGCATCTTCAGCCATCCGGCTGGTCTGCGTAACATTTTCGGCGTTCTGTTTGCTCATGGAAGAAACCTCTTCCAGAGCCGAGGAAGTCTCTTCAAGGCTCGCCGCCTGCCGAGCTGCGCCGTCGGCCAGCTCGTGGCTGGAGGCGGAAACCTGGCCGGACGCATCAAGCAGGTTGTCCGCGCCACGGGTCAGCTCGCGGATAATCAGACTGATAGGCTTGATCACCGAGGTTGCGACAATACGGATTATCAGGGTGGCGAAGAAAATAGCCATAACAATGAGGCCGAGCGCCACCACCTGCCAGCCTTTGGTCAGGGAGGTACTCAACTGCTGGTCCGCCTGCGCCAAAGACTGGATGACCTCAAAGGCGCCGTGGATTTCCCCTGCCTGCCAGTTTTCCATGGCACCGCCGGTGGGATCAAGCCCTTGACCATTGCCCCAGAGCGCCTGGGAATTTTTCGGGTCGCCATGGCAGAGCAGGCATGTTTCCGTAAGGCGGACCGGCCGGAAATAACGAACGGCATTGAGAGTGGGATCAATCTCGTAGTATTCCGCCAGATTTTTCTCTTCCATGAGCTTGAGGGCCCTGGCTTCCAGCGCGTCGGGCTCATTTTTCGGATTGCGAGGAGAATGCTTCGGGACCTTGAAGGTGTAGCCCCCCTCCTCTGCCTTGCGCATGGCCGCATTCCAGGCGGAGACCACCGGGACCATGGCCAGGACTTTCTCCTTCTCGCCTTCTGCCGCCAGATCCCGAAGCTGCTCGGCCGTAAAGAGTCCCATCTGCCATTTGCTTTCCATCTCATCCCGGGTCGACTCGGCGGTCAAACAGATGGCCCTGGCTTTGTCAGCGTAGGACTGAAGGGTTTTTTCCTTTGCTTCGGAGACATAGAGGCGAAAAAGGATCAAAATGAGAACCGCCGGCAAAAAAACGCCGGCCAAAACAATTTTACCCCGTAACGACCACTGCTTCATATCCATCCGCTCTCTCCCCTGTTTTTTTGTAATCGTTCAGCAGCATCACATCTTCGGACGATCGGCCCGGCTTACGTACACGAGGTACGCAGCGCCGATCCGCTTGTCCAAATCTGCACCACTACTGGACGGTTACAGTCCGGTGGTTTTGGCACTTTGACGACCGCCCTAGGAACGGTTACTGTTTTTTACGAGGCAGGCAAATGCTGTACCTGTCGTCTGTCCGCCCTCGGCGATTGCTTTGCGGCAGTGCCCAACAGCCCTAAACCGCGCAACGCTGCACTTCGGCACTGACCCCAACCTTGCCGTAATTGCTCGCGCCGCACTCGTTCTTGCCCAGATCCATGGTGTCGGCCTCCGCCTGGCTCACCTTGAGCCAACCGCCGTTTACTCTGCGAATTTCCGCATATACTCCCGGCTGCGGCCGCATATTGTCCTGAATGAATTCGGCAAACTTCCTTTCATTCGGCAGCCGGAAGGCGGTGACGTTTTCCCGGAGTTTACCAAGTTTTTCTAAAAAAATCCTGGCGCAATTGGCTTCACTCCAGCTGGTATAATGGCCGGGCAAAACCAACACTTCATCATCGAGCCCCCGCAGACGCAGCATCAGGCTCAGATAAAGCTCTCGCGCCCATTCCTCCCATTTGCCGCCCAGGTCTGGACGGCCGGCGGTATTGATAAAAATAGTGTCCCCGCTCAGGAGGTATTTACCATCAATAAGATAGGAGGTGCTGCCCATGGTATGACCCGGCGTATGCAGGGCGCGGACTTCCGGGCCCTGTTTGGCAAAAGTAAACACCGCGTCATGGGCGACATGTTCGCAGGGGAAGGCCGCTCCTTCAAAATCAAGGCTGTTAACCAGGACCGTACATTCTTTTCCCTCGGCAAGCTGCGGGCTGCCGGAAATATAGTCAGCTTGACGGTGCGTTTCGAAACTTTTTACGATTCTGCTTCCATGCTGTTGAGCGACAGCCTGGTATGCCTCGATATTCCTTGAAGGATCAAAAACCATGGCCTCCTGCTGATAAATAAGCAGGTAGCTGCAGGAGGCCTTCCCTGGGCGGATAAACTGGTACAGAGCATATTCTTCATTTTCACCGGTTACTTTCTTCGGCACCAGGGCGTTTCCCCAATTGACAATACCTTGCTGAAGATAACCGACATCGCTGAAACCATTCTGGCAGAGGAGTTCGGCAACATATTTTGCCGAGCCCTCCTTGGCACAGACTATCCTGATTTTCTCTCCCTTGGGGATACGGGCGATACTGCCCTGCACGTCCTCCATGAAATTAAAGTAGGGAATGTTGATGTAGGGAAAAAACTCCGGGCCCTCAATGCTCCAATTGGCGAAATCCTTTTCATTGCGAACATCAAGCAGGACAAAATCCGGCCCGCCGTTGATCCAGTCAAAAAGCTCATTGGCGGTATAGAGAAACGGTGCTGGTGCTTCCATGGAACCTCCTAATAAAAAGGCTTGTTAAAATTAATAATAATTACTAACTATTAAATTTTAATGCAAACCTTTTTTCTTGAATGCGGGCGCCGTTTCCTCTTTTTGTTCCAACGCGCCTGTGCTATATTTTCACCATGCTAGGATTCTTCCTCACGGAGAATTCGTTTATTCCAAAGGCCTCCACATGACGATTTCCCCAGATCTTGGCAGCCTTCTTGCTTCCATCTCCTTTCCCCTCGCGATTCTTGAAGCGAACGGCGACATCACGGCCTGCAATGGCGCATGGTCCGAAGCGTTACTGCGTCTGCATCTGCACGGCGGACAGACCGGCGATAATGTTGCCGCCCTTTTTCGCACCGCAGAAGAAAACGGGACACGGAATGAAGCGCTCCACGCCTTTCTGGCCGGGCCGGAAAAAATTTTTTCCTGTCCCCTGCCCTTGGCCGGAAACAATGCGGCCCTGCTCCACCTGGCCACGGTGCCGGGAAGTACACCGCGGCGGCTGCATGCCGAGCTCCATCCTTCCGGCACCGATCCCCTGATTCTTGCGAATGCCGAGAAGCTCCAACAACTCCGCCGCCAGCAGGAGATCATCGAGAACCTTCTCCGGATCAGCTTCAACGACACCTCGCTTGCCTCCCAGCTTTCCGCGGCCCTTGGCCTTATCGTCGAGATCCCTTGGCTGCCGCTTGCGGCGAAAGGGGGGATTTTTCTGGTGGACAAAACCAAGCCAAAAACACTGACCCTCTTCGTGCACAAGAACATGGCCCCCTCCCTGTTGCAACAGTGCGGCAGCATCAGCTTTGGTGAATGCCTGTGCGGCAAGGCCGCCGAGGAGCAACGGTTCCTCTTCGCCCCGCATCTCCCCGAGGCGGAAGCCTTCCGCTATGCGGGCTTGGAAGACCAAAGCCACTACATCGTCCCCATTGTCCTGAACAGCCAATTGCTTGGCCTGCTGATGCTCTACGCCGAAATCGGATATCCAGGTGGAGAAAGCGAGCAAAAATTCCTGGAGAGCATCGCCAACACTCTGGCCCTGCTCATCGACCGCCAACAGACCGCGAACCGCCTCCTGGCCAGCGAGGCCAACCTGGCCAAAGCCCAGCAAATCGCCCAACTTGGCTACTGGGACTGGGATGTGCGCCACAACCGCATCACCCGCTCCAAGGAGGTGTTTAACATCTTTGGCACCACCCCCAGCGAGCAGCCTGCCACCTTTGAATATTTTTTGAGCCTGGTCCATCCGGACGACAGGGAAACAGTCAAAGCTGCGCTCCAGACCGCAATGGCAACCAACACTCGCTACAGCCTTTCCCATCGCATTATTCGTCCCGACGGCACTACCCGCATAATCCAGGGAGAAGGAGAAATCACTCTCGCCGAGGATGGCAAGCCCGAACGCATGTTCGGCACGGTGCAGGACATTACCCTCATCAAGAAGAAAGAAGAACAGTTAGCCATGGCCGCCAAGGTGTTTGAAAGCAGCATTGAAGGGATCACCATTACCGATGCCAGGGGGGTGATTCAATCAGTCAACCGGGCCTTTACCCATATCACCGGCTACAGCGAGGAGGAAGCCATAGGCCGGAGACCAAGCATCCTCAAATCTGACCGTCATGACGAGGAATTCTACCGGGCCATGTGGAGTACCCTTATGGCCGAAAAAAAATGGGAGGGCGAGATCTGGAACCGGCGGAAAAACGGCGAAGTATATCCGGAAAGGCTCACCATCACCGCGATAACCGACGAATACGGTCAGGTCACCCACCATGTAGCCGTGTTCCACGATATGAGCGAAATTCGCAGCTACGAGGATCAGCTTCATTTCCACGCCTTCCACGATGCCCTTACCGGCCTGCCAAACCGACTGCTGATGCTCGACCGTTTTCATGTGGCCATCAACCATGCTCAGCGCCTGCACAAGCAGGTGGCGGTTCTGGTGCTCGACCTGGATAATTTCAAGCATATCAATGACAGCCTGGGCCACAACATCGGTGATGTCCTGTTGCAGCAGGTTGCCGAACGGCTGAAGGAGGGAATCGATGCCGGCCATACCATAGGCCATCTCGGCGGCGATGATTTTGCCATTCTTATCGAGCAGTGCGAGGATGAACAAGAGGCCGTGCGCATGGCGGAAAAGGCGATTGCCCTGTTTGCCGAGCCCTTCAACCTGGCCATCTATGAAACCTTTGTCACGGTGACCATCGGCATTACTTTTTTCCCCGGCGACGGCAATGATGCCGACACCCTGCTGAAAAACGCCGAGCTTGCCATGTACCGAGCCAAGGAGGAGGGGAAAAACAAGTACCAGCTTTTCACCACGGCCATGAACGCCAAGGTGGTGCACCGCCTTTCCCTTGAAAACAGCCTGCGCAAGGCCTTGGACCGCAATGAGTTTATTGTTTATTACCAACCGAAGGTGGCCACCGCCACCGGCCGCATGGTGGGGATGGAGGCGCTGGTCCGCTGGCAGAGCGGGGACGGTCGGCTTATTTCACCCCTTGACTTCATCCCCCTTGCCGAGGAGACCGGCCTGATCATCCCCATCGGCGAGTATGTGCTAAGGCAAGCCTGCCGTGACACCAGGCAATGGCTTGAAAAAAACAAGGCTTTAGTTGTTTCGGTGAATCTTTCCCCCCGCCAGTTCATGCAGGAAAATCTGGTGCAAAACATCACGAATATCTTGCAGGAAACAGGCCTGCCTCCCTCCCGGCTTGAGTTGGAAATCACGGAAAGCGCGGTGATGTTCAACGAGGAGGCAGCTCTGGCGAAACTGTTCGAACTAAAAGCTGCGGGGATCCGCCTGGCGCTTGATGATTTCGGCACAGGCTACTCCTCTCTCCATTTCCTCCGCAAATTACCCCTCAACACCCTGAAAATTGACCGCTCCTTTGTCAAGGAATTGCCTTCCGAACCGAACAGCGCGGCCATTGCTTCCACCATCATCGCCATGGCCCAGGCCCTGCATCTGGATGTGGTGGCGGAGGGGGTCGAAAATGTCGCGCAGCTTGATTTTCTCAGCCAGCTCAACTGCACGGAAATTCAGGGCTTTCTTTTCAGTCCGCCGATAACGGCGCTCGCTTTTTCCGCCTTGGTTGAAAAGGATATCCCATTTTCCCTATCCACCTGACCTTTTCGGCAAGCTAACGCTGTCCAGCGGCGGCTTCCATAGAAATCGACAGCAGCTCGGGGCAAGAAACTCAGCCGCCACTCCTTGCGGAGCATGCTCAGAGCCGCGGGAATGAAAGTGGGAGGTTTTCTTGTCCAGTCTCTTAAAAACCGCGATCCCAAAAATGGCACCACTCTCTTTCTTCATTTTTTATGACTTGTGCGGTATATTGGCAGAAACTTTCCCTGGCCGGGGAGCATCAAGCATAAAAAAAGAGGTATCGCCATGCCGTATGTAAACATCCGCCTTGCGGGCACGCTGAGCAGGGAGCAGAAAGAGGAGATGTGCGCAGGAGTGACCAGAGTGATCGCCGAGGTGACCAAAAAACCGGAGGATTCCATCCTGATCTTCGTGGACGAAGATCAGTACGACAATATCGCCAAGGGCGGCAAGCTCATCAAAAAACCTGCCTGATGACCCAACTCTCCTTTCTGAACCAAGGCAAAGACAGGGTCCGCACCCGCTTGCAGGCCCTGCGCCAGGAGCTGCAACAGCATGCCCACCGTTATCACGTGCTGGATGCCCCCACCCTCGCCGATGCGGAGTACGACCGCCTTTTCCAGGAACTGGTGGCGCTGGAGCAGCAGCATCCCGAACTGATCACCGCCGATTCCCCGACGCAGCGGGTGGGCGGGACGCCGCTGGCCAAGTTTGCCACGGTCCCCCACACCGTGCCCATGTTAAGCCTGGAAAACGCCTTTGCCGCCGGCGAGCTGGTGGATTTCGAAGAGCGCCTCTTCCGGTTTTTACAGAGCCGGGCGCCGATCGCATACATGACCGAACCGAAGCTCGACGGGCTGGCCGTTGAACTCGTCTACGAAGAGGGGCTGTTCACCCTTGGCTCCACCCGGGGGGATGGCCAGGTCGGCGAGGAAATCAGCAAAAACCTGAAGACCATCCCGACCATCCCCTTGCGGCTTTTGGCCCAAAATGGGGAAGAGGCTCCCAAGCGCCTTGAGGTGCGGGGCGAGGTCTTTATCGGCCTGGCGGATTTCAAGAGGCTAAATGACGAACGCGGCAAGGCGGGGGAATCCCTTTTTGCCAACCCCAGGAATGCCGCAGCCGGTTCCCTGCGTCAGCTTGACCCGAAAATAACCGCGACTCGCCCCCTTGATTTTTACGTCTACGGGGTAAGCGATCCGACCGCCCTGCCCTGCGCCAATCAGCAGGAGTTACTCAAATACCTTGGCAGCCTCGGCTTCAAGGTCAATCCTCTGGTCCATCTCTGCCGGAACATAACGGAGGTGATCGACCGGTTTGCCGAACTCCGGGAGCAACGGTCAACGCTGTCCTATGATATCGACGGAATGGTGGTAAAGGTCAACGACTTTGCCCTGCAGGAGCGCTTGGGCGCCAAGGCCCGCAGCCCGCGCTGGGCCATTGCCGCCAAGTTTCCCGCCTCCCAGGCCACCACTCGGCTGCGGGCGGTGGAGTTCGGCGTCGGACGGACCGGGGCGATCACCCCGGTGGCCATCCTTGAGCCGGTGCAGGTCGGCGGGGTCATGGTGAGCCGGGCCACCCTGCACAATGAAGATGAGTTGCGGCGGAAGGGCTTGATGCTCGGCGACACCGTTTTGGTCCAGCGGGCCGGCGATGTTATCCCGGAAGTGATCAAACCGATCCTCGAAAATCGAACCGGTCGGGAGCAGCCCATCTGCATGCCCAGATCCTGCCCCGAATGCGGTTTTCCGCTGGTTCGGGCCGGACAGGAGGCGATAACCCGCTGCCCCAATCCCGAATGCCCTGCCCAGCGGGTGCGGGGGTTGATTCATTTTGCCGGCAAGAGTGGCATGGACATAGATGGTCTTGGGAAAAAAGCGGTGCAACAGCTTGTCAGCCAGGGGCTCATCCAGGATATCCCGGATATCTATCAACTTAAGGGCGAAAATCTCGCCGCCCTTGACGGCTGGGGCGAAAAATCGGCGGCCAATGCGCTGCGCGCCATTGAAGCCAGCCGAACCCCCAGCCTGGCCAAATTTCTTGCCGCCCTCGGCATTTGGCATGTGGGCGAAGTAACCGCCCAGCTTCTTGCCCGCCATTTCGCTTCCCTTCCCCGCCTTTTGCTGGCCGGAGAAGCTGATTTTTTACACCTCGAGGGCATTGGTGAACAGGTGGCCACCAGTCTGGTTGATTATTTTCAGGATCCAGCGGTGCGGGAGATGCTGGCCCGGCTGGAGGCTCTGGGGGTCCGCGTTCAGGATGAAAAACAGGCTCTGGAGGGCGGTGGCCCCCTGGCCGGCAGCGTCTTTCTTTTCACCGGCGGACTTGCCCACCTTTCCCGGCATGAAGCCAAGGCCAGAATAAAAGAACTGGGCGGCCAGGTGGCCTCGGGCATCAGCCGCAAGGTAACCCATTTGGTTCTGGGAGACAACCCCGGCAGCAAGCTGACCAAAGCCCGGGAATTAGGCCTGACGGTAATCACCGAGGACGAATTTCTGCGGCTCATTAGCCGTTGATCGCGCTCGGCTCGCCGAGCAAGGCACCGCAGGAGCAGTATGGCAAAAAAAAGAGTGGTGGCTAGAGTTGAGGGAATGGTGCAGGGCGTCTTTTTTCGTGATTATATTCAGAAAGAAGCCAGGCGCCTTGAGTTGAGCGGCTGGGTGCGAAACCGGTCGGACGGCACGGTCGAGACCGTGCTGGAAGGCGAGGCGGCCAATGTTGCGAAAATGATTGCCTGGCTGCACCTCGGCTCACCCCAAGCCAAGGTCCACAAGGTGCTGGTGAACGAGGAACAGCCCTTGGGCGACAAGAGCGCCTTTATCATCCGGTATAACTGAAACAGGCCCAGGGCGAGCCCCACCGCAGCCATCTTAATTGACATTTCCCCCCATCTGCCGTAGAATCCGCCCTTTTATCATAAAGGGGATAATTCCCTTTTTCTGGTGAGGAATGGCATGGAAACCGAAATAGCACCCCCCCGCAGGGTTCCACCAAAAAGCCGGGCGCGCATCCGTTGCCCGCATTGTGGCAACGATACCGATTTCTTCGAGATAGCCGACGAGGTTGTCCTGACCACCCGCTATATCCAGAATGCAGATGGCAGCTTTGTTCAGGAAAGTGACGAGTCACAGGTTCTGGGGGAGATCAAGTTCTTTTGCGGCGAGTGCAACCAGGATCTTTCCGAGTATCACAACCATTTCCTGGAAATGCTTTTCTGAGGGGGCTGGGGGATTTTTCGCTTGTCCGCCTAAACGGGACGGGAAGTTTGTAATTTTGAGCCGAAAAAAAGACAAAAAAAAAGGAGAAGGCAAAAACCTTCTCCTTTTTTCATTCAAATCTGAACGAATCGACTGGCGTGGTTAAAGCTGAGTTGAGCAGCTTGCCTGCTCAAACGAAACTTATACCCTTTGGGTGAATTACACACAACCGGTCGGCTTCGGCAGACCAGCCATTTTACAGGCGCCTTTACCGGGACCGGAAGGGAACAGCTCGTAAATCCGCTTCAACGGGAAGCCGGTGGTCTTGGAAAGGATACGGACCATGGGAGCGATACCGTTCTTCTTGTAGTAATCACGAAGGATATCGATAACCTTGCGATGTTCGTCAGTCATCTCGGTGATGCCCTCAACACTCTTCACGTAGTCAACCCAGTTGTCGTTCCACGCATCCATGTTTCCGGTGAGAAAGCCGTCTTCGTCAACAGTGAAGCTTGAACCATTATGCTCGATTGTAGGCATACTATTCTCCTTCAGTAAAAATTTAACTAAATTATTGTGAAATGTAACGTATTGGCTAATGAAAGATACCACTTATTACTATATGCTTTTCCCTTTGTCAAGCAGAGGCTTTTATTTTTTCCCGCCCCGACCCCCAGGCTAAACACCTTGATTTAACAATGTTTTTTATGCAACCTCGGTTGTCTCAAGCGATCATGCCAACCAGGCGGGAAAATATTTCCGGAACAAAACCCTTCTCTTTTTCAAAGCGAACATCCAGAGTGGTCAGGGGATTGAAATTTTGCAGGGTTAGGCTGGAGCGGGAACGGTCAAACTGATGATTCCAGACAACAATGTCTTCTTCCGTGTGCAGGCCGGGGGCAATGGTCATGCGGAACTCATGGGGGATATCGCTGTTACTCAACAGGTCGATGCTTTTTTGGATCGCTCCCAAATCCACCGGGCCGCCGGCGCAGCGCTCGTATTTGTCCTGCACCAACACCGTCTTGACATCCATGGCCACCATGTCGAGAAGATTGTTCGCAAGCAGCTGGGCCAGCATCTCCGGCCTGCTGCCGTTGGTATCGAGCTTGATCGCCCAGCCCTCTGCCTTGAGCTTGGCGATCATGACGGGAAGACCCGGGGAGAGCGTCGGTTCACCGCCGGAGATGCAGACCCCGGCCAGCCAGTTTTTACGGGTTGCCAGACGGCCCATGATCTCCGCGAAGGGAATGGTCTCCAGGCCTTCCGGGGCCAGGACCAGAGGATGATTATGGCAGAAGGGGCAACGGAAGTTACAGCCACCCACAAAGAGGATGGCGCACAGCTTGCCGGGCCAGTCGATGAAGGAGGTTTCGAGGAACCCCTTTATCTGCGGCAGGTCAACGCTCATAACGACTATTGCAGGGTGCAGCTACCGGCTTCGCAGCCGGCGGCCTGCTTGCCGTGACGTTTGGCGGCTATGCCACGGCTGGCAGCGCGGTCCAGCAACTGGCTTTCGATGTGGCCAAACTCATGCAGGGCGGAAGAATCATCCAGCACCAGAATGGGCAGGCCTTTCCGCGCCTTTTCCACCAAGCCATGCCAGGCAAGGTGGGCCAGGGCACCGGCGTCGTTGTTGCCAAGCACCTCCACCTGAACATCCATGGCGGCAAGATCAAACTGCGTTTTCAGCTGGGCGCAGAGTACACAGTCATCCGTGGTAAACAGTGTCATAGGTTTCCCTCCTTAGTTATTGAAGCGATCGACATTACGGTAGCGGTCGTGCAGCTCACCGAGCTTGCCCTTGTTCCAGCTCGAAATCTTGGTGAAATAGCCGGTGATCCGGGTGATTCCGTCCACGTCTTTCGACTGACAGTAAGGGCAGATTTCGCTCAACCCCCGGCTCGTTTTGCCGCAGGCAAGACAGGCGGTGAACTCCGGAGAAAAGGCGATCTGGTCGTTCTGGGTATACTTGAAGACATTGATCACGAAGCCGGCCAAGGCCTCCTTGTCCGGCTGGGCCTCGCCCAGCCAGATGTGGGTGATGGAACCCGCCTCGATGAGGGGATGGAACAACCCCTCCTTCTCCACCCGGGCTATGGGGCTCATGGTGGCACCCACGTTGAACAAGGTGGAGTTGCTGTAGTAGACCTCCCCCTTTTCCCGATTGCCCAAAACAACCTTTTCCGCCTCCGTGCTGAAATGGGCCAGATCCAGCTTGGCAAAACGGAAGGCGGTGCTTTCTGCCGGGGTCTGCTCCAGGACGAACTTCATGTCCAAGGACTCGGCCAGCTTGTTGCAGACGATGTTCATGTGAGCAATTACCTTGAGACCGAACTTGATGGAGGCGTCCGAATCGTGCAACTCCTGGCCAAGATGGACCCGGATCAGCTCGTTGAGTCCCACCATGCCGATGAGATAGGAGCAGCGGTGCAGCTTGAGGTAGGGCTCGCCGTCCAGATCCATGGCCAGCAGGGAAAGGGGGCCGCCCTTGCCCAGGCTCATCAGCCGTTCGATAAACTTCTTTTTCTGCTCGTGGGCCTTGGCCGCCAGCTGGATCTTTTCGGTGAGCAGGGCAAAAAGCTTGGTGTCATCGCCCTTGGCCTTGAAGGCCAGGCGCGGCAGATTGATGGTGACATTCTGCAGGGCCGAGTAGCGCATCTTCCAGGGCTGCTTGGCATCTTCCAGGTCCGAGGCCTCCAGTTTGAAGCTCAGCCGGCAGCATTCGGAGATCTTGGCCGTGTCGCCCCGGTCAAAGACAAAGTAGGTGTTGCCCTTCACCGAAGCGACCTCGCAGATATGATGCAAAAATTCCAGGTGGCCGTCGGTTTTGAAGAACTTTTCGGTGATATGCACCAGGGGTTTGGGGAAGAAGAAGGGGCGGCCGGCGGCATCTCCCTCTTTATAGACCTCAAACAGCGCCCAGGCAAAGCGCTGCGCCTGCTTTTCGTATTCGCCATAGGTCTTGCCGGTGTAGACCCCACCCGGCCCAATGGCAGGGACATCCACGAAATGCTTGGGTACCTCCCAGTAGATATTGACATCGGAAAAGATCGCCTGCCCGCCTCGGGCCACGGCCTGCTGGGAGAATTCGTAGATCATCATCTGGGCCAGCTGCTTGACCCCGTCATCATCCAATTCTTCCAGATAAGGCGCGTAGAAGAGGTTGATTGCGTCCCAGCCGATGGCCCCGGCAAAATGGCTCTGCAGGGAAGCAGCAAATTTGACCATATGGGCGAGGAGCACCTCGGCATGCTTGGCCGGCTTGGCCATGGACAGGGCATGAGGAAGATTGAGGCCGAATTTCTTGATGTATTCCAGCGACTGGCCGGAGCAATACGGCCGGTCGATAAAGCCCAGGTCGTGCAGGTGCAGATCGCCGCTCAAGTGGGCGTCCGCAACATCCGGGGTAAAGACGTGAAGCAGGGCATATTCCTTCTTGATCCCTTCGGCCAAAGTGAGGTTGGTGGCCTCAGGGCCGTGGGGAACATTAGCGTTTTCCTTGTTGTGCTGGACCAGCAGCTGGTCCACGTCGTAAAGCGGCACCCCGAGACGGGTGTGCATCCGCCGCGCCTCCTCAAGGCCCATCTCCAGGAGCTTGGCGTTGACCATTTCGCGGATCAGCGGGCCGGTGATGGTTTTCACCTTGCCGGCCTGGATGGTCACCTCGATATCGCGGCTGATCTTCTCGGCGGTATCCCGGTCGATAAAGGTCTCGCGCAGCAGGGCATCGACGATGCGCTGCCGGTTCCAGCCGGTCATGTCATCCTGGGAGGAGCGGACAAAGAGGGCAATATCGGTGCTGTCCTCGTTCACTACCCGTTGGGTTCTGGCCTGGACGGTCTCGGCATTGAGCGGCATCACAACTCCCATACCCTTACTCCTCTTGATGATTAAGAAATTAATTAAAGCCTTCCCCTCTGGCTCCCACGAAACACGACAGGTTGTACTTCGAAAGCCATTATTGCACTACAGGTAGTATACATGCAAGCAAAAAGGGAACGGAAAACAAGAAAAATAGCCGGGCTTTTTTGCGCGGAAAATCAAAGAAATGCGAAGTGAAAGCGTTTAAGGAAAAACTTTCATTTCAAGAGGCAAAGACTTGCGGAGGAAAGATTTACCAAGGCTATCCGGCTAGTTGGCGCAAGATCCCAGGCCGGCTTCGCTGTCCTGCCGTTGGAGGATGGTGTCTTTTTTCCAGTGGGCATCATCGGGCTGGGGAAAATCCACCAGGTAATGCAGACCACGGGACTCCTTGCGGATGCAGGCACAGCGGACGATGAGCTCGGCAACCTGGGCGATGTTGCGCAGCTCGATGAGGTCCGGGGTCAGGATATAGTCGCGGTAATACTGGTTCACCTCGCCGGCGATAGCCCGGAGCCGTTCCTGCACCAGGGCGAGGCGTTTCTCGGTGCGGACGATGCCGACATAGTTCCACATCAGCCGCCGGATCTGATCCCAGTTATGGCTAACCAGAACATTCTCCTCAATGCGCTGGGCCTCGCCCGCCGACCACTCGGCCACCTCGGGCAGCACCGCCTGGCGTAGCTCGGGCCATTCCCGTTCGCACTCCAAAAAGGCCTGATGGGCAAAGACCACCGCCTCGAGCAGGGAATTGCTGGCCAACCGGTTGCCGCCATGCAGACCGGTGCAGGCGGTTTCGCCGAAAGCGAACAGACCTTCGGTGTTGGTTCTGCCCCATTGATCCGTGACCACCCCGCCGCACATGTAGTGGGCCGCAGGCACCACCGGAATGGGTTCCCTAGTCATGTCGATGCCAAGGGAGAGACATTTATTATAGATGGTCGGGAACCTGTTTTTAAGGAACTCCGCAGGCTGGTGGGTGATGTCCAGATAGACGCAATCATCGCCGCTCACCTTCATCTCGTTGTCAATGGCCCGGGCCACCGTGTCGCGGGTGGCCAGATCCCCGCGCGGATCATACTTGTGCATGAAGGGTTGGCCGCGCTGGTCGATGAGCCGCCCGCCCTCCCCGCGTACCGCTTCGGAGATCAGGAAGTTTTTCACCTGCGGGTGATAGAGGCAGGTGGGGTGGAACTGGACGAACTCCAGATTGGCGACCCTGGCCCCGGCCCGGTAAGCCATGGCGATGCCGTCGCCGGTGGCGATATCGGGATTGGTGGTGTAGAGATAGACCTTGCCGGTGCCGCCGGTGCAGAGTACCGTGGCCTTGGCCTGCCAGGTGTCGATCCGCCCGGTTTCCCGGTCAAAGACATAGGCGCCCAGACACTGGTCGCTGAAGCTGTCGTGGGGCTGATACGGGGTGCCGGTCTTGGAACTGACCAAAAGATCCACGGCCAGATGATTTTCCAGCACCGTGATCCTGGGGTTGGCCGCCACCTGGGCCAGGAGCCCCTCTTCGATCTTGCGGCCCGTAAGATCCATGGCATGAGCGATGCGGCGGGCCGAGTGGCCGCCCTCCTTGCCCAGGTCGAGGTGGCTGGGGTCGCCGGCCTCGCTCTGAAACTGAACCCCAAGGCGGATCAGCTCCTTGATCCTGGACGGGCCCGTCTCCACCACCAGCCTGACGATGTCCTCATGGCAGAGTCCGGCCCCGGAGCGGAGGGTGTCCTCGATGTGCAGGGCAAAGGAATCATCCGGCGAGAGCACCGCAGCGATCCCGCCTTGGGCCAGATTGGTGGCGGTGTCCACCTTGGCCTTCTTGGTGATAATGGTCACCGAGCCTAAGCGCGCCGCCTTGATGGCAAAGGAAAGCCCGGAGATGCCGCTGCCAATCACGAGAAAGTCGGTGCTCTGTTTCATGGCCACCCCCGTAACTGCTCAGCAGCACCACATCTGCTTTGTCATCGGCCTGCTCATGTGCAATAGCACACTTCGCAGACCTCTTCCGCGCATCTGCGGCACTGCTGAACAGTTACGTTTCTTGGTTTCGCCTCATTCCGGCTTCAAGCTGGATCGTTGCTTAACCGCTTGACATCTTCGGAAGATATTCAGTAAAGATGAGGCTCATTCGCGCAGCAACCCAAAGCAACCTTATCCGCCCCACGCCCTGATGCGCCCATCCTGATAAAGGATTTTACATAGCGCGGACCCGGCAGGATGGCAAGGATTCTTCACCATGGCTCCCCTAAAACTCGTCGTGTTCGACTGCGATGGCGTGATGTTCGACTCCAAAAACGCCAATCGGGTCTACTACAATCATATCCGCGCCGTCTTCGCCCGCCCGCCCATGGACGAGGAGGAGCTGGAATACGTCCACATGCACCATGTGATGGACTCCATCCGCCACCTGTTCCGCGCCTACCCGGCGGATCTGGCCCAGGCCGAGGCCTACCGGCAGACCCTTGATTACACCCCCTTTTTGCAACACATGCGCATGGAGCCGGACCTGCTCGAATTTCTCGATTTTCTCCGGCCCGACTACAAAACCGCGATCAGCACCAACCGGACCTCCACCATGGCTTCGGTGCTGCAGATGTTTGCGCTGGCAGACCGGTTCGACAAGGTGGTCACCGCCTTTGATGTGGCCAACCCCAAACCCCACCCCGAGGCGCTGGAGCAGATTCTCACCCATTTCGGCTTCCAGGTGGACGAGGCGGTGTACATCGGCGATTCCATGGTGGACCGGGAACACACCGCCGCCCTGGGCATGCGGCTCATCGCCTTCAAAAACCCGGTTCTGCCGGCGGAATACCATGTGCAGAACTTCATGGAGATTACCCGGCTGCCGATTTTTGCTGCGCCAGGAAAAGGAGAAAGATGAAACTTGAAGTAACCCACAAGATCCTGACCATGGAGCCGGACCTTGCCAGAAGCGCCGCCCATGTCCTGCGCTTTCTTGACCGCACCGACCTGGTACACTACGATGCGGTGCGGGTTGTGGCGGAGCAATCATGTTCCGGGGCGGACCTGCGCTTCTGGCCCAGCCTGGAGCAAGGGATAGCCGACAACCGCCAGATTCTGGCAAGATTAACCGAGGAATTACGAACGGCGGGCACCAGAGAGTTCGGCGACCTGCTGCTTATGCCGCAGGGCTTTCAAAGCAAGGTCTTCCACACCATGGCCCATCTGCTCGATGGTTTTTTCGGCATCGACAGCCAGTTCTACAACCTGCTGGAAGATTCCCACTGGCTGGGGCCAAACCTGCGCCGCCAGATTGAGGCGGACCCGGAATACTTCTGGCTGGTCACGGTGGTGGGCACCCTGGCCTCGCCTGCGCACCATGCCCTTGCCGGGTTGCGCTCCTTTGAAAAATAAGGCTCAGTCGTGATGGTGGGGGTGGTGATGGTGGCAATGGCCTTCGCCTGGGCCGCCGATCTCCGCCAGCACCTTTTGCAAAATGGAATCGGTCTCCCCCATGCTGGCCACGGCCTTATCCAACAGCTCCGCCAGCCCCCCTTGCCCCTCAGTCCGCACCAAGTCCGCCCATTTCTTGAACTCGGCCTCGTGGTTGTGGTTATGCTCAATCCAGTGGGGCAGAAGAATCTGCAGCTTTTCTCTCGTAGTTTTCTGGTCCATCTCAGGCCTCATCTCCTTTCCGGATCACGGTTACCCTGGCGTTTAAAAAATCAATGGCCCGAACCGCCGCCCCCTTGATGAATCGCGGCTCTTCAAACAGGGTGCTGATCCGGAGGCCATCCTCAACAACCTCAAGCAGCGAAGCGCTTTCCGCCACCACCGTCTCGTTGCCATCCTGCTCCAGAATGACGCTCATCTGACACATACCCGACCTCTTTCGTCTCTTTTTTTAACTGTGATACTAAGGAAAAAACAATATAATACCTTTTCCCGGCTTTATCATGCAGATTTGCGAGGCCCACCCAACCACAACGCGAGACACCCGCATGCTCCTCGATGATCTCCCGGCCATAAAAAAACTACTGACCACCTCCCGAACCATCGCGGTGGTCGGACTCTCCCCCAAGGAAGCCCGGCCCAGCAACATGGTGGCCCGCTACCTGATCGAGGCAGGCTACACCGTGATCCCGGTCAATCCGGGGCAGGAGGAAATCCTCGGCCTGGACTGCTATCCAAACCTTACGGCAATTCCTACCCCGGTAGAGATCGTCAATATCTTCCGCCGCTCCGAGGAGGTGGAGCCCATCGTGGCTGAGGCCATTACCCTCGGCGCCAGGATGATCTGGATGCAGGAAGGGGTAATCCACGCCGAGGCAGCCCGGACCGCGAAGGCGGCGGGTCTGGTGGTGGTGATGGACCGCTGTATCAAGACGGTACACCATTGCCTGGGCCACGAACGGGCTGAGTAGGGGCCAAAAGTGGAGAGCGCCCCTAATTTTCCGCTCTTGACTGTGCATGCCCACTCGTAGGTCAGACAGACAGAAGATATTCTCCTGAAAAGATTGATGAAATAACACCTGCCAACCGCACAAAAAAAGGCCTGCCTGGAAAACCCAGGCAGGCCGAAAATCTCATCTTTCGCTTCACTCCCGGTGAAGGGACTGCATTACCCTCAACAACCCTTGCTGCCGACCCCGATAGCGCAGGCCGGGCCGTCTTTTTTCTCGCCGCCTTCCAGACACGCCACCGAGCCCAGGATATAGGGCCGGGCAATCTTTACCCGCACATTCTCAGCGATCTCAAGGGTCGCCACCCGGTCGGTCAGACCGGTGATCTTACCCTGGATGCCGCCGCTGGTCAGAACCTCGTCGCCTTTCTTGAGATTGTCAATAAACTCCTGATGCGCCTTGGCTTTTTTCTGCTGGGGGCGGATCAACAGGAAGTAGAAGACGACAAAAATCAAAATAAGCGGCAAAAAGCTCATCAGGCCTTGTGCCCCACCTGCACCAGCCGCAGCGTCTGCGGCAAAAGCTACATCAACCATAACTACCTCCTCCGATTCAATTTAAACCCTAGTTTAAAAACCGCGATAACAATGCGACGTCGTGACACTGACATGAAAGGACAAACGTCGTGGTACCCTTATTACTCCGCCGTCCGCTTGGCGTAAAACTCCCGGCGGAACTCGCTGAAACGATCTTCTTCAATGGCCGTGCGCATTTTGGCCATGAGCCCCACATAGTAATGCAGGTTGTGAATGGTGTTCAACTGCGAGGAGAGAATCTCCCTGGCCATAAACAGATGCCGCAGATAGGCGCGAGAATAATGGCGGCAGGTGTAACAGTCGCACTCCTCGTCCACGGGCCGCTGGTCATCCTGATGGCGAGCGTTTTTTATAACAAGCCTGCCGCTTGAAGTAAAGAGCATTCCGTTTCTCGCATTGCGCGTGGGCATGACGCAGTCAAACATGTCGATGCCGCGAAAGACCGCCTCCACCAGATTCTCCGGGGTGCCAACCCCCATGAGATAGCGGGGATAATCGGCGGGCATCAGGGCGGCGATCTCTTCGGTGATCTCCATCATCAGCTCGGTGGGTTCGCCCACGCTCAAGCCCCCCAGGGCATAGCCGTCAAAGCCGATCTCCACCAGCTCCTCCACCGCCTTGGCCCTCAAATCGGGGTACATGCCGCCCTGGATGATGCCGAACAACAGCTGCCCCCGTTGGCTATGGGCAGCGCGCGACCGCCTGGCCCACCGGCCGGTAAGGTCGGTGGAGGCAATGGCTTCCTGGCGGGTGGCCGGGTAGGGGATGCAGGTGTCCAGGCACATCATGATGTCGCTGCCCAACGCCTCCTGCACGGCCACGGCATCCTCGGGGCTCAAAAAGAGATTGCTGCCGTCGAGATGCGATTTGAAGGCAGCGCCTTTTTCGCTGATCTTGGTGAGATCCTTGAGGCTGAAGATCTGGAAGCCGCCGCTGTCGGTGAGGATGGGCCGGTCCCAGTGCATGAATTTATGCAAGCCGCCAAAGCTGCGGATCAGCTCATGGCCGGGCCGGATGTAGAGATGGTAGGTGTTGCCGAGGATGATCTGGGCGCCCAGCTCTTTAAGGTTTTCCGGGAGCACGCCCTTAACCGTGCCCTGGGTGCCAACCGGCATGAAGACCGGGGTCTGCACCGTGCCGTGCAGGGTACGGACCTCGCCGCGGCGGGCAGCGCAGTCACTGGCCTGACTGTGCAGGGTATAGGGGGAGGAGGTCATCACAGGGCCCATAGGGTGAAAAGCTCGTCGATCCCCTTGCGGGCCAGGGCTGCCATGCGGTTGAAATCCTCAGGGCCGAAGGGCTTGCCTTCGGCGGTGCACTGGGTTTCCACCCAGCGGCCATCCCCGGTCATGACGAAGTTGGCATCCACCTCGGCCTTGGAATCCTCGACATAATTGAGATCAAGCAGGGGTTCGCCGTCCACCATGCCCACGCTGATGGCCGCCACCGGCAAAATCTCCGGCAACGTGGCCAAAACCCCCTCCCGGCGCATGCGCTCCAAGGCATCTCGCATGGCAATGGCCGCGCCGGTAATGGAAGCGGTCCGGGTGCCGCCATCGGCCTTGAGCACATCGCAGTCCACCCGGAGGGTCACCTCGCCCAGACAGGCAAGATCAACCATGGTCCTGAGCGAGCGGCCCAAAAGGCGCTGGATCTCATAGGTGCGGCCCGACCGGCCTTTGGCTGCCTCCCGTTGCATGCGGCTGTTGGTCGAACAGGGCAGCATCCCGTACTCGGCCGTAATCCAGCCCTGGCCGGTGCCCCGCAAAAAAGGCGGGACGCTGGCCTCCATGGTGATGGCGCAACACACCTGAGTGCCGCCCATGGTTATCAAGACAGAGGCATAGGCCTGGGGCTGAAAGCCCTTTTCAATAGTGACCGGCCGCAGCGCATCCGCGGCCCGTTGATCGTTTCGCATGATTAAAATTCCTGAAAAGTAAGAGAAAGGTTGCGACTTATGGTCTGCCTGAAAGTGAATACTCCACCGGCTAAAGCCGGTGGCTTCGGATAACAGCTAAAGCTGGCGGGGTCGGCTACGCCGACTTCTCCGCATCACCTTCAAC
>MGTD01000038.1:0-2520 GCA_001799285.1 Deltaproteobacteria bacterium RIFOXYD12_FULL_56_24
AGAAGATTTAAGGGGACCGGCAGGTTGAGGGTTGAGAGATCGGGGTCGGCGGAGTCGGCCGGCCGGGTTGGCGGATTGATGGGTTTGATTTGTTGTTCCAGACGGTGGTTTTTGAGTTGGCGACGGACGTCTTTTGGCAGGGCGGCGGGGTCGAAACGGCGGCGGCGGCCGCCGTTGCAGGATTCTTCCTCGTAAGACCAGGCTTCCTTGGTGGCGCGGCGCTGGATTGCTCGCTTCAGCACCCCGAGCGCGGCGGCAATCTCGCCGGCTGTGGGCCATTTGTCTGTGGTGGATTTTATCATACCGCCCCTTTCTTTCCTAAAGCTCTACGCTATGAAGCAGCTGGGTAATAGCGAGATTGTTCCCATCAAGGGCCACCTCGCAAACCACCTTGCTGTTACCGCCATGCTTCATTTCACTAGCGATGCGCGCTTTGACAACTTCTTCGGTCAACAGCGAGAGTAATGGTTGACGGCCAGTTGGGTTGCTCGCGACCAAGAACATTTTCGTGTTGACGAGGGGCGCCATGGCACACTTCTGGCGCTCGATCAGTTTTGACTGTGCGCGGTACGGTGCTCTCATTTCTCCATCTCCTTTAAAAAGAGTTCGCGTTTGCGTTTCTCGCGGGTAATGTGCCGCGCTTCTTCGTCTAGTTTCTGGATCTCAGCCCGCAGCGCATCCGGCCCCGGCAGGGTAAATACCCCCGCCGCCTCGGCCAGCAGGCGCAGCGGCTCGATGCTGCCGGTTGCCTGGCAAAACGCGGGTAATAATTCGGCGGGGATGCGGTGGGGGTGACTGTCGGCGGTCCAGTTGTTAACCTGGTGGACGCTGATGGGCTGGCCGGCAAGAGCGGTCATCTCCTCGGCGATGGTCTCGCGGCTCTTCGGGGCCTGGCGGATCGCCTCGCGAATGGCGGCATGGAGGGCGGCGACCACGTTCAACCGGGCGGGGGCGGAGGCGGCTCGTTGCTCCCGCTCCTGAATAAGCAGGTCAAACAGGCTCATCTGGCCTGGGCCGACGAATCTTTTACGTGACTTCGTCATTGCTTATGCCTTCTCCGTTTGCTATTCTGTTTTACAGGCTGATACCGCTCCGGCCAGATAACCTCGGGAGGCACGCCGATCTTTTCGGCAATAGCCCTCTCCATCCTTGGATATGGCTTATCGAGGGCGATCTTTGCCGCCGTCCGGTATAACCCATGCTCCCTAGAGAGTTTGGCGAAGTTGTACCCGGCCAGCTCCAGCCGATACTTGATCCAGGCCCGCCTCTCGGCGGGTTTTTGTGGGGGTTTTTGATTGTCCATGTGCAATTGATAGCACCGTTTTTAGTGTTCTGTCAACACAAAAACATGTGACGCACCACTATTTTTTTTAAATAACACCTATATATAGTTTTAAAGTAATAAAATCATGACTTTATGCAGTGTGACGCACCTGTTTTCATGACGCACCTTTTATGACGCACCTTTATAACTATAGGAGTCTAAAGGTGCGTCATTATGGGAGAGATAAAAATGAAGCTTGGCGACCGAATAAAACAAATCAGAGGGGTGATGTCCCAAAAGGATTTTGGGGCACTATTCGGAATTACAGCCAACACTCTTAGGCGTTACGAGCTGGATGAAAATCCGCCCGACGCAGACTTTATTTCCGCCCTATGTAAGCACTACGAGACCGACGCAAACTGGCTGCTGTTTGGCTTGGGACATCCGCCGTTTAAGGGTTTAGCGCAGCGGGCGGCTGAAGGACTGTACTCTGAGCCGGAACGACCGAAAGGATTGGCTCAGCAGGCGGTTGAAGAATCGATGGGCCTTAACCAACCAAAACGACCCAGGGGATTGGCTCAGAGGATTTTTGAAGATGGGCCGGATGCAGACGGCGCCATGGCCTGCGGCGACTTTCACCTCAGTATGGGCGACAGCATGGAACTGCTCGTCAACATTCATAAATCAGGCAACAACATCCTGATCCGCGCCATCAACGCCAATCTCATGGCCTTTAATGAGGCCATCGAAAACCGCGCCAGGTCTGAGACCACCATCAACGCTATCCGAGAAATGCGAGAACAGATGAATGTAATGCAGGAGGATCTCGCCACGCTGCGGCAAGAAAATCAGGAGCTACAGCGAAAACTTCTATCGAGGGGCGATCGGGAGCAACAAGAATCGGCAGGATAAGGGGCGGAGGGTGGGTAACATTGAGGCAGCACGTTGATAATCAAGCTGGCCCGCTACCAATGGGGCCGCAGCCACAAGGGAAAGGTAGTCTGGCCGTTCATGGTGGTCAACTGACAAAAAGAACAGCCACTGAATATTGAATAGCGATGGAGAAAATAAAGCAAAAATATTTTTCTTAACTCACTTGCAAAAAAACACACAAACTCACAACCTAAACAACAAATTTTCTTAACATGAAAATCGCACCATTTTTCTATCTCAAAAATCCCGCCAAACCCCACCACATCTACAAAAATCCCGCATAAATTTCGCAAAATTCTTTTTCTTAGTTTATCTGCGTGCCT
>MGTD01000038.1:2535-30483 GCA_001799285.1 Deltaproteobacteria bacterium RIFOXYD12_FULL_56_24
TTTATCTGCGTGCCTATAGGCACTTTCCGGGAGGATTTGTACTACAGACTAAACGTGGTGACCCTGCACGTTCCCCCCCTCAGGGAGCGTCGGGAGGATATTTCACCCTTGGTCGAATACTTTGTGGAAAAATTTGCTACGAAAAATAATCGGCAAGTCTTGGGCATTACGCCCCGCTGCATGACTCTGCTTCTCAACTACCCCTGGCCCGGAAATGTGCGAGAACTTGAAAACGCCATCGAGCGGGGGATTATCCTCATGCGCGGCGATTACCTCGACGAAGAGAGCCTGCCCATCCCGGTGCGGCGTTTCGCCATGAAGAACGAGGCCCCTTTGATCCCTGCCGTTGCTCCCCCAGGCTCGCTTGAAGAGGCGGAACAAGTCGTCATCAAAAACATCCTGGCGGAAACCGGCGGCAACAAAAGTGAAGCATCCCGCCGCCTGAACATCACCCGCAAAACCCTGCTCAGCAAAATGCACAAGTACGGCCTGATCTGAACCATTTTCGCTTACAGAGCCCACTCCTGAAAAAGTTCATCCGCCAGAGGCTCCGCTACCAGACGATGCTCTTCTCCTCCGGCAGCAAACAACACTGTTGCCGCTGTCGATTCGTCACTTATTTTTTTCCCGAAACGAACCACCAGCCCGGCTGCCGCGGCCAGATCATCTGGGTGGACCGCACCATGTAAAACCCCCATTGGCCCAGGCCGCTCCGGCATATGCACCAGAAAATCGCCCGGATCATGAAGCGCCTCAAGTCGCCTGTTCTCAGCCTCATCACGTCCCAGGACAAACCAGCCGCCATGCGGCAAATGAAAATGACGGCCAAAAAGAAGCAAGCGGATATCATTAAGCCGAACCTGGGGGTAGCGGGCATAATACCAGGCAATCCGTTTTGCTTGCTCCCGCTCGGTAAGGACACAGCCCCCGGCAGGACTGGGATAGCTACTGATGCCAAACTTTGCCGCAAGCTGTATTTGCGGTTGCCTCCCCCTGCCATTGAAATCAAGAAGAAGTTCTCTATCCACCAGGCCCTCACGCTCCGCCAGGGTCGGCTCCAGTATCTTGGCGCACAACGGCCTCAGGAGGATACCGGTGCAGCCGCTGTCCCGCTCAATCACCCGCAGGGTGTCACGACGCTGGGACATGGGCCGCTGACCGATTATTTCGCCGGTAATCAGGAAAGAGGCGGAGAATTCCTCCATCAACCTTTTTGCCTCCCTGAGCAAAAGGATCTTGCAATCAACGCAGGGGTTGAAATTTTTGCCGTATCCATGGGCAGGGTTGCGCAGCATAGCAAAAAAGGCCTCGCTCACATCCCGCAGGACAACCTCAATCCCGTAGCTGTCCCGAACCATCCGGGCATATTCCTGCTCCCTGGCCAGAAGCTCATAACCGAAGAAAGGGGTGACGAATTTAACCGCCTGCACTAAGATCCCCTGCGCCGCTATGACCCGGCAGGCAAGGAGACTGTCCAGACCCCCGGAAAAAAGAGCCAAAGCGCGGGTCATAAAGCCACCTTCCGCGCCATGAGCGTACGCACATAGGCCAGGGTCTGCTCGCTGACCGAATCTCCATCCAGCATCCTGGCGAGTTCATGTTCGCGCCCTTCCGCGGACAGGGGGCTGATCGAGGTTTTGGTGCGGCCATCGGCCACTGATTTTTGCACCAGGAAATGCTCGTCAGCCAAAGAGGCGATTTGCGGCAGATGGGTAATGCAAAAAACCTGGTGATGTCCGGCCAGTTCCCGGATCTTCCTGGCCACCGCCTCGGCCGCTTTGCCGCTGATCCCGGCATCAATCTCATCAAAAATAACCGTGTCTACCTGATCTTTCTGAGCCAGGATCGTCTTCAGGGCCAGCATTAACCGCGACAGCTCACCGCCGGAAGCCACCTTGGCCAAGGGCTTTGCCTCCTCACCCTGGTTGGCGGAAAACATGAATTCCGGGCGGTCCCAGCCAAGCCTGGAGATCCCCTCCAGCCCCTGGCCCTGCTCTCCCTTGAAACAAATCTCGAAAGCCGCCTGCTCAAAACAAAGCGTGGCCAAAGACGCGCGAATCTTGGCGGCGAGTTCCTGGGCCGCAGCCTTACGCCCCTTGGAAAGCAGCGCCGCCGCTTCGCCCAAGGCGATGCCGCTCCGCCGCACTTCCTTCTCCAGTGAGACCAGCCGCTCATCCAGAGCCTCGATTTCCGCAAGCTCCTGCTTCGCCTCCCGGCCAAAGGCGAGGACCGCCTCAAGCTCACCGCCATATTTTCTTTTAAGCCGCTGCAACAGATCAAGACGCGCCGTCACCATATCGAGACGCGCCGGATCACTAGCCAGGGTCTCCACATAGTTGCGGATTACCTGGACCTGGTCTTCCAGTTGAAAGCAATTCCCGGCCACTTCTTCGGCGAGACCGGCAAGACTCTGGTCAAAGGAGGACATCTGCACCAGATTTCTTCGCACCATAGAGAGCGGAGTATTGACCGCTTCCGCCAGAAGATGCCAACTTTTTTTCCCAAGACCGATCAGGTCATCTGAGGCCCGCAACCTGTCCCGCTCAAGAACCAAAGCCGCGTCTTCGCCAGGGCTGGTCGCAGCCTCCTCGATTTCCCTGACCTGAAAGGTGAGAAAATCCCGGCGCTGCTCCTTGTCCCTCTCCCTGACCACCAGCTCCTGATATGATTTCTTGGCCTCGGTCCATGTATCATAACACTGGGAAACGATGAGCCGCTGCGGCCAGAGACCGCCGACCGCATCAATACAATCAAGATGACTGCGAGGCTGCAACAGTTGCTGATGATCATGCTGGCTGGCAACGCTGAGCAGATTCTCCATCACCTCGCCCACCGCTTTGGCCGTGGCCAGACTGCCATTCATAAAATAACGGCTGGAGCCTTTAAGGGAGACGACCCGTTTGACCACCAGCTCGGTGTCTGGCTCACAACCCATTTCCGCCAGTTTTTCCAGGACGATCCCCTGCTGGGGACTCAATTCAAAAAGGGCCTCAACCGTTGCCGTTTCTGCCCCGCTTCTGATCCAGGTTGCCGCGGCCTTGCCGCCGCCCAGCAGATGAATGGCCTGCAGGATGATGGATTTCCCTGCTCCGGTCTCGCCGGTAAGAACCGTAAGCCCCTCGGCGAAAGAAACATGTAGTTTCTCGATGAGGGCAAGATTAGTGATGATAAGTTCCTTCAGCATATGGTTCTCTATACAGGATTATTGGGAGATTGCAATGGTCGACCTGCCAGGAATGGCAGAGCGGAACAAATGCTGGCGCAAATTAACGATCATCATTATAGTAAAATGTATGTGGAACTGTAAGCAAACAAGTCCCCTATCGCATCTTACCTCTGAATATGTAATCAATCACGGGGTAAGCCCACAAGGGTCAAATAACCACGGAATAAGCGGCCACAGGGTGCCGCAGGTTGCGGCGATCGGGACGGCGATGCGTACTTTTGTACGTGAGCCGGACCGATCGCCGCAAGATGTGGTACCATGTGACCGCTTACCTGAATATTTCACATGAATCACCACAAAACCTTACGACGCCTAACCGCATATATCCTCTGCGTTGTTTTTTTGCTCGGCAATCCGCCGGCGGGGCGCTTTTCCCCGCCCCAGGCCCAGGCTTTCAGCATTGGCGAGGAAAGGGAGGTTGGCGAAAAGCTCCTGTCCATTATCCGCAAAGAATTTACCCTGCTGGATGATCCTGACCTTGCCGAATATGTAAAAAATCTTGGGCAACAGACCCTGCAACTTGCCGGACCACAATTCTTTGATTATCATTTTTTCATCATCGATAACAAGGAATTCAATGCCTTCGCCGCTCCCTCCGGCCTGATTTTCTTCCATTCAGGCCTCATCGACCTTTGCGACACCGAAGGAGAACTGGTCAGCGTCCTGGCCCACGAAATAGGCCATGCCACCAGCCGTCATATCGCGGACCGGATGAGCAAATCAGGAAAAATCAATGCCACCTCTGCCGCCCTGATGCTGGCAGGCCTGCTTTTCGGCGGAGGGGCAATTTCCCAGGCCGTGGTTACCGGTGCCATGGCGGGCGGCCTTACCGCAAACCTCAAATTCAGCCGCGAGGACGAAGAAGAGGCGGATCGTTTGGCCTACAACTGGATGCAGGAAGAAAAGCGCGATCCGGCGGATATGGTGAACATGCTCAAAAAGATGCGCCGGGTCAGCCGCTATCACCGGAAACAGGTGCCGACCTATCTCCTCACCCATCCCGAGCCGGAAAACAGAATCGGCTACATTGAGGATCTCATCGTACAGTATCCACCCGAAAAAATCCAAACCCAAGATGAGTTCGCCTACCAGAGGTTCAAATACCGGATACAGGCTCTCACTCGGGACACCCAATCGATCCTGCCGATCCTTAAAAAAAAGACGGAGGAACCTGGCATCCTGCAAAGTGATCCCATGGTTTTTTACGGCCTGTCTCAAATCTATCTGGCAAACCGTGACTATCAGCGGGCGGAAGATAATCTCCAAAAAGTCATAAACCGTTTCCCAAACCGGCACATCCTCAAAACAGATCTTGGCAGGCTGAAACTTGAGGCGGGAGAAACCCAAAAAGCCTTGGAAATCTTTCAGGAAATAAACAGACTGGCTCCCTCCGAGACATACAACACTTACTATCTGGCCAAAGCCCTGCAACAGACCGGGGAACAGACGCAGGCGGTGCTCATCTATGAAAATCTTACCGAACGCATGCCAACCTATGCAAAACTCTATCAAGAAATCGGCAAGATCAGAGCCGCCCTTGGCGACAAGGCTCTAGGACACTACAACCTCGCCCTGTCTCAATATTATGATGGCTCAAGCAGCTCGGCCCGCTACCACCTGGATCAGGCGCTTAAAGGCCTCCCCGAGAAGGATCCCCTTTCCATAAAGATAAAAGATCTGAAAAATAAAATCGACCGGGTCGATAAGATGTAAAGCCCGCAAAACCCGGGATATCTCCTTATCATTTTGCTGCCCCTGCGGATTCAGGCAATAATGACCGGCCTTAAAATGGAGTCTCCGAAAAAAGGATGATTATGCAGGGCGAAACGATCAATCTTGAGGACTATACCAAATCCGATTGGGCCATTTTGTGCGACGATCGGCTGATCACCAGCTTCACCACCCATGAAGGCAGCAAGCTCATTATCGGCAGCAGCCCCGATGCGGATGTGGTCATCAACAGTTCCGCTACCTCCGGCCATCGCTTTTCCATGGAACTCCGCGATGGCCGCCATTATCTGGCAGACCTGGAAACCAGCAACGGCATCACCGTAAATGGAAAAATAATTACCTCGAAGGTGGTGATAACGGAAAAAGACGTTATTTCCATCGGTAAATTCCGCTTGCTCCAGACTGTGGCGGATGAGCAGCATACTGCGGCACCAGAGGTCACCGCCATGGCTAGTGACGACGAAGCAACTACTTTGCCCGGTTCTCTCCGCCCCCAGGCCGTCATCCAGCCCAGTAAGGCTACGGCTCCTGCCGCAAACAAGATATACAGCCTTACGGTAATCGAAGGCGAAGCCTCGCCAAACACGCTTTCCCTTGCCGGCAAGAACCGCATTAAAATCGGCCAGGATCCGGCCTCTGACCTGGTCATTCCGGGCTGGTTTGTCAGCAAAACCCAATGCTGCGTGGTAAGCAAAAAAGACAAATATTACATCGTACCCCAACTATCATGGGCAAACACCAGACTCAACGATGTAATTATTCAAGGCGAACGCCTCCTGCGCAAAGGCGATACGATCCAAATCAAGAGTGTAAAAATCAGGTTCAGTTAGTATCCATCCAGAAACTATGTTTCCTGCTAGATGCTATCAGCTGTCAGCTATCAGCTGTCAGCTAAAAACTTAATCAAGTAAGCACGTTAATCTGAAAGCTGACCGCGTTCATCTGGAAAGAGAGTTTCCTGATGAACACTAGTTAAGATCGCATTAAAGGAAAAGCCAATGTCTGCCCAACACAACACCCCGAACACCCTCGAAAACATCGCCTCCGAGCTTATGGCTCTGGCCGAAGATCTTACCCAGGGGAAACTCCGGGTTGGCAATCGGCTTGTAGCTATCGGCAACCCGGAGTTCATAAAAACCAAGCAGAAGATCACGGACGACACCGCCTACTTCACCCTTTCTTTCCAGGCGCCCCTTCTGGATTTAGACAGGGGTGCCACCCTGACAATGCTTGACCATGAAAAGCCTGCCCGGAGAACAGGCGGTGAGGGCAAATACGACAAAGAGTTGCGCTTAAAGGGGCGGCCGCCGGAGGGAAAAAAAACAAAAAAGGAGATTGCCCGTCTCTGGAAGGATGTTTGCAAAAAGCTGGAACAGGGGCAACCTCCTGCCCCGGCCGAAGAAAAAGCCCTTGTCTCTGCCTTTGAAGGTTATACCGTTTTCTCGGAACCGTCCTGGCAGGACGACTGGCTTGCCTGCCTTACGATCCTGCAGGAAGCCTTGGCCTGGGCCCGCAAGGGAGATATGCCCAAGGCCCTGGAATATGCCGCGGAAGTAAACCGCCGCACCCAGACCTGTCACCAGAAACATAAGTAGCCTGCGCCCATGAATCCCTTCGAGATTGTCCGCCGAACCCCAAAGAGCAATTGCGGCCAATGCGGCTATCCTACCTGCCTCGCCTTTGCCGCAGCGGTAGCCAAGAGTGGTGAAGCCTTTGGCAAATGCCCCTATCTTGAGCGCTCCGGCCTGAATGTTTTGCCGGAAAAAGGCCCTGCCCTTGAAGAACTTTCCGGGCAACGCGATCTCGCTCTTGTCGAACATCTTAAAGAGAAGATCTCAGCCCTGGATTTTCCCAGCATTGCCGCCCCCCTCGGCGCCACCATCGGTGGCGGAAACAACCAGACGCTCTCCTTTTTGTTTCTAGACCAGGAAGTACTCCTGAACAGACAGGGAATCCTCCTTAACGGTCGCACCCCGGATGATCCAAGGGACCAGATCCTGATCTACAATTATATCCACTCCCAGGGCGGCGCCGACCCAGCCTTGGACTGGATCGGCCTGGAGACCCTGCCCAACTCGATCTCCAAGGTAAGAACCCTTGCCACCTATTGCGAAAACAGATTGGCGGAACTTTTCTCCCCTCTGCCTGTCAATATAATAATGACGGCATGCCAGCGATTGGGTGGCGTAGCACAGCCTTCGCCAGCCGCCACGCTCGGGTGCATCATCTCGGTTCTGCCCAAGATTCCGCAATATATTGTCTACTGGGAAGAGGAGCCGGACGAAGGATTTCCCGCCAAGGTCAAGATTCTTTTCGATCGCCAGGTTCTGAATTTTCTCGACCTGGAATCCCTGATCTTTTCGGCGGAACGCCTGGCCGATCGCCTGGCCGTCCTGCTGGCTTAAAATCTAAAGAGTTTGCCCCCACCCACAAGATAATATTGACAACGTCGGAGCGCCGGACAGAAAAAATAAAGTTGAGGTTTCAATTTGTCGTAAGCAGAGAATTTACTTTGTCATCCCGAGGGGGTACGACCTGCCTGTCGGTAGGCAGGCGAGGGATTTGGGGATGGTGAGAAGAATACACGCTTGCAAGCCGACTTATGCATTCAAACAGTATACAAAACTACTAATAAAATCATAGGGAATCCGGGGATACGAGGTCTTGAACTGCATAAAATTGCGAAAAAAACAACGACCTGATGGCTTTGCCGAGTAGCCGCTTCGTAGCAAATGGGGTCCTTCACTGCCGCATAAGTCCTAAAACCTGCGACATGCATTGACGGTAAGGCGTTTTGCATTATAATGAACACATCATTCAAGCGACAGTGAGGACACCATGACCACATTGACCGTTACCGCACGGGGACAAGTGACTTTTAGAAAAGACGTGCTGCAGCACCTCGGCATCAGGCCGGGGGAAAAGATCGAGCTGGATTTGTTGCCAGATGGTCGGGGCGTGCTCAAAGCAGCCCGGCAAACCGGAACGATTGCTGGCTTCGTCGGATTGCTCGCGGGCCGGACAAAGAAAGTCGCCACCATTGAGGAAATCAACGCGGCGACCGCACAAGGCTGGGCTGGTAAAGAATGAAAGTTGCTGTTGATACCAACGTGCTTGTTCGTGCTGCTGTGTGTGACGACCACGCACAAGCGAGCATCGCCACCAAGGTTTTGACCGAGGCCGAATTGATTGCGGTCGCGCTTCCGTGCCTGTGCGAGTTTATATGGGTTCTGCTCAGTGTCTACAGCTTCCAACCCTCAGACGCAGCCGCCGCGATCCGCGCTCTACTTGCCGCCGCCAATGTGGAAGTGAATAGGCCGGCCGTAGAGGCTGGCCTGTCGGTGCTCGAAGCTGGCGGGGATTTTGCCGATGGCGTCATTGCCTATGAAGGGAAATGGCTCGGAGGGGAAATCTTTGTTTCCTTCGACAAAAAAGCGGTCGCATTTCTCACGGCACAAGGTCAGCCAGCACGTCTTTTGTAGCAAATTGGGGAGCCCTGGGCTTGACTTACTGCCATTTGGCCAAATCGGGGACCACATTTTACCAGACACGTTTACGCATAATCCCTCATTATCCGACGCCGGGTTTATTTTAGAACAATCAGGGACAATGCCCAATTTCTTTCCTTGGCCGCCCCACCTTTCTGGGTTTTTCAAGGGCTGATTCAATTCAGCTTCCAGTTGGTAGGGTGCGCAACGTTTTTTCGTTGCCCCGTGGATCATGCGGATGATTATGGATCTACCCCTCATGGCCGTCCAAGTACCCGGCATGTCATACCAAACAACCGGTGCGCACGGTGGGGCTGTTCGCACCCTTGAATATCTTTTCCCGGATTGATCAAGTCGACTGCACTATGGTAAATTTGAACGAGACGTTGGAAACTGCAATCAATATCGCTTGGAACGAGATTAAACATCTAGCCACCATCAACCGTGAGTTCAGCGATATTCCGGAAATAAAGTGTTACCCTCAACAGGTGAGCCAGGTTTTTCTTAATCTTTTGCTCAATGCGGCTCAAGCTATAGACGGTCAAGGTGTTATCACTGTGCGCACATGGTGCGATGGAACCTGGGTCAACATATTGATCTCTGATACCGGCGGAGGAATTCCGGATAAGGATCTGTCGCGTATATTTGAACCGTTTTTTACTACCAAAGAAGTTGGCAAGGGAACCGGCCTGGGGGCTCTCTATTACGTATGGGATCGTCAAGAACCATGGGGGAGAGATTATCGCCCAAAGTGAAGTTGGCAAGGGGAGTACCTTTATCGTGAAAATTCCTTTGGATGCTGATGAATGATGATGGAAAGCCAAAAACTTTAAGTGAAGCGAGACCGGAAAATATGAATAGAATACTCAGAAGGCTCAGCGAAGATGATTAACAATATCCATAAATGGCTGGTCATCAGGCTGGCACTGGTCTGCCTTGTCCTCTCGCTGGTAATCGGCGGGCTGGTTCAGTATTTCGGGCATATCCGACTGGATAACCATGTTATCCGGATGGCCCAGACGGAAACCGCCCCGTATGCCGCCCAATTTACCTCTTATTTGCAATCTCCTACGGAAGCAACCCTGGCTAGTTTTGGCCGGATAATTAACGGGTTGATCAAAAATGACAACTTGATTGTCGTAGAATTTTATGATGCAGACGCCCAAAAGATCACCGAGGTAATCAAGCCTGTAGCTACGGAGATCGAAAAAGGGCTTCCCAAGCATGGCGCCGAATTTGCTCTAGCCGAAGGGATCATCTGCGAAAAAATAACCATGGACCGCGATATCTTTCTACGGGTCTTTATTCCGCTCTTTGATAGTGTCGGGAGCAAATCAGGATTCATAGAGGGGATCTATCATGCCCCGGATGAGATCATCGCCCAGAACAGAAGTCAAACCTTTTGGGCCCTGATTCTGGTTGTGCTGATCATCTTCGTGACCAGCCTGACCTTGTATCCGCTCATTATTCGCCTCAATCGCAAGTTGGTAGATTACTCACACATTTTGGCTCTTACCAATATCGGGATGCTCAAGGTGCTTGGCAGTGCCATTGCAAAAAGGGATAGCGACACCAACATTCATAATTACCGGGTTATGCTTTATTCAGTACGGCTTGGGGAGAAACTCAAGCTTTCGCCTGTCGCCATCCAGGGGTTGATCAAGGGTTCTTTCCTCCATGACGTCGGCAAGATCGCTATCCCTGATGCAATCCTGCTCAAACCCGGTAAACTGACGGTTGAAGAGTTTGAGATCATGAAGACCCATGTGGGGCATGGTGGAGATATCATCCGGAGTTATGACTGGCTGAAGGATGCCGATGAGGTGGTGCGTTGCCATCATGAAAAATTTAATGGCAGTGGTTACCCGCAAGGGTTGATTGGGGAAGAGATTCCTCTCAACGCTCGTATTTTTGCTGTGGTGGACGTTTTTGATGCCCTGACTTCAAGGCGACCATATAAGGAGCCGTTCAGCGTGGAGGCTTCGCTTAAAATTATTGGGGAGGCAAGAGGAAGTCACTTCGATCCGGTAATTGTCGATTTGTTTTTGGTACAGACAGAGTCTTTGTGTGCGGAGATTTGTTATGAAGAAGAAGCTGTGCTTCACGGCAAATTGGAGGAGTGCATCAAGACCTATTTTTGATAGTCCTGCCTGCACATCTGCGCTGCGATAAACCCCTCCAGTCCCAGTTCGGGAGAGGGGCGGAACATTGGAGGGGCTGGGGGACAATGGACAAGAAAATATATCTGAGCATCGTGGCTGCCCTAGCCACGGCCACTGCGGTTTGGCTTTTTGCCTTGTTGGCGGCCCCTCTTGCCAAACCTTTGGCGTGGGCTCTTATCATCGGTCTTGCGACTTTTCCCCATCACGACCGACTGGCAAGGAAGTTTCCTCGTCATCCGAACCGCTCGGCTGGAGTGATGGTTCTCGCCATAACCATTTGTTTTATGCTCCCGGTTGCGGCCCTGATCATCACGGTCGCTCAAAAGGCCGTTGGCTGGTACAGGGAAGGCGAACAGCTCGTTTTGGCGTTCAGCACCAACGGGGCAGGCACCCTCAGCCAGTTTCCCTTTGCCGGGGGGGTTATTTCTTTGGGAGAGCGGTTCGGCATCGATCTTTCCGGGTTCGGTGCAAAACTGGCTTCCGGCGCTTCAGGATATCTCCTGCATGTGGCGACCAACACCGCAAGAAACCTGGGGGAGCTTCTTTTTACCCTGGCGGTGGCGCTGTTCATCCTCTTTTTCGTCTACCGTGACGGGGCAAGGATTATGTCCGCCGCTATCGAACGTTTTGCCGCCAACCAGGACAGAGCGCGCCATTTTTTTTCCGAGATTCGCGCTACAATCACCGCAGTGACAGTGGGAACAATCTTCACCTGTCTTGTGCAGGGCATCATAGCCGGACTCGGATATTATGTCGCCGGCGCCCCTGCCCCGGTTCTCTGGGGTGCGCTGACGGTGGTGGCGGCGCTCATCCCGGTTGTCGGCACGAGTATTATCTGGGTGCCCCTTGTCGCCATTGTCGCCATCAATGGCGCCTATCTCACGGCGCTACTCCTGGCGCTCTGGTGCATTTTTTTCGTGGGCTTTGCCGATAACGCTATCCGGCCGCTCGCCATCGGGGCAAAGAGCAATATCCCTGCTCCGGCGATTGTGCTCGGAGCGATCTGCGGCGTGATTGCCCTGGGGATTCTTGGTCTTATTCTTGGGCCGGTTCTCTTCGCGATTCTTATCACTGTTTGGCGGGATGTCACGCGAAGGGAGGGGCGGGATGTTGTTTGCTAATTAGCCCCCCATGATCCCAAAATCACTTGGTCGGCGTGAAGTTATTTGGACGACGATTGATTCTGCAAAGGGAGTGACTATGAAAGACGAGCCTGATTACCACGCGATGCTGCAAGTGGCGGTAGCCGAGGCTCGCCGGGGCCTGGCGGAGGGGGGGATTCCCATTGGCGCCGCACTGTTCACCCTGAGCGGCGAACTTCTCGGGGCCGGGCACAATCGTCGAATTCAGGAGAATGATCCCTCTGTTCATGCCGAAACCGATGCTTTCCGCAAAGCGGGACGGCAACGGAGCTACCGGGATAAGGTGATGGTGACGACGCTCGCTCCCTGCTGGTACTGCAGCGGGCTGGTTCGGCAGTTTCAGATTGGCACGGTAGTCGTGGGAGAATCGGTGAACTTTGCCGGAGGGCTTGAATGGCTGCGGGGAAACGGGGTCGAAGTCATAGACCTCGGCTCGGAGGAGTGCGTGAGGATCTTGGCCGATTATATTCGCAATAATCCCGAGGTGTGGCATGAAGATATCGGCCAGGAGTGAGTAGAAAACCATGGCTCCCTGCTTGGTTTTTTCGGAAAAAGCTCCACGGACATGGGGCTCCTTTTGTGATGATTATCCCCCTCTTGTCTAACCGAAAGTGATCGCCTAATCATCCAGAATTGAGTAGTGTCCGGCCCTTCATTGCGGTCTGCCTAAAATCCCTGCTGAATAGTTACGCTTTGGTGGTTCGAGTCATTTTCGGTATTGAGCTGGATAGTTACAATAAAGGAATAATGATAAATTTTATTGAGAAGAGCGATCCGCTCCCCGGTTCTGTTGAAATTGGCGCCGAGCGCCCCATTGCCCGGCAAGAGCATTTCGTCCTTGGCGTGTATGCTTCCCTGGATGCGGTTATTGCCGACGAGCTGGCGCGGCTGCTCCGAGAAGAAGGTATCGAGCCGAGTTGTCAGCCGGGCTGTTGTCACTGCTGCCGGTATCACATCCTTACCAACAGTGCCGAGGCCCACACCCTGGCGCAATACATCCGGCGGGAATTTTCCCCGGCTCAGTTAAGCGACCTTCGTCTGCGTACCCGGCAATGGCATGAATGGGATCATGCCAAGCCGGGCCGGCTTCCGTTATCAAATATTGACGAGCAGGCAGACCTTTCCAGCCACGACCATTCCTGCCCTCTGGATGTTAATGGTGCCTGCGGCGTTTATCCGGTGCGGCCGGTGGTGTGCCGCACGCATTTTGTCTCTTCGCTGCCCTTGTCCTGCCGGGCGGCAAACGATCCAGAATCCAGCGTAGAGGCGCCGATGATGCTTCGGTCGGTGGTCACGGCGGCCACCCCGTTTTCAACGGAGTTAAAGGAGCTAATTGAAAACGCAGGCCTGGATTTCTCCCGCTCCAGAATGCTTCTGCCGCAGTGGCTGGCGATTGAAATGGGCTGGGATTTTACCATCGCGCGGTGATTTTTTGTCGATGTTTGGCCAATCCTGCTTGATTTGGTGCTTGTGTTTTCTTAGGCAACTGAAGGTATAATTTAGACATGGGAAGGTTGGTTCAGGAAAAACAAATGCTTCTGTCTGCCGGTAAATACAAAAGACAAGGGGAACATATCATGGATAAAAGCCAATATGGAAGAAGGGATCGGTTGATTCAGGAAAAGCGGCATGACACATATAAAGAACAGAGAAAGTTGCCGGAGCCTACGGTATGCAGCGAATGCAGGGCCGTGTACCTGGAGGGCCGCTGGGCCTGGTGGGAGGCGGCGGTCAATGCCCATGCCATTGTTTGCCCGGCCTGCCAGCGGATCAAGGATAATTTTCCGGCCGGCTACCTGGAGATCATGGGGAAATTTTTTGGGATCCATCGCGAGGAGATCACTAACCTGATCCATAACCTGGAGGCCCAGGAAAAAAGCGACCATCCCATGGAGCGGGTCATGGCCATTGCGGAAGAAGAGGATCGCGTGCTGGTCACCACCACCGGCATTCATCTGGCCCGGCGGATTGGCGAGGCCTTGAACAACGCCTACCAGGGGGAGCTTGCTTTTAATTACGGTGATGGGGAAAAAACCATCCGACTTACCTGGGTCAGGGAATAAGCAGGAGATTTTGCTCTGCACTTTTGAGGCAAGGAAAACGCCTCGGAGATAAAAGAATACTTGCGTTCACGGCACCCCATGCTACTCTGTCGGTAAGATCCGCATGCAAGCAATGGGGGGCCAACCATGAAATTTTTTTCCGCGCAAGCTGTCCGGCTCTTCCTTCTGCTCTCCTTCCTCTGTATCCTGCCTTTTTCCCAGCTCCAGGCTGCGGAACCTCCCCTGGAGCTGTGGATTCATCCTTACCTTCCCGCGCCGGAACTGGTGCGGCGCTTCACCCCCCTGGCCCGTTATCTGGAGAAAAAAACCGGGCGGAAGATCGAGATCAGGATTTCCATGTCCTATGGTGATCACCGGCGGCGGTTGGGCGAGGACCGGGCCGATCTTGCCTTTGTCGGGCCATTTGGTTACATCCAGATGACCAAGCACTACGGTACCAAGCCCATTCTCGCTATGGTTGAGGGCAATGGCAAAACCGTATTCCACGGGGTGATCGCGGTACGGCAGGATGCGCCCTTCAAGACCATTCAGGGTCTGACCGGTCGAAGTTTCGCCTTCGGCGATAAGGAATCCACCATGGGCACCCTGGTGCCCCGGATCATGCTGCAACAAGCAGGGGTGGAAATAGACCGGCTCAGCCGGTACAGTTTTCTCCGCTCCCACAACGATGTGGCCCTGGCGGTATTGGGCGGTGTTTACGAGGCAGGCGGCATGAAGGAGGAGGTCTTCCACGAATATGCCCCTCGGGGCTTAAGGATTCTGAGCAAAAGTCCGCCGATCCCCGAGCATCTTTTCCTGGCCGGCAAAAAGCTGCCCGCCCCCTTGGTGGAGAACCTGCGCCTCGCCCTGCTCCAACTCAAGGATCCGGCCGTGCTTACCTCGATCCAGAAAACCGCCACCGGCATGGCCCCTGCCACCGACCGGGAGTACGATTCGGTTCGCCAGCTTTGCCTTACCTATGGCAATCTTGGCCCTATGCCCGGAGAATGAACCATGCCGCTTTCTCCTCGAAAATATTGGCGTACTCTCTTCGCCTTCATGCTGGTCCTGGCTCTGTTTCTGGTCGGGCTGGACAGTTTCTTTTTCCTGCGGGAACAGTACAAGCACGATCTGGAACAGGACGAAAAAGTCGGGCACGACCTGGAGCTGATCGGCTCTTTTGTGGTCGAGCCCTTGCTGCAGCATGAGTTCAGTAAGGTTGAGCAGTTTCTCCTCCAGTGGGGACGGAGTACCCCGGAGGTAGTGGCCATCCATGCTTTTTTCCCCAAAGGCCAGACCCTGGCCGAATTCGAGCGTGATAAGCCGGCCGACGACATTCTTATTGCCTCCACGCCGATCTATTTCGAGGGGCAGCATCTTTTGACCCTGGAGATCGTCAAGGATAAAGTCTTGTCTGCTGCGCCGCTTAAGCGTTTCAAGCGTGATCTGCTCCTTTTTTCCTTGACCGTCACGATGTTCATCGGCCTGGTGCTGTGGTTTCTTCTTAGATTCATGGCCATTCGTCCTCTGGAGCGGGAAATTATCACTCGTCGGCAGGTGGAGGAAGAGCTGCATCAGGCCCATGCCTTGCTGGAAGACCGGGTGGCGGAGCGGACCAGGGAATTGACCGGAGCGGTGGAAGACCTGCACCAGGAAGTGTTGGAACGAAATCGGGCCGAGCTTGAACTTGCTGCCGAAAAGGAACGGCTGGTGGTTACGCTGCGCAGCATCGGCGACGGGGTGATCAGTACCGATATCGAGGGCAGGGTGACCTTGCTCAACAAGGTGGCGGAACGACTTACCGGCTGGGAACAGCACGAGGCGCTTGGTCGCCCCCTGGAGAAGATTTTTCAGCTGCTTGACGGCCAGACCCGTTCCCCGATAGAAAATCCGGTGACAAGGGTGTTGCGTAACGGCCAGGTCACCATGTTGAGCGGTCGGATGCTGCTGCGTGCCAGAACCGGGATGGAAAGGGAGGTTGCCGACAGCGCCGCCCCGATCCGCAACGCGCAGAGCGAGATGGTGGGCGCGGTCCTGGTTTTTCGCGATGAAACGGAAAAAAATCGGATGACGGCGGATATGCTCAAAGTCAAGAAGCTGGAATCGGTGGGGATTCTGGCCGGAGGGATTGCCCACGACTTCAACAATATTCTCGCCGCCATCCTGGGTAATATCGATCTTGCCCTGCGGTTGCCCTGCGACGAAGAAGCAACAAAATCCCTGTTGGAAGCCGCGAAGAAAGCCTCTCTCAGGGCCAAGAACCTTACCGGCCAGCTTCTTACCTTTGCCAAGGGCGGGGAACCGGTCAAGCGGCTGGCCGCCATCGGCGAGGTGATCCGGGATTCCGCCGAATTTATTTTGCGCGGCAGCAAGGTGCGCGGCGATTTCCAACTGGCTGACGATCTCTGGCCGGTGCCGGTGGATTCTGGCCAGATCAGTCAGGTGGTTCAGAATATCATCCTCAACGCGGCCCAGGCCATGCCCGACGGCGGGGTGGTGGAAATCTCCTGCCGCAATGTTCACCAGGAAGAAAGCGAAGGAGACGTCGGCGATTATGTGCGCATCGTCATCTGTGACCATGGGCCGGGTGTCCCCGCTCATCTGCTGGACAACATTTTCGATCCATATTTTACCACCAAGCCCGAGGGGCACGGGCTGGGACTCGCCGTAACCCATTCCATCGTTGCCAGGCACGGCGGCCGGATCACGGTGGAATCAGAAGAAGGGCAGGGCACCACTTTCACCATTTGCCTGCCCGCCTCTCCCAAGGAGAAAATAAGCGAAGAGCCGGTGGTCAGAGTCAAAAAGGTGGCTGGCCAAGCCAGGATTCTGGTGATGGATGATGATATTATGGTCAGAAATCTTACCCGGAATGTCCTCGAATACCTTGGTTACACGGTGGTTCTGGCCGCAGACGGCGAGGAAGCTTTGCGGCTGTACCGTGAGAACCGGGAGGCCGGCACCTCCATCGATCTGGCTATCCTGGATCTTACCATTCCCGGCGGCATGGGCGGCAGGGAGACGATCAAGGAACTGCTTGCTCTTGACCCCCAGGCCAAAGCCATTGTGGCCAGCGGCTACTCAAACGACCCGGTGATGGCCAATTATCGGGAGTACGGCTTTGCGGCCATGCTCAGCAAACCATTCGCCATCAGGGAACTGTCCGTCGAGATCGACAAGGTGCTGGCAGGCTGATTCCCGCCCGTGCCCTTCCTTTTTCGCACTTTAAGCCAGCCAAAGCAGAGAGGTTTTTTTTAAAAGGCTTGTCTGCGCTCTCTGTCCCGAACGCGCTTATTCCGTGGTTATTTGACCTTTGCGACTTTGCGCCTCTGCGTTAAAGCTGAGTTGAGCAGCTTGCCTGCTCATACGAAACTTATACCCTTTGGGTGTAAAAAATGACCTGCGAGTCCATCAATAATGACCGTGAGAAAATCGTAGCATGAAAGTTGTTATTGCCGAGAAGCCCTCCGTGGCGCGCGACATAGCCGAGGTTCTTGAGATCAAGAGCAAAAAAAAAGGCTACCTTGAGGGGCGCGGCTGCGCGGTCACCTGGGCCTTCGGCCATCTCGTCACCCTGCAGGAACCGGGCGAATACGATCCCGCCCTCAAGCGCTGGTCGCTGGAAACCCTCCCATTCGTGCCGGAGCAGTTTAAGCTTACCCTGGTCAAGAACCGCGGGGTGGAGGAGCAGTTCAAGGTTATCGAGACCCTGTGCCTCCAGGCCGAGGAAATCATCTGCGCCACGGATGCCGGGCGGGAAGGGGAGCTGATCTTCCGTTACATCCTGGCCCTGTGCGGCTGCGAGGATAAGCCGATCCGCCGTCTCTGGCTCAACTCGCTTACCCCGGAGGCGATCAAGGAGGCTTTCAAGGATCTCAAGGACGGCCACGATTACGACCCGCTCTATGCCGCGGCCCGCTGCCGCAGCGAGTCCGACTGGATTGTCGGTCTCAACGCCACCCGCTGTTATACCGTCCGCCATGGACGGCTGGGCGGCACCGGCGACCGGGTGCTCTGGAGCATCGGCCGGGTCCAGACCCCGGTTCTGGCCATGATCGTGGAACGCGACGACGCCATCCTCCAGTTCCGGCCTCAGCTCTTCTGGGAGCTTACCACCCGCTATTGCGAGGTGGTGTTCAAGTTCACCGGCAAGCGTTTTGCCCAGCCGGATAAGGGTCAGGCGCTGCTCGATAAAATCACCGGCCAGCCCTTTGTTGTCACCGGGATTGCCGCGAAAGAGAAAAAAGAGCAGCCGCCGCAGCTCTTCGATCTCACCACCCTGCAGCGGGAAATCAACAAATTGCATGGACTCTCGGCGGCCGATACCCTTGCCGCCAGCCAGAATCTCTACGAAAAAAAGTTCGTCACCTATCCGCGGACCGATTCGCGCTATCTCAGCAAAGACCTGCAGCCGCGCATTCCCCAAATCCTGGCCCAGCTCAAAACCATCCGGCCGGAAGAGATTGCCCGGCTCAACCTGACGAAATTGCCTTTCAGCAAGCGGATTATCGACGACAGCAAGGTCAGCGATCACCACGCTATCATTCCCACCGGGGTTGCGCCGCGCGGCCTCAATGGTCACGAGCAGTTGGTCTACGAGGCGATTATCACCCAGTTCATCGCAGCCTTTTATCCCGCCTGCGTAAAAAATATTACCACGGTGGACGGGGTCAGCAATGAGGTGAAGTTTGAGGCCAAGGGAACGCAGATTGTCGAGCCGGGCTGGACCGCGCTCTTTCTCAACAGGAAACAGAGTCAGGAGGCGGCCGAGGAACAACCCCTGCCGGTCTTTGCCAAAGGGGAGACCGGACCCCACGAGCCATCCCTGCGTGAAGGCAAAACCATCCCGCCCAAGCACTTCAGCGAAAACTCCCTGCTCGGGGCCATGGAGGCGGCCGGCAAACTGGTCGAGGATGATGCTCTCCGCGAAGCCCTCAAGGAGCGGGGCATCGGCACCCCAGCCACCCGGGCGGCCATCATCGAAACCTTACTCAGCCGCAACTATATCCAACGGGAGAAAAAGCAGCTGCGCTGTACCGACATGGGCCGCTGCCTGATCGCCCTCATCCGGGATCCCTTGCTCAAATCGCCGGAAATGACCGGGGAGTGGGAAGAAAAACTCAAGAAAATCGAGCGCAGCCAGCTCGACCCAGGCGAGTTCATGGCCGGAATTTCCGGCTACATCCGCACCCTGATTAAGAGCAGTGTTGCCGAACGGCTTGACCCCGGGCGCTGGGGCAGCTGCCCGCTCTGCGGCCGGGAGGTGGTCAAGGGAAAGAGGGCCTACGGCTGTTCCGGCTGGAAGGAGGGGTGCGAATTTGTCCTCGAACCGGAGTGCAGGGGGGTGACGTTTGCGGCCAAGCAAGTACAGGTGCTGCTCCAGCAGCACATTCTGCCGCAACCGGTGCAGATCGGGGAGGAACAGCGGCTGCTCATTCTCTCCACCCAGGGCATGGTCATGGATCTTGCCCTGCCTTCGGCCGAGCGGCAGCAACAGGTAAAGAAAACGTAACGTAACCAATCACGGGGTAAGCCCACAAAGGTCAAATAACCACGGAATCACCCTTCGGGTATAAGTTTCGTTTTGAGCAGACAAGCTGCTCAACTCAACTAAAAGCGGTCATAGGGTGGTGCAGATTGCGACAAGCGGGACGGCGATGCGTACTTTTGTACGTGAGCCGGACCGATCGCCGCAAGATGTGGTGCCCTGTGATCGCTTACAACGTAACCGTCCAGCAGCACCACATCAGCCTTGCATGCGGTAGCCGATGCCGCGCACGGTTTCGATGTATCTGCCCGCCTCGCCCAGTTTTTTCCGCAGCCCGAACACCTGGACATCCACGGCCCGGGGGGTGATGACGTAGTCGTAGCCCCGGACCCCGTCGATGATCTGCTGGCGGTTGAAAACCCAGCCCGGTCGCCGGGCCAGGAGTTCGAGGATGGAAAACTCGGTAACGGTCAGGGAGATGGCCACGCCGGCCACCAGCACCTCGTAGCGGTTTGGATCGATTGTTATTTTGTGGATGGTAAGGGAGCCCTTTTTTCTGCCTTCGCTCCCTTCCTCTGCCAGCCCTTCCTTGCGGCGCAGGGCGGCCTTGATCCGGGAGACGAGGATCTTGGGGCTGAAGGGCTTGGTGATGTAGTCGTCCGCCCCGAGGTCGAGCCCCATCGCCATGTCGTTCTCCTCGCTTTTGGCGGTAAGCATGACAATGGGCAGATTCCTGGTTTTGGGGTCCTTGCGCACCAGCTTGCAAACCTCGAAGCCGCTTAAGCCCGGGAGCATGAGGTCGAGGACGATCAGTTCCGGCTTTTCCCGCCTGATCAGGTCGAAGGCCTGTTCTCCCTTGTCTGCATAGATCACGTGGAACCCGGCCTTGGCCAGGTTGTAGCCCACCAGCTGCTGGATGTTTTCGTCGTCTTCTACGACAAGGATGGTTTCTCGGGCCATTGACTTTCTCCTGAGCGGTATGTGACGGCGACAGTTCCGGGAAGATTATCGTGTTATATGATGGCGGACAATCTTGCCCTGCGCCATATAAATAATGTCTTCGCAGATATTGGTGCAATGATCGGCGATGCGCTCCATGCTCCGGGCCACGCTGATCAGCTTGGCCAGATAGACCTGCTGGGCCGGATCGTGCATGATGATCTCCTCCATCTCGGTGCGGATGGCCGCCTTGTCCCGATCCACCTCGTCGTCCTCCAGGCACACCTTGTAGGCCAGGTCAATATCCTCGTTGATAAAGGCTTCCATGGTATTCTGGAACATCCAGATGGTTTTGGCAAACATGGCGTTGAACATCTCCGGGATCAGCATGGCATCGGAGGTAAATTTTACCGGGTCGAGGTCGTGAAGCAGGATGACCTTGTCGGCGATTTTGGCGGCCAGATCGCCAATACGTTCGAGATCGTTGTCGATCTTGAGTACGGTGACGATGAAGCGCAGATCGCCGGCCACCGGCTGATGCAGGGCCAGGAGGCGCAGGCATTCCTCCTCCACGCTGATCTCCAGGCGGTCGATCTCGCCCTTGTCCGTGGCGATTACCTGCCAGGCCAGCTCGGGATTTTTTTCCCACAGGGCCTTGACTGATTTTTGCAGGTTTTCCTGCACCGCCGTGCCGAGATAGACGATCAGGTTTTTGAGCTTTTCGATTTCTGTTTGAATGTTTTTAGCCATGGAGTTGTCTCCTTTTTTTCATAAAGCCGCCGCATTTGCGACGGGCACGGAAGGTTTGGGCTATCCGGCGTGATAGTTATGTGGGTTTGTTCATTTTCTTTGCTTGCCCAAAGAAAACGAACCAAAAGAAAGGGCACCCCGCCACTTGTCCCGCCGGAGGCGGGATGCCCTGTGCTGCTCGCCTTGGCCGGGCGCTTGCAAACTCGCTGCGCTCAAACAGTGCAAGCACCTTATTCGGCCAAGACTGCGCTGCTCGGCGGCGTGACCATGGGGGAGAACAGCGCCCCCTTCGGGGGCCTAATGGTGTCTCTCGCTTCGCGGGAGAATATTTTAATTCTCTATACGGCTGGGTGTCTTCCCCTACGACCGTGTTGCAAACGCCCAGCAGTGCCGCAGATGCGCGTGTCAATCGTCGGCAGCAGTGCCGACCAAGAGGTCGGCGAAGTGTGCTGGTGCACACGAGCAGGCCGATGACAAAGCAGATGTGGTGCTGCGGGGCGTTTGCAAGCGTTCAGCCGAAGCGGCCGGTTATGTAATCCTCGGTTTCCTTTTTCACTGGCATGGTAAACAGGGTCTGGGTAGGTCCGTATTCGATCATCTCTCCCAGGTACATGTAGGCCGTGTAATCGGAGATCCGTGCCGCCTGCTGCATGTTGTGGGTGACGATGATGATGGTGTACTCTCCCCGCAGCTCGCGGATGAGATCTTCTATCCTCGCGGTGGAGCGCGGGTCCAGGGCCGAGCAGGGCTCGTCCATGAGGATGATTTCCGGGCTTACGGCAATGGCCCTGGCGATGCAGAGCCGCTGCATCTGGCCGCCGGAAAGGCCCATTGCCGACTGGTGCAGCCGGTCCTTGACCTCGTCCCAGAGGGCCGCCCGTTTCAGGCATTTTTCCGCGGCCTCGTCTAGTACGGCCTGGTCCTGAATGCCGGCGATTCGCAACCCGTAGACGATGTTTTCGTAGATCGACTTGGGGAAGGGGTTCCATTTCTGGAAGACCATGCCGACCTTGCGCCGCAGTTCGATCACATCCAGGGTGGGGTCGTTGATGTTTTCTCCGTCGATTTTTATGACCCCCTCAATCCGCAGGCCGTCGACCAGATCGTTCATCCGGTTGATGCAGCGGATCAGGGTGGATTTGCCGCAGCCCGAGGGGCCGATCAGAGCGGTTACCTGCTGGGCTGTGATGCCGAAGCTAAGATCCTTGAGAGCCTGGCTCTCCCCGTAATAGAGATTCAACCCTTCGATCTCGACCTGCGGGTTGTCGATGTTAATTATGGCATTGTCGGTTGCGAGCATTTTTTCTCCTCAAATTATCGCCGTTGGTTGAATACTCTGCATACTCGGATGCCGTCCCCGGCATAAGGAGCCGTAACGGAAAACTCAAAAAGTACCGTGTAGCTGTTTGGTAACGGCTCCTACACATCAACTATGGAATGGCGTTGACGCATCTTGTTGCGCAGATAAATAGCGGTGCTGGTCATGGCCAGCACGATCAGAATCAGCAGCAGGGTGGTGACATAGACCATTGGCTTGGCCGCCTCCACGTTGGGGGACTGAAAGCCGATGTCGTAGATATGAAAGCCGAGGTGCATGAATTTCCGGTCCAGATGCAGGTAGGGGAAGACCCCGTCCAGGGGGAGGGCCGGTGCCAATTTTACCACCCCGGTGATCATCAGCGGGGCGACCTCGCCCGCAGCTCGGGCCATGGCGAGGATGAAGCCGGTGAGGATGCCGGGCGAGGCCATGGGCAGCAGGATTTTGGTCAGGGTCTGGAACTTGGTGGCGGCCAGAGCCTGGGAGCCCTCCCGGATGCCGGGGGGAATGGAACCCAAGGCCTCTTCCGTGGCCACGATCACCACCGGCACGGTGAGCAGTCCCAGGGTCAGACTGGTCCAGAGGATACCGCCGGTGCCGAAGGTTGGGGTGGGCAGCCGTTCCGGGAAAAAAAACTGGTCGATGGAGCCGCCGATTCCGTAGACGAAAAAGCCCAGGCCGAAGATGCCGTAGACGATGGAGGGGATGCCGGCCAGGTTGTTGACCGCGATGCGGACCATACTCACCAGCCAGCCATCCCTTGCGTATTCGCGCAGATAGATGCCGGCCAGTACCCCAAGGGGAAAGGAGAGAATGCTCATGAGAAAGATCAGCATGACGGTGCCGAAGATGGCCGGGAACAGGCCGCCCTCGGTATTCGATTCCCGGGGCTCGTCGAAGAAGAGTTCCCGCAGCCGCTCCAGGTAATAGCCGCACTTGGCAAAAAAAGACATCCCGTTGGGCTGGTAGGTACGGACGATGCTGGGCAGGGAAATGGCCTTGGTCCGGCCGTTGGCGTCGGTGAAGATCGCCTGATTGGTGGCCAGGGCCGCGGCTTTTTCGCCAAGAATGGTGACCAGTGCTTCAAACTCGGTTTTGAGCCCGCTTTTCTCGCCTTTGAGGGCGGCCAGGGCAGGGGTGGTTTCTTCTTTGTTGTAAAGGGCCGTGGCCAGCCGGTGGTCGATCAGTTCCACCCGCCGGTTGATGTTGGCGATCTTTTTGCCCAGCAGCCGCACCTCATTTTTCCGGTCGTCCAGGGCCGCAATGGTTTGGGCCAGGCTGTTGGATCCCGAGGCTGGCGGGGCGAGCCCCTTGACCTCCAGTTCGCTAAGATAGCCGTAAAAATTACCGTATTCCATGCGCTCAATGACCTGGACCTCTTTTGGAAAGCTCAGGTTGGTGATTTCGGAAGAGTCCACCCATTTGAAGTCAAGGCCGTAGAGATCCCGGTTGCCGATCTTGAACTGGAGCCGTTTCTTTTCGCCGCCCGGAATGGTCTCTTCCTGGACAATCTCCCCGAGCAGATGCTGGCCGTCGCTCAAGGTTGCCAGAGCGACCTTTTTGGGCCAGAAGACCGTAAGGCCGTTGGCCATTACCACATAGAAGAGGAGCAGGGTCAAAAACAGGATCAGAGAAAGAGCCAGGCCGGTGGCCCAGACGAATGGTTCTCCCTGCCGCCAGAATTTTTTGCTCATGATGTTTTCTCCAAACTTACAAAACTTTGCCACGAAACCCACGAAAACCACGAAAAGTTGCTAGATAAATCAATCTGGACCCATATTCCGTGTCCTTTCGTGGGTTTCGTGGCAAACAATTTTTAATATCGCCCATATTTCTTCCGCAATCGCTCGCGGACCAGCTCCGCCCCGGTGTTCACCACAAAGGTCAGGGCGAAGAGCATGGAGGCGCAGAGGAAGAGGACCCGGTACAGGGTGCCGCCCAGCGGCGCTTCCGGGATTTCCACGGCGATGTTGGCGGACAGGGTCCGCATGCCGTTGAAGATCGACCAGTCGAGGATGGGAGTGTTGCCGGTGGCCATGAGCACGATCATGGTTTCCCCGACCGCCCGGCCAAAACCAATCATCATCGCGGCAAAGATGCCGGGGCTGGCCGAGGGCAGCACCACCCGCCAGATTGTCTGCCAGCGGCTGGCGCCCAGGGCCAGGGAGGCAGCGGTCAGGCTGGGCGGGATGTTGGAGATGGCATCCTCGGTGATGGAAAAGATGATGGGGATTACCGCGATGCCGAGACCAAAAGCGATGATGATGCAGTTACGCTGGTCATAGCGCAAACCTAGGTCGTTGTAGAGCCACTGCTTGAAATTGCCGGCAAAGAGCAGCTGCTCCACGGTTGGGGCGATCCACATGGCCAGGGCCGCGGCCAGGAGGATGACCGGGGTCAGCATCAGAAATTCATGGCCGTTGCAGAAGTTTTGCAAGGTGGGTGTTTTGTAGAAGGGTCTTAGTGCGGCCATGATCCCGACGAAGATCAACGGCAGGAGGAGCACTCCTAGAATCACGGCGAGGATCCCCTTTTCCACGATGGGCGCCAGCCAGAGGGCGATGAGGAAGCCGATTACCACTGAGGGGATCGAAGCCATGATCTCCACCACCGGTTTGACGGTCTTTTTAAAAGTGGGGGTGCTGAACTGGCTGGTGTAGACCGCGCCGAAGATGGCCAGCGGCACGGCAAAAATCATGGCGTACAGAGTGCCCTTGATGGTGCCGAACAACAGCGGGACCAGGCTGAATTTCGGTTCGAAATCATCGGAGGCGGAGGAAGACTGCCAGACGTACTCCGGCTTGTCGTAGCTTTCGTACCAGACCTTGCCGAACAGGGTTTTCAGGCTGATCTCCGGGTGGGGGGCATCGACATTCCAGACGGTGAGGCTGTTATCCGAAGCAAGACCGATTAGGCCGTTGCCCTGGCCGGAGATGCCCGCCATGGTCAGGGCAGGCTCAAGATCCAGCAGATGTTTTTCGCTGGTCATATGGTCAAAATGGGTTTTGCCGTCTGCCCCCAGGCTGACTAGGGATTTAGAGCGGCGGGAGGGGATGATCCGCGCCACCGGAGCCTGGTGGCTGGTCAGGGTATGGGTTTTGCGAAGCTTCCGCACCCGGTTGTCTCCTTCCCCGGTCCAGATCTGGCTCCAGGTGGCAAGCCCGCCCTCGGCGTCGCCCACTGCCACGGAGATGTCGCCGAAAACCATGGCCAGGGCGGTAATGCCCTTATTGCCCGGCACGGCCACCACATTGTCGGTGCGCTCGGCGGTTTCATTTTCCCGCAGATCCCAGCGCAAGAGGCTGCCGGTATCGGTGCCGGCAAAGAGGGCACTGCCTTTTTCGTCCAGGGTGAAGGTGGTGATTGTGCCGGGCAGCTCTTCGTTGAGCAGAAAAGAAAAGGCCTCCTTCTTCTCATCGCCCAAGATATTGGTGGTGACCACCTCGTGCTCGATCTGGAACCGGTTGTCCGCCAGGAGCGCCACCTTGGTTAGCCGTCCTTCATGGCTGCGGGCTGCAACGCTCTTGACCGGGGCCGGATAGCTCCGGGCCGGATATTCGCCCATCCGGGTGATCTCCGGCTGGACGGTCCGTTGGCCGTCTTCGCCATAGAGCAACCGGAAATCAACCTGGGAGACGGTGACGCTGTTGTCGCTCAAGAGGAGGGTGAAGACGTTGTTCTTGTTGCTTTCGACGGAATGCACCCTGGCCTTGTTGGTGGATGCGGGGGCGGTGAAAAAGGTCTTGCCCGAGGCGAGATCGTAGAAGGAGAAAAGCCCGTTATCGTCGAGGGTAAAGCCCACTTCCTGGGTATCGTCCATGCCCACGGCCAGAACAGGGGGTTGTACTGATGCGGTGGCCACGCGGTGGATGATGGTGGCGTCGGCCGTCTGGAACAGCGGCAGGGTCACGCGGACGATCAGCACCAGAATGGCGATGACGCTGGCGATGACCAGCAGGCCGCCCACGGTGATGGCGCGGGTGGCGAACCGGTCCTGGCGGCGGACTTTTTTGATGAACTGTTTGTCGAGTTTTTGCATGGGGTTCCTTGCCATTTTAATCATGCTGCGCCTTGAGGCTTCTACCTGAGAAGCCCCCGGGAAAGCCTGCCCATCGGCGCCGGCCTTCCCGGGGGCCGGGAGGAGGTGAACCTATGCCCGGCCATGGCCGGGGATGGTTACTTGAGCTTGGCCAGCTCTTTTTCCACCACCTTGGCAGGCAGGGGCAGGAAGCCGTCTTTCACCACGATCTCCTGACCACCCTTGGAGAGGATGTACTTGAGGAACTCGGCGGTCTGGGCGGGCAGCGGCTTGTTCGGTTCCTTGCCCACATAGATGTACAGGGTTCTGGAAAGGGGGTAGCTGCCGCTCAGTACGTTATCGTAGTTGGCTTCATGGGCTTTTTCCCCTTTCTTCTTGCTCAGGGCCAGGGTTTTGACCCCTGAGGTCAGGTAGCCGATGCCGGAGTAGCCGATACCGTTTTCATCCTCGGTAATCCCCATGACCACCGAAGCGGAGCCGGGCTGCTCCTTGACGGTATCCTTGTAGTCTCCCTTGAAAAGGGCTTTTTCCTTGAAATAGCCGTAGGTGCCGGAGGCGGAGTTACGACCGTAGATGCTCATCGGGGCCTGCTGCCACTTGCCGGGAAGACCCACCTGGCCCCAGGTGGTGATAGCCTCGCTCAGGCCGCCTTTGCGGTTTTTGGAAAAAATCGCGTCAACCTCTTGCAGGCTCATCTCTTTGATCGGGTTGTCCTTGTTGACGAACACCGCCAGGGAGTCGAGGGCCACGCTGATCTGGGTCGGGGCGTAGCCGTATTTCTTGGTGAAGGCGTCGATCTCCTCGGACTTCATCGCTCTGGACATGGGGCCGAGCTGGGCGGTGCCGGAAAGAAGGGCTGGCGGCGCGGTACTTGAGCCCTTGCCCTCGATCTGGATGCGGACATTGGGGTATTCCTTGCGGAAGCCTTCGGCCCAGTAGGTCATCAGGTTGTTCAGGGTGTCCGAGCCGATGCTGTCGAGGTTGCCGGAAACGCCGCTTACTTTTTTGTAGGCGGGGATTTTCGCGTCAACCTTAACATTGTCGGCAAAAGCGGTGGTGGCGGCTAAAGCGACCAGGCAACCTGCCAGTGCCGCTTTTGCGACGGTTCTGCTTAAAAAGATCTTCTGCGTCATCATGGTTTACTCTCCTTGAAAGTGGGTTATGGATGGCGGATGCCGGTTTACGGTGCTGCCGTTAAGTACTGACCCCCACTATGCCCCCTGATTGTTAGAATTTTATTAGGCTTTCATTAGGAGATGAACAGAAGATGAAGGATTGCATCCTGACGCGAAACTGTTGAAGATCCAGCCGCACTTGCACAATTCCCCGGTAATATTTTTTCCCCACCCATATTCCTCCTTGTCCTGTCCGGCAAAACATCTGTAGGAGGCGCTTTTTTGAATTGGAAAATAATCGTTACCTGATTAACGCCTAATAATAGGGCGGTAGTCTGTTCCCCATGGAAACCAGATCACCACAACCGCATAGGGAGGCTAACGCCATGCACTGCAAACATCTTCTCCATTACAGCCACGGAACACACACCTGGTCCGTGGCCAGCTGTTCCGCCAAGAACTCTCCGTACGTTCCCAGCCTGGGTGAGGTGGAAAGGTTTTGCCAAAG
>MGTD01000039.1:0-27771 GCA_001799285.1 Deltaproteobacteria bacterium RIFOXYD12_FULL_56_24
CAACCGAAACCTCTTGTACGAATGTCTGGGGCACGAACTGAAAATAGCTCATAGGGAGAACATGCAGGTTGGCCTGTTACTTCTTGATCTGGATCATTTCAAGAATATCAACGATACCCTCGGCCACCAAATGGGCGATCTCCTCCTGCAACAGGTGGCTACCCGGTTACGATCATGCGTACGCAACTCAGACATGATCTCCCGCCTTGGCGGCGATGAGTTTGTCATTATGCTGTCTCGGCTTAACGAGAGCAATGGTGCCGCCCTGACCGCCGAAAAAGTTCTTGCCGCCCTGAGTCAGCCTTTCACCCTTTCCGGGCAGGAAGCCTGGGTTGGCGCCAGCATCGGGATCACTGTTTACCCGGCCGACGGGAAAAACCTCACCGAATTGATGCGCAACGCAGACATGGCCATGTACCGGGCCAAGGAAATGGGGCGCAGCACCTACTGTTTTTTCCAGACCTCCATGAAGGATCTGGCCTTGCAACGGCGAAGCGTCGAGGTTGAACTGCGCCGCGCTTTGGCAGAAAATGAGTTGCGCCTCCATTACCAGCCCATCGTCAATCTGGATACCGGCCGCCCCATCGCCTTCGAGGCACTGGTTCGCTGGCAGCACCCGGAGCAGGGTCTGCTGGCTCCGGATAAATTCATTGGGGTGGCTGAGGCAACCGGACTGATCGTGGAGCTTGGAGAATGGGTTTTAAGGGAGAGTTGTCGCCAGATTGCCGCCTGGCAGATCATGGGTTTTACCGTAGAAATATCAGTGAACGTCTCCGCCAAACAGCTTCCCCGCGGCCTGCCGGTTGACCTGATTCAAGCGATATGCGATGAATATGGTGTTGCGCCGCAGCGGCTCAAACTGGAAATAACCGAAACAGTGATTCTCGACGCCGCCATGCCGGTAATCGAATGGCTTGACGTTGTGCGTGCTCTCGGGGTTCGCCTGGTTCTTGACGACTTCGGCACCGGTTACTCATCCTTAAGTTACCTGAAGAGCCTCGCCCCTGACACCCTGAAAATAGACCGAAGCTTCATCACCGGCCTGCCCGGAGACACGGAAGACGAAGCGGTGGTCACGGCAATCATGGCCATGGCGCAGGGCTTGAATCTTATGGTAGTAGCGGAGGGGATCGAAACCGAGGAGCAGCAGGCCTGGCTTCTCCGGCATGGCTGCCGATACGGACAAGGGTATCTTTTCGGTAAACCGGTGGAGGCGAAGGCGATGGAGAGCCTGCTCCATCAGGGACAGGCTCAATCCGGCTAAGTGTGATAGCCATATTTCTTCACCGCCAGCCCCGCATCCTTCCAGTCGACAAAGATGACCTGGCGGATGTTCTCAGCAGGGGACGGTAAAGTAGTAAGCCGACCGATTAATTGGAATTAATCGGGGACATCCATGATCTTACCAAAAGGTTTATCAATGAAAAAGCTGAGTTACGGAATATGTTTTGCTTTGTTGTTCTCCTGTAATGTTTGGGCGGCGGATCTGAATGCTATCCAAATTGAGACCCTAGCAAAAACAAATTTAAGCTGGGATGGGAGCCATCTACCAAGCTACTCTCACGGCACCCCGGAGGTAACCATTCTCCGCATCAAAATCCCCCCAGGGGCGCAATTACCACTGCATACCCATCCGGAAATAAATGCCGGCGTGTTGTTAAGTGGCGAGTTGACAGTAGTTACTGAAGACAACAGGTTCTTACATCTAAAAGCTGGAGAATCAATTGTCGAGGTTGTGAACAAATGGCATTACGGAAAGAACGAAAGCCAAGAAATCGCAGAAATTATTGTTTTCTATGCCGGAGCAGTGGATATGCCGATAACCATCAAGAAATAAATTATCAGGGAAGATAATACCTATTTTTCTTCCCTCCTGTCATTCCGCCTTCAGGTTTTTTCGGCGAACGATACCTCCACTGCCCTTCCCCTGCCAAGCGAAAAAGGCTCAATCCGCCAGGTCCATGGCTGACTGGGTGAGGTCTGGGACGCCGAATCGCGGGTGGACAAGCTTATTGTCCTGCGGACGCCGTAAACAGGATTCCCCTCCCGACAAAGAACCGTGGCTCGAAAAACTGTGACAGCAATAGGGATTGCCCTTAACTTTCAAACATTTGATACACATCCACTAAAATTCACTTGAAAACTTTAAATATTAAGGGCGTCCCGAAACCTCCCGAGCTATTTTTTTCGTGATTATTTCTTAGCAAAATCCTTACCGGACACCGCTGAAAAAAAATCAAAAATCCTCAAAATCATCCATGGGAATGATGTCGTTGGCATTCTTCCCTGGTGACTTGGTTGCAGGCAACAGTGACTTGGCGACAGGCGCGGCGACGGCGGGGACATTCTTTTTGGCTGGTTGCGAGAGGATTTTGCGCCTTTCGGTTCCTGCCGTTTTGGGGCCAGGCCGGGTTGGGTTTGACGGCCCGCCTACCAGTTGCAAGAGGTCGCCGATTGAGTCTTTCATCATTTCGGCCTGGGAATTCAGTTCTTCCGATGCAGCGGCGGCCTGCTCGGCACATGCGGCATTGCTCTGGGTCACCGTGTCGATTTCATGGATCGCAATGGTAACCTGATCAACGGCACGAGCCTGTTCGCTGGCCGAATTGGCCATCTCGGCAATGATGGTGCTGATCCGTCCGGTCGATTCCGCCGCAGTATCAAAAGAGGAGCTGGTTTCCTTAACCAGATCGGAACCGGTGTTGATCTTGTTGACCGTTCCTTCAATGAGGGCCGAGGTGTTGCGGGCTGCTTCCGCCGCCCGCATTGCAAGGTTTCTCACCTCATCTGCAACCACCGCAAAACCGGCGCCAGCCTCACCGGCTCTGGCCGCTTCCACCGCAGCATTCAAAGCAAGCAGATTGGTCTGGAAGGCGATTTCATCGATGGTTTTGACAATCTTCTGGGTTTCATTACTGGCCGCAGAGATCTCCGACATGGAGGCGGTGAGTTTCCGCATCGACTGATCGGCGTTTCGAATGACCTGAGAGGCCGCTTTCATCAGTTCGTCGGCCTGTCTGGCATTTTCAGTATCCTGTTTGATCATGGAGCCGACTTCCTCGATGGCGGCCGAGGTCTGTTCCACTGCGGCCGCCTGCCTGGAGGCGCCTTCGGCCAGGGACTGGCTGGAAGAGGAAACCTCTCCAGCCGCGCCTGCCACCTGAACCGCGCCCTCGTTGATTGAGCTGCTGACCTGCTTGAGGGTATTGGCGATGCCGCGTCCCAGGAAGGAGGCCAACAGGGCGCCGGCGACCATGACTGCTCCGCCTAGGGCCAAGGCAATCCAGCCAAGGGTAGCGGCGGTCTTCTCTGTCTTGGCGGTTTCCTCCTCAGCGCCTTTCTTTGCGGCGGCAAGCAAGTTGTCCAGCTCAGGTTCCAAGGATTGTGCAGCCTTGCGGACCGCAAGGGTGGCGACCATCCTTTCATCGCCAACCGGCGCGGCCAGCATACCGGAATAGGCCTTTTGGTAGTCCTCAGCGAGGATAAGAATCTTTTTAGCACCCTCAAGCAAACCGGTCTCCCCGGCTTTTTGGGCACGGGTCTCGATGGTAGTCATCTCTTTATTGAATTCGTCCAGATAGCCGTAGGACTTCTGGGTGAGCATCTGATCGTCGGCGTAGAGCAACTGCTTTTCGCTTTGACGGCAGAGGATCAAGGCGATCTTGGCGCTGTTGGTGTGTGAGGCGATTGCGACATCGTTCTCGACAAGAGCTATGAAACAGTTGGTCGTGGAAGAGAGGGCAAACTGGTAAATCCCGGTGAGAATGGCGACTAGCACGAGTACCACTGCAAACCCGGATCCAATTTTTCTCCCTATCGTTGTCTGCTGCTTGGCCATATTTCTCCTCCGCTTAGCGGGTTGATCGTGGTAATTGATTGTGTAATCTGCGCCGCTTCAGGCAACATGGCCGGAGCGGGAGTGGGGCCGCCAGGCCCCACTCCATTAAAAGTTTTCGGCCAGTTAAGTGGAGTTGGGTAGGGCGCCGGGCGGTTACTCGAGCGGGAACCCGATGTAATAGACGCCGACGGTTTCGCCTGCGGCGTTCTTGATGGGCTCATAGCCGGTATCATACATTTTGCCCAGGATATCGACGATGCCGTGATGGGCTTTCCCTTGACGGATGGCCGCAATGGCGGGGCCGCTCGGATCAAGCGGGGTTCCGACCGCACGCTTGCCGTCTTTCATGACGTTGGTGCTGACCCGCATGAACGCATCGCCTTTTTTTACAAAGAAGGTGGCGGTGCAGTTGTACTTGGCCTTGAGGGAATCCACCAGTGCAAAGTTGTCATTGATTTTGGTGGTGCCAAACAGGAGATTTCCCCCGTCCACTTTGGCGGGGCCGAGTTTCGCACAGTCATTTTTCATTTCCGCCATGGCCTGCTTGATTTTAGGGGTAAATTTGGTGTCCGCCTGGGAGCTGACGACGCTGCCCAGGACCAGGCCCAGCACAAGAAAGACAACTAAGGGTTTGCTCAGGATTTGCACTGTCTTTTTGATCATTGCGGTTCTCCCCATATTTTTTTAATAAAATTGCGAGAAATTCTCAACAACCTGATCCGATAATTACGACATTGTATCTGCAAGAAAGTGCAAACGTCAAGAAGGACGAATACCACAGGGAAAATCATTACTGGCGTAGTCCTGCAATCAAGCGGAACCGGGCAAGGATGCGGGATCAGACCAGCATATCCAGAAGCAGCGGATTACACAAGGAAACTCCACCTCCCTCATTTTTCCGGCCAGTCGGCGCTTGTCCTGCGGACGCCATAAACAGGATTCCCCTCCCGAAAAAGAACAACCGCGGCTCGGGAAAAAACAGCCAAGCTCAGTACCGATGCGCCTCGATCTCCCGCCATTTTTTATCCAGCCGTTTTTCTGAGACGGGATAGGCTGTTCCCAGCTCCTGGGCAAAAAGAGAGACCTTGAACTCTTCGATCATCTCCCGATATTCCCGCAGATGTTTCCAGAGGGCTGCGGAGGGATTTTCAACGCGGACGGCCTGGGCATAACGCTCCTCATGGCTGGCCGCCTGCCCCGCCTTGAGCGCGTCCTTGGCCGGGGAAAGCTGGGCCCGTTCAACCCGGATGCGTAGCGCTTTAAGATATCGGCACATCGCCGGCAGACGCCCCCTTTCGACCCATTGCAGGAAATCTGCAGGCACAAGCGACGCCGCCTGTCGGCGGTACTCGGCAAACCGATCTGCCTGCCCGCCCATGCCTGGCTTGCCGGGCAGCGCGGCATATTTGCCAATAAAGTCCAGGGTTGCCCGCCGTTCCTGCAACAGCCGCTCGACCTCGAGAAAAATCTCCCGGCAAAGAGGCGAAAGCCCCTGCTCCCGCACCTCCTCCACCTTGGCGGCAAACTGCTTGGCCGAGGGCACCAGGCCATCGCGAAACGCAAACACCGTAGAGAGCACAAAATGCCAAAGATCTTCGTTAAGCTGCTCGTGGCTGGAAAGCCCCTCATACAGCGCCCAGTGAGAGCGAGGGATGGCGAGATCCTTGCGCAGGGTCTTGATCTGCTGGGCAAACTCCTTGCAGTACAGCTGAAGCAGGGTCTGTCTGGTACTTTGCCGCGCCTCGTCCTCTGCCAGAAAAAGGTGCTGCTCCACGCTTTCCTGTTTAACAAAGCAGAGGCCGGGATAAACATAGCCCTGCAAGAGCCCGTTGGCCCCAGGCACCGGCAGAGAGCCGGGCGTCTGGCCGAATTGAGCCGGCGTGATATTTTTTTGCTCCCAGCGCTTCTTGAGCTCCGCCATCTGCCCCGGACTAAAGACCTCAGCCTGGCCCGCCGCCTCACCCTGCAAGACGCTGAAATCCCTGGTCACCATGACGGTCTCGCCCTGCCCGTCCAGCAGGCAGAAGCGAAATCTTAAGTGGGGCGGCAACTCGGCCTGGGGCCAGTCCCGCGCCCCAATCCGGAGCTTGAAGGAATCAGCGATCACCTGTTCCATGGTCCGGTACAGGGAGCCGCGGCCAAAGGGCAGGTCCCGGACAATCTCCGCCGCGGTCTGGGGAATGGGCACCAGCTGCCTCCGCAGGGACTTGGGCAGCCCTTTGAGCAGGAAGGCCACCTTTTTGGCCAACATCCCCGGCACCAACCAGTCAAAAAGCTCGGGCCGCAAATGCTGGGCCAAGCTGAGGGGAATCCGGGCCGTCACCCCGTCGTCCTCCTCGCCGGGGGCAAAGCGATAGGACAGGGGCAGCTCGCCCTCCCCCGCAGCCAAGGTGAGAGGGAACTGCTCCAGGGCCGTCGCCTCGGGCAGCTGCCTCAGGAGATCATCGGCGGTCATGGTCAGCCGCGCTCGGGCCTCGGGGTCTTTCAACCACTGGTTCAGGCTGCGCTGGTCCCGCACCGCAGGTCCCAGACGCCCCTCGTAAAAGTCAAGCAGGGCCTGATCGTCCACCATGATGGTCCGCAGCCGCAACCGGTCTTCCAGGGCCTGCAGCTCGGCGACCAGTGCGGTGTTGGCGGCCAGAAAGGGATACTCCCCCTTCAGCTCGCCTTCGATCAGGGCGGATTGGATAAAGATCTGCCGCGCCTCCTCAGGCTTGATCAGGCCGTAGTTAACCTTGCGCCGCGGCACGATCACCAGGCCGAAGAGGCTGATCTTGGCATAGGCGACCACCTGGCCCCGCCCCTTTTCCCAATGAGGTTCGGAGTACGATGAGCGGCAGAGATCTCCGGCCAAGGGCTCGATCCACTCGGGCTTGATCTCGGCCACGGTCCGGGCATAGAGGCGCGAGGTCTCCACCAGCTCTCCGGCCATGAGCCAATCACCGGTCTTGCCGTACTGGCTTGAGCCGGGAAAGATCATGACCTCCCTGCCTCCCCCGGTCTGGTAAAGGTTTTTCTCCTTTTTCACCGCAATGTTCCGGAGGTTGCCGCTCAGGATCGCCCGATGGATGGCCTCGGGCGCGGCTGGCTGGCTGTTCATGGCAAAGCCCGGCTCCTCGGCGAGCACCTGGGAGATCTGCTCGTGGATATCGCGCCACTCCCGCATCCGCAGAAAGGAAAGATAGTGGCTGACGCAGAACTTGCGCATCTTGGAAAGGCTGTGCAGCTTGTCAAAAGTGTTGTGGTAACCATCCCAGAGGGCGAGAAAGAAAAGAAAATCAGAGGGCGTTTTAGTGAACCGGGCATGGGCCGCGTCCGCCGCCGCCTCCTTGTCCGCGGGCCGGACCCTGGGGTCCTGGATGCTCAACCCCGCGGCGATGATGGTCACCTCCCGCAAGGCGTTGTGGTTCCGGGCCTCGATGATCATCCTGGAGATCCTCGGGTCCAGGGGCAGCCGGGCCATGAGCCGGCCATGGGCGGTGAGGCACCGCTGCTGGTCCAGGGCGCCCAGCTCGGTAAGCAGGGCATAGCCGTCTTGGATGGCCCGTCCCGAAGGCGGGTCGAGAAAGGGAAACCTGGCCGGGTCGCCCAGCCTGAGACTGATCATGCGCAAGATGACCTCGGCCAGGTTGGTCCGCAAAATCTCGGGAGAGGTGTATTCTGGGCGGTTGAGGTAATCCTCCTCGGCATAGAGGCGGACGCAGACCCCCGGCCCCACCCTGCCGCAGCGGCCCTTGCGCTGGTCGCAGCTCGCCCGGGATACCGCGACGATGGGCAGCTTGCTGGTCCGAGCCCGGACATTGTAGCTCGCCAACCTGGCCAGGCCGGTATCGACCACATAGCGGACGCCGGGCACGGTGATTGAGGTTTCCGCCACATTGGTGGCGACTACGATCTTCTGGCCTTTTACCGGCTGAAAGATCTTTTTCTGCTCGCCTGGGGAGAGCCTGCCGAACAAGGGCAGCACCACGGGGGCGGTCTGGCCCCGCCCCTTGCCCAGCCTGGCTTGCAGCGATTCCACCGCCTCCAGGATATCCCGCTCGGCAGGCATGAAAACCAGGATGTCACCGGGGCCTTCCTCCCGACGCAGGTCGCAGACCGCCTGCACCGCCTGGTCCACATAGCTCTGCTCCCCTTCCTCCTCCTGGTCCGAATCCAGAGGCTGATAGCGGACCTCCACTGGCCAGGCTCTCCCCGACACCTCAATCACCGGGGCATTGTTGAAATGCTTGGCAAACCGGGAGGTGTCGATGGTGGCCGAGGTGATCAGCAGGGTCAGATCAGGACGGCGACTCAGGAGCTGCTTCAAGAGACCGAGGAGAAAGTCGATATTGAGGCTGCGTTCGTGGGCCTCGTCGATGATGATCGTATCATAGGCACCAAGATTGCCATCGTGGTGCGCCTCGGCCAGCAGGATGCCGTCGGTCATGAACTTGAGCCGGGTATTGCGGCTGGTCTGGTCCTTAAAGCGGATCTTGTAACCCACCAGCGCACCCTGGGGCCCGAGCTCTTCGGCAACCCGCTCGGCCACGGCAATGGCCGCGATCCGCCGGGGCTGGGTGCAGCCGATCCGCTTGCGCCTGCCGCGTCCGGCCTCCAGACACATCTTGGGCAGCTGGGTGGTTTTGCCGGAGCCGGTGTCCCCGGCCACGATCACCACCTGGCTGGTGCGGATCGCCTGAACGATCTCCTGCCGGTGCGCCACGATGGGCAACTCGGCAGGATAGTGAAGGGGCTCAACATTTTCTCTGCTCACTGGGACTTGTTCCTTCACCGCTGACTTATATTAACCAAGGGAGAGTTTAAAAAATTCCGAAAACACCATACCCTTCATTTGCGTAAAAAAACACCGCGACTTGAATGCCGCGCTGTTCCGCAAGTTTCTCCATGGGAAGAGCCCCTTAATCTCTTGACAGAAAAAGCCATCCGCATATAGTGAGCGAGGTGTTTTTCAGCAGGGGAACGGAGACAATGGCCATGAAAAACTTCCATACCGTCATCGTGGGCGGCGGCCCCGGAGGGCTGGCCTGTGCCACCCTTCTTGCCAGGCAGGGCAAAGAGGTCCTGGTGCTTGAGCGCAACAGCGTCATCGGCCCCAAGGTCTGCGCTGGCGGCATCCCGGCAGTCCTTCTGGACCTCGACTTCCCGGAAGAGCTGTGGGAAAAATCCTTCACCAGCCAGAATATCCGCAGCAACTGGCAACACACCGTAATCCAGAGCGCCAGCCCCATTATCCGCACCGTTAACCGGGGCCGGCTCGGACGCTGGATGGCGGAAAGAGCCGCGGCCGCCGGAGTCAGCATCGCCACCAGCGCGCTTGTCCTGGAGATCAGCAAAGACCGGGTGCGCACCAGGGAGGGCGAAGAGTTCGGTTTTTCTTTTCTGGTGGGCGCCGATGGCAGCAGCTCCCTGGTGCGTCGTCAGCTTGGTATTCCCACCGCCGAAATGGGGATTGGCATCAATTACCAGGTGCCGGGGAACTTCCCCGAAATGCAGTGGCATCTGAACAACGATATTTTCGGCAACGGCTACGCCTGGATTTTCCCCCATCAGGATACGGCCTCCATCGGCGTATACGCGAAGCGCGGCAGCATCAGGCTCAGCCTGTTGCTGAACAACTTGCACCAGTGGGCCGCCCGGCGCGACCTTGAACTAAAGTCCCGCCAGCCGCAGGCAGCCTTGATCAACTCCGACTTCCGCGGCTGGCGTTTTAATAACTACTTTCTGATTGGCGATGCGGCCGGCCTTGCCTCGGGCCTTACCGGCGAGGGCATCTATTCGGCCATCGTTTCCGGAGAAGAGGCCGCGCGCACCATTCTGGACCCGGGGTATGAAAGCCAAAAAATGGCCCAGATCATCAAGAAACACCAGCTGCATGCCCGGGTGCTCGAGTTGGCCTCCGGCACCAAACTGACCGACAAACTTATTTTGGAGGGCCTGGTTTTCTGCCTGCGCACCGGCCTGGTCCCTTTTAGCGCCCTGGAAATGGGAATTGACCAACCCTTATGAAGGATCTACCCGTGAACCACGAACCAAAAAAGAACAAAACCCGGCTGTTCAATATCCTCTTCATCGCCGGCTGCGCCGCCATCCTTGTCTTTTTGCTCAAGGCGCCGCCCGAATCAACCACCAAGCTGCCCAAGGATGAAAATCATCTGCAATTCTACGCCATGGACAAAAAGGAAGCGGAAAAGCATTGCACCGCCTGCCATGCCCCTGAAGGTCAGGTTCCACTCCCAGATGGCCATCCTCCGAAATACCGCTGCTTATTTTGCCACAAGAAATACAAATAAGATGGTAAGCGGCCACAGGGCACCACATCTTGCGGCGATCGGTCCGGCTCACGTACAAAAGTACGCATCGTCATCCCGCTTACCGCAACCTGCACCACCCTGTGACCGCTTATAGCTGAGCTTGGCAGCTTGTCTGCCTAGCGAAACTTATGCCCTCTGGGCGCATTCCGTGGTTATTTGACCTTTATGAGCTTACCCCATGATTGATTACATAAGATGGATTCCCTGACCATTTTCCTGCCTGATCCGGACGCCACCCTGACCCTGGGCCGCTATCTAGGAGAGACCGCCCGTCCCGGCGAGATCATCACCCTGGCCGGCTCGCTGGGGGTCGGAAAAACCACCCTCACCCAGGCCATCGGCCAGGGATTGCAGGTGCCTCAATCATACTACATAACCAGCCCCACTTTCAGCCTTCTGCACGAATATCCGGGACGGCTGCCCCTATATCATCTGGATCTCTACCGGTTGAACGAGGAAACGGAAATAGAGGAGGCCGGCCTGCTGGAATATCTCTACGGGGCAGGACTATCCGTAATCGAGTGGCCGGACCGGCTGGGCAGCCTCATGCCCGACGAACGGCTCCATATCGAGCTCAAGCGGCTGGACGAAACAGTGCGCCTAGCGGAGATCACCGCCCATGGCGGAGCCTGGCGGAAAAAAATCGCCGCGCTGCGGGTCGCCTGTTCCGGGTGCTAAGTGCTGAGTACTCAGCTTGCAATAGTTACGAAGGCATCATTTCGCTTAGGATCACGGCCAGTTTTGCTTTGACAATGGGTTTGGTAAGAAAGCCGTTCATGCCGGCCTGGAAACAGGCGGCTTCATCCTCTTTTCTGGCGTGGGCCGTTAGTCCGACTATCGCCAGCGGCTGCTGCCGAGCACGCAGACCTACATAATCATGGCGTAAAGCCGGATCTGCCTCGATCGCCCTGATTCTTCTGGTGGCCTCCATGCCGTCCATATTGGGCATCTGGACATCCATTAAAACCAAAGCAAAGGTCTGATGCCGGAGATGCTCCAGGGCTTCGGCTCCATCTGAGGCCACCTCTACCTCATAGCCTTGCCTGGTGACCAGGATGCTTGCCAGCCGTTGGTTGACCACATTATCTTCAACCAGCAGAATCCTCCCGCCGCAGCCCGTCTTGCCAAGGCCTGCCTCCTGCTGCTCTCTCAGGGGGAGGTTCTCCGCCGGCGCCTCTTCCAAAGGAATCACGAAATAAAAGGTGCTGCCCTTGCCAACCTCGCTTGTCACCGCGAGATTACCGCCCATAAGTTCCACAAGCTGAAGGCAGATGGCCAGACCAAGGCCAGTGCCTCCGTACTTTCTGGTGGTCGAGCCGTCGGCCTGGGTAAACTTTTCAAAAATCGCCTCTACCCTGTCGGCGGGAATGCCTATGCCGCTGTCGCGCACCGAAAAACGGCTGACAATCCGGCCGGAAGCTTCCTGTTCATGGTCAATCAGAATATCAATCTCGCCATGTTCGGTGAATTTCATGGCGTTTCCGGTAAGATTTATCAAGATTTGGCGCAACCGGTTGCCGTCCCCCATTATTCTTCTCGGAATACGGCTGTCAATCCTGCAAGCTACCTCAACCCCCTTTTCCCGGGCCGGAATCTTAAACATGGCAGCCACGTTGCCGACCACCTCGGTAAGATCAAAGGGCAGATGCTCAAGCTCGAGTTTTCCCGCCTCGATTTTTGCCAGATCAAGGATATCATTGATCAGGGTCAGCAGACTGGCCGCGGCTTGAGAGATGGTTCTGGCATAATCGAGATGCTCTTCGCTAAGGGGAGCTTCGGACAGAAGTTCGCTGAAACCGATAATGGCGTTCATGGGGGTACGCAACTCATGGCTCATATTGGCCAGAAAATCGCTCTTCAGCCGGCTGATCTCCTCAAGCCGCACATTGGCCTCCCGCAACTCAGCGGTTTGCATGGCTATTTCGCTTTCCAACTTTCGGGCATACTCTTTTTCCCGATCCTGGTTGAGCTGGTACTGACGATAGTTATCCTCAATAAGCTTGCCGTGCTGCTGCTGGAGGATGCTGATCTGGCGGACCGCCTGCTCATGATCGGCAACCAGCATCTCTCGTTCCTGCCTGGCCAAAGCAAGATCAATGGTATTCCGCAGTAGGGAGGCGCTTGTGGAGCCTGACCGCAAGTCATCTTTCCGGACTGCGGCACAGGAAAAAATCAACACCGCCGGGAGGTTGGCCAAATACACCGCCTGACAATGGGCGCCGTTCTCCGCCTCCCCCGCGACAAAACCATCGGTCGCTCCAGTCTCACGGACCAACCGTTCCCGCTCCGACGGAGCAAGCGCCAGGGGACGCGCCCCAGCAAGCAGGACGCCCGCCTCGCTTACCAGGAGCGTCGAAGCCTCTGGCAGCAGCGCCTCGAAAATCGACAGAAAATTTTGCCGTTCTTCGTTGGGGTCGATAAGATCGTCGAATATGTCATCAAAAGTTGACTCAGTCATCAGCGCGTTACTCGTCGGATTCGTACAGCTCTTTGGCCTTGGCCATTTCCCCGGGCAGATCCCTGATAATAATCTTGTAATCCGCCACCTTTTCCTTCACATGCGCGGTAAGTTCGGAGGGCAACGGCTCAAGAGGCCCGGCAATGGGCCAGTATTTCATCTTTCCTGCCATAAATTCTGCCAGTTGCAGAATACTGCCGGTACAGGAAACATCTTTAACCTGCCTGGAAAGATGATGCGACTTGATGGAGCTGAGTACCTCATGGGGCAGCCCCCAATCCTTGGCAAGAAGATAGCCCACCTCGGCATGGTCGGCGCCGATGGCCTTGCGCTCACACTCGATCAAAGTTCCCTGCCCCTCCCGGAAAGCCTTGCAGGCTTCCCGCAGCTGCTCTCCAGCCACCTGATTTTCAACGATTAGTCCGATGTCATGAATAATGCCGGCCAGAAAAACATCTTCGCCATTCTTGCCGAAGATGCGCTTGGCAATCATCCCGGAAAGGATAGCCACGGTGGCGGAATGCAGCCAGAGTTTCTGGGCCGAGAAATCGACACCGTCACCCTTGAACATCCCGCGCAGAGATTCAACCGCCACCAGATTGCGGAGCTGCGTCATGCCGGTGAAAACCACCGCCTTGGATATGGAGCCAACCTTCTGGGTCAGGCCGAAATAAGAACTGTTTACCAGCCGCAGCAACCGGGTGACCAAAACGGGATCGAGTTTGATAATCTCCTCAAAATCATGCATAGTGCTGCGATCGTCGTTAACCAGTTGGGTAACCTTGATCGCCACATGCGGAAGCGTTTTGAGTTCGGTAAATTTTCTCAGTATTTCTTTAGCACTGGGCATGGTTCAATCACATAAATTTAGTAACCGTTCAGCAGCACCACATCTTCGGACGATCGGCTCGGCTTACGTACACGAGGTACGCAGCGCCGATCCGCTTGTCCAAATCTGCGGCACTGTTGAACGGTTACAGTCCGGTGATTATTGGTGCTTTGGTGACCGCCCCGGTGAACGGTTACTAAATTTATAGTAAGCCGTTGTTCAAAAATAACTCATACTTTTTAGTCTCATGAACGGCATAAGGGGCCGTAAAGGAATGGATAAAAAGTATAGGTTATTTCTTAACGGCCCCTAAATCTCTTCCTGCAAAGATTGGGATCTTTCAGGCCAAGGGTCGTCATTGCAGGCCGGCAAAAGTCCGAAGAAGTATGGCCATTTGCTCCACAAGCTCTCTTGCCTGAGAAAGGTCGTTGGCCCTGCCTTTTTTCTCAAGCTCGCTCGCAATCTTACGCACGCCTTCCACCCCGAGACTGGCTGAAGCGCCCTTGATGCTGTGCGCGGCATCAGCCACTGCTGCGGCATTCTCCGCAACAAGACCTTCATTGATCAGCACCAGATCAGCAGCGGAAGAATCATGAAAAAGCAGCAGCAGCTCCGCCAACATCTCCTCGTCATCTCCGGCCTGCTCCAGAGCAAAATTTCTATCCCAATCAAGATCTGTCATCTCTGTTCCTTATCCTTGGGTGTCCACGGTGCATGATTAGCAAAAAACAGCGAGGCGGCAACCGTGGCAATCAAATAAACTGTCGTTAATAATAACTTGAACGTTTATTATCCCGCGAACGGCATAAGAAGCCGTAACGAAATGATTCAAACTGTGCAGGTTGTTTATTAACGGCTCCTAAATTTACAGGCAATGCTTGTTGCATCATACCGAAAGCGTTGCAGATCGACAAATTTATAAATGGCAAAGCGGAGCAGTTTTTTATCTCTGTAAAAAACGCCCTTCTATGCCCCAGCCAGCCCCGCCTCTATCTCGGCAAAGGAGATGACGCCGACCCTGAGCAGACAGACCTTGCCCTCCTGATAGCCAAGGAGAGTGGAGCCCAGGCCGCCCGGCGTTTTGCCGCCATCGAGAACCACATCCACCTCCGGCCCAAGTTGCGCAAGTACGCCGCTGGCCGCCACCGCTGCCGATTGCCCGGAAAAATTAGCGCTGGTCGCCGTTATCGGCCTGCCAAAGGCTCTGACCAGTTGCCGGGCCACGGGATGGGACGATACCCGGACCCCGATGGTGCCCCGGAATCCGGTGAGCATCTCCGGCAAGGTCGCCGCCCCCGGAAAAACCAGGGTCAATGGGCCGGGCCAGAACTTCTCCATTAGAATGGGGAAGGAAGGGGGAATCTCCGTCACCAGACTTGCAAGCTGGGACGGGTTGTCAATAATCAGCAAAACCGGTTTATCGGGAGAGCGGCCTTTCAAGGCGAAAAGACGGGAGAGCGCCGCCTGGTTGAAGGGATCAACCGCCAGCCCATAATATGTTTCCGTGGGAAAAGCGACAACCCCGCCAGCCCGAAGAACCGCACAGGCATTGGCCAGGGCCTCTTCTCTCACTTGGGGTTTCACCACGGGTTTGTCACCGGTTCCCGGCCAGCATCTGCGCCTTTTCCTCAACCTCGCGGGCCATCTCCTCTTTAAAGGCGACAAGCCTTCCCGCCAGCCCTTCATCGGCAAGGGCCAGAATCTGCGCCGCCAGAATCGCCCCATTTTTCGCCCCGGCCTTGCCGATGCCCATGGTGGCCACCGGCACCCCAGGCGGCATCTGTACCGTGGAGAGCAGAGCGTCCAGCCCGTTTAAAGATGAGGAATCCACCGGCACCCCGATCACGGGCAAGGTGGTGTGGGCCGCGAGAACTCCGGCCAGATGGGCGGCCATCCCGGCGGCGGCGATGATGATTTTCAGGCCGCGCCCTTTGGCGCTGCTGGCGTATTCCGTAGCCCGCGCCGGGCTGCGATGGGCGGAAGCCACCGTTATTTCGTAGGGGATATCCATCTTCTGCAAGAAATCCAGACAACCCTGCATAACCGGCAGATCCGAATCACTGCCCATGACAATACCGATCATAATAACGCCCTCGCAAAAACAAAAAATGTGACTACATTTCTGAAATGTAAACGTTCATCAGTGCCGCAGATGCGCGAAAGAGGTCTGCGAAGTGTGCTGGTGCACATGAGCAGACCGATGACTGTCAATCATCGGCGGCAGCGCCGATAACGCAGCTGCGGTGCTGATTTACACTCGGTCCAGGGCCTTACGGCCGATATCCTTGCGGTAATAACAGCCGTCCCAGCTGATCTCTGCCGCCGCCTTGTAGGCTTTGGCAATGGCCTCCTGCACCGTTTCGCCGATGGCGGTAACGCCCAGCACCCGGCCGCCGTTGGTGACCACCGTCTCTCCCTGGAGTGCAGTGCCGGCGTGAAAGACCACCACGTCCTTATGCTCTCCCGCCTTGGCCAGGCCCTGAATGGCCTTGCCGTTTTCATACTTCCCGGGATAGCCCCCGGCCGCCATTACCACACAGACCGTGGGACGCGGGTCTATCTCCAGAGAGATCTCGGCCAGACGGCCCTCGATCACCGCCTCCATGACCTCCACCAGATCGGTTTTCAGCCGCATGAGCAGAGGCTGCGCCTCGGGGTCTCCGAACCGGCAGTTGAACTCCAGCACCCTGATCACCCCCTGGTCGATCATCAGGCCGGCATAAAGCACACCCTTGTACGGACAACCTTCCGCAGCCAACCCCTTGACCGTCGGGAGCATCACCGTTTCCATGACCTGCCGGTGCAGGGCTTCAGTCACCACCGGGGCCGGGGAATAAGCACCCATACCGCCGGTGTTCGGGCCCTGATCGCCATCAAAAATCGCCTTATGGTCCTGGGAGGTCGGCAGGGGCAGCACCGTTTCCCCATCGGTGAAGGCCAAAAAAGAAGCCTCTTCGCCGCGAAGAAACTCCTCGATCACCACCCGGTTGCCTGCCTCGCCAAAGGCCTTCTCCTTCATGAACAGATCCACCGCCGCCTTGGCTTCGGCGATGGTCTGGGCCACCACCACGCCCTTGCCCGCAGCCAGGCCGTCGGTCTTGACCACCAGCGGCGCGGCCTGCTTTTCCACATAGCGGAGCGCCTCCTCCCTGTCCGTGAAGGTCGCGTAAAAAGCGGAAGGGATATGATATTTTTCCAGCAGATCTTTCATGAAGACCTTGCTGCCTTCAAGAGTGGCCGCGTTGCGCCGGGGGCCAAAGACCCGCAGCCCTTTTTCTTCAAAATAATCAACGATTCCCAAGGAAAGGGGAACTTCCGGCCCAACCACGGTGAGAGCAATCCCTTCCGTTTCAGCAAAATCAGCCAGCGCCTCAATATCGGTGGCGCTGAGCTTAAGGCAGGTTGCCAGGGAGCTGATTCCGGCATTGCCCGGAGCGCAAAAAATCTTCGTTACCCTGGGGCTCTGCCGCAATTTCCAGACCAAGGCATGCTCCCTGCCCCCTGAACCAACAACTAAAATTTTCATCAAAAATCTCCTCGGCTTCTTTTGCGATAAGCAAACGAAACTTATGCCCTTTGGGTGTACACCACTGCTGGGTAGTTAGTGTCCATCCTGAAACTATGTTTCCTGCTAGATACTATCAGCGGTCAGCTAAAAACTTAATCAAGTAAGCTCGTTAAGCTGAAAGCTGATTGCTGACAGCTGACCGTGTTCATCTGGGAAGAGAGTTTACGGATGAACACTAGTTACGGTTTGGGTTGTTTTTGTTCGTTTCCGGCCTTGAGCTGGATAGTTACTATCCCCTTGGAGTCATTGGCAAATGACCCAAAACGAAGTGAGACACTTTACCCCAAAAACGCCGGGCAAGAAAGGATTAAACCGCTAACCTGAAATAATCTCGGTTGCTGAATACCCATAGCGGGCATAGGGCGCCGTAAGCAAAGCAGCAGAGAGGCAGTGACGCTACGGTCCGGCCTTTTCCGCCACCGCCAAACAACCTCCTTCCCCTGAGCGGAAAATTTATCGCGCGGGGCGAGAAAAATTTTTGCCTTGACACTCGCCCATCTCTCTCGCTACTATAGCTCCAAAATGAATGAGTACACATTCACAAAATAACAAGCTAGACTCTCAACCCCTGCTTATCCTGCGTAAATCCATGAGAACATCGGACAAACATTCAAAGATTATCGAAGCGGCCATCACCGTTTTTGCCAGAAAAGGTTTTTTCAGCGCCCGCATTTCCGACATCGCCAAGGAAGCCCAGGTTGCCGATGGGACCATCTATCTCTACTTCAACAACAAATACGACATCCTCATTTCATTGTTCGAGGAAGAAATCGGCAAGATCATTCTCGAGGTCAAGCTTCTCCTGGAAAAAGAGAGCGACCCTCGGAAGATGCTCCATATTTTCGCCCTGCACCATATGCAGCTCATGGGAGAGCATAAAGAACTGGCCGAGGTCCTGCAGATGGAGCTGCGCCAGAGCAACAAATTTATGAAGGAGTACAGAAACACGAAGTTTATTGAATATGTGGATGTGGTATCGGCCATCATCCACAAGGGCCAGGAAGAGGGGGTGTTCCGAAAGAGCCTCCTGCCGGGCGTATTCAAGCGGGCTTTCTTCGGGGCGCTGGATGAGACATCCAGGCTCTGGGTTCTTTCGCCGGACCACCACTATACCATTACCGAAGCGGCCCAACAGATCAGCGATATCTTCATTTCCGGGATTATGGCTGAAGCCCAGGCCTGATTCTTCGTAACCGTTCAGCAGTGCCGCAGAAACGCGAAAGAGGTCTGCGAAGTGGCTGCTGCACATGAGCGGGCCGATGACAAAGCAGATGCGGTGCTGCTGAATGGTTACAGCTCAAGCCAGCTCCGGAGGCTTGATATCCATAACCTCCAGCTGCCGTACCCCGCCCGGGGTCTTCACGGTTATCTCGTCACCCACGCTTTTCCCGATCATTGCCCGGCCAATCGGGGAAAGCACGGAAATGCTGCCCTTGCTCACGTCCGCTTCTTCCGGCCCCAGGAGTTGATAGCGCACCTCTTCCTCCGTATCCAGATCGACAAGGGAGACGACCGTGCCGAAAACCACACGGGAACAGTTAACATTCGTGCAGTCAATAACCTCGGCCCTGCTGAGCTTGTCCTTGAGCTCCATGATCCGGCCTTCGATGTGCGACTGACGTTCCTTGGCCGCATGGTATTCGGCATTCTCCTTCAAATCGCCGTGCCCCCGCGCTGTCTCAATCGCCTCAATAACCGCAGGCCGCTCTTTTTTCAACAGCCGGTCCAGCTCCTGACGCAATCTGGTATTTCCCTCCTGAGACATGGGAATACGCACAACCATAACACCCTCCTTACGAGACAATAGCTCATAAAAAAATGGCCGTTTTGGCCGGGGCAATCACAGCGGTGATTGCCCCGGCCAAAACGGCAGGAATCTTTTCGACAAATCCTCTGAGCGAGACACTCCGAGATACGGAGCAACGGGACAACAACAAGACCTTCAATTAGCATAGAGAAAAAAAGAATGCAAGGGAAAGAGCATGACGAAAATCAGGATCTACCAGCGGTAAACAGCCGAAAGAAAAAACTCCTTGGCCCGGTAGTCAGGACCGGAGGTAAGCTCGGTCGTGGCGGAAAAAATGACCCGCGTGGTATACTCCACAAAAAAGCCCCCCTTGAAGGTCTGCATGGCATAACCCATTTCATCATAGACAAGCGCATATTCAAGGTCGTAGTACCGGGGAACTCCGCGCCGGAACTGATCATCGGAGAGCTGGTGCTTGAAATATACGCTGAAACGGTTCTGCCAGTAATTCATCGGCGTCCAGTACGGATGGTCAAAAGCGGTAAACCCATCCGGCTGCATGGGCCCGCCACCCCTTCCTTCCGCGGTATCCTTAAAATCGTAGGCATAACCGAACTTCAAAAAAGCCGGCTCAAAGAAAATCAGGTAAGCGGCCCATAAATCATAGCCCTTCATGGTATTGTCGTCGGAAAAGCTGGCGTAAAGTCCTCCCCCCCCCGCCTGAACGCTGGGAAGCATGTCCAGGACAAAATTCGCCTTGTAATCCTGCTGCACGACATTCCGTCCCAGGCTGGCAAGGGTGTCATGCACGACATCACGGCCATAGGAAAAAATGCCGGTCAGCCGATCTCCCAGGCGACCCTCCGCAGCCAGCGCCAGAAGAGTGGTGTCGGGTTGGCCGCCTTGCAGCAGCTCGGCCCCCGCCCCGCCGCGCAGGCTTAACTGCTCGTTGATATTGGCCGCATAGGAAACAAGGGCCCGGGTTCCCCTGGTTTTCCCGGGGCCGTCAGGGTTCTGATAATCGAGCCGGGCAAGATTCACCTCCAGGTCGTGCTGCAGATAGGGCGAGGATTGCAGGCTGGCTCCTTCCCAGCTCTTCCTGATCGCCTTATAGCCCCCCCGACCCTCCTCCCGGAGATAGCCATACCCCAGAGCGGCCCTGGGCCGGCGCTTCAACTCGTTTCGTTGCCTGGCCTCAGCCAGCCCTGGGAAATCTACCCAAGCCCCGTCTATCTCCTCATAAAGGGCCGCCTCATGGCCCAGCTGCCCGAATCTGCTGTAAATCCCGGCAAGATCAAACTGCAGAGAGGCGTCCGCTGGATATTCCCGCAGCAAGACACGAAAATACCTTGCCGCAGCCAGATACTCACGCTGCATCACCGCCCTTCTTGCGGCCTTTTCCAGGGCAAACTGCTTGTGCCAGCGGTATCTGGCGTAAAGCGGAACCGCCAGCCGGTTAAGCGCCATAGCCTCAGGCCCTGATTCCAGCATGGCCCCAGGCTCCATCAGCGCATCAACCATCGTTTGCCTGTCAACCTCGGCAACGGTCAACCGCATCCAGAGATCAGGCTCCTCAGCGCTGGGCAAGACCACCCCCAATTCCCTTCCCCGGACCACGACGCTGTCCGCCACCGAGGGTTTGAGGAAAGCGTCGTACTCGGCCACGGCCTTTTCCCAGTCATGCTCTGCCCAGAGAATCCGCGCCTTGAGCAGGACCATGTCCGGCCGCGGCGAAATCCGCGGAAAGCTTTCTGCCAACGCCTTGGCCTCGGCAAAACGGCCCCGGTTAAAAAGCTGTTTGGCAAGATGCGCAGCAGCAAACTCCTGCTCGGGAAAATCTCTGACCAACCCCTGCCAAAGCTCAAGGGGTGCACCGTTTCCGCCCTTGGCCTCCAAGGCCAAGGCAGACAAAGTACGGATTGTCACGGATTCGGGATACTGCTTGCCGGCCAGCGCTGCAATCTCGTCCAGCTCTGCGATCCTGGTCTCCTGCAGCCCATCCTCTTTCATGGCCTGCAGAAGCTCAAGAACCAGACCTTGGTCTTGGGTGAATTCAGCCTGCATCCGCGCGAAGAGTACCTTTTCCGCCTCGCCCTTTCCTTGGGCGTGGTAAAGGCGCAGCAGAAGCAGGTCCGCCTCGGGACCGCCGCACTGGTCCGACAAAGACCCTGCAATCTGCTCGGCCTCGACATAAAGTCCCTCTGCAAACAACAGCCGGGCGAGCAGCAGATCAACCTCCCGCCGCAGCATCGCTGACGGCGGAGGCAGCTCGTTCCCTGCTGTTTTCAGCAATTCTCCGGCCAGCTGCCTCAGAACCTTGACCGCATCCCTGGTTTTGCCGTCAGCCGCCAGCAGCCTTGCCCGCAGCAGCCTGAAATCCAGGGCTTTATTTTCCAGAACTCCAAGCCGCGGAAAAGTTTCGCTATCCCGCCGCTTGCTCTCTTGCTGCCTCAGCCGTTCAAGCCAGACCTCGGCCTCGGCAAAATGCTTTTCCTCAAGGGCCAAGGCAAATAAGCGGCCCAAAACCGCCTTGTCCTGCGGATCATGGAGATAGGCCTGCCGCAGAACCTGCTCCGCCTCATAGGGAAGGCCGCTCTGCCGGTGAATCTCGGCCATGGCGAAAAAAGCCGCCATAACCAGTGCCCCGTCCGGCTTGGGGCTGGCGAGCATGCCGGCATAGTATTCCCTGGCTGCCCCATAAGCAGCGGTCTCGGTCAGGGCCTTGGCGATAAGCAGCCTGGTATGGGGAGATTCGGACAACCCGGGGAATTTTTCCTGGAGCCGGGCCAGGTGAACCTGAGTTTTCCTGAGCAGACCGAGCCCCCCTGCCAGCTGAAGACAGCGCAGTCTGAACATCCCTGTTTCATCAGCCCCGTCCAGAAGCTGCTCATACACAGAGAGAGCCTTGGCTGGCCACTTGAGCCGTTCATACAGCGAGGCCTGCCCGACAAGAACCTCAGGCGTCCTAACCCCGAGGGCTTCCAGTCGGGAAAACATCTCCAGGCTTTTGGGCAGTTCCCCGCGCTCAAGGTAGATCCGGGCCAGTTTTCCAAGAACCGTTTTGTTTTCGGGCTCCATTCTGAAAAGGATTTCCAGCACTTCGAGAAGCTTTTGCCGAGCCTCCAGCTGCGCCCACATAACATCGGCTTCCTCGTCCTTGCCGCCCGCCAGAAGCGCCTTGGCCCGCTTGGCCAGGATCTTTGTATCTTCAGGAGTAACGGTCAGAATCAGATCATAAAGGGCGACCGCCTCCCGATACTCGCCGCCGGCCTCATACAGCCCGGCGCCGCGCTCAAGCCTCCCAAGGTTCGACACCGGTTCAGGGCCGATGCTCCGCCCCAGAGCCGCCACCTCCGCTGTGTTTCCCAGAGAAGCGCGAAGGTCTATCATCTGCCAAAGCACCCCTTTATCCTCGGGCCTGAGAAAAATATACCGTTCAAAACAGGACAGAGCCTCAGGAAAGCGAGAAAGGCTGTAATAGATCTGGCCGAGGCGCTTGAGAAGTTTGAGGGATGATGGCTCTTTCTCCAGAAGAGGGCCCAGATGGACCAGGGCCTCCTCTGCCTTGCCGCCCTTGAGATAATAGGTGGTCAAGCGTTCTTTGGCCTCGGGGCTCTGGGAGATGCGCGCCAGCCGCTGCCAGTACTCCACCGCCTGGCTCTCAAACCCTGATCTATCATAGGCCTGGGCCGTCTTGAGCAGAATTGCCGGATCGGCCTGATTTCCCCTGGCCAGAACGATTAAATGGCCCCTGGCCTTGTCGAAAGAACCCATCTCATAATAAAGGTTGGCCAACTCTTCCCGCAACGCGAGTCGAGTCGGCTCCCGCTGGAGCAGGATTTCCAGCATGGCCGCTGCTTCACCCTTCTTCTGCTGGGCAAAAAGCGCGGAAGCCGCACCCCGCAAAGCTTGGAGATTGTCCGGCTCACGCTGAAGAATCTTTTTGTACGACTCCACCGCCCGGGCACTATTGCCCTGCACCCTGCTTGCCTCGGCCAAGGCCAGCAGATATTGGAAGTTCCGGGGATCCGCCTCAACCAGCAACTCAAGATGGGGAAGGGCGCTCTCCTGTCTTTTCAGTTGCAGGAGAATGGTGACCAGCTCCCAACGGGCAAGCTCGAGTCCCTCCCGCATGCCCAGTAACGCCTCGTAAACAGGGGCCGCTTCAGCAAGCCTGCCGTTGCGCACCAGCTCCCGCCCCTTATCCCATAGAGCCTTCCAGGCGACATCCTTGTCCTCCTTGAGCTGGATGGTTCGCGCCGGAACAGCCTGCTTGCTCGGCAGAGAGGTAGAATGGTCGGCAGCATGTCCCGGCGACGCAAGGAGAAGACAGGAAAGCAGAAAAAAGACAGGGGGGAAAACGAGGGCGAGGGTTCTCGCTCGCGGGACAGCTGTAAGAGGCACAGGGTGCGGGAAGACGGGAAATCTGATAAGCATCAGCAGAGATGTCCTTTTGGTAACCGTGAAAAGGACCAGTTTAAAATGCTGAAAAAAACTAGTCTACTTTGTATAAAATTCGGCGATCTTCTCAACTACAAAAGACTGCATCTCACTAGTAAGTTCGGGGAAAATCGGCAACGCCAGGGTTTCCAGCGCCGCCCGCTCCGCTTCCGGAAAACAAGCCTCTTCATAGCCGAGACCGGCAAGACATCCCTGCCGGTGAAGGGGGATGGGATAATATATCTCCGCCCCGACTTCGTTGTTCTGAAGATGCTGGAGCAACCCGTCCCGATCCCTGGCCCGAATGACAAACTGGTTGTAGATATGGTAGTCGCACCCATCTCCGACCGTCGCCCCCTCAGCCTGGTACACCGCTACGGGCAGAGAAATTGCGCCGTTTTCAAGCAACCCGGTTTGCGCGAATAGACTGCGATAGTTTGCGGCATTGCGTCGCCTTGCCCTGTGCCACTCTGGCAGGCGGGCAAGTTTAATCTCCAGAACCACGGTCTGGATGGGATCAATGCGGAAATTCCCCCCCACCACCCCATGGTGATACTTGGGTGCGCCGCCATGCACCCTGATTATCCTGAGCCGCTCGGCCAGCTCAGGGTCGTTGCAAGTAATCAGCCCGCCATCGCCGATGCCGCCGAGATTCTTGCTGGGGAAAAAAGAAAAGCAGCCTGCCTCCCCCATGGATCCTGCCCGATGCCAGACTGTCTGACCGTCACTCTGCATGGGATACACGGCGCCGATGGCCTGGGCGGCATCCTCCACCACCGGCAGTTTATACTCTCCGGCCAGGGCAAGAATCGCCCCCATATCCGCGCATTGGCCGTAGAGATGCACCGGGATGATCGCCTTGATCCGCTTCTCAGCCCGAGCATCTTGGGCCAGGGCCTCCGCCATTCGCTTCGGATCGATATTGTAAGTCACCGGATCGATATCGGCAAAAACCGGCCTTGCGCCAAGTCTGAGGATGCAGCCCATGGTGGCGAAGAAAGAATAAGGCGTGGTCAAGACCGCATCGCCTGGCCCAATACCCAAAACCATGAGCGCGGCCAGCAGGGCATCGGTGCCGCTGGCCACCCCGACCCCGTGACTGGAGCCGCAATAGACTGCGATTTTTTTCTCGAACTGTTCGACCTTGGGGCCGAGAATGTACTGGGTCGAATCAATGACCTCGGTCACTGCGGCAAGAATTTCCTCGCGCAGGGGAGCCATCTGGCCATGCAAATCTAAGAGAGGAACTCGCATATATGTTCTTTTCCAGGTATCGCCAAGGACGGCGGGTAAAATAACCATAACTATCCAGCTCGAAGCCGGAAAAGTTGGCAAAGGTTAAAGCTGAGTTGAGCAGCTTGCCTGCTCAAACGAAACTTATGCCCTTTGGGTATAAAAAGGTAACTGTTCAGCAGTGCCGTAGCTGCTAGGAAGAGGCCTGCGAAGTGTGCTGGTGCACATGAGCAGACCGATGACAACGCAGATGCGGTGCTGCTGGACAGTTATCTATCAGGAGCGCCAGGGGTTGAGGAATTCAGCAAGGAAATCCTTGATATCTGGAACTTCCTTTTCAAAATATACCCGCATCTTTTTCAGGAGATTGACTTCTATCTGCCGGACCCGTTCCCGGGAAATGTCAAACTTGTCAGCAATATCCTGCAGGGTTAGAGGCTCGTCGCTCAGCAACCGGTTGGTCAGGATGGCATTTTCCTTCTCGTTCAGGGTCTCGCGCAGTTTATCCAGAGCCTCTGCCATCCATTCCTGTACTTCCTTTTCCGCCACCCGTTCTTCCACGGTAGGCCCCAGCATGGGCAGAAAATTCTTCTGTTCCTCATCGGAACCTTCCCGCACCGGACTTTCCAGGGAAACATCCCAGTTGTCCATGCGCTGGCTCATCTCAATGATTTCACTTTCCTTGACATTGAGGCGTTGGGCCAGCAACTTGACCTCGGGGGCAAAGCCTTGCGATTCTAGCAGTTTTTTCTCTTTATTCAAGCTGAAAAAAAGTTTGCGCTGGGCCTGGGTGGTGCCGATCTTTACCAGCCGCCAGTTATCCATAATGAACTTAAGGATATAAGCCCTGATCCAGTAGGCAGCATAGTAGGAAAACTTCACCTGCCGGTAGGGGTCGAATTTCTTCACCGCCTGCACCAGGCCGACATTGCCTTCCTGAATGAGATCAAGAAAGTTCTGCATCCAGTATTTCTGGAAATCCATGGCCACCTTGACCACCAGCCGCAGATTGGCGGTCACCAGTTGGTAAGCCGCCTCCGGATCGCCGGTTTCCTGGAAATGCCGGGCCAGCTCATCGGTCTCTTCGCGGCTCATAAGCTTGTACTGGCTGATTTCCTGCAGATAGCGATGCAGCCCAGCATTGCCCAAGGCCGGGAGATGGTCATCATCCGACAGGGCGACGAGGGGATGCAGCATTCCCTGCTCATCATCATCGGCTATTACAAGGAGTTCCGGATCTTCTTTCATGGAGGCCATTATTATTAGAACAGCGCCAAAGGTCAATCTCTTTCCAGGGAGGGACAGGGACATTTTAGAATTGCCTTTGCAAGGCTATCTTTTTATGATAGATAGCCACTTCTGTGGAATCAGCACATTTTTCCGCATACTTGCATGTTTCTGATACAGTACGATAAGAGCCTTACCAAAAAACAGGACCTCCCGGATCATCCATGAAAAATATCAGAAATTTCAGCATAATCGCCCATATCGATCACGGAAAATCCACCCTGGCCGACCGCTTTATCCAGTTGTGCGGTATGGTTACCGACCGCCAGTTCCACGATCAACTTCTCGACAGCATGGACATTGAGCGGGAGCGGGGGATAACCATCAAAAGCCAGGCGATCTGCCTTCCGTACCGGGCCAAGAACGGCCAGGACTACATCCTTAATCTCGTTGATACCCCTGGCCATGTGGATTTCAGTTATGAGGTCTCCAGAGCCCTGGCCTCCTGCGAAGGGGCGTTGCTGCTTGTGGATGCGGCCCAGGGCATTGAAGCCCAAACCCTGGCCAACCTCTACCTGGCCATGGAACACAACCTGGAAATAATCCCGGTCATCAACAAAATCGATCTCCCCTCCGCCGATCCGGAGGGGGTTGCCCACCAAATCGAGGAAGACCTCGGCCTGGATGCCGACCATATCCAGCTCTGTTCGGCAAAAACCGGCCTGGGCGTCGAGGCGGTGCTGGAGGCGGTGGTCAATCTCCTGCCCCCGCCCAAGGGCGACCCGGAAAAACCCCTGGAAGCCCTGATCTTTGACGCCTTCTACGACCCGTTCCGGGGGACCATCATCTCCTGCCGCATTTTCGAAGGACGGATCAAGGCCGGAGACACCATGCTCTTCATGGCCAACAACGCCGCCTACCGGGTCGAAGAGGTCGGATTTTTCCGCCTGACCCGCGAACCACAGCAAGAACTGCGCGCAGGCCAGGTCGGCTACATCATCGCCGGGATCAAAAACATCACCGACACCAGGCCCGGAGACACCATCACCCTGAAGGACCGTCCCTGCGCCAAGCCCTTACCTGGATTCCAGGAAATCAAGCAGGTGGTATTTTCCTCCATCTATCCCGTGTCCACCGACGATTACGAGATCCTGGCCACGGCCCTGGAAAAACTCACCTTGAACGACGCCTCCCTCTCCTTTCAGAAGGACGCCTCCACCGCGCTGGGCTTCGGTTTCCGCTGCGGCTTCCTGGGGTTGCTCCACCTGGAGGTGGTCCAGGAACGGCTGGAGCGGGAGTTCGACCTCTCGCTGATCCTCACCGTGCCTTCGGTGAACTACAAGATCTTTCTCAAGGACGGGGCCATGAAAGAGGTGGACAATCCGGCCCACTACCCGGACCCAACCACCATCGAGCGCATCGAGGAGCCCTTTATCAAGGCGACCATTCTCATCCCGGAACGTTACATGGGGGTGGTAATGACCCTGTGCATGGAGCGGCGCGGAGAAAACACCCATTACCACTACCCCATGCCCGGCCGGATAGAATTCACCTGCGAGCTGCCCCTGGGGGAAATCATCTACGACTTCTACGACCGACTAAAATCCATTACCCAGGGCTACGGCTCCTTTGATTATGATCTCATGGATTACCGGGAAAGCGATCTGGTCAAGCTGGACATCCTGGTGAACAGCGAACGGGTGGACGCGCTCTCCCAGCTGGTGCACCGCAACAATGCCAGGGCACGGGGGCTCCATGCCTGCGAAAAGCTGAAAGAGGAAATTCCGCGCCAGATGTTCAAGATCGCCATCCAGGCGGCGGTGGGCGGCAACATCATCGGCCGGGAAACCATCTCGGCCCTGCGCAAGGACGTGCTGGCGAAATGCTACGGCGGCGACATCAGCCGCAAGCGGAAACTGCTGGAAAAACAAAAGGCCGGCAAGAAGCGGATGAAAACCGTGGGCAACGTAGAGATTCCACAGAGCGCCTTCCTGGCGGTGCTCAAGTCAGATCAGTAAAGCCGGTAACTATCCAGCAGCACCGCATCTGCGTTGTTATCAGCCTGCTCATGGGCACCAGCACACTTCGCAGGCTTCTGCCTAGCAGCTACGGCACTG